>CANQVE010000054.1 GCA_947627205.1 uncultured Clostridia bacterium | reverse complement strand
GGTGTGACAACTTTATTTTAACATATCTCAACCACTTTTTCTATACCTTTTGTCTCACATCTATTGTAACATAACAATCGGCATTATATTTCACAAAAAACTCTATTGCATTTCTTTTAATAAAGTGCTATAATGGCAGTAGATCGTATGGAAAGTGAAAATTCGGGCTTTACCGGTGGCACGAGGCTTTTTATATGTTCTGCAGAAATCTTTATACTATGAAAGGAAAAAAATAATGAACACTACGTTTAAACAAGCAATACTCAACAAGTACAACATTATAGCTTTTTTGTTTGTCCCTATTGTGAGCTTTTTTAGCTGGGCGCTCACTTGCGACCTATTTAACATTTTAGAGTTTTCCAAAATAATGGAAGAATACCGGGGAATACCCGCCTGGGAATATATCAGGTCCGTTACGGGTTTATTTTCTTATGCCGTTTGGGGATTTTCTTTCATGCAGATCTTGATACCGCTTTTGTCATCGTTTATTACTCTTCCTTTTCTGCGTGAAAAAAGAATGTTCAATTTATCATACGCACGAGAGGAAAGCTATAAGAAAGCGGTTTTAAAGCCGATGCTGAGACAGCTTATTATAGGCTGTACGGTATTGTTTCTTGGCTATATGGTCTTTCTGACTGCAGGTCTTATATGGGGAATAAATCCCGAATCAGCAGGCGGCCGTGTGTTTATGCCGGAGATCTTCGGAAGTAATTTTGTACATGATAATATGTTTATGTTCTTTGTGGTAGACGGGTTCTGGAAATATTTTGTATTCTGCTTTGTGTACGGACTGTTTTCAATTTGTATATCTTTTTACACAAAGAAAGACTTTTTGTGCCTTATAATCCCGACCGTATATTATCTTGTCTTCAATATAATTCTTTCGGGCTTGGGAGAAATAAAACTTTTCGGCGGAATGACTATTGATCTTGATCTTTTTGCTCCTAGCTATCCTATAATGTCGGGGGCGCGCAATTGGGTGTCTATCCCGCAGGTCATTATCCCGCTTCTGCCGCCGCTGATATTCAGCCTGATCACTCTTTACAGGGAATTTACCGTAAAGCAAAAACGAAAAGACGTTTACGCTGTTTAAGATCATAAACGGCGGTATTATCACTTTTTCTCTGCCGGTATCGGAAAAGTGTTAAAGAATTATAGGAGAAAGATCGTGAATAAAATAATTATTATTGCGACAGTTTAATTTTTGCACTAATGAGAGGAAAACGGGAATATGCTTAGCTTGATAATATTGTATATATTTCTTTGCGCGGTTTCGGTCTTTTTGCTCAACGGTTCGGGGATCCTGCAATTTACCGATGCGGGTTTCTTTGACTATCTGAACATATTGTTTTTCAATTCGGAAAAGTTCTCTCAATATAACATAAATTGGAACATCATAAGCGCAATGCACTTTTTTCTGCTGTTGTTTTTCGGAGTTATTTACTGCTCGTCCTCTGCAAGAAATTATTATGCGGGAATGAACCAAATGGAGCTTATCCGTTATGGGAAATATGAAAAATATTTCTTTTCCTGCAATCTCAAAAATGCTCTGAACGCGCTGGAATTTGTCTTAATGACCGCGCTTTTACCTTTGAGCATAGTATTTGTAAACTCAAAGGCATTGACAAGTTTTAATTCGGTCATAGGCGAAACGTTAGCAGAAAACATTTTTAACACAGCGATATTTTTAGTAAAGACATTCGTGCTTTTGATGCTTATTGAGCTTGTCTTTCTGGCAATGATACGAAAGCGCGACTATCAGTTCTCTCTTTCGATAATGGCTGCGGCATCGGCTGTTATAGTATTTGCCGACAGCCTTTTGAAAACGGGAGCTGTAACTATGGGAAACATTGTAAATCAGCTTGTAGCGACAGGCGTTTACATTGCGTTATATTTAGTACTTTATTTTGTATTCAGACGTGAACCAAAATCAATTTGACAGGAGAATAATATGGAAAACATCATCACACTTGAAAATGTAAGCAAAAAATACAAGGACAGAACGATTTTAGAGAATTTTGATTTCGCCTTTGAAAAAGGGAAATGCTATGGAATTATCGGAAGAAACGGCAGCGGGAAAAGCGTTCTGTTAAAGCTAATCGCAGGCTTTGCTTATCCCGACAGCGGCAATATAACCATACGCGGCAAGCAACTGAAAAAGGACATTGATTTCGTTGACAACGCGGGAGTTATCATAAACTCGCCCGAATTTATAAACAGTATGTCGGGGCTTAATAACCTGCTCTACCTCGCTGATATTAGAAAGAAAATCAGCAAAGAAAAAATAATAGAAGTTCTTAGAGATCTTGGTCTTGAAAATGCGATGAAAAAACGTGTTTCTACCTATTCGCTGGGCATGAAACAACGTCTCAGACTTGCCCAGGCAATAATGGAGGAGCCGGATCTGCTTATCCTCGACGAGCCTATGAACGCCCTTGACGACGACGGCGTAAGCGAGATAAGAGATCTTCTTTTGTCGCTTAAAAAAGAGGGCAAAACCATAATCCTCACATCGCACAACTCCGACGATATAAATATTCTGTGCGACAGCGTCTGCTCGATCAGCAAGGGGAAGTTTGAAAAAATAAAAGGTTAAAGCGTAAAAACGACCTAAATTAGAAAGTTGTATAATAAAAACAAGGAGTGTATCAACATTTTTCCTTTCATACTTGTTTAAAAATATTCCGAAATGTGTTGAATTTCTCCTGTTTGCAGTGTATAATGAAACCGGAGGTGTAAGTAAAATGACGATCAACACTAATACGCTGATTTCCATTACGGAAGCCAATCAAAACTTTTCAAAAGTAACCCGTCTTGTTGATGAAAATGGTGCTGCGGTTATTCTCAAAAACGATGTGCCGCGCTATCTTGTCATAGAATTCTGTCAGGCAGAGTCCGAACAGCTTAGCCCCGACGAAGACGTCATGGCGATTTCCAAGCGCCTGATCGAAAAAAATCGGCAGGCTTATGAGGTGCTGGCTAAATGAAACGTCTGACAAAAGTGAAATGTTAAGCGCAAAACTTGCAGGATTTATCAGCATGCTCTCATTCTGTACAAGAAAACAAGTTTTAGACTGTAGAAATAGCCCCTAAGTCGCATTGTACGCTTGGCATACAATTTAAAAGTAAGAGTTCAAACCGAAAGGTTGTTTCCTTGTTAAAGCAAGTTTGTTATAAAAGAAATAAGAGGTAAGAATCTCAAATTCTTACCTCTTATTTCTAAATGTCTAACCTTTACAAAAAAGATTTTTTAATCCGTCTTCTATAATTGAATTATAGAACATTTTTCGAAACCTCTCAACAATTTATTTCAGCTTTATTACATCCCCATCGCCATTCCCTGACACTCGGACTCGCTTTCATCATCATCAAAATCTTCGAATTCCTCATCTTCGCTCGGCTCATTGTCCAAGTCCTCAACTTCCTCATCGTCAAGTTCCTCGTCCTCGTTTTCTTACTCGGAAACGTCCTCAAAATCGTCCTCGGACTGTTCCTTGGTGTTACTACCCTCTGACTGCTCAGAACTGTCCTCAAACTCGTTCACAATGGCTGTTTCGGGTTGCTCAGACAGACCTGCTCTTTGTGTCAGATCGCACTCGATCTCGATAAGTCCAATCACAAACT
>CANQVE010000053.1 GCA_947627205.1 uncultured Clostridia bacterium | reverse complement strand
AACTTTACTTCTTTATTTGACCGTCTTATAATTTCTATGATGGCGTTTACGGTTGATGATTAAAAGGGATAGCCATATATTCAAAAAAGCCTCCTGTAAAGCGTCCTCGGCAGATTCGCGGTTATGTAACCTTGAAAATGCAAATCGGTATAAACGAGTCTTGTTTTCCTTATAAAATTCTGACAGTTCATTTCGCTGCTTGTCTGTTTCAAGAATTGCCAAGGCGCCCGAAATCATATAATCAACTCCTTATTATAATGGTCTTTCATAATACGACTAATAGTGTTACAATAGTGCTGCTAATAATTAAGAGCGTATAAGACGCCTTTTTGTGAGCATTCAAAGCAAAAAAAGTTTTCGGATATTTTACAATGTTCAAAGCACAGTAGTCGGTAATAGCCTGAAAGGTGGTTCTTTTCAAACGTTGTTTCGCTCAATAACGTTAATTCGCCCCATCCCCCTAACCCCCTTCCCCGAGGGGGAAGGGGGAAAAATGTGGGGGCTGCCGCCCCCACGCCCCTGCTTTTAGAGGTTAGGGGTAAGAAGTAAGAGCTTAGATATTCGGGGAGCTTCTGAGATAAAAAGTTGCTTGGTTTTCTAATAAAGAGGCTGGAGGCTAGAAACTGTTATGAGCGGCAAACAACGTGTTATGTTCAAACCGCCAAACAAGCGGGGTGCAGGGCGCGCAGCGCCCTGCATACTTCCCCCTTCCCCTTCGGGGAAGGGGGTTAGGGGGATGGGGCGAGATAACGTTATTGAGAAAAATAACTTTTGAAAAGAAACACAAATAGGTTTTTGTACAAGCCGTTCATCATTCGGAAAATGCAAAAAATTATTTAAAAATATTGCTCACAAAAAAGCTGATTATTTGCTTTATACTATCAGAGAAGCAAATTTCTCGAAAAAATTTAGGAGGTGATGAAACAAAAACTGTGTAATCCCATTAACAAAGCCAAAAAAGAAAGAGGTGAAAATCAAAACATTCAGCAATCATCAAAATCAAAAAAACATTCAATTTATACATGAAACGGAGGTTATTATTATGAAAAACAAATTTAAACTATTAAGCATAAGCTCGGCAATAATTCTTTCAATTCTTTTGACAGGATGCTCAGAAAATAATAAACAAAACACTTCGGGAAATTCTTCTTTAAACAGTCAGAATGAAACAACCAATTCATCTCCGGAGAATTCAAAGACGGATAAGTCCTCTGATACGGGAGCATCTGTTGAGGAGACTTTAAGTATAAACAGCGATGTTGTATGGGGACTTGGAAAGACGCTTGACGAGCTGAAAGGAAAATACGGCGAGATCAGGGGCGGTGTCGAATCTATGGGTGTTTATACATTTGAAAACGGCTATGGGAGATATGTAGTAGACGTAGACGACGGCGTCTGCACGCAGATCGACGGCATAAATACGTCCAATATGTTTAAAGGCAGTTTCTCTGTTTTAAATTATGAGGAGTTAAAAACCCGCACGGGGATTGATTATTGGCATATTGACAATAATCCCGATGATTTGTTTGAATGCTGGTGGGCATATTTTACTCACCCCGATTACAGCGGAGTTACTTTCTCGGTATATTCTCAGACAGCAAGAGATGAGATAAAAGCCGATGTGCCGGGAGCCAGAATATGGCTGAGTGATCCCGAATCCTTGGTAGGTCCGTCTGACTATAACGGTTAAATAACAGCGTTCAAAAAAATATACCGCATGGTGCTGTAACTGCCGAAAAAATGAAAGGAAAAGTATGAAGAAGATATCTGCTCTAATTATCAGCTTAATGCTTTGCATAACATTTACTGCCTGTGATACGGGCAAAACGTTAAAATACATATCTTATACAGAAAACAATTGGTGGCTGGAACGTGAAACTAACTCAACAGCACCTGCACAGAAACAAGCGACATTTGACGAAAAAGATTATTATTCGTCTTATGAATGGTCAATTATTCCGTCAAGCCGTCATAACATGAGAGATAAATACCTGACCGAGGACCAAAATGCCGAACTTTCCTTTGACTCTTTAACGGGAGAATTTGCGGGCATTTTCTTCTCACAGGCTGTTTCGGGCAGATATGATGCCGAGGATATTGAAAATGCACACGACAAAGCTCTGGAAAAAGCAAGGTCGCTGGCTTCGGAATATATTGACCTTGATGAATATGTCCTTGAAGAAACGCAGTACCCGTATTATAAAGACGGGGAAGAAAATGCCGAGATAGGACAGCACGGAGAGGGACGGATAATAGTTTATGATTTTTCATTTACAAAAAAGGTAAACGGGTTTGATACAAGCGACAGTTTTGTCGTCGGTATCACTTCAAAAGGAGACCTGCAGGCGTTCCACGCTTATGATACGGGACTTTTTGAAAAGCGTGAAGTTCCCGAAATTGACGCATACGAACTCGGAAAATCAATTGACGAAAAGCTGAAAGATATTTCCCCGAAAGACGAATATTCTTATAAAATATTAAAGCAGACATTGACGCTGTCACCCGAAGAAAAAACAATTGTAGTATCGCAAATAGTGCTTGACTTTAAAGACAAATATCAAACAGCGGAGCTTATCGTGACCGAGATATGATAAAGCGCGCCTGCCGTTGCCTTAAACATTTCCTTTAGGACGGCGGCAGGCGTTTTTCTTTTACAATGGGGTTATATACGGCGGAATTTTTACAACAAGAGGTCGGAATTTTGGTTCTGTCCTCTTGTTCATTTTTTCGGAAAATTTTTTGATCACGGTTTGCTGTTTGCTTTACCCTGCAAACTGTTTTTCGCTCCGACTTTTGATAAGAATTTCCGACAGAATATAACCGACATCACCATTGCCGTTGTCCAGCCTATCGGCCATGAAAGCCAGACTCCCACGCTCTCAAATGGTATTGAAAGCGCCCATGCAAGCACCACTCTTAAAATAAGATCGGTAAATGTTGCCGCCATAAAGCTCGCCATTTTCCCCGCACCGCGCAAAATGCCGTCCGACACAAGTTTTGCCGATACGACAAAATAAAACGGCGAAAGTATCCGCAGGAATATTATGCCCGTGTCAAGCGCTTCTGCGCTCGGCTTGTCAAGAAAAATGCGCACAAGCGTCCCGCCTAAAAAGAAATACAACACCGCCAGCGGCAGGCATATCATCCACACAAGTTTAAGTCCCGCCTTAAATCCCGCCTTTACGCGCTCGAATTCTCCCGCGCCTATGTTCTGGGAAGTGAAGTTTGAAATGCCGTTGCCGATCGTCGTAAACGAGGTTATCACAAGGTTGTTCAGCTTGACCGCCGCAGAATATCCCGCAATAACGCCCGTTCCGAATGAGTTTATTACGCCTTGGATAATTATATTGCCGACAGAAATAAAACTCTGCTGGAGAATGCTCGGAACGGCTATCTGTGCGATACTTCCGAGAATGTTAAGCGAGAACAGTTTCGGCTTTTCGCTTGTCTTTATCCTCGAAAGCCTTTTCAGTACAAACACTACCGCCAGCAGACAGCTTATCCCTTGGCAGATAAACGTTGCCCATGCAACGCCCGCTATGCCCATATCAAACGCCGTTACAAACAGAATGTCCGCGCCGATGTTCGCAACGCTCGAAGCGGCAAGGAACACAAACGGTGTTTTCGAGTCGCCGAGCGCGGAGAAAATTCCCGTTGCGATATTGTAAAAGAACACAAACGGCAGTCCTAAGATGTAAATGTTAAGGTATAATTCCGAGTCGGCAATTATGTCTTTTGGGGTTTTGATAAGCTCCAGAAGCTCTCCGCAGAAAAAATATCCGAGCGCCATAAGCGCCGCGCACAGAACCGCGCAGGAAATAAAAGTTGTATAAACGGCGGTTTTCATTTTTGAATAGTCCTTTGCTCCGAAAAATCTCGAAACAATGACCGAACAGCCTATGTTACAGCCCATTCCGAACGCCAGGAAAATAAGCGTTACTTCATAGCCGTTGCCGACGGCGGCGAGCGCGTTTTCGCTTATAAACTTTCCCGCGACAAAGCTGTCGGCTAAGTTGTACAATTGCTGAAAAATAACGCTCCCGAAAAGCGGCAGGCAAAAATTTCGGAGAACTTTCGACGGCTCTCCTACGGTCAGATCTTTTGTCATATAAAATTGCTCCTTTTTTCCAAAAGTTTATTATAATACTTTCGGGCAAATTTGTAAAGGGGGTTTTTGAAAAAATATGGGGGTTGGCAGTTGACAGCAGACAGGGGACAGTATGCAGTAATAACCGAATATAACGCATAAAAAGAGGTAAGAATTTGTGGTTCTTACCTCTAAAAGCGCCTTTACCTTTCTACAAGCTCCCTGTACATCTTCATCAACTCCGCGACAATCTCCTGTTCGGACATCGCGGGGTCAAAGCCGTACGCCTGCATAACCGCCTTGTCGTTGGCGCGGTGGGCGGAGCGCAGCTCGGGCGGCATTGTGAGTTCGTCATACAAGTCGGCAAGCGAGCTGTCGGGAAATTTTGCACGCGCGTCAAGAACTCCCTGCGCGGTCTGCTCGATTTTTGCTTTCTGCTCACACCGCAAGCGGAAATTACACCGCAAAGGCACACTTTTCAATTATTCCTCGGCTTTGTATCAAACTCTGCAAGATTATATATGTTCCTGCTGATTTTGATATGAGCGGGCAGCTCCTCACTTCCACTTCGGAGGTGAGGAGTTTTCTTTTTTGCTTGTTCTTTTCGATAAATAGTTTTTATAGCAGTAC
>CANQVE010000052.1 GCA_947627205.1 uncultured Clostridia bacterium | reverse complement strand
AAATTCGTAATCTAAACTTTATTTTGCTCTCATTATTTTTTTATATTTTTTGTCTCACATCATTGACAAAAGTACAATTTTTAAAATTTTTTGATAATTTCAGCAATTTTTTTGCATGTAATTTCATAACAAGTTGTTGAGGAAGCATGGAAACCGAGTTTTACAGACAAATAAACCTTTTTGCACTCATTATTAAAATAAAACAATGTAAAGTTAAAATTTGAAATTTTTTTCAAAAAGTGCTTGACAACCATTCGGAAATATGGTATACTGTTAAAGTCGTCGGGAATTCATGCTGGTGTAGCTCAGCCGGTAGAGCAGCTGATTTGTAATCAGCAGGTCGGGGGTTCGAATCCGTCCACCAGCTCCACGCATTGAACGCCACCGTTTCACGGCGTCGTTCAACGCTGCGTATTTTTACTTTGAATTGCCATAATGGCAATTCGATTTTGCTCGCTTCGCTCGCAAAACCGTAAAAATGCGCATTTCCCGAAAAGTAAGTGTTAAGTTTAAATTCTTACCTCTTACTTCTTACATCTTATATCTAAATGGGCGCGTTCCCGAGTGGCCAAAGGGGGCAGACTGTAAATCTGTTGCGTTTCGCTTCGGTGGTCCGAATCCACCCGCGCCCACCACGAAAATCCCTTGCTAAGCATAGCAAGGGATTTTCAGTATACAGTGTACAGTGTACAGTATTCAGTAATAGGCAAAACGTTGTTTGAATAATATTACGAATAATTAGAATAAAGAGGCTAGGGTTTAAACTCTAGCCTCTAGCCTCTTTCTCTGATAGACAAAAAACTTTATCTTCAAAACCACCTTTAGGCTCTTACCTCTTACCTCTAACCTCTTACCTCTAGAAGCGCAGACTGTAAATCTGTTGCGTTTCGCTTCGGTGGTCCGAATCCACCCGCGCCCACCACGCATTGAACCCCGCTGTTTCACAGCGGGGTTCAACACTGCGTATTTTTACTTTGAATTGCCCTAACGGCAATTCAATTTTGCTGGCGCAAAACCGTAAAAATGCGCCGCTCCCCGAAAAGTTGTTTTTGCATATAGCTTAAAAAATATTTAAAAGGTTAGTCAAAGATCCCCTGCTATGCATTGCATAGCAAGGGATTTTCAGTATACAGTGTAGAGTGTAAAGTAAACAGTAAAATGTTGTCCACGCATTATGCCCTTCGGGCAAAACGCTACGGCGGACTTTTTCAGATTGTTATCGGACTGAAACGTTTTGGAGCGCAACCGTAAAAGATTTGCTCGTGTGCCTATTGACTTAAAACAATCTAATATTATCCGCGAAGCGGATACCTAATACTGCATACTTTAAACTGTACACTGTCAACTGTCGACAGGCAGCCGACCACATTATATGTTGAAATAACCCTGCCGGCACTCACCCGTCTATTTCCAAGAACTCTTCCAGGCACAGCCCGCTGTCGTGAACGAGCTTTGCGGTGCTTTTGCCGAGGTATCGTATATGCCAGGGCTCGTAGATATAGCCGGTGATTGCGACCTTGTCGGCGGGATAGCGTATTATACAGCCGTATTTATAGCAGTTTTCGGCGAGCCATTTCGCTTCGGCAGTTTTTGCGTAGCTTGCCATGCAGGAAGTTATGTCCGCCGCAAGCCCCGTTTGGTGTTCGCTTGTACCCGGAACAGCCGAATACGTCCGCGCAACTTCTTCTCCGTCTTTGGCGCACCAATTTGCAAAAACTTTTTCTTGTGTGGCATAGCTCCTGAAGCCCGAAATAATAGGCATTTTAAATCCCGAATCTGCGCGCATTGCTTTTACTGCCGTATTAAGTTCTTTGCTGAGCCCGTTTCCGAAGTTTTTCGGGAGCGCATATTTTTTGTTTGCGACAAGCACTCCGCCGACGTATGTGACGCCGTCGATCTCGACGGGCTCGGGCGCGTCTATCTTAGCCGTTACAGTGCCTTTGCAGTCTATGTCGTCAAACGAATTTGCAACATGTAAAATTCCCGTGCCGCTTATTTTTGCGCTTTCTTCAATAATAAGCCTGCCCTCGACATAAAGGTCGCCGTTAAGCTCCATTTCACTGTTAAGTCTTAGAGCGCTGTCCTTTTCAATTCTTATTTCATCATTTTCTTCAACGACAATATTTTCGTTTATTTCACTTATATTTTCGGGCAGGATATCGGGAATTTCGGTCGGTCTGCTTTCAACTGCTGAACTTACAGGCTTTGAACTTGCAACGGACGAGCTTGAAATTTTTGAACTTTCAACAGATGAACTTGATGAGCTTTCAACAGATGATGAAGTTTCAACAGAAGAACTTGATGAACTTGAAGATGAAATTGATGAACTCGATGAACTAGAAGATGTTGAACTTTCAACAATTGAACTTGAAGAAGATGAACTCATATAAACCTCGGAATTATCGGAAGAATTTGCGTCGGGGTTTGAATTATTCCCGCAGCCCGAAAACAATACCGCCGCCGCACATACCGCGGCGATCCCGCGCTTTGTGTTCATATAGAAGACTCCTTTTCTGTCGTAATCATTGTATATTGTACATTTACAATGTATTTATAATCAACATATATTTAATGTTCACCATATTCAGCCGTTTCTTCATCATTCTTCGGCAGCTTTCTGTACAGTGTCAACAGCATTGTCAAAAAGCACGCAAGTCCGCCGACAACATTCGATATCGGCTCGGCGGCGAAAACTCCGTCCGCGCCCATTCCAAACCTCGGCAGAAGTATCGTAAGCGGAACAACTATTATTGCTTTCCTCAAAAGCGAAAAGAATATCGACCGTTTTGTACAGCGCAGTGCCGTAAAGGACGACTGCCCCGTGAACTGCAATGCCATAAAGCAAAATCCGAAGAAGTATATCCCCAGAGCATGCGAGCCAAGCTCTATAAGTTTTTCGTCCGAAGTGAATATTGAAACTATAAAATGCGGGAACATCAGCACAATTACCCACGCAACCAGCGTATACGCAATTCCCACAAGCGCCATAAACCTTATCCCTTGCCGTACACGGGCGTATTTCCGCGCTCCGTAATTGTACCCGATAACAGGCTGAGAACCGCCCGTGAGCGACTGAATAGGCAATGTGAAAATATCCCTCACCGAATTTATTACCGTCATAACTCCGACATACAGGTCCCCGCCGAATTCACGCAGAGTGCGCGTGCAGACAGCCTGTACCATACAGTTTGTAGCCTGAACTATAAATCCCGCAAGACCGAGAGCTGTAATGCTTTTTATAAGACGCAGGTCGGGCAGGAGCGTACTTTTTCGTATTCGGTAGAGCGTTTTCCTGCCGAAAAAGAAAGACACCGCCCAGACCGCCGAGACCGCCTGGCTTATTACAGTAGCAAGAGCCGCGCCCTCAACGCCCATTCCGAACACAAAGATAAAGATCGGATCGAGAATTAAATTCATAGCCGCGCCGATAAATATAGTTACCATTCCCGTTCTGGGAAAGCCCTGGGCGTTGATAAAGCCGTTCAGACCTGTTGAGAGCATTGAAAAAGTTGTGCCGAGAAGATAAATTTTAAGGTACGCGTCGGCATAGACATAGCTCTGGTCGCTTGCGCCGAAAAGGTATAAAACGGGTTTTCTGAATATCATGCACAAGACCATGATAATGACCGAGCTGACGGTCAGGAGCATAAAACTTTGACCGAGAATTTTTTCGGCACGTTTTTCCTCACCTGCGCCTCTTGCAATTGAAAACAAGGGAGTACCGCCCTGACCGAAAAGGTTAGTAAAGGCGGCGATAAAGGTAGTGAGCGGGAACGCGAGACCTATGCCCGTAAGCGCCATGTCGCCGATACCCTCTAAGTGTCCGATATAGATCCTGTCAACGACGTTGTATAATAGCTGAATAAGCTGAGCAAACAGGAGCGGTACGGACTGCGAGAGGATATTTTTCCAGACCGCGCCTTTTGAGAAATCGTTTTTCATTATGTCACCGAGCTTTCAGAAAAATCAATTTTTTACCCTTTAATTTTAGCACAATTTTTCATGAAAGTCAAGATAGAGGCTAGACGCTGGAAGCAAGAGGCAAGAAGCTGTTTTGAGCGGAGAACAACGTTTCCTTTTCAAAAAACTTTCGTGCCCCGCCCGTTTTGTGGTTTTGATTTTAACGTTGTTCGTCGCTCAAAACAGTTTCTAGCCTCTAGCTTCTACCTCTGAATGTAAAACAACTTTATCTCCAAAATAACTTGTGATTTCTTACCTCTTACTTCTTACCTCTTACCTCTAGCCGAATATTTCCCCCATTTTCCGCCAAACTATTTTCAAAAACATTAGGGAGGAAATTATGGTTAAAATTGAAAAAGTAAAAGGACGCGAAATTCTTGACAGCAGGGGAAACCCAACAGTAGAAGCCGAAGTTTTGCTGACCGACGGCACCGTAGCTCTCGGCAAATCTCCGAGCGGTGCTTCAACAGGCAGGTTCGAGGCACTTGAACTGCGCGACGGCGATATGCAGCGCTATGGCGGAAAGGGCGTTAAAACTGCCGTTATGAATATAAACGAAACCATTAACGAAGCCGTTTCGGGGCTTGATATGACCGACATCAGCGCAATCGACAATGCAATGATAAAGGCAGACGGAACTACCGACAAATCAAAGCTCGGCGCAAATGCAATTCTTGCTGTGTCTATAGCCTGTTCAAGAGCCGCCGCAAAGTCGCTCGGGATACCGCTTTACCGCTTTTTAGGGGGAGTTGGCGCAATGTCGCTTCCCGTGCCGATGATGAACATTTTAAACGGCGGAGCGCATGCGACAAATACCGTTGACGTACAGGAATTTATGATAATGCCCGTAGGCGCAGGCTGTTTTAAGGAGGCACTAAGACAGTGCTCCGAGGTGTTCCATTCTCTCGGAAAGCTGTTGAAGTCACGCTCTCTGGCAACTTCAGTCGGCGACGAGGGCGGATATGCACCCGACTTAAACAGTGACGAAGAAGCGATAGAGTGTATTCTTAATGCAATTGAAAAAGCGGGTTACAAGCCCGACAAGGATTTCAAAATAGCCCTCGACGCCGCCTCAAGCGAGTGGAAAACCGATAAAACGGGCGAATATCTTCTCCCGAAATCACAACAGCGTTTTACCTCGGACGAGCTTATTAAACATTGGGAAAGTTTAGTAAACAAATATCCGATAATTTCAATAGAGGACGCGCTTGACGAGGAAGATTGGGAGGGCTGGCAAAGGCTTACGAAAACGCTTGGAAACAGAGTTCAGCTTGTAGGCGATGACCTGTTTGTGACGAATGTAAGCAGGATAGAAAAGGGGATAACGCTCGGCTGTGCAAATTCGGTGCTTATAAAGCTCAATCAGATAGGCACTGTGACCGAAACGATAAAAGCCATAAACACCGCCCACAAAGCGCATTACACCGCCATTGTCTCACATCGTTCGGGAGAAACGGGGGATACCTTTATTGCGGACCTTGCTGTGGCGTTGAATACAATGCAGATTAAAACAGGCGCACCCTCGCGCTCGGAGCGTGTTGAAAAATACAACAGGCTCCTGCGTATAGCGGAAGAAGTAGAGAAATAGAGTAAAGAAATAAGAGGTAAGATTTCAGCGAACAACTGTTCGGTGCAAATTCTTACCCTTTTAGAGGTAAGATGTAAGATGTAAGAGGTAAGAATTTGTACCGAAAGGTTATTTGCTTAATATAACGTATAAAGGAATAAGAGGCTAGAAATGAGCGAACAACTGTTCGGTATAAATTCTAGCCTCTAGCTTCTAGCCTCTTTTTTTGATTTTATGTACTTTTGTCAATGATGTGAGACAAAAAATATAAAAAAATAAGGAGATCAAAATAAAGTTGAGGATAGGAATT
>CANQVE010000051.1 GCA_947627205.1 uncultured Clostridia bacterium | reverse complement strand
TGAAAAAAAGTTTTCCCTCAAGCTCCCTTTCAAAAAACTTTCGTGCGACGCCCGTTAGGTCGTTTGAAAATTTAAAGCGCTTCTCCGCTCGGAACATCTTCTTGCCTCTTGCTTCTAATCCCTAGCCTCTAGATCTCGTTCCTATTTTCCAGCGCCTTTGACAGCGTCACATCGTCTGCAAACTCCAGCGCCGAACCCGCAGGAAGCCCGTATGCCAGCCTCGTCACCTTTATCCCCATAGGCTTTATCAGCCGTCCAAGGTACATCGCCGTCGCTTCTCCCTCGACCGTCGGGTTTGTCGCCATTATTACTTCCTTTACGTCGCCGAGCCTTGAAATAAGCTCCTTTATCTTCAAATTCTCCGCCGTTATGCCGTCCATCGGCGACAAAAGCCCGTGAAGAACATGATAAAGCCCGTTGTATCCCCCCGCACGCTCAAACGCCGAAACATCCTTTGGAGACTCCACAACGCATATAACACTCCTGTCGCGCTCATTGTCCGAGCAAACCGAGCAAATATCCCGCTCCGTAAAATTCTGACAGCACGAGCAAAGATGAACGCTCTCCCGCGCCTTTACTATGCTCTCCGCAAAAACTTTAACTTCGTTTTCGGGAAGATTAAGTATATAATAAGCCAGCCTCTGCGCCGTTTTCATTCCTATCCCCGGGAGCTTCGCAAACTGCTCCGCCGCCAGCGCCAAAGGCATTGATACATGCTCCGACATATTTTAAACCTCTCCTTGGTCGTTGAATTTTTTCTACGGTCTTAGTTCAACTATTGCATTGCCGTCAAGTTTTATGCAATACTCCCTGTTCCTGTATATATTTACGCTGTTTTTCGGCAGGTCATAGCTCGTGTTCGTAAAGTATACCGCAAGCTCTGCGCTTGTCTGCGGAGGCTTTGTTATTGTACCGTGATACAAAACAATGTCCGCGCTCGTTTCACTGTCCGAAGCCTTTGCCGACGCAATTGTCATGCCGTTTACGCAGAATGTTGAATTTTCACTTACAAGCCGCGCGGGTATTCCCGAAATGTTTTCTTTGAGAATAATGCTCTCTATATCGGTGAGCTGTAAAAGCTCGCTTAATGCAAGTTCACCGCTGAAGTCCGAATCGAGCGCCGCCAGCATATTTATCCCATACGCTCCGTTTTCCCGCATACATCGCGAAATGTCGTCGGCAATTCCAACTCCGCTCCCCGAAACATAAACGTCCGCTTTTTCTCCGCATAACACAACCGCCGCGCTTGTCGAGCTGTTTCCGACAAAGCGTATCTCTCGGCGGTTTTCGTTTACGCCGAAAGAAACTGCCGTGCATAAAACTGATACAGCCGCCGTTACAGCACAGCTTCTCCGCAGCATTTTCATATTTCCTAGCGCCGCCATTGCTGTAAATACCGCGCATATTCCCGCCAATATCCATGCTCCGAAGAAATTCAGCCCTATAAATGCCCTGCGCTCGCTTCCGAAAAGGTTTACTATCATAATTATCAGCTTTACCGAAAGCTCTATCGGTATAGCGAACATTCCAGCGCCCGTCAGACCGAGCAATAACATAAACGTCATTCCTACCGTCAGCAGGGGCATTATCAGAATTGACGCCGCAACCGCGTTAAGCGAAAGACCTTTAAACGCCGCCACGCTTACGGGCGCCGTACAAATGACAGCGCAAAATGACGACATAAAGACATTTATCGGCACAGAAACGAATTTAGCCTTTTCGGGGAGCAGTTCGCACAGCTTTTCCGATATGGCAGGTCCTGCTATTCCCGCGCCGAAAACACCCAATACCGACATTGCAAAGCCAACATCAAGTACAGCCTGCGGCATTGTTGTAAGTATAATGCAGACCGCGATACAAAGCGAGTTCAGAGGATCGGATTCTCTTTTGAAAATCGGAGCAATGCCCATTATCAAAAACATAAGCGACGAGCGCAAAACCGACAGCGTAAACCCGAAGAAAAACACCGCACACGGCGTTATAAAAAACGAAAACAGCGCTCTCGCCCTGCGGTTTTTGTTCGGAAAGAAACGCAGAACGACCGAGGCAAGAACGGCGAAATGCGCTCCCGAAACGGCGGTAAAATGCGAAACTCCGCTTATCCTTATCCTCTCGGAAAGCGTCTGCGAAAGCCCGCCGTCCTCTCCGAAAAACATCGACAGCGCAAGCTGTCTTTCCTCGCCGAAAAGTTCCCCGGAAAGCCTGCTTATCATGCCGTTTCGTATTTGCTCAAATAAATTCGTGGCCTCTCCGCTTTGCTTTTCAATTTCTACAAATTCCGTAACATTCCCCGAAAGAAATATCCCGTTTGCAAGATCTCTGACTTCATTTTCCTTGTCGGTCTGCTCCAGATCAATGACCGCCACTGCAACGTCTCCGACCTCAACACTGCTTTCGCTCGAAAGATCGACGCTTGCGGGCAAAGCTCCGAGCATAAGTTCTCCCAAAAACTGCTGGGTATCGCCCGAATTTTCGGTTATGTCCGTTACTTTTACAGCCGCGGTGACGGTCTGCCCCGCATATCCCGTGACAGGAATGCTGTAGGACATCATATACATCAGCATAGCCGCCGAGCCCACAGCCGTTCCCGCAGAACATACCGCCGCATTCTTCATCTTTTTCGCGAATATCATTGAAAAAGCGGCAGCCGCGGCGAATATACATCCGCCCGCAAAACTGCCGCCAAAGTATGCAATCAGCGCTCCTGCCGCCAGAAATGGCGCAAACAAAACAGGCGGGAGTTTTAACAGCTCCTCTTTATCCAATTGCTTTTAGAACAATCCGGGCATTGAAACTCCGCCCGTTATCTTTTCCATTTCCGCCTCGCTGTATTCTTCTATCTCGGCGATTATCTCGTTTACTCCGCTTATGATAAGATCCTGGAGCATTTCTATATCATCGGGATCTACAACTTCGGGCTTTAAAGTGACTGCTCTCAGCTTCTTGTCGCCCGTCATCACAAGCTCAAGCGCACCGCCGCCGACCTGCTTTTTGAATTCTCTCTGCTGAAGCTCCTCCTGGACGCGGGTTATATCCTCCTGCATCTTCTGAGCCTTTCTTACCATCTGGTTCATATTCGCGTTTGAATTGCGATATTCTTCGGGAAGTCTTGATTTCATAACAATGTCCTTTCGATTTTTTCAAAAACAGGAGCTTTTTCAGCTTATCCTGACGTCTATTCCCATATCCCCCGCCCTTTGCAGGAGCTTTTCCGCTTCGCTTAGGCTATCGGAGGAATTGTCGCTAAGTTTTTCAACTCTTATTTTTACATTATATCCCATTGCCTCCGAGATCGCCTTTTGAAGCTCCTTGAGGTTTTCCGCTTCGGCATTTTTCAGGAGGAACGTTCTGTTTGTTTTAACAACAAGCGAATCTCCGCGAAATTCCGCTTGTGAATCTTTGAGAAGCGTCTGCGACAAAAAATCGCACTTTTCGATTATCCCTTTCCATTCGTCATTCGGGATATTCCCCGAGCGTTTCGGAGCGTTGTCCTCGGCTGAAGTTTCGGAATTTGCGCCATCCGTTTCGGGAATTGTCTCTGCATCAACTTTGCTTTCGGCAATTTCTTCTTTCTCGGCTTTCTCGGCTTCCGATTTGTTCGGTCCGTTCTGCTTATTTTCATTTTCGGCAATTAAATGCACGCTCCCGCCATCGTCAGAACTCGGAGGCTCTTCGGGAATGGGCGGTTCTTCAAAAGGCGCACCCTTATCGGCAACTTTCTCTGCGCGCTGCTCATTTTTTTCATCGCTCGGAGTTACATTGTTCTCCGCAGAATTAAGATTTATAACTTCTTTCGTGACCTCGCGCAGACGGCTTAGATTATAGCGGCTTTCGCGCGACATCTTTTCGGGAGGAGTAGGGATAAACTCTTCTTTTTTGGGCTGTACCGCGCGGTATTCCGCACGCTTTGAAACAGTCCTTTCGCCGCTGTCCGCCGACGCTCCCGTACACATTTTCACAAAGCACATCTCGGCAAACGTTTTGCGCTGTCTGGTTTTTCCCATTCCGTCCGCGCATTCGCGCAGAAGCGTCAGGCATCTCAATATATCGCCCAGCGTAAACATTTCCGCGCACTTTGCGGCGTCATCATATTCATTCGGCATGCATGAAAGAAGCGACCTGTCCTCGGGCGCAGTCTTGCACAACATAAGGTCGCGGAAGTGAAGCGAAAGCTCGTCCACTATAAGCGCCATATCCTTTGAAGCCTTGTGAAGCTCCGACAGAAGCCTTATACAGCCTCCGACGTCGCCGTTTGCTATCATTGCCGAAAATTCAAACAAATACTTGTCGTCCGCAACGCCCGCGCAGTCGCGCACGGTCTGTGCCGTAACGCGCTTGTCCGACGAAACGCACCTGTCCAAAAGCGACAGCGCGTCTCTCATTCCTCCGTCGGAAAGCCGCGAGATAAGGAGCGCCGCGTCCTCGTCAAGCTCCGCGCCCTCTTTTTCTGCGACTTCGAGAAGTCTTTCTGCGCTCTGTGCCGCGTCTATCCTGCGAAACTCAAATCTCTGACATCTTGAAACAATTGTCGCGGGAACTTTATGAAGCTCCGTTGTCGCGAGAATGAACTTTACATGTTCGGGCGGTTCTTCGAGCGTTTTCAGAAGCGCATTGAACGCCTCGGGCGTCAGCATATGCACCTCGTCTATGATATAAACGCGGTATTTACAGCTGACGGGCGAATACGAAACTTCGTCGCGGAGCTGTCTTACGTCGTCAACGCCTCTGTTGGAGGCCGCGTCCATTTCGACGATATCCGTCGCCGAGCCGTTTAATATCTCCTTACAGCTTTCACATTCAAGACAAGGATTTCCGTCTTTCGGCGAAAGGCAGTTTACCGCCGCCGCAAGTATCTTTGCGCAGGTGGTCTTTCCCGTTCCTCTTGAACCCGTAAACAAATATGCGTGAGCCGACGAACCGTTTTTTATCTGGTTTTTAAGCGTTGTAGTTATATGCTCCTGCGAGATAACATCATCAAACGTTCTCGGGCGATATTTACGATAAAGAGCAAGATACATAAAGCGACCACACCGCCGTTCGTTCAAGATAGCGGGCTTTCCTTACAGCCTGATAAAGCCCAAGATAAATCCAAAAATGTTCTCGATTATGAGAGCAGGCTTGCCGTACACACACGGCGTTCCGCTTAATGCTGCTCGGTTCCCCGCCTGACATGGTTCACGGCGCAATGCTGTCGGGGCCTGCGCCCATAATCGAGAACACTCATACAAACACACATTGTATTATACACCATTTCCCTGTAAAAATCAAGTACTTTTTGAAAAAACTTTGTTTTATATTTTTAATTATGTTCAATATGATGAAAAACCATATTTTGCTAGAGGCACGAGGCAAGAGTTTAACCCTAGTCTCTTTTTCTTTTTTTGCGCCATATTAAGCAAACTGCTTTCGGCTGTTGCTGAATACTGTACCCTGTCTGCTGTCAGCTGACAACAGCGGGTGCAGGGCGCGCAGCGCCCTGCAATTTTCCCCCTTTCCCTCCGGGAAAGGGGGCAGGGGGATAGGGCGAATGAGCGTTATTTAGGGAAATTGCGTTTGAGAAGAACCACTTATAGGCTTTATACGTTATATTCAGCAAATAACATTTCGCCTTAAACTCTAGCTTCTTGCTTCTTTCTCCTAAAAACAAACAACTTTACTTCTCGAAAGTTCATTGAATTTCTTACCTCTTATTTCTTACCTCTTACCTCTAGCAGGATAGGGCGAGTGAGCGTTATTTAGGGAAATTTCGTTTGAGAAAAACAACTTTTATACAAGTGGAACGAATTTGCTTTCCTGCTCAAAAGTTTTTTCATACTTAAAGTTGTCCCCCGCTCAAAACCTCTTTTAGGATTGCCTTTTCAAATGCAAACATTTGAAAAGGCAATGCGGGGAAAACTCTTGTTTTCCCCGCACCCTTTAGCGCCTTTGAAGCGGATTGCGGGGGCTTTGCCCCCGCACCCCCACCAAAGGGCGCAATGCGCCCTTTGGAAACCCAAATACCGCGCCTTACGGCGCGGTCGGATAACGGAAACGTTGTTTTCCCCGCACCCCAGGTTCAATGCCGTAGGCATTTAACCTGATGCGCCTTTGCTGACGCGTTTGCGGGGACTCCGTCCCCGCACCCCTGCCAGAGGGAAAAAATTTTTTG
>CANQVE010000050.1 GCA_947627205.1 uncultured Clostridia bacterium | reverse complement strand
GTGACAACTTTATTTTAACATATCTCAACCACTTTTTCTATACCTTTTGTCTCACATCTATTGTAACATAACATTTTCTTTTTTTATTTTGCTATTGACAACTTGAAAATATTTGTGTATAATAGTAATTGTGGAGAGTTTTTTCTCTATAATTTGTTAAAAAAGGAGATTTACTATGGCATTAACACAAAATCAAAACGTCCTGAAGTGGATAGAAGAAATGCAGGCGCTCACAAAGCCCGACAAAGTTGTCTGGATAGACGGTTCTAAGGAGCAGCTCGACGCTCTTACGAACGAGGCTCTTTCTACGGGTGAGATGATAAAGCTCAACGAGGAAAAGCTCCCCGGCTGCCTTTATCACCGTACAAAGCCTAACGATGTTGCGCGTGTTGAGGACAGAACATTTATCTGCTCCCGCAAGAAAGAGAATGCGGGCCCCACAAACAACTGGATGGATCCCAAAGAAATGTACGCTATGCTTACTCCTATGTACGACGGAGTTATGAAAGGCAGAACAATGTATATTATCCCGTATTCAATGGGACCTATCGGTTCGCCTATCGCAAAGGTCGGCGTTGAGCTTACGGACTCTATCTATGTTGTTCTCAATATGAACATTATGACAAGAATGGGCGCTCAGGCGTTTAAGAACCTGCCCGACGATTCAAACGATTTCGTTAGAGGACTTCACTCAAAGGCTGATGTAGATCCCGAAAAGAGATATATAGTTCAGTTCCCCGAGGACAACACTATCTGGTCTATAAACAGCGCATACGGCGGAAACGTTCTTCTCGGAAAGAAGTGTTTCGCGCTCCGTATCGCTTCTTATCAGGGCTGGAAAGAGGGCTGGATGGCTGAACACATGCTTATACTCGGCGTTAAGAAGCCCGACGGCGATATAAAGTATATAACCGCCGCATTCCCGTCAGCCTGCGGAAAGACCAACCTCGCTATGCTTATCCCGCCCAAAGTGTATAAGGATATGGGCTATGAGGTATTCACAGTCGGCGACGATATCGCATGGATGAAGCAAGGTCCCGACGGCAGACTTTACGCTATAAACCCCGAGAACGGCTTCTTCGGCGTTGCTCCCGGCACTAACGAAAAGTCCAACTACAACGCTCTTGAATGTACAAAGAAGAACACTATCTTTACAAATGTTGCTATAAACCTTGACGAGATGACGCCGTGGTGGGAGGGTTTG
This sequence comes from uncultured Clostridia bacterium, assembly GCA_947627205.1. Taxonomy (GTDB): domain Bacteria; phylum Bacillota; class Clostridia; order Oscillospirales; family Ruminococcaceae; genus CAG-115. Next base: position 4,983 of record CANQVE010000050.1, on the reverse strand, counting down.
GACAAGAATCCTCCAGAAAATGCTGAAGAATGGAAAGGCGCAAAGGTAAACGGCAAGGAATTTACTTCTGTTATGGGCGCTGACGGAAAGCCTCAGAAGCTCGCTCACCCGAACTCACGCTTTACCGCTCCCGCTGTAAACTGCCCGTGCCTGTCCTCAGAATTCAACAACCCGCAGGGCGTTCCCGTAACCGCTATGATATTCGGCGGCAGACGCGCTTCTACAACTCCGCTTGTTTATCAGTCGTTTGACTGGGTACACGGAACATATATGGGTTCGGCTGTTTCTTCCGAGACAACTGCGGCTGCTACAGGCGCGGTAGGCGTTCTCCGTCACGATCCTATGGCGATGAAGCCGTTTATCGGTTACAATGTCGGCGATTATTGGGCACACTGGCTCGAAATGGGCGAAAAGCTCGGCGACAAGGCTCCGAAGATATTCAATGTAAACTGGTTCAGACAGGACGAGAACGGAAACTTTATGTGGCCCGGATTTGGCGACAACATGCGCGTTCTCGACTGGATAATCAAGCGCTGTGAGGGTAAGGTAGACGCTGTTGAAACGCCTATCGGCTATCTGCCCAAGGCTGATGACATCAACCGCGAGGGCATTGAGGACGAAGTTTCCGAGGAAACAATGCAGAAGCTCCTGTCTGTTGACGTTGACCTCTGGAAGAAAGAGATCGCCGAAATGCGCAGATATTATGACGAAGACATCAAGGCAAAGGGCGGAAACATTCCTCAGAAGCTCTATGAAGAACTCGATATGATCGAGAAGAGACTGAATAAGTAATTCCGCGGACAAATATAAGAAAATGCTCCCCGAAAGGGGAGCATTCAGACTGTATATAAAGCCCCATCTGCGGCGTCAGCGGCACTGCGGCAGGCACAAAGCCTAGCCGCAGCACCGCTTCCTAGCATCTGGGACTTTCTCTACAGTCTGAAATTAGATTTTTTATACAAGCTGTTAGAGGTAAGAAGATGTTACGGGCGGTCAGGCAAACTTTCCCGTTTGTCGTATTTCATACTGTTCAACCTCGCGCGAAGTTGTTTGCGAGTTATATAGCCGATAGTAATGCGGGTTCGCGGTCATATCCCTTAGATATCCCGCGTTTTCGAGTGTAACTTTTTCCATAAGAACAAAACCAGGCGCTGTCCGAGAGCATTACGCCCCGACAGCGCCTGTAATAATGCTGTTGATTTTATCAGCAGTCCGAAGCCCCGTACATTTCGCGGTATTCTTTCATTTTCGGAACGAACTCGCGCCCCGCGACAACTCCGTTTTCAAGAGCTTCGATAATGTCGTTTATGTTTACGATCGAGAAAACCTTAACGCCGAACTCGTCGTATGCCTCACGAACAGCCGATTTTTCGGAATCAAGAGCCTTTTCCATGCGGTCAACTGTTATTATCATGCCCTCGATATCTATGTTCGCCGCGCCCTTTATCTTCGGCAAGACCTCGCGCAGTGCCTTTCCCGATGTCATAACGTCCTCGATAATTACGACCTTGTCGCCGTCGGAAAGCTCTTTTCCTACAAACATTCCGCCCTCGCCGTGGTCTTTGACTTCTTTTCTGTCAAAGCAATAATTAACGTCCATACCGTATTTGCTGTAAAGCGCCGTGCAGGCAGCGACCGAAAGCGGTATTCCCTTGTATGCGGGACCAAACAGAACGTCGGGCTTTAAACCGTGTTCTTTTATACATTCGGCATAATATTCGCCCAGACGCGCAAGCTGCATTCCCGTTTTATAGTTTCCGCAGTTTATAAAATAAGGGGCTTTTCTTCCGCTTTTAAGCGTAAAGTCTCCGAAACGAAGCACCCCGCTGTCCGCCATAAATTTTATAAAACTCTCTTTATAGTTCATGTTCATTTACTCCTTTTACTTTAGTCTGTCGGCAGGGATTTAATATACAGCTTGATTATTAAAATAATATCCTGCCTGTCCAATATTTTTATTATATCATTCTGTAAAGTCATTTTCAATAGTTTTTATACGCTTTTTTCTAAAAGTGTTGAAAAAATTTTTCAAAATATATGAAAAAATTCAATTGTACACTTGACATTTCGTTTAATTTGTTGTACAATAAAAACAGACTGTTTGCAATCAAACATATTGCGGACTGTCCCTGACGTTTATGACGCTTTGTTTATTATAACGTTATGGCGGCTGAATGTATGATTTACGGAGTTATCTCCTTATTTACTACATTTCTATTCTTTTTAAGCGGCGAAAAGGCTGAAAGTCTTAGCCGTTCAAATATCGGACTTTTCAAAAGGCGCACTTAACTATGCCGAAAATCAAACGGCATAAATTCGGGCTGTTGTATTGGCGCGAAAATGTATAAATGCACAAATGCAATTACCCAAAATGGATTTGTCAAAACGAAATAAAAACTGTATAAAAGTCTTGGGCTGTATAGAGAGCCCGAAAGTATGTTGAGACAAATTTTCCGAATATATATTTGCCTTTTGAAAGGGACTAAAACAAAATAGATATTGAGTGGAGGTATCGCAAAAGCTGTTGTCATTTTTACAAAATTTTATGCTTGATTTTTGTATGAATACACAAAATTTATATGACAATATGCTGCGGGAGGAAAATTGTATGTTCTCCGCCGAATTTTAAGCGCGCTTTTTGTGCGTACTAAAAAATTTGTGGAGGGGAAACGATAATGCAAGTCGAAATTTATGTCGCTCTGCTTATAGGCGTAGCGGCATTGGTCGTCGGCGCGGTCGTGAGCGGATTTATATGCTTTAAGCAAGGCATTAAACACCGCATAAAGACCGCCGAGGCACAGTTCGAGTCTGCGGAAAAAGAGTCGGCAAGGATCATCGAAGAAGCGGGCGAAAAAGCCGAAGCTATGAAAAAGACCGCGCTCGTCGAGGCGAAAGACGAAATATACGCTATGCGTACAGACGCCGAAAAAGAGATAAGCAGACTTAAAGCCGACGCCGAAAAAGAGCTTAAAGAACGCAGAGGCGAGATCTCCCGTTCGGAGCGCAGGATCGCTCAGAAAGAGGAAAATCTCGACAAGAAAAACGACAAGATGGAAAAGCTGGAAGAACAGCTCCATCAGAAACACAAAAAGGCTGACGAGAAGATAGCCGAGGCAGAACAGCTCAAAGCCAGCCAGATGGATATCCTCGAAAGGATATCGGGATTTACGGTAGATCAGGCAAAGGATCATTTGCTGAGAATGCTTGATACGGAGCTTAACCACGAAAAGGCTCTGAAGATATCGTATTATGAACAGCAGTTAAAAGATGAGTCCGACGAAAAGGCAAGAGAATATATCGCTCTCGCTATTTCAAGGCTAGCGGCGGATACCGTGTCCGAATCGGCAGTCTCGGTCGTTGCTATTCCGAATGACGAGATGAAAGGCAGAATAATCGGACGCGAGGGAAGAAACATAAGAGCGCTCGAAACACTGACGGGCGTTGACCTTATAATAGACGATACGCCCGAAGCGATAACGCTTTCTTCATTCGACCAGGTAAGGAGAGAGATAGCGAGGATATCTCTCGAAAGGCTTATTCAGGACGGAAGAATACACCCCGCGAGAATTGAAGAAACTGTCGAAAAGGCACGCAAAGAGATCGAAGTCCGCATAAAGCAGGAGGGACAGAGGGCTGTTCTCGAAACAAACGTAAACGGTCTTAACCATGAGCTTATAAAGCTGATAGGCAGACTGAAATATCGCACTTCTTTCAGGCAGAACGTTCTGAACCATTCTATAGAAGTTGCACATCTTGCGGGAATAATGGCGAGCGAGCTTGGAGTAGACGCGGCGCTTGCAAGGCGCGCGGGATTGCTCCACGATATAGGAAAGGCTCTCGACCATGAAATAGAGGGCTCGCATGTTCAGATAGGCGTCGACGTGTGCAGGAAGTACAAGGAAAGCCCCGAAGTTATACACGCGATAGAAGCTCACCACGGCGACGTTGAGTGTAAGACGGTCATAGCTTGTCTTGTGCAGGCGGCCGACGCGATAAGCGCGGCGAGACCGGGTGCGCGTTCGGAGAATTATGAGAACTATATAAAGCGCCTTGAAAAGCTCGAAGAAATTTGTAATTCTTACAGCGGTGTTGAAAGCTCGTATGCTATTCAGGCGGGCAGAGAAGTCCGCATTATGGTAAAGCCCGAGCAGATAAACGACGACGATATGAAAGTTCTGGCGCACGATATAGCGAAGCGTATCGAAACTGAAATGGATTATCCCGGTCAGGTCAAGGTCAATATGATCCGCGAAAGCAGAGCTATTGATTACGCGAAATAAGACAGTTACCAAGGGGGAAAACCTTTTAAAAAAGGTTTTCCCCCTTTAGATGTAAGAGGTTAGGGGTAAGACGTAAGAAGCTGTTTTGAGCGGAGAAGCACTTTTCCGTTTAAGACCACCTAACGGGCGTCGCACGAAAGTTTTTTGAAAGGGAGTTTGAGGGAAAACTTTTTTTCAAAAAAGTTTTCCCTCAATAACGCTTCAAAAGCGCATCAGGTTAAATGCCTACGGCATTGAACCTGGGGTGCGGGGAAAACAAGAGTTTTCCCCGCATTGCCGTTTTCAAAACGAAGTTTTGAAAACGGCAATCCTAAAAGATGTGTAGAGCGGGGAACAACTTTAAAAATGAATTTACATTTGAGCAGGAAAGAAAAACGTTAAAGATATAAGCAAGTGATAAATGAGCGGACAGCCTTTCGGTTGTTACTGAATACTGTACATTGTACCCTGTCAACTGACAACAGGGCGAGAGAACATTATTTAGAGAAACAACGTTTGAAAAGAACCACAAATATAAGTGAAATGCACCCCTTTTCAAAAAACTCTCGTGCAACGTTCGTTTAGTGGTTTTGATTTTAAACGCTGTTCCCCGCTCAAAACAAATTCTTATTTTTATAATTCTTCCCTTTTTGTACTTTTGTCAATGATGTGAGACAAAAAATATAAAAAAATAATGAGAGCAAAATAAAGTTTAGATTACGAA
>CANQVE010000049.1 GCA_947627205.1 uncultured Clostridia bacterium | reverse complement strand
ATGAAAACGATAGCCGCAAGCAGCACCCCCGCAAAGAGCATTGCAAGGGCGCTTTTGATGTGCTTTTTCCAGTATTTCCTTAAGTAATAGATGTTCATATTATACCTTTAATTGATCGTACTTTCGAGAAATGCAGCGCTTTTTTTGAAAAATGTATTTTATTGTTTGTTGTCACTGCTAAAATCAGTGAAAATTAAAACCAAGCCGACAACGCCCAACACGCACGCAGCGGTCCAAAGGATCCAGCCGATATTAAAAGCTCCTGTGTTTGCAAGAATGATACCGAATAACAACAGCCCTATTCCTGCCTTAAACTGCTTTGACATAAATTTCACCTCCCCCGCCCGGGAAATCTAATTTCCCTTTCTATAAATGAAAGCGAAACAATTAACATCATCGTTACAAGTTTATTGAATATTTTTTTCCAAATCAATGATTTTTATAGAATGTGCCAAATTTATCATTGAATTTTTGTCTATAGTACCGTATATATGGAACAGATATCCGTCATAGATCCAATAAAGTACATATTCATTTTTTCTATATTCAAATATAAATGCATCGTTCTCGGAACATATCGACAACATTTCCGCATTGGATGTTTCGGGGATAACTTGGAAATCGTCATATTCTATTAAGTTTTGAGACATATTGACAATTTTTTCATCTTGCCTATAAAACAGCCATACAGAGGAATATCCAAAACTGTAATTTTTCAGTTCCCACTCTTCTTCGGGCAGTCCGTAATATTCCTCGAAAGAGGCTTTGTCGGAGGGGTGTGTTTCTATAAGAACTTTTGTGTAATCAAATTTTTTCACAAATCCATATCTTCCGAATAATGCAGAAGCAGCATAAGCCGTAAAACCGCAAATTAAAATTGAAAAAACGGCGACCATTGCCATTGCGGTTTTTCTTGTTGTTTTCAAAGTCCGGCGGTTATCACGAAGACCACGAAGCGTTTTATGTTCCCAAATTTTATACGAAAGCGAAAACTTGTGCTTTTTTTCTGTTTTCATCAGACGATCAGCTCTTTCGTCAGATGTTTCTTTAAATGCCTGTGCCATTTTTTCTTCAAACGTCATAACCGATCCCCCGCTTTCTCAATATTTTTATGAGCCTTTTTTTCGCCCGATAAATGTATACACGAATGTTTAATTCGGATATTCCCATAACTAAGCCGATCTCTTTGGGGCTTTTTTTCTTGAACAGATATAAGTAAAGCATTTCATAATCTGCATTAGACAGCTCGTTCATTGCACTTTTAATTTCATCTACGGTCATATCCGACATGACCGTTTGTTCAAGGTCGTCATTTGAATTTAAGTCATATTGTTCGTCAATATCCTCGGTTGGGTGGGCATTGCGTTTTCGCCATATATCAATTGAACGGTGTTCTATAATAGAAGCGAAATAATTAGCTCTTTCGTTACAGGGTATCTCGTAAATTTTTTCAATATTGTCGATTATCCACAAAAAAGCGTCTTGGACGGCATCTTCCGAATCCGAACGATTGCCCAAAATACTGTATGCGACCTTATACATCATTTGTCTGTAATCTGAAAATAACTTGCTTATAAAATCTTCATCTGGCACTTTAGGCATTTTCATATATTTCCTTTGTTATGTTATTTGGGACAGCGAACGATTTTTATGTCATGGTGTTTAATTCCTGTTTTTAAGTATATCACAGGGTGTTTAAAAAGTCAAGATAAATGTCGATCATGCTCGAAATTATAAAAATCAACAGGTTTAAGACGATACAAGGTGTTTTTCATCAGCTTCATTAAATCATTCCTCTACTGCGCTTACGTTGCATTTCCCCTTTATCCGACAATTATTTCACCAAAATAATAAAAAGTTATTGACAAGCCTGTTTTGCGGTGTTAAAATAAAATAAACCAAAATTTTACAGTCCGCAGATGTTTAAAATCCATTTGAACGCACGCTCGGCGCAAAGCCGTGCTTTTGCTTTCGTTCAAAGCGGGAAACATCTGCGGGCTTTTTGTTTTCATAAAAACGAAAGGACAGGACAAATGGGCGTTTTGGAACTGCTTTTTCTGGCGGCGGGACTTTCAATGGACGCTTTTGCCGTTTCTATATGCAAGGGGCTTTCACTCGGCAGGATAAAGCCGGGCGACATGACCGCCGCGGGCGCGTGGTTCGGCGGATTTCAGGCGCTTATGCCGCTTTTGGGATATTTCCTCGGCATAGGTTTTTCGGGGATCGTGTCGCGTTTTTCACACTGGATAGCATTTATACTGCTCTCAATGATCGGCGGTAATATGATAAAAGAGGCTTTCGGGAACGACGAAGATGAACTCGGCGGAAATTCAATGAAAGCTAAAACAATGTTTCTGCTCGCTGTTGCGACAAGCATTGACGCGCTCGCAGTCGGAGTCACGTTCGCGTTTCTTGATGTAAAGATAATCCCCGCGGTCTTGCTTATAGGGATCGTCACTTTTTCGCTCTCGGCGTTCGGCATTAAGATAGGAAGTATTTTCGGCACAAAATACAAATCAAAAGCCGAGCTTCTGGGAGGAATTATCCTCATTCTGCTCGGCGTTAAGATATTGCTTGAGGGGCTGGGTGTGTTCGGTTAAAATAAAATGTTTAAGCTGTTTTCTTATTTTTAATTCTGTTTAATATCAGCGGGTAAAGAAATACCAGCCAGAAAATTGCCGTAAAATAGCGCAGACCGTCAAACGGCAATATTCCCTTGTAAAAAAGTTTAGGTCCGTATAAGATAAGCAATCCTGCAAAAGCCCCTATGAGAAAGCGAATAAGACCATGCTTAAACTTTGTGCCTGTCGGATCAAAGTTTACGAACCTGCGCTCTAAGACAGTGCCTATTGCAAATCCCAGGCAAGCCGCCGAATTTTTTATTGTGTCAGCAAGAAACTCGGTCGTTATGACATTCGTGCTGTTTAAAATTATCCCGTAGACAACGGAACCGACAGAGCCTGCGATGAGTACGCATGACGCAGGAACTATCCACTTGTCCTTGAATTTAACTCTGAGAAAGATTATCACTGCCGAACAGCCGACAGCTGTCAGAAATCCGCACAATACATCTTCGGGAGTATGTACTCCGAGATAGAGCCGTGAAAATCCCGTAAGCAATATCATGAGAACGCAGATTATTGACAGCCATATACGTTTTCTGAAACTAACCGCGCAAGGAGCAAAGACCGAAGCTGATGTCTGCGTATGACCGCTCGGGAACGAATAGCCCGTTGCTCCACCGAGGGCGGCTTCTACGGGTTTTAGGGTTGTATCGCGGACAAAAGGACGCGGAACGCGCGCGGTTATCTTTATGTTCTGGATAACCGTTGCAGATGAAAAAAACGAAAAACCTATATCATACGCAAGCTGTTTATCCATGCACCAGAAATTCAGCGCAAACAGTACAATGACCGACGCTTCGCCGCCGAGAAAAGTAAGAATAGAAAAGAACACGTCTCCGAAAGGCGAGCGTATATTTTCCAGCAAATGAAGAAGTTCCATAAACTACCCCCGAATAATTCTACAATTTGCATTATAACATATATTTGAACAAATTTCAAGGGCTTAGGGGAATACTTTTAGAAGTTAGAGATAAGAGATAAGAATTTCAGGGAGTTTTCGGGAGATAAAGTTGTTTGAAGTTCAGAGAAAGAAGCAAGAAACTGTTTTGAGCGAGGAACAACGTTTCCTTTTAAAAAACTAAACGGACGGCGACACGAAAGTTTTTTGAAAAGGGAGTCCAGAGGGAAAAAATTTTTTCAAAAAACTTTCGTGTCGACGCCCGCGCAGTGATTTTAATAGCAAAAGCGCTTCGCCGCTCAAAACTTATTCTTGCCTCTTGCCTCTAATCTCTAACATCTAAAAATCAAAACGCTATCTTTTCTTCGATATATGCCTTTACATCAGCTATCGGTATTCTCACCTGCTGCATTGAATCACGCTCGCGGACTGTAACGCACCCGTCTGTTTCACTGTCGAAATCATACGTCACGCAGAACGGCGTTCCGACTTCGTCTTGTCTGCGGTAGCGCTTTCCGATAGCGCCCGCCTCGTCATAATCAGCGCAGAAGCTCTTTGACAGCTCCTCATAAAGCGCGTTTGCCTTTTCGCCGAGCTTTTTCGACAGAGGCAATACCGCGCACTTTATCGGCGCAAGCGCAGGGTGGATATGCATAACGGTGCGCGTTGTGCCGTCCTCAAGCTGTTCCTCGTCATAAGCGTCGCATACCACCGCCAAAAACAGTCTCTCAACGCCGAGCGACGGCTCTATTACATAAGGAACGTACTTTTCGTTGGTTTCGGGATCGAAATATTCGAGGCTCTTTCCGCTCGTCTTGATATGCTGAGTAAGGTCATAGTCCGTTCTGTCCGCAACTCCCCAAAGCTCTCCCCAGCCGAATGGGAACAAAAACTCGAAGTCTGTGGTAGCTTTCGAGTAAAAAGCAAGTTCCTTTTGAGAATGGTCGCGCATGCGGACATTTTCCTCTTTAAGTCCTATCGACATAAGGAAGTCCCTGCAATAGCTCCTCCAATAGCTGAACCATTCGAGGTCCGTTCCGGGCTTGCAGAAAAATTCAAGCTCCATTTGCTCAAATTCTCTCACGCGGAATATAAACTGCCCGGGAGTAATTTCATTTCTGAAAGACTTTCCCACCTGCGCAACGCCAAACGGAACTTTTTTGCGGCTCGTGCGCTGTATGTTCGCGAAGTTTACGAAAATTCCCTGTGCTGTCTCGGGGCGCAGATAAAGTTCGTTCTTGGTGTCCTCGGTAACGCCCTGCGCGGTCTTGAACATAAGGTTGAACTGACGGATATCTGTGAAATTCGTGCTTCCGCAGTCGGGGCATTTAATGCCCTTTTCGCGTATATAGTTCATGATCTCCTCGTTTGTCCAGCCGTCTGCCGATGTGCCGTCAAAGTCCTCGATGAGCTTGTCGGCTCTGTGGCGCGTCTTGCAGTTTTTGCAGTCAATAAGCGGATCGGAAAATCCTCCGACGTGTCCCGATGCAACCCACGTCTGCGGGTTCATAAGAATGGCACTGTCAAGACCTACGTTGTACTTGTTTTCCTGCACGAACTTTTTGCGCCAAGCCTTTTTTATGTTTTCTTTAAGCTCAACGCCCAGAGGACCGTAATCCCATGTATTAGCAAGACCGCCGTAGATCTCGCTTCCGGGATATACATACCCTCGGTGTATGCACAGCGTCTTTATCGTTTCAAGCGATTTTTCTTCGTTCTTCATCAGCAATAATTTCCTTTCGTTTGCGGTTCGTTATTTTACGCCCGCTTGCGTTTATAATTTCTCTATCCAGCCCATATCATCGGGTATCTTTCCGTACTGCATGCCCGTCATTGTGTCATAAAGGCGCTGTGTCAGCTTTCCTATCTTGTTGTTGCCGATCTCCATTACCTTGTCGCCCCAGCGCAGATGACCTACGGGAGAAACAACCGCCGCCGTGCCTGTGCCGAATACCTCGTCGAGTTTGCCCGCGTCATAAGCGTCGGCAACTTCCTGAATGGATATCCTGCGCTCGGTAGCTTTTATTCCCCACTTTTTGCAAAGTTCGAGAACGGACTTTCTCGTAATTCCGCTCAATACCGAGCCTTGGAGCTGAGGAGTAACGACTTCGCCGTCAATTACGAACATGATGTTCATCGAGCCGACTTCTTCGATATATTTCTGCTCAATACCGTCAAGCCAGAGCACCTGAGAATAATTCAGCTTATGCGCGTCGTCCTGAGAATGGAGAGAAGCAGCGTAGTTTCCGCCTGTCTTTGTAAAGCCCATACCTCCGCGAACGGCTCTGACATACTTTGTTTCAACATAAATGGAAACAGGCTCGAGCCCTGTAGAATAGTATGCGCCGGAGGGGCTCATAATTATCATAAAGTAATATTTATCGCCGGGACGAACTCCCAAAAACGGATCTGCCGCGAAGATAAACGGACGAATGTAAAGCGATGCGCCGTCTGTATGAGGAACCCAATCTTTATCTACCTCAACGACTGTGTGAAGCGCCTGAAGCGCGTCCTCTACGGGAATTTCGGGAATAACAAGGCGCTCTGCCGAGATGTTCATTCTCTTGAAATTCTCTATCGGACGGAAGAACTGAATAGAACCGTCTGCCGTTCTGTATGCCTTTAAGCCCTCGAAAATTTCCTGTCCGTAGTGTAATACCATTGCCGCGGGAGAAAGCGAAATATCGCCGTAGGGAACTACTCTCGCGTCGTGCCAGCCCATACCCGTATCATAGTCCATAATGAACATATGGTCGGTAAAGATATGACCGAAGCCGAGCTTTGTCTCGTCCTGAGGTTTTTCCTTAGGAGTCTGCGTTTTTTCAATTCTGATTTCCATAAAAATTCCTCCAAAAGCTGAAATTTTGCGGAAAACAAACTCCGCATAAAATACACATCATTATTTTATCACTTTTAGCTTCTGTTGTCAATAAGTTTTCGTGAATAAAAAACGTATTTTGTTATGTTACAATAGATGTGAGACAAAAGGTATAGAAAAAGTGGTTGAGATATGTTAAAATAAAGTTGTCAC
>CANQVE010000048.1 GCA_947627205.1 uncultured Clostridia bacterium | reverse complement strand
TGAAGCGCATTTCCTTTTAAAGCAACCTAACATGCGGGCGCACGAAAGTTTTTTGAAAAGGGAGTCCTTTTAGAGGTTAGAGATAAGAGGTAAGAGGTAAGAATTTCGGGGAGCTTTTGAAATTAAAGTTATTTGATTATTAAAAAAAAGAAGCTAGAGGCTAGAGTTTGGTTATAGAGGAAAGAAACTTCTCCTATTAAACTCTTGCCTCTTTCTCCGAAATCCAAATAACTTTTCCTTTTTAAAGTTCCTAAAAATTCTTACATCCTACCTCTTAGAGGTTAGAGATAAGAGGTAAGAGGTAAGAATTTCGGGGAGCTTTTGAAATTAAAGTTATTTGATTATTAAAAAAAAGAAGCTAGAGGCTAGAGTTTGGTTATAGAGGAAAGAAACTTCTCCTATTAAACTCTTGCCTCTTTCTCCGAAATCCAAATAACTTTTCCTCTTTAAAGTTCCTAAAAATTCTTACATCCTACCTCTTATCTCTAACCTCTAGTAGGGGTTTTCCCCGCATTGCCGTTTCAAATGCTTGCATTTGAAAAGGCAATCCTAGGAGAGGTTTTGAGCGGGGAGCCACATCAAAAGTGAAATAACCTTAGAGCGGGAAAGAATACTGTATATTGTCCACTGTACACTGTCAACTGCCGACAGGCGCCGTAATTTTGCTGAGCAAAGCGAAGCAAAATTGCGAGCGGAGCGAGTAGGCGTGAGCGAAGCTCACGCAGCGGCGCCGCCCGAGCGGGGGCGGTGGTTGGGTGTCGGAGAGGGGGCGGGCGGGAAAACTCCTTTTGGTTTTGCGCCTTTCGTTTAAACCCACGCTATAATGAGAGAACAACTTTTCGGGTGTTATTGCATACTGTACCCTGTCTGCTGTCAACTGCCGACAAACCTATTTAAAGTGTATTTATAAATCAAGTTTAAAAAAAGTATTGCAAAACTTGTTTATTTATGGTATACTTAAATTTGGAGCAAAAAAATTTGAAAGAGAGACATAATAATTGAAGCTCAACATTGTTCTTGCAGAACCGCAGATACCGCAGAACACGGGGAATATCGCGCGGACGTGCGCTGTTACGGGGGCGGCTCTCCATATAATAAAGCCTATGGGTTTTTCCCCTACCGACAAACAGCTTAAACGCGCGGGGCTGGACTATTGGAAATACCTTGACATAACGTATTACGACGGCTATGGCGATTTTTTCGCAAAGCACAGCGAGCCCACATACTTCTTCTCAACGAAAGCGCAAAAACGGTATTCGGACGTTTCTTATCCCGACGGCTGTTTTATTATGTTCGGGAGAGAGGACGCGGGGCTTCCCGAAGAATTGCTTTTGCATAACAAAGAAAGCTGTGTCAGAATTCCGATGATGCCGACTTTGAGAAGCCTTAATCTTTCAAACAGCGTCGCTGTTGCAGTCTACGAGATATTAAGGCAGTGGGATTTTCCCGAGCTTCAGAACAAAGGTGAACTCACAAAGTTCGACTGGAACAGCGTTGATTGACATAAATTTTAAAAGTTGTCAAATTGACCGAAAGCAATAAGTTGAACATAAATTTTAAAGTTTTCGGCAAGCAATAAATTGCCCGAAAGAAATAAATTGAAAAAATAATTTTGAAAGGAAATATATAACTATGAGCGAAAAAGTAAGAATAATCACCGACAGCGGATGTGACATCACCCGCGAATCCGAAAAGGAATGGGAAAGATATCTCACGATAATGCCGTTTGTCGTGACTGTACAGGGAAAAGAATATCTCGACAGAAAAGAGATAACCGAGGACGAAATTTATAAGATCCTCAAAGAACAAGAGGAAATACCGAAGCACTCGCAGATAACCCAGCTTCAATTCGAGGAAAAATACCGCGAACTTTATGCTGACGGCGCAAGGGAGATAATCGTAGATGTAATTGACGGCGCAGGCTCACAGACTTTTTCGCAGTCGGTCCTTGCGGCGGAAAATGTAAAAGAAGAACTTAAAGACCTTAAAATCTACAACGTCGACTCGAAGAATTATTCCATTCACTACGGCTATCCGATAATCGAAGCCTGCAAGAAACTGAGCGAGGGGCAAAGCACCGAAAGCGTAGTAGCATATCTCGAAGATTGGGCGGAACATTCCGAGGCGTTTATTGTGGGCTTCGGACTTCGCCACATGAAAAAATCGGGAAGAATTTCCGCGGCGGCGTCATTCTTGGGCGAGCTTATGGGACTTAAACCGCTGATAATGCTTCATGCGGAAGTTACGGCGGTACTTAAAAAGGCGCGCGGCGAAAAGGCTATCATTGACGCGGCAGTAGAAACGGTAACTTCGAGAATGATACCCTCTACGCCCTACTGTCTTGTAACAACAACGCGCCCCGAGCTTGAAAAGGAGCTTATTGAAAAGCTGACGAAAAAGATAGGCTACCCGCCCGCTTATGTGAGCAAGTGCGGAGTTGTCGTAAGCTGTAACGCAGGTCCCGATTTTATCGGCGTGTTTATTAAATCAAAAGACCACGCTCTGAACTGAAAGTTGCCTTAAACAAAAAAGGAGAGGACATTGGAAGCAGTAGAATATGTAAAGGATATATTCCGAAATTTCGTAAAGATAGTTCAGTCTATAAACTTCTTTGACGTTCTGGATATCCTTATACTTACGTTTTTCATATACTACATTATAAAGCTGATGCGCGAAACAAGAGCCATGCAGCTTTTAAAGGGCATACTTATTGTCGTTGTACTTTATATTTTGGTGCAGATATTCCAGCTGAAAGCCATGAGCTTTCTTTTCAACAATTTCCTGCAGGTCGGCATAATCGCGCTTATGATAGTATTCCAGCCCGAACTCAGAAGAATACTCGAAAAAGTCGGAGGAACAAAAGTTACGACCTTTGCGCAGTCCGTGGAAAAGAGCGCAGGCAATACTTCCGTGCGCGAAAGAGCGATAAACGGCATAGCGGACGCCTGTCAAAGACTGCACGAATCAAAAACGGGCGCGCTTATTGTCATTGAACGCTCTACTAAACTCGGCGACATAATCGAAAAAGAGACCACGAGCATTATAAACGCCGAATGCGAGCCCGAGCTTTTCTGCAACATCTTTTACAACAAAGCTCCTCTCCATGACGGCGCGGTAATTATCCGCGACAACAGGATATTTGCGGCGGGCTGTTTTCTTCCGAACACCCAGAAAGATCAATATCTCACCACGGACTTAGGCTCGCGCCACAGAGCCGCCGTCGGAATGAGCGAAAACTCCGACGCGCTGGTCGTTGTCGTATCGGAGGAAACGGGAAACATCTCCGTTGCGCTGGACGGTCAGCTCTCGCGCGACCTCTCAAAGGAAAGCCTTATTTCCGTTTTGAGAAAGTATATGCCGGGAGCTTCTACCGAAAAGAAGAAAAAGAACAGGGGAAAGAAATAACAGGGGGTGACGGAAGATGAAAAATTTGCTGTTCAACTTTCTGGGCGACTTAAAACGCAACTATAAAACGCTTATTATTGCGTTTATACTTGCGGCGGCTTTCTGGATAGTCGTTTCTATACAGGTATTTCCGATGATAGAAACGGAAATTTCGGGAATAGCCATAACGCCCGAACAGACCGAATTTATGAAACAGAACAATCTCGAAATAGTCGGAAATCTCAATGAAGCGGCGACTATACGCATTGAGGGAAAGCGTTTTGACATAAGCGGTCTTAAAGCGGACGATTTCAAAGCGGAAATAGATATGTCGAGCGTCCGCGCGGCGGGAACATATAATTTTAAAGTAAACATCGTTCCGAATACAAACGCCGAATGTAATATCACACTGCAGGAGCCTCTGGAAATAACGCTTACGGTGGACGAGATAATCACAAAGGAATTTGAGATAGAGGGGACTGCTCCCGATATAAGCCTGCCCGAGGGATATTATGCGGGAGAAATAACTGCCTCTCCCGAAAAGCTGTTCATAACAGGCTCGGCGTCTGTTATAGACAAAATAACAAAAGTCGAAGCGCGTTCGGGATATCACGGCGAAGTTACCGAATCGCTCCAGACAAACAGCGAGCTTATAATTTACGGAGAAAACGGTTCGAGGATAATCCCCGACGGGCTGAAGTTCTCGACTGAAAATGTAACCGTGGATATACCTATCTACAGGCAGAAAGAACTTCCGCTCAATATCGTGATAAACTATCCCGACAATTTCGACATAGACAGTCTTAAATACGAGATACAGCCCTCGTCTATAATCGTCGCGGCTCCGGGAAATCTTATCGACAATTTGAGCAAGCTCGACATAGGAACGGTCGACCTCTCCGACATAAGCCTCGGAAAGACTTATTTCACCATTCCCCTGCCCGAGGGATATAAGAACCTTTCGGGAAACAACAGCGTAACGGTAGAATGGAAAACGGAGAATTACGGAACGCTGAGCATTCCCGTAAAAACCGAGAACATTGTAATTACAAACGCTCCCGATAATTATGACATCTCCCTTACAACGCGCAACATAAACTTTACGGTTGTAGGACCGTCTGATGTTCTGGCGGGAATTTCGGGAAATGACATCATAGTAAATGCCGACCTGCTCGGAGTTTCTCTTAGAGAGGGCTCGCAGGACATCACCGTGACTGCCCAGCTCAAAGGCGAAAACCAGAAATGCTGGATATCGGGAGAATACAAAGTGACAATAAGAGCAACGCAAAAAGGATAACTGAAAAATGGCGGTTATTGTTTCACAAATTAAAACAAGCCTTTCCGAGCCTCGCGAAAAAGCGGTCGGAAAGGCTCTCGCGCGTTTAAGGCTGTCAGCCTCGGAGATAAAATGTGCAAAACTTTACAAGACTTCCGTTGACGCAAGGCACAGCGAAATTGCTTTTGTAAGCTCGGTATTTATCGAGCTTTACAACAGCGAAAAAGAAGCGGAGCTTGTAAAAAATTATCCGAACGTAAGACAGTATGAAAACAAAAAATTGACCGTAAAAAACGGAAGCAAACCGCTTTCGGGAAAAATTTGCATTGCGGGTTTCGGACCTGCGGGAATGTTCTGCGCGCTTACGCTGTGCGAGTTCGGGTATAAGCCCGTGGTTTTCGAGCGCGGAGCAAGAATGGACGAGAGGATAACTGCCGTCGAAAATTTCTGGAACGGCGGGAAATTAAACGAAAGCGCGAACGTTCAATTCGGCGAGGGCGGAGCGGGAACGTTTTCGGACGGAAAACTGACGACAAGGATAAACGATCCGCTTTGCACAAGAGTTCTGGAAAAATTCGCGGAATTCGGCGCGCCCGAGGAAATACTCACGAAATCGAAACCGCATATCGGAACGGACAAACTGCGCAGTGTCGTGGTAAATCTTCGCAACAGGATAATCGAGCTGGGCGGAGAGGTAAGGTTTTTATCGCCCGTTGAAAGGCTGAACATAAAAAGCGGAAAGCTAAGCTCGATATTTGTAAACGGCGGGGAGATACCGTGCGGAGCGCTTGTGCTTGCGCTCGGACACTCGGCGCACGATACGTTTTCGGAGCTTTTAAAAAGCGGGATTGAGCTTGTGCCGAAAGCGTTTTCGGTCGGGGCAAGAATTGAACATTTACAGTCGGACATTGACAATGCGCTGTACGGGAAATTTGCGGGACACCCTGCCCTGCCCCCTGCGGAATACGCGCTTTCCTGCCACATAAACGGGCGCGGAGTTTACACGTTCTGTATGTGTCCGGGAGGATTTGTCGTAGCCTCGCAGAACAGCGCGGATACTGTCCTCACAAACGGCATGAGCAACTTTGACCGTGCAGGCAAAAACGCAAACAGCGCGGTTTTGGTCTCCGTAACGCCCGATGATTTTGACAACCCGAAAAACCCGCTTTCGGGAATTGATTTTGTACACAGGCTAGAAGAAAGGGCGTATGCGCTCGGGAATAATTCGAGCAGAGCGCCTGCAATGCTGACGCGCGAATTTATCGGCAATAACGGCTCTTTCTCGCTCGGAAAGGTAACTCCGACTTATCCTTTGGGAATAGAGAGCGCGGATTTTCGCGGACTGTTCCCCGAATATATTTCCGACTGTCTTGCCGAGGGGATAAGGCAATTTGAGCGCAAAATAAAGGGCTTTTCGGACAGCGACAGCGTTCTCACTGCAATCGAAACGCGAAGCTCCTCGCCTGTTCGCATACCGCGGAATGACCTCGGAGAAGCACTTTCCGCCGAAAACATCTACCCCTGCGGAGAGGGCGCAGGCTATGCAGGCGGAATAATGTCCGCCGCGGTGGACGGGGTTAAGACAGCGGTCAGGATAATGGAGAAGTACAAGAGAGAATAAGCGTTGTATTTTTGACGTATGTTGTTGGTATGCCATACGGACCGCTGTCGTCAGTATACAGTGTACAGTGTACAGTAAAAGGTGTCCGCTTCGCGGACATTATTAGATTGTTTTCGGACTTAAATTTTTTTTGGCAGTGGGTACGGGAAAGTTGTCGGCTCGTTATTTCGTGGATTTGGCTTAAAGGCGCAAAACCAAAAGTAGTTCTCACGCTCTCACCATCTCCTGCCCCAAGCCACACCCACCGCTCAAACGGCGCCGTTGCGTGAGCTTCGCTCACGCCTACTCGCTCCGCTCGCAATTTTGCTTCGCTTTGCTCAGCAAAATTACGGCGCCTGTCGGCAGTTGACAGTGTACAGCGGACAATATACAGTATTCTTTCCCGCTCAAAGGCTTTTTCATACTAAAAGTTATTCCCCGCTCAACACATCTCGATAAGATTTCCGTTTTTAAAAACACGGTTTTTAAAAACGGAAATGCGGGGAAAACTCTTGTTTTCCCCGCACCCTTTAGCGCCTAGCTAGCGCTGTTTCGCGGCTTACGCCGCGACCAAAGGGGAAAAATTTTTTGAAAAAAATTTTTCCCCTCTGGACTCCCCTTTCAAAAAACTTTCGTGCGCCCGCCCGATTTGTTGTTTGAATGGAAATGCGCTTTCCCGCTCGTAACATCTTCTAGCCTCTGACCTCTAGCCTCTAGCCTCTGGCTGCGTTTCGCCGCTCATAACATCTTTAAGGAGTATACACCATGACCATTAACGAAAAACTTGCAAAAGAATTTAATCTGCGCCTTGAACAGGTCGACAACACCGTCGCCCTCATCGACGACGACAAGACTATCCCTTTCATCGCACGCTATCGCAAGGAACAAACAGGTTCCCTCGACGACACCGTCCTCCGTGACCTTTCCGACAGGCTCACTTACCTAAGAAACCTCGAAAAGCGCAAAGAGGAAATTTCCGCCTCGATAACCGAACAGGACAAAATGACCGACGAAATTGCCCTCGCAATTTCCAACGCCGAGACTCTCGTCGAAGTCGAGGACATCTACCGCCCCTTTAAGCCCAAGCGCAAAACCCGCGGTTCCGTTGCACGCGAGAAAGGTCTTGAACCGCTCGCTGAGATCATTTTAGCTCAAAACACTGCGACTGTTCCCGAAAAAGAAGCCGAAGCCTTTATAAATGAGGAAAAGGGCGTAAACACCGCAGACGAAGCCGTTCAAGGCGCAATGGACATAATCGCCGAGGACCTCTCCGACAATGCCGAACTTCGCAAGAAAATACGCGAGGAAATTTTCGCGCACGGAATTATCTCGTCAACTGCCACATCCGAAGAAGCAAATGACGTTTACAAAAACTATTTTGAATATTCCGAGCCTGTCGGCAAAATCGCAGGACATAGAGTTTTAGCGCTTGACAGAGGCGAAAAAGAAGAAGCGCTGAAAGTGTCGGTTACGCTTGAAGAGGGCGTCGGCGAAAAGATGTGCGTTAAAGAGCTTGTAAAGAACACGAGCCTTTGCGGAGAGCTTGTCCGCAGTGCCTGCGAGGACAGCTACAAGCGCCTTATATTCCCGTCAATTGAACGCGAAGTCAGAAACGAATTGACCGCAAACGCCGCCGAGGGCGCAATAAAAGTGTTCGCTTCTAATCTTCGTCAGCTCATCATGGCACCGCCCGTAAAGAACACCGTAACTTTAGGTCTTGATCCGGGGTATGCTCACGGCTGTAAATGCGCGGTAGTTGACAGCACGGGAAAGGTACTTGATACGGCTATAGTTTATCTCACCCGCTCAAAGGGCGAAGCTGAAACGGCGAAAAAAATTCTCTCCTCAATGATAGAAAAACATAACGTTTCAACAATTGCGATAGGCAACGGCACTGCTTCGCGCGAGACCGAGCAATTCACCGCCGATATGCTGAAATCAATTTCCGCAAACGTAAAGTACATGGTTGTCTCCGAAGCTGGAGCGTCGGTATATTCCGCGTCTAAACTTGCCGCGGAGGAATTTCCCGATTATGACGTGTCATTAAGAAGCGCTGTTTCAATTGCGCGCAGGCTTCAGGATCCCCTCGCGGAGCTTGTTAAAATTGATCCCAAAGCAATAGGCGTAGGACAATATCAGCATGATATGCCCAAAGCAAGGCTTGACGACGCTCTGAAAGGCGTTGTCGAGGACTGCGTGAACGCGGTGGGAGTGGATTTAAATACCGCGTCTTATTCCCTGCTGTCTTACATTTCGGGAATAAATTCGGCGGTAGCTAAAAACATAGTCGCTTACCGCGAGGAGAACGGAAAGTTTACCGACCGAAAGCAGTTATTGAAAGTAAAAAAATTAGGCGCAAAGGCATTTGAACAGTGCGCGGGATTTCTGCGCGTTTCCGACGGCAAGAACCCCCTTGACAACACGGGAATTCACCCCGAAAGCTATGAAGCCGCAAAGCTGCTTATGGACAAATGCGGGATAACAGCCGACGAGCTTGGAAAAGCGGAAATTATCCGCGACAAACTTAAAAGCGTAAAGCTCAAAGGAATTGCCGAGGAAACGGGCGCAGGACTGCCGACCTTGCAGGACATAGCGAAAGAGCTTGAAAAACCCGGGCGCGATCCGCGCGACGAACTGCCGCCGCCACTTATGAGAAGCGGTGACGTTATGGAGCTTAAAGACTTAAAGCCCGGAATGGAACTTATGGGAACGGTGAGGAATGTTGTTGACTACGGGGCGTTTGTCGATATAGGCGTTCATGAGGACGGACTTGTGCATATCTCGCAGCTTGCGGACAGGTTTGTAAAAAATCCGTTTGAGGTTGTGAAAGTCAATGATGTCGTAAAGGTAAGGGTGCTTGACGTTGACTTAAAGCGAGGGAGAATTTCGCTTTCGATGAGGAGCAATAAACAATAAAAATGAATATCGGAACAAAGAAAAAACGCTTTTTGGCTGTATTGTTTGCGGCGGTACTGCTCTTGGGCGGGTGCAAAGCAAATGATAAGGCAGATACTAATGACATCATCATTTTATATACCAATGATGTGCATTGCGCCGTTGACGACGACATCGGCTACGCAGGGCTTGCGGCATACAAACAAA
Organism: uncultured Clostridia bacterium; assembly: GCA_947627205.1. Taxonomy (GTDB): domain Bacteria; phylum Bacillota; class Clostridia; order Oscillospirales; family Ruminococcaceae; genus CAG-115. Next base: position 2,605 of record CANQVE010000048.1, on the reverse strand, counting down.
AGTGCGAGGAAAGCACGCCTTATGTCACGCTGGTAGACTGCGGGGACGCCCTGCATGGGAACGCCATAGGAACGGTCTCCAAGGGGGAATATCCTGCGGAGCTTATGAAACGTGCGGGATATGACTTTGCTGTACTCGGAGATCAGGAGTTCGGCTATGGAATGGAGCAGCTCGATCGGCTCATGGAGATAAGCGGCGCTCAATATCTCGGCTGCAATATCAGCTATACGGGAAATGATGACGCGGCGTTTCTATCCCGACTTTTGCCGTACAAGATAGTTTCCTACGGCGAAGTTAAAGTCGCCTTTATCGGTGTATCGACTCCTGAGAGCATAGTAAAATCAGTCCCCGCTTACTTTTGTGATGAGAACGGGAACTACATATACGACTTCTGCGGGGGAAGCGGAGATGAATTATACAGGTGCGTACAGGAAAATGTGGACGCCTGTCTTAAAGACGGCGCGAATTATGTCGTAATACTTGCACATCTCGGAACGGATATATCTTCATCGCCGTTTACATCGCGTGAACTTATTGAAAATACAAAAGGTATAGACGCTGTTCTGGACGGCAATTCCCTCGGCGAAATTTCCTGTAACGTGGTAAAAAATGCGGACGGAGAGGATGTGCTTTTGTCCTCCACGGGAACGGGGCTTAGCAATATCGGCTGTCTTACTATAACCGCAAACGGGAATATCCAGACGGGGCTTGTCGGAGAATATCCCGATAAAGACAGCGAAATGGCAAGAAATATAGAAAGTATGGAAGATAAGTTCAATGTCGAGCTTAATAAAAGCATAGCCGTATCGGACGTTGCGCTTACGACCGTTTCCGATTCGGGTATGCGTCTTATCAGAAACAGGGAGACCAACCTCGGAGATTTCTGCGCGGACGCGTATCGGGCTGTGTCGGGGGCGGATATCGCTATAGTAAACGGCGGCGGCATTCGCGCGGATATTTCCGCGGGAGAGATAACCTACGGGGATATCCTGAACGTACACCCTTATGGAAACTCCATGTGCGTGGCAGAAGCAACGGGGCAGGAAATACTCGACGCTCTGGAAATGGCGAGCCGCTTCTGCCTGCCAAGCCCGAACGACGGGGAAAATGCGGTGGGTGAAAACGGAGGCTTTTTGCAGGTATCGGGGCTTAAATACAGTATTGACACTTCAATCGTATCAACGGTAGAGACCGATGAACAGGGAAATTTCCTCTCCTGCGGGAACGACCGCAGAGTAAAGGACGTTATGGTACTTGATGAAAGCGGGCAATATACGGAGCTTTTGCCGTACAAAATATACACCGTCGCTTCTCACAACTACCTTATCAAAGAGGGCGGAGACGGGCTGAATATGTTTATGGACAATGAGCTTACAACTGATGAGGGAATGACGGACTATGAGATACTTATGACTTATCTCACGGACGGACTAAACGGCGCTGTGGGAGATGAATACGCTTTGCCGCAGGGACGGATAGAGATAAAATAAACAGTTCGGAAAGGCAAAACGATGCAAATTGAAATTAAAAAAGGTCACGACACAAGTTCGTATTTTTGGATAGAGCCTGCAAAAGTAAGGCTGTGCGAGAGGATAGGCGAAGATGAAATTGAGTACAGATACGAATACAGAATTTCAATTGAAGAGGGCGATATTGAGTGTTTTTTAGCTTACTTCTTCAGAAAATATTTCGACGCTTCCCTGCCCTGCAATATAAACAGGCACGACGGGTGTATGTTTGTAAAAGACAGATTTGGCAAAGTTGCGTTTGAGTGGAATTTAGAGCCGAATTTTTACACCTATATTCAGACCGAGCGTATGTGCAGTGAGATAGAATGGACGGCGGACACGCTTGAAAATGATTTCTATAACCCTTATCTTGGACCGATAATGAAGAGCTATTCTATCTTTTACATGACCGACCGCGACAGCCCCGACCGCATTGCAGGCGTTACAAACCCCGAAACCATAAAGCGCAACATTGCCTGCGTTGTTGACTTTTACAGGCGGTTCACGGGGTATCTGAGAAAGATGATGAAAGAAAATCCCGATGTTGATTTGATCTCAATTATGGGACCGTAGGCGGGTTGGCAGTATACAGTTTACAATGTACGCATTGAACGCTTCACGTACAACGCTGTAGTCAGTAATAGCCGAAAGGCTGTCCGTTGCATATAATGCATAAAATGAAGAAAGAGGTTAGGGCTTAAACTCTAACCCTTTTAGAAGTAAGATGTAAGATGTAAGAGGTAAGAATTCAGATTAAGAGGTTATTTGCTGAATATAACGCAGAGAAAGAAGAAAGAGGTCAGAGCCAAAACTCTAACCTCTTACTTCTAACCTCTAACCTCTAATGGCGGAGAGGAAGGGATTCGAACCCTTGTGGGATTGCTCCCAAACGGTTTTCAAGACCGCCTCGTTATGACCGCTTCGATACCTCTCCATTTAGAACTCTGTCTACCCAACTTTTGTATTATAACACAAACTCTTCAATTTGTCAAGGGGTAAAATCAAAAAAAGAGGCTAGAAGCTGTTATGTTACAATAGATGTGAGACAAAAGGTATAGAAAAAGTGGTTGAGATATGTTAAAATAAAGTTGTCACAC
>CANQVE010000047.1 GCA_947627205.1 uncultured Clostridia bacterium | reverse complement strand
GCTGTTTCACAGCGGGGTTCAACGCTGCGACATTTTTACTTTGAATTGCCCTTATGGCAATTCAATTTTGCTCGCTATGCTCGCAAAACCGTAAAAATGCGCTGATGTGGTCTTTCTTGGATAATGTTTTCAAAAGTTAAAAGTAAGAGGTTAGAATTTTAGCTCTAACCTCTTTTTCTTATTTCTTTCCCGCCCTATTGTAAATCTATTTTTAAGGTTGTTCCCCGCTTTATACCTCTTTTAGGATTGCCTTTTCAAAGCACGGCTTTGAAAAGGCAATGCGGGGAAAACCCCTGCTAGAGGTTAGATGTAAGAAGTAAGAGGTAAGATTTTTGGGGAGCTTTTGGAAGTTGATATTCAGTAATAACCGAAAGGCAGTTCTCTCATTTACCACTATTGAATATAATAACGCTCTTGATTTCCCGCCCTATTGTAAATCTATTTTCAAGGTTGTTCCCCTCTCAAAACCTCTTTTAGGATTGCCTTTTCAAAGCACGGCTTTGAAAAGGCAATGCGGGGAAAACTCTTGTTTTCCCCGCACCCTTTAGCGCTAGCTGACGCGTTATTGAGGGAAAACTTTTTTGAAAAAAAGTTTTCCCTCAAACTCCCTTTTCAAAAAACTTTCGTGCGACACACGTTAGGTCGTTTGAAAATTTAAAGTGCTTTTCCGCTCAAAACGGCTTCTAACTTCTGTTCTCCACGATCCTATTCTGATCCTTAAAATTGATACTCAGCGAATAAAACGGGCATTTCAGCGAGATCAGCTTTCCGCTCGTGTCCGCCGTTATCGTCACGGGCTTTTCATTAAATTCCGTTTCTACCGTAATTATCCCGTCCGAAACAATTCGATTGTCCGCAGTTATCTTCGGCAGAGTTTCCACCGCCCTCGCTATTATCTCGGGCAGAACAGTATATGTATCGTTCCCGTCTACCCCGAACTCAAGCGAGCCCAGCGTTCCGCTTAAGCCATCCTCGCTTATTCTCAATTTCATTCCCGCAAGCGCTTTCGGCTCGGTAAACGTAAATTCCCAGTCATTCTCGGCATAGTATGCAATATCAGCCGCCGCTTCGAGCTTTCCGCATTTTATCTCTGCCGAATAAGTATACCCCGCGCCGAAATCGGGCTTTGTCTGTACAAATGGATTATTTTCCGCACACCCGCCCAGCATACAGCAGCAAAGCGCGAGCGCGAATATCTTCGGTGTTTTCTTCATGACAGCCTCCTTGTACGCCGCTTTTGCGGCAATTTCTTGAAGACAGTCAGAGATTTTCGATAATGTCGCTTGCAATTATCCTGCGCTTCGGCATCGTCTTTATAAGCTCGTCAGCGGTATGCCCGTGAATAAACGCGCCCTCAACAGCCGCCTTTGCCGCAGGAACTCCCTGCGCCAGCATTGACGCAATTATTCCCGTCAGAACATCTCCGCTCCCGCCCTTTGCAAGTGCGGAATTTCCCGAAGCATTCACGCTTATTTCATTCCCGCCCGCTATTACGGTATAACAGCCCTTGAGCAGGACCACGACTCCGTATTCTTCGGAAAACGCCTTTGCAGAAGCTATCCTGTCTCGCTGAATTCCGGCGACCGAAAGCCCGCTTATGCGCGAAAATTCCAGAGGGTGGGGAGTTATCACAGTATCGCCTGTCCTTGTCTTCAGAATATCTATATTCTGCGAAAGCGAATTTATTCCGTCAGCGTCAATAATAATCGGACAACTTGCGTTTTTTATGACAAATTCCGTCATCTTGCGCGTTTGTTCGCTGTTTCCCAGCCCACAGCCTATTGCAATCGCGTTCATTTTCGGCAGTACGTCGGCTATCTTTTCTTCCCACCCGCTTGCTATAAAACCGTTTTCATCCTCGGGTAAAGGGATATAGGTCGTTTCGTTTATTGCCGAGCCGAGCATTTTTACTACCGACAAGGGTGCGGCTAAAGTGCAAAGTCCGACGCCCATTCTAAGCGCGGCTTTTGTTGACATTGCCGCCGCTCCGCAGTAATTAAGGCTTCCCGCTATGTTTAAAAGCCTGCCGAACGAGCCTTTATGTGACGAGGGAAGTCTTTTCGGGAGAACGTCCTCTGCGCTGTCCTTGAAAATTGCCGAATATTCATTATAACATTCGGAGTTTATGCCTATATCCAAAAGCTCGGTTTTTCCTAGAATATCCGCGCAGGCAGGGCTTATAAGCCCTTTTTTCATTGCTGCAAGCACAAGCGTATGCGTAGGCTTAAAGCAGTTTTCGTCAAATTCTCCCGTGTCGGAATTAACTCCGCTCGGAACGTCAATTGCAAACCTAATCGGTCTTTTATTTGAGGCAATAAAAAGCTCGGCGATATTTTCGGGGAGCTTTCCGTGAAAGCCCGTTCCGAAAACGCAGTCTATTATAATATCCGAGCTTTCTATTATTTCAAAACAGCGTGCCTTGTCCCGAGAATAATAAACCGCGCTCCCGTCGAAAAATCCGCGCGCGGTATCTGTTTTCGACTCTCCGTTTGCGAGAATTATTTCACAATGAACATTATTCTCCCGCAGAACTTTTGCGATAACAAAGCCGTCGCCGCCGTTGTTTCCTGCTCCGCAAAGGACAACGGCTTTTGTATTTTCTCCGCAAAAGCCGAGAATATATTTTGCCGCGGCGGTACCTGCGTTTTTCATAAGCTGTGAATATGACAGGAATTTTCTGTCACATTCCGCTTCAGCCGTTTTCATTTGTGCATTTGTAACCACATAGTTCATGATAGCTCTCCTTTATGCGTCAACGTCGTTGTTCCCGCCGACAACTCTTATTTCAAGCCTGTGCGGCAGGCACACAATCGGCACAGAGCCGTTTATTTTTCCCTGTCTTACGCATATTTTATCGGGACAATCCGCTTCTTCTACGCAGATCTTCCCGTCCTCGACTTTTATTTTATTGTACCCGTCGTCACATTCAACGGTAAACTCCGTATTTTCGGAAAGTGAAACGGACTTTATAAATTTTCCGTTCTGATAAATTTCGGCAACGGCGTCGGGCTGTGTAAAATTGTACATAAGCAAAAAGACCGCCACGCCTGCCACAGCGACGGCGGCTAAAACTATTGCCGCGATAATGATTTTCTTATTCATTTTTTTCATTGCCTTTGAGGATCATATCAAGTTTTTCGGCATAATCAGCGAGTCCGTTTTCATAAAAGTCTGCGGTTTGTTTAAGTGCTTCCTGATTTTTTTCGGAAAAATCATACACCGCGCAGACAGTAAATCCCGTAGATTTAGCGGTCTTAACGGCATACAGTGCGTCCTCAAACACTACCGCTTCATACGGTTTATTACAGGCGTTCAGATACGCGCTTTGCTTTGACTTGTCGGCTTTTCCGTAAATTTCGGTAAAGTATTTTAGCAAGTCAAGGCGTTCGAGCGACTTTTCCGCGAGATCTTCGTCCGATGATGTAACGAGCTTTATCTGCAAATTGAGCTTGTAAAGCCGTTCAAGAATTTTCCCTGCGCCGTTTTTCGGCTTTGCTTCGTTCAAGTAAAAGTATTCCGACATCTTAACGGCTTTATCAATTATCTCATCTTCCGAAAGGCTGAGCGAATATTCGGTTTTCAGCGACTTTGCCGCGTCTTTGAGCGACATATCCCACAATCTTTCAGAAAGGTCGGGCGCAGGGATTTTTCCTATTGAACGCAAAAATTTCTCTCCCAGAGTTTTCCACATTCCGTTTGAATTCAGAAGCGTTCCGTCCAGGTCAAAAATTGCCGTTTTAATCATCAGCCTTACCGCTAAGCCTTTCCGAGTATTTGTTGCGAAATTCCTCAAATGTTCCGTTGTCAAGCGCCTCGCAAATTTTGTCCATAAGTGTGTTGTAAAAATAGAGGTTGTGCATTACGCAGAGCCGCCCTGCAAGCTGTTCTCCCGACTTGAACAGGTGACGTATATATGCCCTCGAAAAATTACGGCAGGTCGGGCAGTCGCACTCTTCGTCAAGCGGGCGCGGATCGGTCTTATAGCGCTCGTTTGTGGCGTGCATTATTCCGCGCCAGGTGAATATGGTCGCGTGCCTGGCATTTCTGCTCGGCATAACGCAGTCGAACATATCCACCCCGCGCCATACTCCCTCAATGATGTTCGAGGGCGTACCGACTCCCATAAGATAGCGGGGCTTGTCCTCGGGCGCAAAAGGTAACACCTCGTCAAGAATATGATACATAACTTCGGTGGGCTCCCCTACGGCAAGCCCGCCCACGGCATAGCCGTCAAGCTCCATTTCCCTTATGACTTTCATGTGTTCAATTCTTATTTCGTCAAAAGTTCCCCCTTGGTTTATTGCAAACAAAAGCTGGTTTTTGTTCAGCGTTTCGGGCAGGGAATTCAGCCTTTGCATTTCGGCTTTGCACCTTTCGAGCCAGCGCGTCGTCCTCTCGACAGATTGTTTTACATATTCATAAGGCGACGGGTTTTCAACGCATTCATCAAACGCCATGGCAATGGTCGAGCCTAATTTCGACTGTATCTGCATGCTCGTTTCGGGACTTAAAAACAGCTTTTGCCCGTCAATATGCGAGGAAAAATAAACGCCCTCTTCTTTTATCTTTCTCAGCTTTGCGAGGGAAAATACCTGAAAACCGCCGCTGTCCGTAAGAATAGGCTTAGACCAGTTCATAAATCTGTGAAGCCCGCCCATTTCATATATAACGTCCTCTGTCGGGCGCAGATGAAGATGATAGGTGTTGCAAAGCTCAACGCGCGTTTTAAGGCTCTTTAAGTCTATCGAAGATACGCCGCCCTTTATTGCCGCAGAAGTTCCGACGTTCATAAAAAACGGCGTTTGTATATCCCCGTGGACGGTGTGCAGAATTCCCCTGCGCGCGCGTTTTTCGGTTTTCAGAAGTTCAAACATAATTTTCTCCAAAGCGCGGCGGAGTGCCGCTTGACTTGCATAGTAACTTTTTTGTAGTTCTTTTCAAATGTTATTTATCATAATGCTTGTCGGCAGTATACAGTGTACGCATTATGCGCTTCGCGCAAAACGCTGTGTAAAGTATGCAGTAAAATGTGTCCGCTTCGCGGACGATATTAAGATTGTTTTAAGTCAAAAGGCACACAAGCAACCTTTTACGGTTTTGTCCAAAACGTTTCAGTCCGATGACAATCTAAATCATACCCGCCGCAAGGCGGATTCCTACTACTGCATACTGTACCCAGCGTTGCACGCGAAGCGTTCAATGCGTACACTGTCAACTGTCAACGTGCACTGTCAATTGTCAATAGCACGGCTCAGCGTTATGGCAAGGATATCGTCGCTGTCGGGATTTTTCATGTAGTAGTTTGTTGTTTCAACGGGGCGGTAAATGCCGTCGTCACCGAGCTGTCTTGTAACAACGCGGCGCGTGCGCTCGCCCCTTTCATAAGCGGCGATCTGGTCGTTTATATCAAACGTGTCCGAAAACAGTTTCTGATCGTCGGGGTACATTGTTGACGCACCGTGAACAATAAGCTCGGTGTAAACCCCCGTAGACGGGCAGGAGCGCGTAGAGAAATTCTCGTATGCCATCATATAAAAGCTGTTTCGTGAAAGATTGCTCATAATAACAAGCGGAAAAGCCTTAAAGACGGCGTTTAAAAGAAGCTGTGAAGCGGTAGTGGACGACTGAATAAGAAGAATGTCCTCTGTTTCGGTCTCCTTTGTCGAGCTTATGAGAGCCTCGCGGAAATCCTCCTCGGGCATAGGTCTTGCAAACAAAAAGCCCTGTATAAGCTCACACCCGCAGGTCCTTAAAAATCCGAGCTGTTCTTTTGTTTCAACGCCCTCTGCAACGGTCGTCATATTGAGCCTGTGGGCAAACTCAAAGATTGCTTCGAGAACTATTCTTTCCTTTTCGTTCTCGCAGTTGTGCGAAAGCAGTGATTTGTCAATTTTAAGCTCGTCCGCGGGAACGTCCTTTACAAAATTGAGCGACGAAAGTCCGCTTCCGAAATCGTCTATGGAAATAGCAAACCCCGCGTCTTTAATTGACTTTACAAAGTCGATTATGTCCACGCCCTCAAGAGCAAGCGCAGACTCGGTTATTTCGACTTCGAGATATTTCCTCGGAACGCCAAAACTGTCGGCGGTTTTTGAGAGCCTTTCCGCAAATCCTGCTTCTCTTGCGTGCAGACGGGAAAAGTTGGTGGATATCATTACCATCTTTCTGCCTGCTTTAAGCTCCTCGGCAATAAAACGGCAGGTCTCCCTGAAAATGTACCAGTCAAGCTCAACGATAAGCCCGAGGTCTTCCAGAAGCGGAATGAACATACCGGGCGAAATGACAACTCCGTCCGACATCTGCCAGCGGGCAAGAGCCTCCGCGCCCTTTATTTTTCCGTTGAGGGCGTTGAACTTCGGCTGATAGTAGACCTTGATCTCGCGGTTTTCGTAGGCTTTTTGGATAAGGTCGCTTATGTTGTCTTTGTTTAGTTCGATTAGCATAATAAACCTCCATAAAAAGTTTTAGTTATTTTCTATATTCTAACATATTTAAAAGTATTTTTGAATTACTTTTTGTTAAAAAAATGTTTTTCGTCAAAATAGCCATAATTTGCCCCTGTTGTCAGTTGACAGTGTACACATTGAACGCTTCGCGTACAACGCTATGGACAGTATGCAGTAGTAGGAACCCGCCTTACGGCGGGTAGGATTTAGATTGTTTTTAACTTATAGGCACACAAGCCGTAAGCTGCGGTTACATTTCAAAACGTTTCAGTCCGATAGCAATCTAATATCGTCCGCGAAGCGGATGCATTTTGCTGACTACTGTACCCAGCGTTTTGCGCGAAGCGCATAATGCGTACACTGCCAACTGCCTATGCGCTCGAATAAATTCTTATTTCTACAGTATTGTGTGTAATAATGTCATCAACTTCTCGTCAATCTGCACAACTCAATTGTTTATTTTGTCGAAATTTTGTCGGAATTGTGTGAAAACTATTTACAAATATGTAAATCTGTGTTACAATATAAAAGTAGAAGATGAAAAATTTCCGTGACGTGTCCGAGCTATCTCCTTGCATTTTTTACCTGTTGAATTTTGTCCGAAAACAGTGTATCATTAAAGTAAAGCAAAAGCAGAGCAATGATATCCGAAATCTACATAAAGGGTGATTATTATGAATATAACTATAAAAGATGTCGCTAAGGCGGCAAACGTTTCCGTCGCTACGGTGTCAAGAGTTTTAAACAATAAGAACAACGTTTCCCAGGAGGCTGTGAACGTTGTAAACCGTGCGGTCGAGGAGCTCGGCTACAGCCCGAATTTCCTCGGCAGAGACCTTAGAAAAAGCGAAACAAAGCGCATTCTCGCAATAATCAGCTCCACCGAGCAGACTTTCTATAACGATGTTCTGCGCGGAATGCAGGACGCTTGCTCAAAAAAGGGCTATGACGTGCTTATTGCAACAACAAGAAACGATCCCGAACATGAGCTTCATCTGCTCGGAATGCTGTTTTCAAGGGCGGTAGACGGAGCTGTCCTGCTTGCTCCCAAACTTGACAGCAAGACAATAATCGAGCTTTCGAGAAAATACAAGATCGCCATAGGTCTTGAAAGGCTTAGCACTGACGGCGTTCTTTGCGTGACTATCGACAACGAAAAAGCAGGATATGACGCGACGAAATACCTTATAGGAAAAGGCAGAAAAAGAATTGCGCTCATAACGACCGAAGTCAGGAGCCAGTCCTCTGTTGACCGCGAAAACGGTTATTACAGAGCGCTTAAAGAAGCGGGACTTCCCATAGACGAAAACCTCATTTATTTCGGAGATTACACCTCGGACACAGGTCTCAGAGCCTGCGAGCTTTTCCTTGCTCTGCGCGAAAAGCCCGACGCTATTTTTTCTATCTCCGATACTATTTCAATAGGTGCAATGAACTGTGCCGTTCAGCACGGCATAACTATCGGAAAGGATATCCTCTTTATCGGTTTCGATAACATAGCATATTCAAGCATGTTTATTCCGAAACTATCGACAGTTGACCAGCCGTGTTACCTGCAAGGCAAGACCGTTGCGGAAAAACTCATGGCAAACATTTCTTCCGAAGAACAGGACACGGGCACATATATGCTCCCCCATACACTGATTCTTCGGGAATCGACCGGGGATTGACCGCAGGTAATTTGTTACCAAGAGGCGGTGCAGTATACAGTGTAAAGTGTAAAGTAGTCAGTTATGGTGTCCGCCTTGCGGCGGACGATATTAGATTGTTATCGGACTTAAACGTTTTTGAGCGCTACCGTAAAAGTTTTGCTCGTTTGCCTATTGACTTAAAACAATCTAAATTATATCCGCGAAGCGGATACCGAAACTGTACACTCTCCACTGTATACTGTATAACGTTATGCAGGATCGTGTTCATAAAATTATAAATATCATTTTTGGAGGTAGGACAACGTGAAAGTTATACTCGTCAACGGTTCGCCTAAGGAAAAGGGCTGTACATATACGGCTCTTTGCGAGGCTGAAAAGACACTTAATGAAAACGGCGTTGAAACGGAAATTTTTTGGGTAGGAAAAGCTCCTATAGCAGGCTGTATGGGCTGCGGAGGCTGTGCAAAGCTCGGAAAGTGCGTTGTAAATGACAGCGTGAACGAGTTCACTGAAAAAGCAAAGGACGCGGACGGTTTTATTTTCGGTTCGCCCGTGCATTACGCCGCCGCTTCGGGCGCGCTCACTTCTTTTATGGACAGAGCGTTTTATTCGGGAAAATCAAAACTTGTGGGTAAGCCTGCCGCGGCTGTGGTGAGCTGCCGCAGGGGAGGCGCTTCTGCGGCGTTTGACCAGATAAACAAGTACTTTACTATATCAAGCATGCCTATTGTATCTTCTCAATATTGGAACCAGGTACACGGGAATACTCCCGAGCAGGTCTTGCAGGACGAAGAGGGTATTCAGACAATGCGTACACTTGCAAAAAATATGGCATGGCTGCTGAAATGTATTGAAGCGGGAAAATCGGCGGGAATAAACTTCCCCGAAATCGAACCGCAGATAAAAACAAACTTTATAAGATGAAATTGAAATTATTGTAAAATCAACAGTATAAAACTTCCGTCCTTTGGGAAAATAACAACAAAGGAGGGATTTTAATGAAAGTAACTGTTGACCGCGAGGGCTGTATCGGGTGCGGAGTGTGCGAGAATATATGCCCCGAAGTTTTCCGAATTGCCGACGACGGGCTGTCGGAGGTAATAGCAAAGCCCGACGGGAATGAGGAAAAAGTAAAAGAGGCGGCGGAGTCGTGTCCCGTTGAAGTTATCCATACGGAATAAAAAGCTGAAAGGAGCTTTAAAAATGACATTTGAGGAAACAATGACAAAGGTAAAAGAAAAGGCAAAAGAGATAGACGCGTCGAAAACGGATTTTCTGGCGGTTCAGGTCAATCTCACGGGAGAAAACGGCGGGGTATTTTATGTCGAAGTAAAGGACGGGAAAGTAAACGCCGAGCCGTATGAGTACAATGACAGGAGCTGTGCGATAACGATGACGCCCGAGAACTTTATGAAGTTTTTAAACGGGAAGCTCGATCCGATTTTGGCGTTTACGACGGGGAAGCTGAAAGTCGAGGGCGACGTAGGGAAAGCATTGGAGTTTTCAAAGCTCATTAAGTAGTAGCTGGAAGCAAGAGGCAAGAGGCTAGAAGCTGTTTTGAGCGGCAAAGTACTTTTTCGTTCAACTCGCCTAACGAGCGGGCGCACGAAAGTTTTTTGAAAAGAGAGCCCTGCTAGAGGCTAGAAGCTAGAAGCAAGAGGCAAGAAACTGTTTCGAGCGGGAAAGCACTTTTCCGTTCAAACCGCCTCACGAGCGGACGCACGAAAGTTTTTTGAAAAGGGAGTCCAGAGGGGAAAAATTTTTTTCAAAAAATTTTTCCCCTTTGGTCGCGGCGAAGCCGCGAAACGGCGCTAGCTTAGCGCTAAAGGGTGCGGGGAAAACAAGAGTTTTCCCCGCATTGCCTTTTCAAATGCAAGCATTTGAAAAGGCAATCCTAAGAAAAGTGACGAGCGTTAAACCAGCTCAAAAATGAATTAACATTTGAGCGTGAAATAAAAAACAATAAAGTTATTTAAAAGTAATAAATGAGCGGATAGCCTTTCGGCTGTTACTGAATACTGTACCTTGTCAACTGTCAACTGTCGACGGGTGCGGGGAAAACAAGAGTTTTCCCCGCATTGCCTTTTCAAAGCCGTGCTTTGAAAAGGCAATCCTAAAAGAGGTTTTGAGAGGGGAACAACCTTGAAAATAGATTTACAATAGGGCGGGAAATCAAGAGCGTTATTATATTCAATAGTGGTAAATGAGAGAACTGCCTTTCGGTTATTACTGAATATCAACTTCCAAAAGCTCCCCAAAAATCTTACCTCTTACTTCTTACATCTAACCTCTAGCAGGGGTTTTCCCCGCATTGCCTTTTCAAATGCAAGCATTTGAAAAGGCAATCCTAAGAAAAGTGACGAGCGTTAAACCAGCTCAAAAATGAATTAACATTTGAGCGTGAAATAAAAAACAATAAAGTTATTTAAAAGTAATAAATGAGCGGATAGCCTTTCGGCTGTTACTGAATACTGTACCTTGTCAACTGTCAACTGTCGACGGGTGCGGGGAAAACAAGAGTTTTCCCCGCATTGCCTTTTCAAAGCCGTGCTTTGAAAAGGCAATCCTAAAAGAGGTTTTGAGCGTGGAATAACTTTAAAAGCAAAAAACATTAGAGCGGAAAAAAGTTGGTTAAGGTTTTTTAACAGTGATAAATTAGAGAATTCCTTTTGATTGATTGCTAAGAACTAAAACAAAAAAATAACAGCGGAAAACTTTCCGCTGTTACTGTTTACTCCCCGCTTTCACTGCCTGTCGATCAAGTCGTCATCATCATTGTCCTGATTTTCCTCATTATTAAAAATCTCATACTTAGAATACACGCGGTCGCGGCTGTCGATATTTACCTGGTGGCTGAGGTCGTATAGGTCAATGAGCTTGTCTACTATCTTTCTCAGAAATAAAACAAACACAAGCGTAAAGCCCGTAAAAATTATATCGGGTACCGTCCACCGCGAGAGGACAATGCCGAAAATTATTGTAAGCGCAACTGTTATAAGCCCTACGATAAATGTCGCTTTGGTAAATTTCGGATCTTCAACGCCGTGTACTGCCGCCCTGTATATTACAATAATGAGCATAATTACAAAAATTATTGAAAGCATTATATCATCTCCCTATTCGGAATTATAACATAAAAGTTTGAATTTTGCAATACATTATTATTAAAGTGTAATATTAAAAAAACTTTTTGAAAAATTTCAAGTGAACGGTTGAAAAATTAAAATGTTTGTGCTATAATACAATATGTAGTATTGTTCACTGCCGAAAGGAGAATTTTAATGAAGTGTCCCGAATGTGGATTTGACGAAAGCAAGGTCATAGACTCGCGCCCCACCGATAACAAGGTTCGCCGCCGCCGCGAGTGCATACGCTGCGGAGCAAGATTTACGACCTACGAGATAATCGAGGAAATTCCGCTTATGGTCATTAAAAAGGATCATACCATTGAGCCGTTCGACCGCGAGAAACTTGTAGAACGCCTTTGCCGCGCGACAATAAAGCGCCCCGTTTCACTTGAGACAATTGAAAATATGGTCGAGGAAATTGCGGGAGAACTTAAAAACACGCTCCAGCGCGAGGTCACGTCCGACAAAATAGGCGAGCTTGTATTGCATAAGCTCAAGGAAATAGACGACGTTGCATATATCCGCTTTGCGAGCGTCTACCGTGATTTCAACGATATAGACAGTTTTATGAAAATAATTTCCGAGCTTAAGGACACAAAAAAATCCTGAACGCAAAGTTTTTTAAGCGCATTACAGACTGTATGAATGACCGTTATCTCGGCTTTATATACAGTCTGTAATTCTTTTTAAGTTCAATTATTTTGATCAATAAGAAATTCGTCGAAAAAACAAAAATTTTTAAAAATTTTTTCAAAAAATGTTATGTTACAATAGATGTGAGACAAAAGGTATAGAAAAAGTGGTTGAGATATGTTAAAATAAAGTTGTCAC
>CANQVE010000046.1 GCA_947627205.1 uncultured Clostridia bacterium | reverse complement strand
TTTTGCCGTTATTGAGGGAAAACTTTTTTGAAAAAAAGTTTTCCCTCAAACTCCCTTTCAAAAAACTTTCGTGCGCCGCCCGTTTTGTGGTTTTAATTTTAACGTTGTTCGCCGCTCAGTCGCGCTCCAGCGCCGTAATTCCCGACCTTACCATCTTTATTATCCCAAACGGTTTGAGCAGGTCGATAAAGCTGTCGAGCTTTACAGGTTCTCCCGTAAGCTCCAGCATAATGCTGTCCTTTCCCACGTCAACGGGCTTAGCACGGTAAAGATTCGCTATCTCAATTATCTTATGCCTGTCCTCTTCGCTTTTTCCCGCGCGTATAAGAATATGCTCGCGCGTTACTGCGTCGTTCAGTATCTTAACTTCGTGTACATCGTACAGCTTCATAAGTTGATTTTTGATCTGCGTGATTATCCTGAAATCGCCCTTTACTACTATCGTAAGCCTCGATATTTCGGGCTCTTCCGTTTCCGCGGCATTAAGGCTCTTTATGTTGAAACATCTTCTGCTGAACAATCCCGCAACTCTCAGCAGAACGCCGTTATTGTTATTAACCTTGACCGAAAGCACATATTCCTGTTCCATATTACGCCTCCAAATCTATCTCTGTTATGGGATCTACAACGGGCTTTCCCGCAGGTATCATCGGCAGAACGTTTATGTCCTTGTCGATTTTAACTTCTATCATAACAGGCTCGGTCTTTGAAATTTCGAGCGCCTGCTTTAAAACAGGCTCTATATCCTCGTTCTTTGCGATTACAAACGCCTTTATCCCGAACGCTTCTCCGAGCTTTACATAGTCGATATGACGGTTGTCAAGAGTTGTCTGCGAGAAATGCTTTTCATAGAAAAGTCTCTGCCATTGACGGACCATTCCCAGAACGTTATTATTTATGACAATTTCAATTATCGGTATCTTGTGAGCATAAGCCGTGATAAGCTCGTTTAAGTTCATCGCAAAACTGCCGTCGCCCGCAATATTGACTACCGTCTTGTCGGGACAGCCGACCTTTGCGCCGATAGCCGCGCCAAGTCCATAGCCCATTGTTCCCAGACCGCCCGAGGAAATAAAGCTCCTCGGCTTTGTAAACGTGTAGTATTGCGCCGCCCACATCTGGTTCTGACCAACTTCGGTAGCTATTACCGCTTCGCCGTTTGTAAGCTCGTCGAGCTTTCTTATGACAGACTCGGGCGTTACGGGAAATTCGCTTGTTCCTTTCTGAACAGGCTCGTTGCAGTCGCGTTCAATAATTTCCGCCGTCCATGCGTTTTTCTTCTGCTCGACCTTTTCGCAGAGCTGTGCGAGAACTTTCTTTACGTCGCCCTTTATCGCCGTGTGAACTTCTACGTTTTTATTAAATTCGGCAGGATCAATATCTATGTGGATTATCTTTGCATTTCTTCCGAAAACGGCAGGCTCGCCTATTACTCTGTCCGAAAAGCGCGT
Source organism: uncultured Clostridia bacterium (assembly GCA_947627205.1). GTDB lineage: Bacteria > Bacillota > Clostridia > Oscillospirales > Ruminococcaceae > CAG-115. The sequence goes on along the minus strand of CANQVE010000046.1, from coordinate 14,520 downwards.
TCCTATACCTATAAACAGGTCGCATTCATTCAGCGCCGCCGCGGCTTTTACCGTACCGTGCATACCGAGCATACCGATATAACGTCTGCTCCGCTGGTCAAACGCACCTTGCCCCATAAGAGAGCAGGAAACGGGCGCGTCGCAAAGCTCTGCAAGTCGGGCAAGCTCGTTTTCCGCTTCCGCCGAAACAACGCCGCCGCCAGCATAAATGTACGGTCTTACGGAATTTGCGATAAGCTGTACCGCTTTTTCAATATATTCATCGTTTGCGTCTTTTGCCGTTTCGGGAACGGATTTCCCAAGCGAAACATATTCCGTTTTCGCGGCGGTTATGTCCTTTGGAATGTCTATAAGAACAGGACCTTTTCTGCCGCTGCCCGCAATCTTAAAAGCAAGGTGGATTGTTTTCGCAAGCTCGTTTATGTCCTTTACAATAAAGTTATGCTTTGTTATAGGCATTGTAATGCCCGTCGTGTCAACTTCCTGAAAGCTGTCAAGTCCGAGCAGACCGCAGGAAACGTTTCCCGTTATCGCGACAAGCGGGATAGAATCCATATAAGCCGTAGCTATTCCCGTTGTAAGGTTAGTTGCGCCGGGACCTGAAGTAGCTATAACAACGCCCGTTTTACCCGTTGCTCTCGAATAGCCGTCTGCCGCATGGCAGGCGCCCTGCTCGTGAGAAGTGATGATGTGGCGTATCCTGTCGCTGTATTTATAAATACTGTCGTAAATATTCAGGACCGCGCCGCCCGGATAACCGAACACCGTATCCGCGCCCTCGTCGAGCAAACATTCTACAATTATGTCCGCACCCGTTAAGATCATAGAAACAAAACCTCTCTTTTTTCTTTAATTATACAAATTTTATTATAACACATCTTAAACTTAAAGTCAACTTTATTTTTATTTATCGGCAGTTTTCGATTTTTCAGTCAAATTTGGAAAAAGTTTTTGTGCAGTTTTCATATACAAATATTGATATAAATCGACAGCTTGCGCATAATAATTCGGGGTGATATGATGAAAAAGTTTTTCGAGGGAACATTGTGCGGATTTTTAAACGGATTTTTCGGCTCGGGCGGGGGAGTGATAGCTGTTCCCGTGCTTGAAAAAGAGGGTTGTGATACAAACGAGGCACACGCTACATCAGTGGCTGTGATATTCATATTGAGCCTTGTGACCGCGGCGTTTTACGGACTTTCGGGAAATCTTGACTTTAAAACGGCATGGGGTTACATTCCTTTCGGAGTTGCTGGGGCGCTTTGCGGAGCGTTTTTCTTGAAGAAGATACAAGCCGTCTGGCTTAAAAGAATTTTTGGCGGTGTTGTTACTGTTGCCGCCGTGAGGATGTTTTTGGTATGAATTTTCTAGGTCAGGCATTAGCGGGATTTTTAACGGGCATTCTTGCGTCAATGGGACTTGGCGGAGGATTTGTGCTTGTGGTGTGGCTGACATTGTTTATGGATATAGACCAGCGCACGGCACAGGGAATAAACGTTCTGTTTTTTCTGCCGATAGCGTTCACCGCGCTTGTTATGCATTTAAAAAATGGGTTGATAAATAAAGAGCTTGTAAAACAGCTTTTGTTCGGGGGAGTTGTCGGCGCGGCAGTAGGAACATTCGGCGCACAGATAGTTGCGAATGAATTGTTGAGAAAGCTGTTCGCGGGGTTCCTGCTTGCGTTCGGTTTGAGGGAGATATTTACGGCGGGGGAGAGCACAAAGAAAGCACGTTCGGAGGCTGGGAGATAGAAACTGTTCCGAGCGGAAAAGTACTTTTCCGTTCAAACCACCAAACGAGCGGGCGCACGAAAGTTTTTTGAAAGGGGAGTCCAGAGGGGAAAAATTTTTTTCAAAAAATTTTTCCCCTTTGGCGGGGGTATGGGGGCAGCGCCCCCATCGCGTCAGCAGGCGCTAAAGGGTGCGGGGAAAACAAGAGTTTTCCTTTTAGAGGTAAGAGGTTAGAGGTAAGAGGTAAGAAGTCAAAGGTAGTTTTGGAGATGAAGTTATTTGTTTTTCAGAGAAAGAGGCTAGAGGCTAGAGTTTAAGAGGAAAAGATGTTTTCCGCTCAAAACAAATTCTAGCCTCTAACTTCTTTTTTTGGCAATCAAAAACTTTTCATCTCAAATGTTCCCCGAATTTCTTACATCTTACTTCTTACCTCTAACTGCCTATTGACATGAGTTCCAAAAAATGTTATACTGTAATCAGCTTTAAATTCCGCAAAGGTGTTGACAGATATGCTTGACGATATAATAGAGTTTATTTTGGAATTTTTCGCAGATGATATTTTTGAGGGATTTTTCACGCTATCGTATAACAGCCGTGTTCCAAAACCGTTGAGAATTATTCTCGGAATATTGAAAATGGCTGTCTGTTTTGCACTTGTCGTTTTTGGGATAATAATTATTTCCGATAACACTTTGTTGGGTATTATTCTGATTTTTTCAGGCGTTTTATTGTTTGGTGTTTTTGCGGTGTTGGGAAGAATACATAAATAAAAATTACAGAGGCAGGAATTTAAATCCTGCCCTTTTAGATGTAAGATGTTAGAGGTAAGAGGTAAGAAGTCAAAGGTAGTTTTGGATATAAGGTAATTTGACTTTCAGAGAAAGAGGCTAGAGGCTAGAATACTTACGAAAATCGAACAACCTCTCCTCTAAAACTCTAACCTCTTACAGCGTTTTGCGCGAAGCGCATAATGCGTACACTGTCAACTGCCGACAAACTTCGCTATCGACGTATTCCCGCACGGCAGCGCAAGCCCCGTCTGCGTTACGGGAAGCCCTATCTCCTCGCTGCTTATCGTTATCTTAAAGCGCTTTCCAACCGTCATCTGCATGAGATAGTCCATTACCGACGGCGAAAGCCCCGTTGTGTAGCTGTTAAGAACAACGAAAAGAGGTTTATCGCTAAGAAGCTCCGTTATGTCGCTCATAAGCGTGTATATGCAGTCCTCAATTTTCCACATCTCGCCGTTTGTACCGCGCCCGTAGCTCGGCGGATCAAGGATTATTCCGTCATAGCGCATGCCGCGGCGTATCTCGCGCTTTATAAATTTGTTCGCGTCGTCAACTATCCACCTTATCGGCTTTTCGGACAGTCCCGAAAGTTTCGCGTTCGTCCTCGCCCAGTCAACCATTCCTTTAACCGCGTCGCAGTGGCAGACGCTTGCCCCCGCATTCGCACACGCAAGCGTTGCCCCGCCCGTATATGCGAAAAGATTTAGAACGTTTATCGGCCGGTCAGCTTTTCGTATAAGCTCGGCGCATAGATCCCAATTCACCGCCTGCTCGGGAAACAGCCCCGTGTGCTTAAAGCCCGTCGGCTTTACAAGAAAGCGCAGATCTCCGTAGTTTATCTGCCAGCTTTCGGGGAGCTTTCCGCGAAATTCCCATTGCCCGCCGCCGCTCTGCGAGCGTATGTAACGGGCGTTTGCGGTTTGCCATGCGGGGGCTTTCCTGCTGTCTTTCCAGATTATCTGCGGATCGGGGCGTATAAGGACGACATTCCCCCAGCGTTCCAGCCTTTCGCCGTCGGAAGTGTCCAAAAGCTCATAATCTTTCCATTTATCCGAGATCCTCATAATTTTCTCCGTTCGTTTTTTTAGTTTAATTATCAATTGCAGGCGAAAACAGCGTTTTCTTGTCCTGATAGTTTTCAAAGGCAACTATACTCGCTTATTCATGTTTTTATTTTACCATTTTTTCTTTCTTTTGTCTACAACATTTTCCTAAATATTTCTTTGCTTTTGGAAAATCTGTTGACTTTTTCAATATAGTGTTGTATAATGTTAACATGGGTAGTGTGTTTTTAAAACGAAAGGAGGCGTTAATATGAATGAAATTGAAAACGCCCAAAGAGAGCTTTGCGAGTTTCTGATTTCTATGATGCCCGTTGAATGGAGCAAAATTTGCTTATATTCTGAATGTTCGACCGGTTATTGTAGTTATTGGTTCGCTCTTATTGAGAAAAAAACAGGGGCGATTTGCACACAAGAATCATTTGGGAAAAGATATAATTCGTATCCGCAAATACAAGAGTTCGATTTGTATAGACGAATAAAAAAGCTCTATAACTCTTATTTAGAAAAGTTTGGTGAGGAAAAGATATGGCGTACTTGCTTTTTAACAATTGAAGAAGATTACACTTTTCACGTTGAACTTGGTTACAAATTGCCCGAGGGTGATATTATACAGAAACACGACGCTGTTTTTGAGAAGTTTTTCAATACCAAATATGAGTATCTCCAAGGCAAATATCCGTACTAATTGAATAAGAATAGTAATAGTCTTTCTAAGTCTATTCATTTATGACAGGAGTATTTTATGAATAATAACAATAATAATTTAAGACAAAGTAAACTTTTGGCAGAAAAAACGGCTTTCAAATTTTCTAAAGAAGATATGTCCGACATTAGCTTTGAGATCGGCAAAAGCAGTTATACCGCTAAAGTATTCGGCTTGATGGTATTTTTTGCCCTCTTTTTCGGAGGGAGATTCTTGATAAGAAAGTTTGTCGGAAACACGAATAATAATTTATCTGTAGTTGACATTATATTCTGGGGCATTATAGCGTTGACAGGCATACTTGTTGTTATATCCATAATCCGCGAAAAGAACAAGCCGACAATTTTTGTTAAGGGTAAAAAATTATTCTACAACGGAGACCAATGGACAAGCGGCGAGATCGCATTAGTCAGGTGTACAAAGTGGCTTGAACGAATTGAGGTTTACTCGCATGGCAGGAAGATTTTAACTTTTTCCTGGGAAATGGATAATGCCGAGCTGTTTATTGCTTGGGTTAACAAATGCGGAATAGCATTTGAAGATAATCGTATGACTGATTTTCAATAAGTTTGTTTCAAGACCTTATAATGTCGCATACCCTTTTAAACACCTCGAAAACGTCAGCGTTTTCGAGGGATTTTATTTGCGGAGTTACGCTCTTTGCCCTAAAGTATGATTGCAGAATGCTTTTATTTTGTCTACAATTTTTTGATTAAATATACTTGACTTTGGGCTTTGGTTTGTAGTATAATATAAAATGTATTTTTATAGGCAATGAGAACTTTGTATACTATATGTATAAGAATTATTTAGGAATGTGATATTTTTGGATATAATCAAGGTAGAAAATCTTTGCTATGATTACGTTACGCTCGATGAAAACGATAATGTGACCGAAAAGACCGAGGCTTTAAAAAACGTGAGCTTTACCGTTCCCGACGGTCAGTTTTTGGCAATTCTCGGACATAACGGCTGCGGAAAATCCACTCTCGCAAAGCATTTTAACGCCATTCTCACCGCCTCCCGGGGAAAGGTTTATGTTGACGGAATGGACGCTTCGGACGAAGAAAAGATATACGATATTCGCAAGACTGTCGGCATGGTATTTCAAAATCCCGACAATCAGCTTGTCGCGACAATTGTCGAAGAGGACGTAGCCTTTGCTCCCGAAAATCTCGGCATAGAGCCGACGGAGATAAGACGACGCGTGGACGAAGCATTAAAACAGGTCGATATGTACGAGTTTCGCGAGCATTCTCCCCACCAGCTTTCGGGCGGTCAGAAACAGCGCGTCGCTATCGCGGGAATAATCGCCATGCAGCCGCGCTGTATCGTTATGGACGAACCCACTGCAATGCTCGATCCCAAGGGTAGACGCGAGGTAATGAAAACCATAAAGCGCCTCAATAAAGAGCAGGGAATAACCGTTATACTCATAACCCACTATATGGACGAGGCGGCACAGGCTGACAGAATAATCGTTATGGACAAAGGCTCTGTGCTTATGGACGGCGAACCGCATAAGATATTTGCACGAGGAAAAGAGCTTCGCGCAATAGGTCTTGACGTGCCGCAGGTAACGGAGCTTTGCGAAATGCTTAGAGAAAGCGGAGCGGATATTTCCGAGGAAATTATTTTTGAAGAAGAATGTGCGAAAGCCGTTTCAATGCTTCCCTTGAAATCAAAGACGGCAAGCGCAGAGAAAAAAGCCGATATTGTCCGCGAGGAAAAGACCGAAGAAGCTGCGCGCCTGGAGCATATAACCTATAAATATTCCGTAGGCACGCCGTTTGAAAAAACAGCGGTAGATGATGTGACATTGTCAATAATGCGCGGGGAATTTATCGGCATTATCGGTCATACGGGAAGCGGAAAATCCACGCTTATACAGCACCTAAACGGGCTTATAAAGCCGACGAGCGGAATTGTGCTTATTGACGGAAAAGACATTCGCGGCAAGAAAGTAAATATCCGCGACATAAGATTTAAGGTAGGCATTGTTTTCCAATATTCCGAGCATCAGCTTTTTGAAGAGACCGTCGCAAAGGATATAGCCTACGGTCCGACAAATATGGGACTTTCCGAGGAGGAAATACAAAAACGCGTAAAGTCCGCCGCGCAGAGTATGGGCATAACTCATCTTCTCGAAAAATCGCCGTTTGACCTTTCGGGCGGACAACAGCGCCGCGTCGCGCTCGCGGGAGTGCTTGCAATGGATCCCGAAATTCTCATTCTTGATGAGCCTGCCGCGGGACTTGATCCAAAGGGCAGGGAAAAGATACTCGACCTGATTAAAGAATACAAGCGGACTTCGGGAAAAACGGTATTGCTTGTTTCACATTCAATGGAGGATATAGTAAAATACGCCGAAAAGGTGCTTGTCATGAATAAGGGAAAAGTTTTCTGCTTCGATTATACCGACAAGGTATTTGAGAAAACCGACGAGCTTGCGAAAATAGGGCTCGATGTTCCGCAGATAACGAGATTTTCCCATAAGCTGAAAGCCTTGGGCGTTGATATAGGAAACGATATTTATACGGTTGAGAGGGCAAAAGAGCGGATAATTTCGCTTTTAAAAGGGTAAAAGATGATAAAGGACATTACTGTCGGGCAGTATTTTCCCGGAAATTCGGTTATACACCGAATGGACAGCCGTGTAAAGCTCTTGCTGGATGTAGTATATCTTGTTATGCTTTTTGTTTCGCAGAGCTTTACGGGGATTTTCATAGGGCTGTTTTTTATGGCGCTGTGCTATATAATTTCGGGAATAAAGCTCATTATGATAATAAAAAGCGTAAAGCCTATTTTACCGCTGATGATTTTTACGGCGATATTGAATATGCTTTTTATAAAAGGAGAAACTCCGCTTTTTCAGTGGTGGATAATTTCAATATATCCCGAGGGACTGAGAATGTCGGCGTTTATGCTTTTGAGGATAATAGCACTCATTGTCGGAATGTCATTGCTTACTTATACGACTTCTCCGATTATGCTCACAGACGCAATAGAAAGACTTCTGTCACCGCTGAAGAAACTTCATTTTCCCGTCCATGAGCTTTCAATGATGATGACTATCGCGCTTAGATTTATTCCTACGCTTGTAGAAGAAACGGATAAGATAATGTCCGCGCAAAAGGCGAGAGGCGCGGAGCTTGATTCGGGAAATATAGCCCAGAAAGCCAAAGCGCTTATTCCCATTCTTATACCGCTTTTCGTCTCGGCATTCAAGCGCGCAAACGAGCTGGCTACTGCCATGGAGTGCCGCTGTTACAGAGGTGGAGAGGGAAGAACGCGTATGCGCCAGCTGAAAATAGCGCCGAGGGATATTGTGGCGTCTGTTATTATGATTGCGCTTTTGGCGGGAGTTATAGTGCTGAATTTCTTCCCCGTTATACCGTAAAATGACCAAGAGATATTATTCGCTTTTTGATTATAACAATGACACTTTCGGCGGGAGGATATATAAGGCTACCCTTGACGCGGGGCTGTCCTGCCCGAATGAGCCGAAGTGCATTTATTGCTCGCAGATACCGAAAAGCAAGCTGTCAATAGAAGAACAGTTCAAAGCGGAAAAACAGCGTATTTTCTTGAAAAATCCTAACGCTAAAATTTGCGCTTATTTCGGTATACGCACAAATACATTCTGCAGTTTGCAAAAACTTCAAAGCATGATAGAAACAGCCGAAACTCTTGGCGCATTTTCCGTTTCAATTGCAACACGCGCCGACTGCATTGACGAGGAAAAAGCAAAGTTGCTTTCCCGCTGTAAACTTCCGCTAACAGTCGAACTCGGACTTCAGACCGTCCACGACAGCACCGCAAGGCTTATCCGAAGAGGACATCTTTACGAGGATTTTCTGCGGGGATTTGGGTTGCTGAAACAGCGCAATATCCGCGTTTGCGTGCATATAATAAACGGACTTCCGAATGAGGACAAGCAGATGATGGTCGAAACCGCGAAAACTCTCGGAAAGCTCGGCATTGACGGTATAAAAATACATTCCTGCCACGTTATGAAAAACACTAGACTCGAAGAAATGTACAACAGCGGGGAATATGTGCCGATGAGCTTTGAAGATTATGTAGATGTAGTCGTAAAACAGCTTGAGGTACTGCCGAAAGAAACAGTCATCGAGCGGCTCACGGGCGACGGCGACAAAAGGCTTCTTGTCGCGCCGAGTTGGAGCAAGGACAAGATAGCTGTCCTCGGCGCAATTGATAAGAAAATGGCTGAAAAAGATACTTTTCAAGGGCAACGTTTTAACTATACGCCTACTAACTAAATAGGTGATTTGTTAAATTTATTTGTGTATATTTTACATTGACAAAAATTGAGAAGTATGTTAAAATAATTTCACAAACCGTAGAAAAACAGAATACGGCATAACAAGGAGCAGAATGCGTTTTTAGGAAAAGGAGAGGATTTTATGAGCGAATACACTAAAAAGAAAGAAGCACTTGTAAAGGTTTGCATTTCGGCGATGCTGGCGGCGCTGACGTGCGTTGCGACAATGGTGATAAGCGTACCCTCGCCGCTTGGCGGATTTGTAAATATCGGCGACGGGTTTGTACTTCTGACGGCGTGGATACTTGGTCCGGTATACGGATTTGCCGCGGCGGGAATAGGCTCGGCGCTCGCAGATCTGTTTTTGGGCTTTACGCAGTATATTCCCGGAACTTTTTTAATAAAGGGTTTAATGGCAGTCGCGGCGGTTCTTATCTACCGTGCGTTTGTAAAAAAGAGCGATAAGCTCCATACGGTGGGATTTTTAACGAGCGGAATTGCAGCGGAGCTTATAATGGTCGGGGGATATTATCTTTATGCGGCGGTATTTCTCGGAAAGGGCTTTGTTGTTGCGATAGACAGCATTCCCGGCAATCTTGTTCAAGGCGTTTTCGGTTTAATAATAGGTATTGTCGTAGGGGAAATTCTTCTGAGGTCAAAGGTTGTAAAGAAGTTTACGCCATTTGATTTTTAAAAAGGTTATCAAGAAGCTAGACGCTTGAGGCAAGAAGCTGTTTTGAGCGGCGGACAACGTTAAAATCAAAACAACCTTTCAGGCGGCGGCGTTAAAGTTTTTTGAAAGGGAGTTTGAGGGAAAACTTTTTTACAAAAAAGTTTTCCCTCAATAACGCTTCAAAAGCGCATCAGGTTAAATGCCTGCGGCATTGAACCTGGGGTGTGGGGAAAACAAGAGTTTTCCCCACATTGAGATTTTCAAAATCATAATTTTGAAAATCTCAATCCTACCAAGAGGTGTTGAGCGGGAAACAACCTACAGTATGAAAAACTTTTGAGCGGGAAAGAAAAACGTTAAAGCTATTCAAAAGTGATAAATGAGAGAACCACTTTTCGGCTGTTACTGCATACTGTCCCCTGTACCCTGTATACTGACAAAATGCGGAGAAGTAAAATTCTCCGCATTATTTGTGATACTTCAAGTTCGCATTTATGCTTACAGCTCTGTAGACCTGCTCAAAAACCATTACTCTTGCCAGAGTGTGCGGAAAGGTCATCGGCGACATCGACAGCCTCATGTCGCATTCGCGCTTGAAATTATCGTCAATTCCATACGAGCTTCCTATTATGAAACTTATCTCGGAAATATCCCTTATCTTTTCCGAAAGCTCCTCGCTCGATATAGTTTTTCCCTCAATGCACATCGCTATCTTAAAACCCTTTGCAAAGGCTCTCAGCTTTTCGGCTTCTTTCGAGAGCGCTTGGTTTATTTGAGTCTTGTTAGGGTTTTGAGGCAAAAACGCAGGTTCAACTTCGGTTACTTTCACCGCTGCAAACGCCGACAGCCGTTTTCTGTATTCCTCGCAAGCCTCTCGGAAATAGCTTTCCTTTACCTTTCCGACGGCAATAAAATTTATATTCATTATTTCTTCGACTTCGGCACTGTCGGTTTTCCTGCCTTTGACGAAGAAACAGCTATCTTCCTTTTGGAACGGAAGTTTTTCTTTTTCCTGTTTCTTGCTATTATGTTAAGAACAATAACAAGTATAACTATCAGTACAATTCCCGCACATACCGCTATGAATATGGGCGAAGATACTATTTCCTCTACCTTTCTGCGGTAGTATTCTCCCTGGTCTATTGCCACATACCGCGCAGTAACAAGCGGTATTTCAGCCACAACCTTATTTCCCATGACCATCTGAAGATTTGCGGCGAAAACACCCTGCTCTATAGGCGCAGTCATTTCGGCTACTTCGGGCTTTATCATCTGAACAATTGACTCCGCGCCCTCCATTTTCGGCAGGAGCGTGAAAAATTCTCCGTCAGTCACAAGCCCGACTTCATCTGTTTCCGCGCCCATATCTACCTTTGCCGACATGATATATTCGTTCTTTCCTATAACTCTTGAATATTCAAATTCGGAATAAGCCCAGTCATAAAGAGCTTTGTGGTCGAGATAAGTATATTCCTCTTTGGGAGATTTTCCGTTTTCGTCATAAAAAGGCGCGCCGAGAGTAACAAGAAGATAAGCATAGTCGCCCTTTGTGCATGTAGTAACAAGCGTCCTTACTCCTCTTGAATCGACTTTTTCCCATTTAGTGCCGTTGTAGTCGTAATATTCATTTATGCTTCCCGTCTTTACGCCTTTAACTCCCTCATAGTAGTAAGGAGAGCTGGTCTTCATCATCTTGTTTGTGTGAGAAACGGTATAACCGCTGGGGTTGGTTTTGTTTGCGGGCATATCATACGAAGCCGATTCGCATATTTTCTTAAATCCCGGATATGTGTCGAGAGCATAGCGCGTTATGAGATAAAGATCTCTTGCAGATGTATAGTTTTCCTTGTCATAAAGACCGTGGGTGTTTGAAAAATGAGTATTCGTACAGCCGAGCTTCTTGGCTGTTTCATTCATCATATCAACAAATGTTGAGATATCTCCCGCGACATTATAGGCGATTATGTTCGCCGCCTCACAGCCCGACGGGAGCATAAGCCCGTAAAGGCAGTCAAGATATGTTAAATTTTCCTGCTTTGTGTCAATTCCCGCCGTAGAAGCTCCGCGGTAGTTGGGGTTATCGCCCCAGAATTCGTCGAAACAAGCATAAGGACATTCTACTATCTTAGTAAAATCCGTCACGTTTTCAAAGCACACCAGCGCCGTCATAATCTTCGTCAGCGAAGCGGGCGTCATTCTTTCGTCGGGATTTTTCGAGCATACGACAATGTTCGTGTTTAAATTTACCATAAACACGCCCTCGCTGTAGAGCTTGTCTGTGTCGTAGAGATTATACTGCGGAAGATCTCCGTTTATTTCGTCCGACACCGACGGTTGGGGAACAGGCTCGGGAGCAGGCTCTGCGTCCGCCGAGGACTGCGTTTCCGACTCGGCAAAAGCGCTCATAGGCGCAAAAGTTGTGCCAAATAATGAAATTAACACAAAAAAAGTAAAAATAATTGTGAATTTTTTTGTTTTTAACATATAGACAAACCACCTTTTTTGGTATATTATATATATAAAGACTTTTTTTTAAAAGCTGAAAACAAACGCCTCACTTAATATTATACAGAATAAAACGCCAAATGTAAATAGTTTTCTCGAATTTGTAATAATTTTGTAATAATTTAAGACTTCGGAGGTATAAATGATCTACATAACAGGAGATATCCACGGCGACTTTTCGCGTTTTAAAGATCCGAAGCTGAGAAAGCTCAAAGCAAATGACGCGCTTATAATCTGCGGAGACTTCGGTTTTATCTGGAACGGGAGCAAAAAAGAAAACAAACTTCTGAAGAAAATAGGAAAGCTGAAGTATAACGTTTTGTTTGTAGAGGGCACGCACGAAAACTACGATCTTCTCGAGAAATATGAAATGAGCGAATGGTGCGGAGGAAAGACGCGTCTCATCTGCGGAAATCTCCGACAGCTTATGCGCGGTCAGGTATATGAGATAGCGGGGAAGAAAGTCTTTGCTTTCGGCGGCGGACAGACAGACGATATTTCCGATGTTGAAGAGGGATTAAATTGGTGGAGCAGGGAAATGCCCGACGACAGCGAGTTTGAAGCGGGCGTCGAAAATCTCGAAAAAGCCGATAACAAAGTCGATTTCGCGGTTACATACGAGCCGCCCTCGGAAATGCAGGATTTTCTTACGGGGAGCGGCAATAAAAACCGCATAAATTCCTATCTCAGTGAGATAATGGGGAAAATAGACTTTAAATGCTGGTATTTCGGTAAACTTCATTTAAACAAAAATGTGTCCTCGAAATATCATGCTGTCTATGACAGTATTGTACCCGCCGATCTCACAAAAATAAAAAAAGTCCGAAAGGATAAAAATACACCAAATAAAAGTGAAAGAAAGGAAAAGGTATAATGGCAGAAATTACTTATGAAATTACAAAGGAGCTCGGAGTAATATCCGAAAATGCTAAGGGCTGGACAAGAGAACTTAATCTTGTAAGCTGGAACGGAAATCCCGCGAAGTTCGATATACGCGATTGGAGTCCCGACCACACCCGTATGAGCAAGGGAGTTTCTCTTACAGAGGACGAAATGAAAAAACTCATTGAGCTTTTCAATGCCCGCAATGAAGAGGACAGCTTCGAGTAAACCGCAGTAAAGCGGAATATTCCGCATAATGCAGAGGCTTTATAAAAGTAAAATATCAGACTGTCGAGAAGCCCGATAAGGGCGATCGACAGTCTGTTATGTTCTTTATGTTTTTTTATGTGTTGAGGGAGAAAATGGCAAAAAGTTATGAAATAGATATGTGCAGCGGCTCGGTATTAAAGAAAATGCTGATGTTCTCGCTGCCGCTGATGGCGTCGGGAGTATTGCAGCTTTTGTTCAATGCCGCCGACGTTATAGTTCTCGGAAGATTTGCGGGCGACAATTCCATGGGTGCCGTAGGCTCTACAAGCTCACTTATAAATCTTCTTACAAACCTTTTCGTGGGACTTGCGGTAGGTGTAAACGTTATAGCCGCGCGCGCTCACGGAGCAAATTCAAAACGCGACATGGAAGAAGCGGTACATACTTCAATGCTCCTTTCTGCGATTTGCGGAGTTATACTTGCGGTAGCAGGATTTGTTTTCGCACCGCAGATACTTGAGCTTATGAACGCCGCAGAAAGTCAGCTTCCGCTTGCTTCTCAATATCTTAGAATATATTTCCTCGGAACGCCCGCGCTTATGATATACAATTTTGGTTCGGCTATATTGAGAGCTGTCGGCGACACGAAACGCCCGCTTTATTTTCTGACTGCGGCGGGTGTACTTAATGTTATACTGAACCTTATTTTTGTTATTTTGTTTAAAATGGACGTTTCGGGCGTTGCGCTTGCAACAGTTATTTCACAGTGCGGTTCGGCATTTCTGACGGTATTGTGCCTTATAAAAGAAAAAGGGGAGATACATCTCGAACTTAAAAATCTCCGCATAATAAAGCGCGTGCTGATAGGCATTATAAGAGTCGGGCTTCCCGCAGGACTTCAGGGCTGTATTTTTTCGCTGTCAAATGTTTTAATACAGTCGTCCGTTAATATCTTCGGCGATATAGTTGTAGACGGAAACTCCGCCGCGCAGTCGATAGAGGGATTTATCTATATGGCGATGAACACCTTTTATCAGGCGGCTATATCCTTTACGGGACAGCACGTCGGCGCAAAACGCTATGACCGTATTCCGAGGATATTGTTCTGTGCATTGGGCTGTGTAATGGCGACAGGGCTTATTCTTGGCTGGTCGGCATATCTTTTCGGTCATCAGCTTTTGTCTATCTATTCGGGAAGTCCCGAAGTAATAGAAGCGGGAATTACCCGTATGCAGGTTATCTGCACAACATATTTCTTCTGCGGAATGATGGACGTTATGGTGGGAATGATGAGAGGGCTTGGTTATTCGACAGTGCCGATGATAGTTTCGCTTATAGGAGCCTGCGGACTGAGAATACTGTGGCTTGCGACAATTTTTCAGATCCCCGATTATCACAACACCCTTTCTATCTACATAAGCTATCCCGTTTCATGGGCAATAACCTTTATGGTACATCTTATCTGCTATTGCGTGATATGGGGAAAGGTAAAGAGAAAGCAGAAACTGTCGGAGAAAAAAGTTTAAGGAATTTATTTTCACGCTCAAAAGAGGATAGAGTTAGGATAAGTTTTGAGCGGGGAACAACGTAAAAAGCAAAACCACAAAACGGGCGGCGGCGCAAAAGTTTTTTGAAAGGGGAGTCCAGAGGGGAAAAATTTTTTTCAAAAAATTTTTC
>CANQVE010000045.1 GCA_947627205.1 uncultured Clostridia bacterium | reverse complement strand
AAAGGGCGCAATGCGCCCTTTGGAAACCCATATACCGCGCCTTACGGCGCGGTCGGATAGAGGAAACGTTGTTCTCCACTCGAAACTTATTCTTGCCTCTTGCTTCCAGCTTCTAGCCTCTTCTTGCCTCTTGCTTCCAGCTTCTAGCCTCTTCTTGCCTCTTGCTTCCAGCCTCTAGCCTCTAGCCTCTAGATAGTGTACTTCTCCTTTATCCTCTCCAAAACTTTCCCTATCGGCTTTGCAAACAAAAGCAGGAAAATCAAGTTCGATACCGCGTAAATCAACGTAAACTGCATTGACGAAATTATCGTCGCAAGATACCGCTCAATATTGAAAAACCCGTCCGCCCAAAGTACCGTCCACACGTCCATCAGAAATGAATACAACGCTCCCGATACCACCGCAAATATGCACAAAACCAGCTTGTTCTTTTTTAGTATCTCCGAAAGCAATCCCGCTATTAGCCCTATCATTCCCCAGCTGAACATCTGAAACGGCGTCCACGGACCTTGACCAAAATAAAAATTTGAAATTACCGCCGACAGCGCCCCCGTCAGAAATCCCGCTTCGCCCCCGAAATACATTGCCGTTATTACAACAAACGCCGTCACAGGCTTAAACCCCGGAATGGGCGTGAAAATTATCCTACCCACCACCGAAAGCGCCGTCATCACCGCCAACAGCACAAGCCTCTTTACGTCCATTGCGCTTTTCTCAAACCGAATAAAAAACGGCACGCAGGAAAAAACCGCCACGCATAGACTTATCCACGCATACTGCCTGTCGCCGAACAAAAACGCTCCGCCTATTATTACCGCTGGTATCAGCAGGCATAATATCCCGTAAGAAAGCCATTTCTTCATCTTGCTTCTCCTTTGCTTTCTTTGCTTTTTTTGCATTTTTCAACTACCTGTCCGCAGGTCACCGCATATTTCCAAAGCCCTCTTGCCATACGGTTAGAGGCGGTAGTATAAAAATTGTTCTCCGAAAAAAATCTCTCGGGAATGTCCGCAGACAATATCTCCCCGTCAAAAAATAGCGCACAGCGGTCGGCTGTTTCTCCTGCAAATTCAACATCATGCGTTACCATTATAATTGTCAGTCCCTCTTGTTTAAGTCCGCACAGAAGAGTTTTCAGGTTAAGTTTTGAAAACGCGTCAAGCCCTTTTGTCGGCTCGTCAAGAAGCAGTATCTTCGGCTCCGACATCAGTATCTTTGCAATAGCGCATTTTTGCTGTTCGCCTCCGCTTAAGTCGTATGGGTGCTTGTCTAAAAGCTCGGTTATCCCCAGCTTTTGCGAAATTTCGGCTATCTTCTTTTCGCGCTCGGCTTTCGGAATTTCAAGAATTTCGAGCATATCCGAAAGGTCCTCTCTCACGCTGTCTTTTATAAACACCGTCTGCGGTTCCTGGGGCAAAAGCGCAAGGAGCTTTCTGTAAAGAGAGTTTCCCTTGTAATCTTTTATCTGCTTTCCGTTTATTATTATCTTCCCTCTGTATGCCTTGTCAAGCCCCGAAATGACATTCAGCGCCGTTGTCTTTCCCGCGCCGTTTCCGCCGAGAATACAATAAATTTCCCCGCCGTAGACTTTAAGGCTTGTCCCTCTTAAAATATCGGGCAGGTCTTTTTCATACCTGAACCAGATGTTTTTCATTTCAACTGCAACAGTTTCGCTGTGAACATATTCGGTTGGCATTTCGGTTTCCGCTTCGGGAGAAAAATGCTTTTCAAGAAAATCTCTCCCCTCTCTGACAGTAAGCGGACAATTGTCCTCTATCCCCAGCGCGTTGTAAATGCGGACTGCGCTCGGAAGCCCGAAAAACATCGGGTGTTCTTTGTTTATTTCGGACAGTTTACCGCCTATCTCCCTCGGAGCGCCGTCTGCGATTATCCGTCCGCCGTCCATTACTACCGCTTTGTCGGCGATAGGGAAAACCTCTTCGAGACGGTGTTCCGCGATAATTACCGTAAGCCCAAGCTCGCGGTTAAGTTTCTGAAGCGTCGAGATAAAATCCGCCGCGGCTATGGGATCGAGCCTGCTTGTCGGCTCGTCAAGAATAAGTATCTTCGGCTGCATAACCATGACCGAAGCTAAATTTAAAAGCTGTTTCTGCCCGCCCGAAAGCTCGTCGGTCTTTTTCCTGAACATATCTTGTATTCCGAAATAGCTCGCCATTTCGCCTACGCGCCGTCTTATTACTTCTGTCGGCATTCCTAAATTTTCAAGCCCGAATGCAAGCTCGTGCCAGACCTTGTCCGTTACTATCTGGCTGTCGGGGTTTTGCAGGACATAGCCTATCTCGCTTGCGCTTGTTTTATCTGGGATTTCTTCCTGCAAAACTCCGCCGTAAAATATCTTTCCGCTTTTTTCGCCCGAGGGAGCGAGTTCTTTTTTCAGGAGCTTTAAAAGCGTTGTTTTCCCGCACCCCGACTGTCCGCAAATCACCGTAAATTCTCCGCTGTTTATCTTTAAGTCAATGTTTTCAACTGCGGGCTTTTTTGTTTTGGGATAAGTGAAAGTTAAATTTTCGATATGCAGTATTTCCACTTTAAAGCCTCCTTAACTTCTATCATAAACGGCAAAAACGACAATATCCCGAACGCCGTGTATACTGTGACCGAAAACGGCGTGAGCGTAAGTTCGCTTATTCTCGGATAGTAATAAAACGCCGTATCGCCCGTTATTATACCCGCAACGGTAACGCCGAGAAGTACCGCGCAAACCGAAAGCAAAATTCCGTCCCGCGGATAAAATCTGAACAGCGAAAAATTCGTTCTGCCTTTAAGACCATAGCCCCGCGCTTTCATTGACGCGGACGTTTCAATTGAATTTTCGAGCGACCACGAGAGCATTGCCATAAACACTCTCATTGTGCTTTTTATCTTGTCAATAAAACTTTTTGACGAATACAAGCCCATTGATTTTTGGGCACGGCTCACTTTGTGCATCTGCCGTTTGAACATAGGTATAAACCTAAGCGCCATTGAAAGGACGAGCGAGAGTTTAGGGATAGCCTTTCCGAAGAGATATAAAAACTTGTCGCTTGTCATTACAGCGCTGTAGCATTTGCACCACATCATGACGCCTGTCACCGTGACTGCAATTGCAATGCCGTATGCAAAGGCTTCGGCTGTGACGGGGTTTCCGTTTAGGAAAAACAGCGGAGTAACGCCGTTATGGGAAAAGAGGGGGTTTGTGATTGCCACCATAAAAAAGAGAGGAATGTAAAAACCGAGGTTGCCTGCGGTTTCGCTCCGCTTTGAGAGCATAGCGCAGAACAATATCCCGCCGATAAGTGCGAAAATCCCGATAACGGGGTTGTTTACGAACATTGCAACTATAAGAATTGACAAAAAGTAAACAAGCAGAACAAGAGGGTGATAATCGGAAAATGCTTTCATTTTTCTTCGCCTCCCATGTTATTCATCCATTCTGCGCCGACGTCCTGACCTAAATCGCAGGTATAGATCCATTCTATGTTCTGACCGTCTTTAAGCTCATATTTAGAACAGCCGTAGTTTGGAAATTCCCCGTCCACGCGGTACATCCAGCCCGAAAGCGGACCGCAGGAAAACTCGTAGAGGAAGTTTATGCCTTGGATATAGACGCTTCCGAAGCTGTTTTGCTTTGCGCCTTGGTATTCCATTTGAATTTTGTTGTATCTGACGGCTCTGTCGAGAATGTCAAAGACGGTGTCGCCGTTTCGGAGGACGTATTCTGTTTTCGGGAGTATTACGCCGTCGAGCGGGACGAACTCAAGGAGATTGCTGTCGAGGTCGCCGAGGTTGTTAAGAATGGTGTCACAGCGTATGGTTATGAACACGGTTTTGCTTTCGGGGGTTATGTCGTCGATATGGGTGAGGTAGTACTCATCGACGGACTGAATTTCGGTGCCGTTGAGTATAACGGCGATAATCAGGATAATGCCGAGGATTGCCAAAAGATCTTTTTTCATAATAATCACCTTTTTGCCGTGACAGCCGTTATACAGTGTACAGGGTACAGCAATTGCCAAAACGTTATTTGCTGAATATAACGCTCACTCGCCCTATCCTGCTAGAAGTAAGAAGTTAGAGGTAAGAGGCTAGAGTTTAAGGCGAAAGGTTATTTGCTGAATATAACAAAACCCATTTGTTGTTCTTCTCAAACGATATTTCTCTTAATAACGCTCACTCGCCCTATCCTGCTAGAAGTAAGAAGTTAGAGGTAAGAGGCTAGAGTTTAAGGCGAAAGGTTATTTGCTGAATATGACGTAACCCCTATTTGTTGTTCTTCTCAAACGATATTTCTCTTAATAACGCTCACTCGCCCTATCCCCCTGCCCCCTTTCCCGAGGGGAAAGGGGGAAAGTTCGGGGCGCCGGCGCGCCCCGCGCCCCGCCTCGGGGGCGAAGCCCCCGAACCCCCTCACGAAGCGCAAATCGAGCGTGTTAGCTGGTTCGGGAACGGAGAGGGCTATTTCGGGGGAGCGCGTTTCGGCTATGCGCGTTTCAGCTAAAACCACGCATAACAAGCGGATAACCTTTCGGTTATTACTGAATACAGCGTTGTACGCAAAGCGTTCAATGCGTACCCTGTTTACTGTCAACTGCCGACAGCTACTCGTCCTTGTACCTCTCCTCCAGCTCTTCCATTTCGCGTTCCTTTTTTCTGCGCCGTTTGCATATCCCTAAAACAAGAAGAACGGCTGTTACAACGGCAATAACGCCGAGGATAAGAGCAATTATTATTCCGCGGAGAATGTTGTCGAGCTTTGTTTTGGTCTTAACGAGGTCTCCGCTTCCCGTTATCTTTGCTCGTTCGTATTCGCTTAGGGCTTCATAGCGCGCGTAAATTTCGTCAACTGTTTTCTTGTCCGAAAGCGTTATGCTGTCATAAGGATAGAGCTTTTCCAAAATCTCGCCGTTCAGGCTGTCAATCTCACTTTGAACAGACGCTATCTCCGCTTTCGCTTTGGTTAGCTTTTCAAGATACCGCGCCTTTCCCTCAAAGTCTTTGGAGCGCTCCAGCTTGTCAAGAAGCGCCGTCACCGTTACATACTGCTCTGTTGTCAGCTTTTGCGGAAGCGCTTCGGCTGTCCTCTTGTCACTTTCCGAGAATATAACGTTTTCCGTTTCCCCGTTGTTTTCTTCAAAGGTCTCGGCAACGGTGCTTTCGGCTATTTTTTCAATGTCAATTCCCTTTTCCCTCGCCGTGTCCGACAACGCCCAATATCTTTTTACATAGCTTCTTTCGTTTTCGGGAAGCGAATAAAACGCAGTTAAAAGCTCGGTCAGCTTTTCTTCATCTGTCGCTTCGGTTATCTCCGAAATGCCCGTTTCAAGCAGGGAAATACGCTCTTTAAGCGCTTCGCTCTGCTCGGGGCGAAAGTCGTAAAGACTCCGCATGTTATTTTGAAATCTCCAGAGCGCCGCAATTGCATAAAGCGTCTGCTCGCCCGCCATTGAGTTCGAGCTGTTCGGAACGGCTGTGGGGTTTTCGGGATCGAAAGTAAACGAATGCGCAAAACCGCCGTCCGCCATTTTGTATTTAAGGATACCGTCTAGAAGCGTGTTCCCGTTCTTTATGAACCTTTCGTCTTTCAGCGGATCAATGCCTAAACAGCAAAGCGCAACCAGCACCTGATCCGTGCTTTCGGCATTTTCCGTTCCCCAGCTCTTAAAATCCCCCGTGCCGAGCTGTAATTCCGACAGGCACTCTATCGCCTCGTCTATCGCCTCGCGCACCGTCTTTTCCAATTCTTCGCCCGTGGATTTCAGCGTGTAAGAATAGCGCTTTTCGCTGTTGTAATAGGGTGAAAGCGCCTGCAAAGCCATTGCAGTGATATCGGGATCGGCAGTTTTTCCGCTTAGAGCAAACCCGCCGTCCGAAAACTGCCGGCAAAGAATTTCCTTTATGATATCCTCTCGGGAATAATAAGCGTTTTCGGGAATTTCATAACGCTTGCTGTCAAGAGCAATAAGCCCCCAGATCCAGCCGTTTATCCCCTGCCTGCCGAGGGAAGTCGTTTTTCCCCTGTCATAAGTGCCGTCGGCAATAAGGTCTATGGGCTGTCCGTTTTCGTCAAGCCCGAAGTTTGTCGGATCTCCGCCCGCCGCAAGCACCGCAAGGGCTATCCTGTGCCATTCGGTGGCTTTTGCTGAGCTTAGCTTTCCCTGTTCCCTGTAGCGCGCCTCTGCATTGTCCTTTAATACCGCAAGATACCCGCCGAAATTATCGTCCTTTCCGAGCCTTGAAAGCCCTATGGGATACCAATCGCCCGCAGTTGAGCCTGCAAGTTCAAGAAAGGAGCTGTTTAAAAGAAAGCCGTTTTCGTCAGCACCTAAGTCCGTTTTCTTCCAGCTTATAATACCCTCGGCAATTTCAAGCACCGATATGCTCTCCGCCTTTGCGGAAAGGCATGCGGGAAATATAAGCGCAATGCAAATAAAAACCGCCAAAATTTTTTTCATCTTTACCGCTTCTTTCATGGGCGTTTTTTGATAATAATTATTGCAATTACACCGACCGCAATTATCCCCGCTCCGCCGATAATTACGGGAACAAAAGGAAATCTCGGTTTTTCCTGTTCAGCAACAGCGCTGTTTATTGACATTGAGCTTTCCGTTGCAATTAGGGAGCTTTGCGAGTGCTGAACGCTTGCTTCGCTGTCAATAGGGGCTGAACTGCTGTCCGAGCTTGAAATTGAACTAAAAGCCGAACTTTGTACCGAGCTTGAAGATGAACTTGAAGAAGAACTTTGTACCGAGCTTGTAATTGAACTTGAAACAGAACTTTGCACGGAACTTGAACTTGAAATAGAAGAACTTGAATTATCGGGCGAGGAAAGGGCATTTGAAAGAGCGCTTGAGGCGCTGTCTACCGCCGACTGTGAAGCGTCTAAAGTCTGCACAACGGAAAGCGCATTCTGATAAGCCTTGTTTACGTTCGCCCTGCCAAGAAGCCCGCGCGCCTTTGAGATAAGCGCGGTGAGATTGTCCTTGTCGGCAACTTTAAAATAACCGCTTTCGGGCATGCCGCCGCTCCCCGAAAAACCGCCGTTTCCGAGTGCGCCAAGCCCGCCGATGTCCGCGCCGTAACCTAAAGTAAACTGCACTCTCACTACGTCTCCGTCCGAGAGGTATTCGTCAGCAAAGCCGACATTCGGAAAGACGTTATTCACCGAATACATCCAGCCCGAGCCGTTTGTATAAACAAATTCGCCGATATAGCCCGCCCAATTTTTCTCATAGTCGTCCTCGTCAAAAAAGGTCATTGTGTCTTTGAGATACGGCTTTAATATTTCGGGAATAGCGGTTTTAATGCTAAGGGCTTTGGGAGCTTTCGGAGAGGGGGTTTTTGTATAATTATTGTACTTTTCATTTTTAGAAGTGCCGTCGGCGATATATCCGAGGTAAAACGAAGATGTAGGAGTTCCGCTGTAATATCCGACAAAGCCGTTTTCGCCGAGGAGCCTTATGAGCTGTTCGGCTGCGGTCTCGCCCTCGTAAATGGGCATTTCGGAGGGGTAGACAAGATAGCCTCCGCCGACGGTAAACAGCTCCACGCTCCAGACGGCGGAGCCTATTGCCTCGCCCTGTGAGGCTTTGCGGTAGGTTATGCGGTAGGTGAGTTCGGTTTTCTTTCCGCCGTCGGAAGAAGCGGAAACGGTGACGATGTTTTCGCCCTCTTTTGTGAAGCAGAGGGTGTAGCTTGTTTTGTCGGTGTCGTCCCAAACGGGGGAAACGGGCTCGCCGTTAAGTTTCACGACAGCCTTTATTTTCTCGCCCGAGGAGTTTCGGGCATAGACGTCGAAAGTTTTTTTACTGCCCGAGAGGGTTATGTTGTCGGTGAGGGTGGTTTCGATTGTAGGACCTGACGAGGCGGAAACGGGGAATGCTAAAGCGCCGATAAAGCATAAAGCGCAGAGCAGTAGCGCAATTATTTTTTTGGTCAATAATATCACCTCTGAAATGTAAGAAGATGTTTTGAGCGGAGAACAGCGTTTCCGCTATTCAACCGCGCCTGCAGTCAGTTGACAGCATACAGTGTACAGTGTAAAGTAAAAGTTGTATTGAGCGGAGAACAGCGTTTCCGCTATTCAACCGCGCCGTAAGGCGCGGTATTTGGGTTTCCAAAGGGCGCATTGCGCCCTTTGGTGGGGGCGCGGGGGCAAAGCCCCCGCAATCCGCTTCAAAAGCGCTAAAGGGTGCGGGGAAAACAAGAGTTTTCCCCGCATTGCCTTTCCAAATGCTTGCATTTGGAAAGGCAATCCTAGAACAAGTTTTGAGCGGGAAGCCACCTAAAAAATAGATTTACAATAGAGCGGAAAAGCAAGGGGAAAAACCCATTTGTTGTTCTTCTCAAACGATATTTCTCTTAATAACGCTCATTCGCCCTATCCCCCTGCCCCCTTTCCCGAGGGGAAAGGGGGAGAGTGCGGGGGCGCCGGCGCGCCCCGCGCCCCGCCTCGGGGGCGAAGCCCCCGAACCCCCGCGCATTTAGAGGTAAGAAGTTAGAGGTTAGAGGCAGGAAATCAAAGGTTGTTTGCCTTTCAAAACAAATTTCAGTCTATTTCCTTACTTTTTTCTTTTCCCTGCCACGGCAATTGCCGAAAGGCTTACTATTGCGATAAAGAGGGGAAGTGCCGGCACCGCTCCCGTTTCGGGCTGTTCTCCGCTCGGTTCACTTGGTTCACTTTCACTCGGTTCACTAGGTTCACTTTCACTCGGCTCACTAGGTTCACTTTCGCTCGGCTCACTAGGTTCACTTTCACTCGGCTCGCTTGGCTTCTTCAGCTCTGCGAGCTTCTTTTCCGCTTCTTCGAGCAGAGGGTAGTTTTCCACTAGCGCTTTTAGTTCATCATCAAGCGCGTCGTATGCCGTTCTTGCTTCGGCTATTGCTTGTTCGCTGTCGAGAGTAACTTCGCCTATCGCCGATATCTTTTCGGTCACGGCGTTTATTGCGTCCGCCTGCTCGGTGTTCTGCCATGTGAGAATAGGATAACCGCCGTTTACAAACCCATAGCCGTCTTTCTTGAATGCCTCTCCGAGGAGATCTAAAAGCTCGTCCGACTTCATTTCATCCGCTGTCTTTTCTACTGCAGTGATAACTGTCTCATCGCCGTTTGTGCCTATGCCCGCGCTTGCCGAGCCTTTTTCAAAATAAGCGCCCGTCACTTCGTTTTTGCGGGTGGCATAGCCGATTATTCCTCCCGCGCTTTCGCTGTCGGAGATTATTTTCCCGACATTATAGCAGTTCTTAACGGTGTGCCCGTCCTGTATCTGACCTGCTATTCCGCCGACATTGTTTTTCCCCGAAACGCTTCCCATGTTATAACAGTTTTCTACTGTCACTTCTACATTTGCCGAAAGATGTCCGACAACTCCGCCGACTGCCGAGCTATTTGACGTTAAATTGCCCGCATTATAACAACCGCTGATAACGCTCTCCCCCTTGCGGACAGTTCCGACAACTCCTCCGCTGTAACCGCCCGCAGTTATGTCCATGCCGTTCCAGCAGTTTATGATGTCCGCGCCGTTGCTCCAGCCGACAATTCCTCCGATAAAGCTCGACTTGCAGTTGATTTCTCCGCTCGCTGTGCCGACGTTTTTAATTACTGCGCCGTTTCCTGCATAGCCGAAAAGTCCGCCCTGCGTTGAATAAAGATTGTCAACTGCATAGCCCTTGCCGTCAAATATGCCGTTAAAATTAGAACTTGAAGAAGCGCCTATGGGCTTCCAATCTGCTATATTGCTAAGGTCAATATTCCCCGTCATAGCGAAGTACATGCCCTCTGTGCTTTTCTTGGCGTTTACGCGCTCCGCAAGGGACAAAAGATCGTCCGCCGTTTCTATAAGATAGGGGGAATTCTCCGTGCCCTCGCCTTTCCAGGGGAATTTTTCCGACACGGTTATATCTATCTTAGCTTTGAGGTTTCCATAGGTGATATAAACTTCGCTTTCGCCTAAAGCAAGTTCTCCCGACGGGGTTATTTTATAATCTTCGAGAGGCTTTTCCGTGCCGTCGCTGTAGACTGCCGTAACGGTCATGCCCTTTGGATCGAAAACCTCGCCCTCAAAATAATTTACCTTGCCGGGCGCTTTGGTGACTGAAATTGAAATAATATACGCTTCGTCACTGTCGAGCGCCTTTTCCCCTCCGACAAGTTCAACTGCCTGTGCAAGTTTAGAGTAATTCCCGACATACCTGCGCTCGCTTTTCTCTACCGCTCTGAACTTTGCTAGAGCCTCTTTGATACTTGCTTTGTAGTTTTTATCGGCAGGCTCGGGAACGGCGTCAATTGCCTCAACTGCCTTTTCTATTGCCTCTCTGTCATTTTCAGTGAATTCACCGCGCATATCATAGAGCGCTCTCATTCCGTTTTCAAATCTCCAATAGGAAACCAGCGCGTAAGTTGCCTGGTCGTTAGCCATTGAGTTCCAGCCTCCGCCTATGTCATGACAGAAACCGCCGTCACTCAAACGGAATTTCAAAACGCCGTCAAGAATTGTCTTTCCGCTGTCGGTTATGAACCTTTCGTCCTTTGCGGGATCAATTCCCAGCGAGCAAAGCGCCACAAGCACCTGCGAAACGCCCTCGACGTTGTTTGTGCCCCAGGAAGCGAACGTTCCGTTTTCGTCCATTTTTGCCGAAAGAACTTCAAGCGCTTCATCAACCGCCTCGCGCACGGTCTTTGAAACTTCTTTCTTGCTGCCCACGTTTGTGTAGGTGTAGACGGTGTCGTCGGTGTAATAAGGCGCAAGAGCCTGAATTGCCATAGCCGTTATATCAACGTCCGAATTTGCGCCGTAACCCGAAAGCACCCAGCCTCCGTATTCGTTTCCGTTTACGCCGTCGGTGAGCTGTCTCGAAAGTATCTCGGTTATAAATTGTTCACGGGAATATTTCGCGTCTGCGGGAACATCATAAAACCCCGTGTCAAGCGCGATAAGCCCCCAGATCCAGCCGTTTATGCCCTGCTTTCCGGGGCTGGAGTTGTTATAGCTTCCGTCAGCAATAAGGTCAATGGGCTTATCGTTGTAAACGCCGAAGTTTGTGACATCTCCGCCCAGCGCCGCAATTGTAACTACCGCCCTGTGCCATTCGGTGGCTTTTACGCGGTGAAGAATACCGCCGTTTTGCGCATAAGTGTTTTCAATATAGCTTTTCATTGCCGAAAGATATTCGTCATAACCCTCGTCAATTAAATAAACATAATCTCCGTTGTCATTGTAATAGCCGTATCTTCCCAGCGCCAGAACAAGCCAGTCGGTTGCCGTAGAGCTTGCGCCCTGAAGATAGCCCTCACTGCTGAAAAGCCTGTCCGAAGCGGAAAGACCTGCGTGCGTTTTCGCACTGTTCGCCGAGGCTTTTATGTACTCCGAAAGCGTTGCCGAAAGCTCGGTCTTTTCGGCATACTTCGGTATTGCCAAAGCGTTTGTGCTGATTTTGCTTTCAAGGCCGAGGGGGTGTTCCGCGCTGTCCGTAAACGCGGGCTGTTCAAGGTCAAAAGCGGTTTCAGCCTCGCTGTAATTATTATTATCCGCGCCGAAAACTGCAAAAGACTGAAATCCCCTAACTTTTTCACTTGTATTTCCGACAGCGCTGTCCGAATAAATATTCGCGTCAAGTTCTGCTGTTTTGCCCTCATGGGCATTGTTTAAGTCCTCTGCAAATGCCGTTTTCGGAAACAGCATAAACATTACGGCAACCGATAATATTGTCGCTAATATGCTTTTTAATTTGTTCATTGTTCTAAATGCTCCTTGTGTTAGTTGTTATTTGTTTGCGCCATGGTCTTTGTTTTTGCCCGTAATATTGCTTTCGGGCAGTTTTTTTCCGCCCGAACGTTTTTTCTTCGGCGCGGGCTGTTTCGGAGCTTTAAGACCTGCCGTTTCAAGCGCACGCGGCCATGGACCGAGATATGCTTTTATACGGGAGCGAGTGACTTCGTCGAAATCGTCCTTAGTGGGCAGTCTGCCAAGCTCGTTATTTTTCTGAATTAAAAGTTCCGTTGCCCATAACTTCTTTTCTTCAGACGACACTTTTTTCCCTCCTCCCACAAACAAAAAAACTCTTCCGGCACAATGGTCGGAAGAGCAAGCAGACTGTATATAAAGCCCCATCTGCGTTGTCAGCGTTACAGCGTTTTGCGCGTAGCGCATAATGCGAACAGCCACAAAGGCTAGTTGCAGCAACGCTTCAGTGTTGAGCGCCGCAGGCGCTCAATACGAGCATACTGGGGCTTTCTCTACAGTCTGAAATCGGACTTTTTATACAAGCTGGAGTAAGATTGATCTTATCAGCCCTAGTACAACAGATCTATTGCAAAACATAACCAAAAACAACTTTGCATTCGGAAAAGTGCAAAGCCCAAAGCAATAAACCGGCTGCACTCTTCCCACCAAAGTGTGTTAAACCTCTGAAAATACGGCAGGTCTCCTGACTTATGACACAGCGGCGAAGCCGCAAAGAACGCGCCTTCTCGGTAAAACCAATGGCACAGCGTTCGCTCTCGTCAAATACAGTAATGGCGGTTGTTCCGGATTTTGACCGGATTCCCTTTTCGTCTACTCGGCACTAAGCCTTTCAAACCGTATCAGCTTTATTCGTTTGTAAAATTATTCTATCACAAACCCGCGGGAATTTCAATACTTTTTTTGAAAAAAATAGAACTACTGCGTTATCCTCTGTTCCGTTCCTTTATTGCACGGTCAATTTCGCGCTCCGCGTCGCGCTTCGCCGCCGATTGTCGCTTGTCATGGAGCTGTTTGCCCTTGCAAAGCCCGACCTGCACTTTAACACGGCTGTCCTTGAAATACATAGAAATGGGGATAAGCGTATAACCGCCCTGCTTTACCTGCCCATAGAGCTTCATTATCTCCTTTTTGTGCATTAAAAGCCTGCGGATCCGATAAGGATCGCGGTTGAAAATATTCCCCTTTTCATACGGCGCAATATGCATTCCGCGAATAAACATCTCGCCGTTGTCAACCGATATCCACGAGTCCTTTAAGTTCACACCGCCCGCACGGATAGACTTGACTTCCGTTCCGAACAGCTCTATTCCTGCTTCATAGCTTTCAAGTATGAAATATTCGTGCCGCGCCTGGCGGTTTTCCGTTATCGTTTTTGTGTTCATGCTTTCCTCTTTCTTTCAGACAATTGCACTTGTCGGCATACTATGCTCTTATTATACCGTAAAAGGCAATAATTGTCAAGCGGATCAAATTGTGACAGCGGATAAGGGACAGTATTCAGTAATAACCGAAAGGCAGTTCTCTCGTTATTCAGTGGATTTTGCTTAAAGGCACATAAGCGAAACGCACTCTCCCAAAATAACCCTCTTCGTTCCCCAAGCACCCTCCCGCCCGGTCGGCGCCGTTGCGTGAGCTTCGCTCACGCATACTTATTCCGCTAACGCTCCATTCGCAATTTCATTGCTGACGCAATGAAATACGGCGCCGACCTACGCTCTTTTTCTCGGATAACCTTTTTGGCGGGCGTGGAGTTCGGGGGCGAAGCCCACAATGCGGGGCGCGGGGCGCGCAGCGCCCCGCATTCTCCCCCTTTCCCCTCGGGAAAGGGGGCAGGGGGATAGGGCTGTAGTCAGTTGACAGCAGACAATGTACAGTATTCAGTAATAACCGAAAGGCAATTGCTCGTCCGTGCCTTTTCAGCTCCAAACCAACTCACCCCCGATTTGTGCGTTCTCTGCCTTTGGCGCCGAGCACACGTTTAAGGGAAATGGGGCGAAGCCCCCAAGGCGGGGCGCTGTCGGCAGTTGACAATAGACAGGGTACAGTATTCAGTAACAGCCGAAAGGCAATTGCTCGTCCGCGCCTTTTCAGCTCCAAACCAACTCACCCGCCCGATTTGTGCGTTCTCTGCCTTTGGCGCCGAGCACACGTTTAAGGGAAATGGGGCGCAGGGCGCGGGGACGAGCGCTCGTTTCCCCTTAAATCAACCTCTAAAAATGCGGGGCGCGGGGCGCGCAGCGCCCCGCATTCTCCCCCTTTCCCCTCGGGAAAGGGGGCAGGGGGATAGGGCGAGTGAGCGTTATTGAGGAAAATACCGTTTGAGAAGAACAACAAATAGGTTTTTGTACGCCATATTCAGCAAATAACATTTCACCTTAAACTCTTGCCTCTTACCTCTTACTTCTTACCTCTAGCAGGATAGGGCGAATAAGCGTTATTGAGAGAATTTGCGTTTAAAAAGAACAACAATCAGGTTTATATACAAACTGAATGCATAAACCGTCAAGAAGTGCAGATAACGCTATTCCCGAAAGCTCTGCTTTCTTCATTCTAAAAAAATTCAAGAATAATTTCCGTCATTCTTTCCTCCGTCACTCCGTCATTCTGTCATTCAGTCAATTCGCGCGAAGCGCGGAGGAATGATTGATGACTTTAGATTGATGACTTTAGATTTATTTCTTTAGTTTATATATAGAGTTTGCGACTTTTTTACAAACTAGTTTGTCACTTTTCAACAAACTAGTTTGTAACTTTTCAGCAAACTTGTTTGTAACTTTTCAGCAAACTTGTTTGTAACTTTTCAGCAAATTAGTTTTTAATTTTTCCGAAAACTAGTTTTTGATTTTTTGAAAACTGCTGTTAATTATTTCCAAAATAATTTTTGAACAAAATTTGGAAATCTATTCCAAAAAGAAAAAAATATGTAAAATTCTTCCTCCGTCACTCTGTCATTCAGTCATTCCGTCAATTCGCGCGAAGCGCGGAGGAGGATTGATGACTTTGGATTGATTATCTTTTGATTTATTACTTTAGTTTATATATATAGAATTTGCGACTTTTTTACAAATTGATTTTCAACTTTTCAGCAAATTGATTTTCAACTTTTTTACAAATTGATTTTCAACTTTTTTACAAATTGCCGTGAGATTTAATGCTAATATGCCTGATGTCCAAAATCTTTTTAACATTATCCGCTTAGGCTGATGTCATAGCTATTTCAATTCACTATATTCCGCCAACACGGCGTATATATCAGCGGTTCGTTTCCGGATTGTCAGTTCGACAAAGAAGATAGTCAACCGACACATTGTAAAAATCAGCAAGTCGGATAAGTGTCTTTGTGGGTATATCATGCTCACCCGATTCGTAATAGCTGTATGTCCGCTGACTGCAAAACAGGTGCTCAGCGACTTGCTTCTGAGTGAGAAGCTCGCTTTCCCTCATATATTTAAATCTGTATTCCATAAAGGCTTTTCCCCCTAAATAATAAGTGTTCCATAAAATAATTATAATTTAGAACAAAATATTCTATTGACAAATAGAATAAAACATGCTATAATATGCTTTAGAACATATTGTTCTAAAGCAATTGCCGATTATTCGGCTTACTGACTGAATAACAACGAGGAGGAATTTAATTTATGAAGAAATCAAAAATAAGCGCCCTTTTACTTAGTGCAATAATTGCAGGAAGCATTTTTACGGGTTGCACTGATGAAGAGGAAAAAAACGAAAGCGCCCCTGAATTGCCTGCATCTACGGCAGACAATCATGAGGAAAGCAAAGCGCCCGAAAGCACGGGTGATACTTCTTCGGAAGATGAAACTTCATCAAGCGAGGAAAGCAAGCCCGAACAGGACTTTATAAAAATTAAGTCCTACAAGTTAGGAAAGGACTATAAAAAACAAGACGCGCTTGTGGTTACATACGAATGGACAAACATTGAAGAAAAAGCTGCTTCGTTTATGCTAACTATTTTTGACAAAGCATATCAAAACGGCATTGAGCTTGAATCGGCTATAGGGGTAGACGGTGTTGACGCGCAAAAGCAAATGAACGACATAAAACCCGGAATTACATATGAGGTAACGGTCGCATTCGTTCTTCAGGACAAGAGCGATGTTTCAATTGAATGTACTGACATGCTCGGATATGAAATGTATCTTGAACAAACACTGTCGCTTAAAGATCTTTGAGTTTTTATAAAAAGGGATTAAAAAACAAAGGCTATAGAAAAACTTGCTTGAGCTTTGCCCGAGAAGTTTTCTATAGCCTGTTTTTTATGGAAAAAATTGTTGACAAGCATTTTTTGTTTTTAACAGAGAACCTTTATTCTCCTTATAAAAGTGCTTTATTGCCCGCCGTATTATGCTCCGCCGTGTTATGATACAATAGATATGTTACAAAAAGAGAAGACAAACTACCTCAAATATGTTATAATGTTAATAACCACA
>CANQVE010000044.1 GCA_947627205.1 uncultured Clostridia bacterium | reverse complement strand
CTGTTAAAAATGAACCAAGAGCAGCACAAAACGATCGTCATAATTACGCATAACCCCGAAATCGCCGAAAGGTGTTCGAGGACGGTTGAAATTTCGGACGGGAAGATAATTTCGGCGTGATGCAACAAGCGCTATATAAAAATTTAAACTGCAGATAAAGACCTTTACACGGTTGTCCTTATCTGCAGTTTATTTTTGCATATTATCCCGAAAAACGCTTGCTTGCGCTGATGCGGAATTCTGCTGTCATATTTTCTTTCCGTTTACAATGCATATCTCTCATATCGGATAAAACTCTTTGTCCTCTTCGGTGCGGTTTGTCCATGTGGGAAGATTGTCGAGGCTTGCGTTTTCAATATCGAAAATGAAAACTTTTTCTATCTTCACGGTTTGCCCGCCGCTAGTGGTAGTGCCTTTGAGCGTTACCGTCAGCGTCTTTCCCCCGTCGTTGTTTACCTCATAGTCATTGAGCTGTACGCCGTCTTTGTATTTTCCGGCCATAAAGACTGCGTATGCATATATGGGGGAGTTTACGGCGTCGTAAATATCGAGGTTTTTCATTCCCAGATCAAACGGCGCAGAGAAGTTCCCGCCCTCTGAAAGCGTGAGCTTATTGCCGAAAACAGGGATATTGAGGTACGAGTTTCCGAGATGACTTTGACGGCTTACATGATCGAAGCTGACAGCATTATAATTGACATAGAGAACGGCAAATGTTACCGCGCCCGCGAGGACTATCACCGCCAGCGCAATGACAAGTATCTTAGCGGTTTTGTTCATAAGATCACCTCCTTTCGGCTTTCATTATATCACAGCAAAATCACAAAGAGCGCAAAAAAATGGTCAATATTTCGTCAAGATTTTGTACAGCCTTGACTTTACCGAAAAATTGTGCTATCCTAGAAACTAGAGATTTAGAGACAAGAGGCTAGAATTTAAGTCAGAGCCAAGTTTGAAATGGAAATCTCGTTTTGGATCAAACTCTAGCCTCTTGCTTCTTAATTTCCATCATCTGAAAGGGGATGGCTTTTATACTATGCCTGACATTCTGATAATTGACGACGATCCGTATATAGGCGATCTTTTACAGGAAACGCTCGAAAACGCCGGCTATGGCGTATCGCGGGCGTTTAAGGGAACGGACGCTTTGAAGATACTGTCAAAGGAAAAGCCCGATTTAATATTGCTTGACTTAATGCTCCCTGAACTTAGCGGAGAGGAATTACTGCCGATGATAAGGGATATTCCCGTAATTGTGATGAGCGCGAAAATTGACGTTTCAAACAAGGTAGACTTATTGCTGGGCGGAGCGTCAGATTATATTACAAAGCCGTTTGATATGCGCGAACTGCTCGCGAGGATCGCTGTTCAGCTCCGTAAAAACGAAAAAAACGAGCTGACATTCCGTGACCTTACTTTATATGCCGACACTCTTACCGTTAAAGTCAATAGTACAGAAATTCGCCTTACCAGAACGGAATGGGCAATTTTAAAACTGCTTATGCAGGATCCCCTTAAACCTGTAGGAAAAACCGCAATGCTTGAAAAAATAAGCGCGGACACGCCCGACTGCACCGAGCGTTCTCTTAAACAGCATATCAGCAATATCCGCAAGAAATTGCAGTCGGTAAACGGAGAGGACTATATTGAGGCAGTTTACGGTATCGGCTTTAAGATGAAATCTTGACGAAATATTGACCTTTTCTTTATTTACTTCTTAGCTGTTATGTGATAAAATAAGACCAAAGAGGAGGTCGTATTTATTTATGGACTATATTTTGAAAACCGATAATTTGTGCAAGAACTATCGTCACTTCAAGGCTTTAAACGGGCTTACAATGAATGTTCCAAAAGGCTCTATCTACGGCTTTGTCGGAAAGAACGGCGCAGGCAAGACAACGCTTATCCGTCTTATCTGCGGACTGCAAACCCCTGCAAGCGGAGAATTTGAGCTGTACGGCGTGAAGTCTAAGGACAAGGCTATTTACAGATCCCGCAGAAGAATGGGCGCGGTCGTTGAAACTCCGTCGATTTATCTTGATATGACAGCGGAGGATAATTTAAAACAGCAGTATCTTATGCTCGGACTGCCGAGCTTTGAGGGCTTACGGGAAATTTTAGAGCTTGTCGGGCTTGGCGATACAGGCAGAAAAAAGGCGAGGAATTTTTCGCTAGGTATGAGACAGCGTCTGGGGATTGCAACAGCGCTGTGCGGAAACCCCGATTTTTTAATTCTTGACGAGCCGATAAACGGACTTGATCCGCAGGGTATAATTGAGATACGAGAGCTTATTCTGAAGCTCAACCGCGAACAGCAGATAACCGTCCTTATTTCAAGCCACATACTTGACGAACTGTCTAAACTTGCCACGCATTATGGATTTATCGACGGCGGAAGAATTATCAGGGAAATGAGCGCAGAGGAGCTTGAAACTGCCTGCCGAAAGTGTTCAAAGCTGAATGTTTCGGACACGAAAGCGCTCGCGCGTGTGCTTGACAGAATGGGCATAGAGTACAAGATACTTTCCGATAATCTTGCGAATGTTTACGGAAAGCCGAATATAACCCGCCTTACGCTTGCTCTCGCAGACGAAAGCTGTGAGGTGATTTCAATAGAGGAGCATGACGAAAGCCTTGAGAGCTTTTATATCAATCTGGTGAGAGGTGAGAAAAATGAGTAGCCTGCTATCCGCGGGAATTCACCGCTATAGAAGATCTGCTGTATTTTGGGTAATGCTTTTGACGGCGCTTGTTTTGGGGGCAATTACGGGAGCGATCGCCGATTCGAGCTCACAACTTAACGCCGCCTATTTGTTCGGACTGTTTTTGGTATCGGCTATCCAGATTTCCCTCATGATCGGCGCAGAATTTAATAACGGCGCTTTCCGCAACAAACTTATCGCAGGTCACAGCAAGGGAAAGGTATTCTTGTCCGAGCTTCTGCTTTCGCTTACTTCTGCAACCGTTTTGTTCATAGCGCATTACGGAGCATTTGTCTTGTTAAATCTCAGTCGGTTTGACAGGCTTGAAACAGTGGAAACAGCGCAGGTTATTTTCGGAGCATGGCTTATGCACCTTGCCTTTGCCGCGGTATGTACGGCGGTCTGCTTTTTTATCCCGTACAATTCGGCGATCGCGGCGGTCGTGAATATCATTCTGGTCATTGTTATGATGTTTGCCGCTGCGGAGCTTCACTTAAAACTAAACGAGCGGGAATATAACACTGTATATGTTGCGGACGAAAACGGAAACATGGTCGCCAAGGACGAAATAAATCCCGGTTATATCCCTCCCGACAGCGCCGAATATGCCGTTATTCATGGGGTTTATTATCTTATGCCGTGCGGGCAGCTTAATGATTATCAATATGCGCTGTCTGATCTCTGGAATGACCGCGAGCCGAATGAAAAATATCTTGAGGATCTGAAAACCGCGCCCATATATTCATTTACAGCAATGATACTGTTTTCAGCCGCGGCATATCTTTGTTTCCGCAAAAAAGATTTAAAATAAAGAGGTATTTAAATGGTTTACGGTTTGTTGTGCATTGCAGTTATCGTCATTATCGCGCTAAGTTTTAAGATCTTTCTTATGAGGAGATCTGCCGTTGAGATAGCCGAGGCTTTTGCCGACAGACTGAAAACCGACACAAATACGCTTATCGACATTTCAAGCCGTGACAAAAAAATGTGCGCTCTTGCCGACAGCATAAACCGCGAGCTTAAAATTCTCCGCTGCGAGCATCACCGCTATACACAGGGCGACAAAGAGTTGAAGTCCGCCGTGACTAATATCTCGCACGATCTGCGCACTCCGCTTACGGCGATCTGCGGTTATCTAGATATGATGAAAAGCATGGAAATGCCCGAAAAAATACACAATTACCTGGATATTATAGCCAACAGAGCGGAGCTTATGAAACAGCTGACGGAGGAGCTTTTTGGGTATTCCGTTATACTCTCATCTGACGGCAATACCGAAAAAGAAGAACTTTCCGTAAACCGTATGCTTGAGGACAGCATTATGGGATATTACGCGGCGCTTACCGAAAAAGGCATTACTCCAAATGTGCAGATAACCGAACGGGAAATTGTGAGAACCATGAACCGCGCCGAGTTGTCGCGCGTGTTCTCAAATCTTTTGAACAACGCGATAAAATACAGCGACGGAGATTTGGATATAACGCTGTCTGACGAGGGAATTGTTACTTTCTCCAACACCGCAAAGGCACTGTCCTCTATAGAAGTTGAGCGTCTGTTTGACCGTTTTTTTACAGTTCAAGCCGCGAGAAATTCAACGGGGCTTGGTTTGTCTATTGCGAAAACACTTGTTGAACGGGCGGGCGGGAGCATAACTGCGGAGTACTCTGAAAACAGGCTGATGATCAAAGTTGTGCTATAGAATTAAAGTACAGAGCTTTTAGAGGTAAGAGTTTAATGCTGCTTAATTAAATGCGGAAAAAGTTTTGTATCTTCCGCATTGTTCATAAATTGAACAAAACCAAAAGATAAAAAAATAACCCCGCTTCTCCGTTTGAGAGAAGCGGGGGTTCTTATCAGCAGGCAGCTGCTTCATCAAGAGGCATTTCAACAGCCTCCGAATGTTTAGCGCAGAACTTCTTGTCATCAGCTTTATCGTCAAGGCAAAGAACTATGTCAAGTTTTCTCGCACTGAGGCTTTCCATAACGCTGTCTACAAGCCCGTCCATTGCGACAAGAGTGCAGTCATCGAGGTCTCTGTGCGCGTCCAGAAAGCGAGTAAGGTCTATAACGTTCTTAAAGACGAACGCGGTTTTTGGAGCATTTGATAAGGGGTATTCAAAGTAGCCGTCACGGGTGTTGCGAACGCGGGCATTGTATTTTATGCCTTTTATCGTCCCGCGGATATCGCCGCCGATATCATTGCCCTCTCGCTTTATGACAAAGACGGCATTGCCTTTATCGTCCTGGTAAAGGTATTTCTCTTTTATCAGCTTGCTCACTGTCCCGGCTGATATTCCGCAGTCCTTGATAAGATAAGCGTAAACACGCTTTGTATCCTTTCCGCGGGGCGGCATTTTGTCATTATCTCTGTCAAGGCAGTTCCTAAGCTGACATATAGACAGAACTGATTTGGGCATATAGGGCTTTTTTGATTTAGGCGCTTCGCCTTTTAAGAGTTCGGACACAGCGGTCTCATAGCTCATTCCGAGCGCCTGCATAAGGCAGTTTACCGAGCCCGAACCGCCGTACTTAAATTTGCGGAAACAGAACACCGGTATATTCGCTTTCTTCGTGTTTATAGAGAGCGAATTAAGCTCGGGGAACTTATATTCCGTCTTTTCGTTATCGCCCTCACAGACGCAGTCATAGCCTTTCTTGATGAGATAATCGACAACGTCAGCGGCATTTGCTTTGAAAAACTGATCGAATGAATAATATAACTTTTGCATATTGTTATCTGTCCTTTCAGATAAAGTTTTAGTTTGTTCGGTTGAATTATAAAATTTACTCATGATTTTATCTCCTAAAAATATATTTTTGTTATAATTAAATTAAGGCATATATGCCCCTCTCTGCCCGCCTTTCGGCGGGCAGGCAGGTTTGTATTATTGCTTATCATACCTCGGTCTGAGCCTCAATTGTGCCCTGTCTGCGCGAGGATCTTTTGGGTATGATCGAGTAGGGCGGAAGTTTATCGACTTTCTTCGCATAAGGCATGCCTCTCTGAATGAAGAACGCCTTATCGAGACCGAGCCCCATGACCTCTATGGGCGAGATATTGGCTCTCTGAGCAATGAAATCGACGGTATCAAAGTCCGTTCCGCCGAGATAGAGAATGTTGTCGCAGTTGTTTACTATGGTCATTCTCTTAGGAGCTCCATAGCCTGCGTCAAGCTGGGAGATAGACTGAAGTATGATGCTTGTCGATATATCGCGGCTTCTAATAACGCTTATTATCTTGTCAAAGTCCTCGATCTTACAGTTAGTTGCAAAGTCATCGAGGACGATCCTGACGGGTATTTGAAGCCGGGAATCGGGCTGTTTATCGGCGGTTTTGAGAAGCGTCTGGAAAGCCTGAGTGTAAAAGACGTTTACGATCCCGTCGAGCGAACGGTCGGAATCGGATATGTTTAGGAACACCGCGGTTTTCTCAAAGCCCATGTTTTCAAATCTGAAAGTGGACGGCTTCGTGACCATTTCTCTTGCCTCGTCAAACTCGAACACCGAAAGCGGAGTTTCGACGAACATAATGACTGACGACCAGGTCTTGTCCGCATTAAAAGAGCTTTTTATCATGGAATAGCGGCGCGCAGCGAGCGACTCGGGCCTGTTTACGCAAATTTCTTCCAATAACGGGATCCGACGATCTGAGGTCAAAGTGGCAGTCGCGTAGTTGAAAACGTCCAAGACGGTAGCGAGGTTCTTGTCTTTTTCGGCGGCGTTTTCCAAGACATAGCTTATGAGGCAGGACGCGAACTGGCGGGCCTGCTCGGACCAGAAAGGCTCTTGTGTGTCCAAATTGGGTATAAGGGTGTTTGTAATTGAAAGGATATCTTTGTCGTTGTATCTCCAAACACCGTTCTTCTTTATCTTCCCGACAAAGCGGAGCGGATCATAGCCTGCTCCGTTAGCGGGATTTATAAGGTCGATATTATAGACTTTATATCCGCGGCGAACGAGATCATCTTTGCACATTCTATAGAGGTTTGATTTAGTGTCGGCGACGATAAAACTTTCATCGCTGTTCATGATGTAAGGGATAACATAAGATCCCGTTTTTCCGCCGCCCGAAACGCCAATGACAAGGTCGTTGTTATTGAGGTGTGTCAGGCGGGAATTGCTTCCCACCTTAACGCCTGCTCCGAAGCATCTGACAGTTTTGTTTTGATAAGGCATATTAGTCTTTTCTTCTTTCTTAAGATTTTTATTTTCTAATTTTATCATTATGCATTCTCCTTTGTGTTTGTATCGGGGAGCTTAAAGATCCCGATCTTAGTAGCCGCGCCGAACTCAAGAGCCTCTTTGGCGGTCATATAGCAGTCGTTCTTTGTCTTTTCAAGAACGGCGTCTATCGACTGACCTGTACGCTCGGAAATAAGCTCGGCAAGTTCTTGTCTGATTGCCATAAGGTTTTCAAAATCTTCTTTCAAGGTCAGCGGTTTTCTGCCCGCAAGATCTCCGCCACCGTAGCTGGGATCGTGGATCATAAGCCGCGAATGTGGAAGCATTGTTCGCTGCTTTCCCTGAAGAAAGATAACTGCTCCCATGCTCGCCGCCATGCCCATGCAAACCGTGTTGACGGGCGAGCTTAGTCCGCGTATTGTATCGCAGATAGCCAGCCCCGAATCTACACCCCCGCCATAGCTGTTTATGCATAGCGTGATAGGCTCGCCGGGAGAGTCTGATTCGAGCGTCAAAAGCTGTGAAATAAGCTCGGCAGACGAGTCGGGATCCACTTCGCCGTTGAAAAAGACGACGCGTTTCTTGAACATTTCGTCGTTCAAGTCGATTGCTTGGAAACCCTGATAGGTCTCCTTTAAAATTCTAGTGATCATGATTTTGATCTCCTTTGATAATATTCAGGTCTGCCTTTGGGTATCGAAGAACGACCTGTTATTCTTCGATCCGCTGCCTGTTTGACTTTTCCGCGCGGAATTATCGTTGAAAACCGCGCGGATAAAGTCACTTGACGGAGGTATAGACATCAACAGCTTCAGTGATATGATATCGTAAAAATTTTAATATAACGATTGTCAAGACTTGAATGTGTATATCAACTTTATACTTTGATATGAACTTATTTGGATCGGTATTAGAACTGAGTATCAGTACCACATCACTTTGCTATTGACGTCTGTGCAAAAGAAAAACAGCAATTATTTGAGAAAATAATTGCCATCTCCGGCGTATCGTTAGAACACCTTTTTCTAACAAAAAAAAATTTTGCGCGGCAATGGCTTTTGACGCGCCTACAACCCGGCATCATCTTATTTACAGTTAATAAGTTTTAAATAAAATTTTCACCGGCTGATCCGTACAGCGTACTTCGCGAAGCGCTGCTGACTTGCGAAGCAAGACGCGAAGCGTTTTTTTGCTGGTGCGAAGCACAGCGCGAAGCGCTTTTCTGCTGAGGCGAAGCACGTTGTACGTTTCTAACTGATTTACAAAACCTTAGTGCGTCGTTTTTTAGTTAGTTTATAGTACAAACTAAAAAAGGGCTTTCTGCGATTTTTTGAATGCAAAAAAACGGCTATGTTATGCGGAATTTTTATTGAAAATCGAACTCAAACCGCTTTTTAAGCGGAGTTTTTGCAAACCGCAAGTGCCGCCTTGCTTTTTGGGGAAAAATATGCTATAATGATCTATGGGTGAAGTGTAAATATGACAAGTAAAGAAATACTAGCTCTTGATCCTAAAGAATTAAAAAGACTGAAAAAATGCGGTGAGCTCGAATGGAACACCGAGCTTGCAATAACGGACATTACGAAAGCGATCTTCTGCAAGGTCACGGGCTATAAAGACTATAAAAGCCCTGCCCAGCGTTCAGCAATTGAAGCGGTTATGAGCGGCAAGGACGTTATCGCTATAATGCCGACGAGCAGCGGAAAATCCGCGTGCTTTGAATTTCCTGCGGCCGTAAGAAGCGGAACGGTCATTGTTGTAAGCCCGCTTATCTCCCTGCTTCGTGAGCAGAAGAGAAACGCGCAGGTGCCTGCTGTTTATGTGTCGCCTTGGAACATAAACGCTCTGTCAAAAGAGTATGCCGACTGTCGGCTGGTTTTGGTTTCGCCCGAAACGCTCCACATGCCGAAGTTCGTAAGGTTTGCAAGAGACGTTCTGAAAAAAATACAGATGGTCGTTATTGACGAGGCGCATTGTATTGCGCTTTGGGGCAATTCATTCAGGCGGGATTATCAGAACATAGGACGTTTTTTTGACAGAATAGGACAGCGCCCGCAGGTCGTTGCGCTTTCTGCGACGCTTACGCCGTCAATGATCGATACCGTAAAAAGCGTTCTGCGAATGAGAGATGACAGATTATTTAAAACCTACAGCGGTCTTAGCGAAAAAGATATGAAATTGCTTTTTAAGCGCGACAATATAGAGCTTTCTAAAGTTAAAATAAAATCTGCTCCTGTGAAGAATGACGAACCTCTGCCGCTTGAAACAAGAATAAGCGACAAGTATAGTCAGCTTAAAAAAGACCTGAATATCATGCCCAAAGGCAAACTGAAAACAAAAGACTTAAAAGCAAAAGATCTAAAAACAAAGACAAAGTCAACTATAGTTTTCTGCTCGTTTGTCGATACGGTAAATGCTCTGTATCATAAGCTGAAAGAAGAGCTGGCAAATGATGACCGCTATGAGATATTCAGATATCACGGGGCTATGGAAAGTGAAGACAGAATGAAAAACCAAAACGCATTCTGCGATAATGAGAGCATACCGAGAAAAAACTCTAAGCCGAAAAAAGCCGAACAAGGATCCGCCGTACCCGAAAATAAAATTATGATTGCGACAAACGCTTTTGGAATGGGCATTGACAAGGGAGATATCTCGCAGATAATCTTTTTTGAGATACCGCAGGATATTGAAAATTATGCGCAGGAGTTCGGACGTGCAGGCAGAGACGGCAGACAGGCAAAGGCTGTGCTTTATATCTACGAGCCTGACGCAGAGCGTATCAGAGCCATGCACGAGCGAGAGGAAGACGAGCTTGAAAAAGACCTTTCAAGAAAAAGGTTCAATGCGTTTATGACAAATATCTTGACGACTGAAAATGACAGCGAAAGCATAAAGGAGCTTGTCGCGGATTATTTCGTAAATGAAAATAAATATATTGATTTCAGCGGGTGGCAAAATAAGATAAACGCAAGAAA
The DNA here is from genome assembly GCA_947627205.1 of uncultured Clostridia bacterium. GTDB lineage: Bacteria > Bacillota > Clostridia > Oscillospirales > Ruminococcaceae > CAG-115. The sequence continues at coordinate 7,451 of CANQVE010000044.1, read as the reverse complement.
CGAAGCGCGCGGAAAGCCTTTCCGTTTTCCCGACGAGCTTTTTATAAACGTCTGCCCGCCCGCTTATAATATAGAACGCGGAGAATATACCGTCGGCGAGCCGATAATAAACACCGCCTATGAGAACATTCACGACGAGATCACTCTAAGCTCAAAAGCAGACCATTTGGACTTGATGATAGCAAACGCGGTTTATACCTACGGCTTTAACGGCAAAAAGACCATAACAGCCGAGGACGTTTGTAATTTGCTTTTGGGAAATGAAAAAGCGCTGTGCAATAAAAGAGAAATTGCGGAAATACATGCGCGCATAAAAGAACTTTGCGAGACCGAGATAACTATAACGCGCAGGAAAGGGCTTTTTATTGACATAAACGGAGAATGTTTCCGGGAAATAAAAGGGCATTTTCTTGAGCTTGAAATTGACAGCAAGAATAAATTTGTCTACAGCTCCGCTCCGCCTCTTTTTAAGTATGCGGAAGTTTGCAACGGAGAATTTTTCGTTGTAGATACGTCTTGGCTCAGAATAAAGAGCAAAAAGCTGAAACCGCTTGAAAATACTCTTGAAAATATAAAACTTTCAACTTTTATTGCGTGGCGCGTTCACATTCTTCCGCAATATCGCTCGGGCAGGCTGAAAGCTCTTCACGAATATCGCAAGAGCGGAAAAGAAAGCACAAATGAAACGAACAAAAAACAGTTTGACATTATTCGATTTGAAAACAGCGACAAGCGCCGAAAAGCAATGTATGACATTCTGGAATATGAAAATCCCGGCGAAGCGCAAAAGAAAATAATGACAGAAAAAGTTATGCGCATTCTGGATTATTACAAAAAGCGGGAATATATTCCCGGCTACAAAAAAATCGAAGAAAGAGGGCGCATTGTCGGAGTTGAGCTGGGCGAGACGGAAAAGCCCATAAAAGACCTGCCGAAAGAATTTTATTTCTGCGAAAGCTCGGCGGCGAAAAAACTTTTAATGCAGGATTATGAATTTGATGAGCCTAACGAATGCTTTACGCTCACAGGCGAGAACAAGACAAAACTCGATTATTTAGACCTTATGATAGCAGGTGCGCTTTATACGCTTGAAAATTACAAGAAATATGACACGGATATAGAGGCAAAGCTGGTTTGGGCGTTGCTGTCGGGAGACGGTGAAAAAGCTCCGTCTGAAAAAAATATCCTGGAGCCGATAAGAACAAGGAGTATAAGGTTGGGATATCAAAAAACAATGATAGAGTTTAATAACGGAGAGCCGAAAGACAATGCAGAAGCCTTTCTGAGCAACCATGTAGAGTATCAAAGAATAAACGGCGAACGAAAAACCGTTATTATCCCCGAGTCAGCGCTTTATGACAATGCCGACAAGGACAAAGACCTCGTAAAGATGAGATCACGGTTTATGAACATAAAGTCCGAAAAGCTCGGCAAAAAGGTCTTTGCTGACACACTTGAAAATCTGATGATAAATCACTTTGTCTTATGGCAAATAATGTCCGCAAAAAAGGCAAAGCGAAAGAGCGTTGTTCTGAAACTCGCCGAAAGTGAAAACGGCTCTTGTCTTTCTGCTGTGATGCCAGACGGATTTGAGCCGAGCATTTATGTTGAATGCAAAAAAAGCGAAGTGCACAAAAGGGTTCTCATTCCTATTTTAAGTCACTATTATCGGCGCGAAAAGCTGATAGGCAAATACACCGTAAACGGCGATGAATACACTCTGCAAATTGACAAAAAATCATCGCCAAAGTCTAAGGCAAAAACAGCCGAAAATCCCGAAAAAGTGAGGAAAAAGCCTACACGCAATTATTGAGAAAAAAGAAACGAATGCCTTTATAAAGCCGTATCGGGCACTATTTAGTTTGTACTATAAACTAATAAAACCCCGCGCATTAAGGTTATGTTTATCAGTTAGAAATTTAAAATGTGCTTCGCACGATCAGAAAACGCTTCGCGTCTTGCTGTGCAAGTCAGCACATTGCTCGGCAAGAGTTTTATTTAAATCTAATTACCTTTATTTAATATAATTAACTGAATTATGCGCGTCAAAATCCTTTGACACGCATATTTTTCTTTTGAGGATCGGCGGCTCATAAGAGTAACAATTCTCATGAAATTCCCCTTTCTTTCATATCTATAGAAAGCATATAAAGGAGCGATGTGCTTTCGATGATTTAGGCGCGCCTATATGCGCGCAATTGTGGTACCCGCCGCTTGTCCATATTATCTATTCTACTCTAAACGCTTTGTATCTGACATCTTAATTCTTCACAAGCGGACACGGGTACCACAAACTTTCTTTTTTTAAATCTGTTATGATATTAAGATAATTTAATTTAATTAACTCTATTTTTTACTAATTAACCCCGGTGCTGATACCGGGATTGGGCTGTAAATGTTATTTACAGCCTGTTTTTCTTTTGAAGATCTTATGTGCGGGATCTTCTGTTTTACTCAATTTTTTTACCATCCTTTCATTATTTATGAGGGCATGCATTAAGTTGTGTGCCCTCAGATCTCTTTCGCGCTGATATGCGCTGAAGCGATACAAAATTTTTAACTCTAAAACGCTTTAGAAAGGTGTGATACAAAAGTTTTTAAACGCTCCGACAGCTTCGCAGCAGCTTTCGAGAGTGAGTATACGGCTGCTGAAAATAATGTAAAAGAGGTATATCATGAATTTAAAAGATTATTGCGCAAAAAGCGCCGGAGTTGTTACCGACAAGGATACAATAAGAAATGTCGTAAAAATGATGGCTCGTCTTCCGACCGATGGTATGTATTCATCATACATTTATATGAGACCACATGACACCAACAAAAGGGTTTCCCTGCACGACAGGGCTTTTGGGTATTTTCGAGATGTTCTGGATGATGAAAAACTGCCCGAGACTTTTCCCGAGCTTCTTCTCAGATTTAGCAATTATTTTGCGGACACTGATTTTAACGGCGAGACGAACATCTACTACGACTGCCTGTCGCTGTTACCCCTCGGTTTTTCTGTCATGCCCGATAATAAGAAAAAATAATTAAGGAGATCTTTATATGAAAATTGATAAAAACAAATTATTTGACAGACAATATGCACAGATAACCCAGTCGCTGTTTATGAGCATTCGCCTCAGCGATTACTATGAGGTTCTAGCCGAGATGCTCGGAGATAATTCTTACAGTGGGCTTATGAGGCGCTTTAGGGAATATCTGAGGATCGATCCCGAGGAGCATTATTACTGCGGTTTCTGCTGTCCCGTTGACAGATCTGTCAAGCCAAATACGGATATCACAGTCGGCGAAATGATCTATAATGCTCACAAAATTTTACGCTCTATGGATGCACATACATCTTCGCTTGATCCAAATCCTGCGAAAGTTGCTGTTGATATCCTCGATTGGACACTGATTAAGCCGATGACAGCGATTTGGGAAAGAAATGCCCTTGCGAAAAACAATGAATTTGAAGAAAGGAATGACAGCTATAATGACTCCGGAAATGCTGAAACAGCGTCGTTCTCCCGCGACAAGTGACCACAAGACAATAGCCAACGCTATGAAGATACTTGCAAGCTCGCCGCTTGAATTTTTGTTCGGCGAAAAAAACTCCTTTCAGGAAAACTTTGAGGAGTTCATTGATCTTATGGAGAAAACTTTAACTTGTGAAAACGACAAGCTCCCCGAAAATCTTGGAGAGCTTGTCGCAAATATTGAAAACAATAATTACAGTTCATATATCCTTTGCGAGCTTTGGGGCTGTCTGGCGGCTTTGCACGAGGGGTATATGATAGATTCGTTCGGAGGGAAAGATGACGGATAATAAATTCAGCGTTAAAAACATCAGCGGACTGCTTAGAGTAAAGTCTGCTCTTTCGGTCTTTATGGGAACAAAGCTGAAAGATTACTTTAAAGTTGCCGCGAAACTTTGCAAAAGCAAAGACATGGACAAGTTTGACGAGCTCTATGAGTTTACAAGGCTTGATCCCGAGCAAAGGATATATATGAGATTTTTTTATCCCGACTGTGAGACGCGCGACGAGCCTAATCCCGATATTACTATCGGAGAAATGCTCCATGCCGCGCAGGCGCTTTTCCGCCACGAAGCAAGCCTTTTAGAACCCGAGGACTATGACAACATAAAAGACCTCGACAGCCTTTATGCGGAGATGGACAACTGCGCAATACTTATAGTGCGGTCGATATTTGCGCCTTTAGAGGCAAGAGATTAGAGGTAAGAGGTAAGAATTTGTACCGAACGGTTGTTCGCTCATTTCTTGCCTCTTTCTTTTTTATGCATTAAATTCAGAAAATTTTTTTATTCAAAAGCTCCTCAAAATTTTTGTCTATAATGTGAAATTTAAATGAAAATTTGCAAACTATATTGACACAATGTCAGTATAATGCTATACTTTTATTAGTGACACTTTGTCAGAATAAGGAGGTCGGAAAATGCCTAAAGGATCGCCCGAACTTACAAACGCGCGCAAAGAAGAGATAATCAATGCCTGCGAAAAGCTCTATAAAACGCTTAGTTTCAAGGAAATAACGCTTAAAGAAATAAGCGAAAAAACGAGCTTTACGCGCACTTCTATCTACAATTATTTTCAGACGAAAGAGGAAATTTTTCTTGCGCTTTTACAGCGTGAATACGAACTCTGGAACGCCGAACTGAACAGAATTATGCGTAAATTTCCCGTGCTTGCAAAAGACGAGTTTGCGGACAAACTTGCGAGATCTCTTGCAAAACGCGCGCAATTGCTTAAAATTATGTCCATGAACCATTATGACATGGAGACAGGCAGCCGTCCCGAAAGGCTTGCGGAATTTAAATCCGCATACGGAAATTCGCTTAGAGCGGTGATGAATTGCCTTGAGCAGTATTTCCCCGAAATGCCCGCCGAGGACAAACAAGGATTTTTGTACACGTTTTTTCCGTTTATGTTCGGCATTTACCCGTACACTTTCGTTACCGAAAAACAGCGGACGGCAATGGAAAAAGCGGGCGTAAATTATGTGTTTATGACAATTTACGAAATAACTTTCAACTGCGTGAAAAGGCTGTTAGGGGAATAATATAACGTATAAAAGGAATAAGAGGTCATGGTTTAAAATTCTTACCTCTTACCTTTGATTTTTTATATCTGAAAGGAGTAATTATTATGGAAAAAATAACACAAACAGCAGGAAGAGATCAGCTCGGAAATTTTGCTCCCGATTTTGCACATTTCAATGATGATGTGCTTTTCGGAGAAAATTGGAACAACACGGACATTGACGTTAAAACGCGCTGTATAATAACGGTCGTTGCGCTGATGAGTTCGGGAATTACGGACAGTTCTCTCGTATACCATCTTGAAAACGCAAAAGCGCACGGCGTTTCGCGTGCGGAAATTTCAGCGATCATTACGCACGCTGCGTTTTACGCAGGCTGGCCGAAAGCATGGGCAGTGTTTAGAATGGCAAAGGACGTTTGGAAAGACGAGGAGCTTACGGACAAAGACAAGTATCAAAACACGATTTTGTTCCCGATAGGCGCGCCGAATGACGGCTTCGCGCAGTATTTTATCGGGCAAAGCTACCTTGCGCCGATTTCAAAAGAGCAAGTGGGAATTTTCAATGTTACGTTTGAGCCGAAATGCCGTAACAATTGGCATGTTCACAATGCCGACAAGGGCGGCGGGCAAATTCTTATCTGCGTCGGCGGGCGCGGATATTATCAGGAATGGGGAAAGCCCGCAGTTGAAATGAAACCGGGCGACTGCATAAATATTCCCGTCGGCGTAAAGCATTGGCACGGCGCCGCTCCCGACAGCTGGTTCAGTCATCTTGCTATAGAAGTTCCCGGCGAAAACGGCTCAAACGAGTGGCTGGAGCCTGTTGATGATGAGCAGTATAATGTGTTGAAATAAAAGAAATTGCCGTGCTGAGGCGCGTTAATTATTAAAAATTCAGAAAGGCAGGTTATTACAATGGAAGAACTTAAACTGACAAATGAATGGGATAAAACATTCCCGAAAAGCGAAAAGGCGGAGCATAAGAAAGTAACGTTCCGTAACCGCTACGGCATTACGCTTGCCGCGGATATGTACACGCCGAAAAATGCAAATGGCAAGCTTTCCGCAATTGCAGTCTGCGGACCGTTCGGCGCAGTAAAGGAGCAATGTTCGGGACTTTACGCCCAGACAATGGCGGAGCGCGGATTTCTGACAATTGCGTTTGATCCGTCATTCACGGGCGAAAGCGGCGGCACACCTCGCTATATGGCGTCTCCCGACATCAACACCGAGGATTTTATGGCGGCAGTTGATTTTCTGTCCGTGCAGGAAAATGTTGATCCCGAAAAAATCGGTATACTCGGCATTTGCGGCTGGGGCGGTCTTGCGATAAACACCGCCGCGCTTGACACAAGAATTAAAGCGACTGTTGCGTCTACAATGTACGATATGGCAAGGGTGAATGCGAACGGATATTTTGACGCAGAGAACAGCGAAGAACAGCGTTATCAGAAAAAAGTTGCCCTCAATGCACAGCGCATTAAGGATTATCAGTCGGGCGAATATGCGCTTGGCGGAGGTGTAGTTGATCCGCTCCCCGAGGACGCACCGTTTTTCGTAAAGGATTATTATGATTATTACAAGACAAAGAGAGGTTATCACCCGCGTTCGCTCAATTCAAACGGCGGTTGGAACGTAACGGGCTGTATGTCGTTTATGAACCAGCCGATAAACACCTACAGCAACGAAATTCGCAGCGCAGTGCTCATTATGCACGGCGAAAAAGCTCATTCCTGCTATTTCGGGAAAGACGCATATACGGCAATGGCAGCTGACAGCAAATACACGGACAATAAAGAGCTTTTGATAATTCCTGATGCCGTTCACACCGACCTTTATGACGGCGGAGGGAAAAATGCAATTCCGTTTGACAAGTTGGAACAGTTTTTCAAAAAGTACCTTTAATAAGGATACAGCCGAAAGCTGTTGCAGGAAAAACACGAATTCAGAAATTTTATCTCGGATAAAAAAACGCTATACGAATTTCGCCACAGTCACGCATCGCTTTTAGAAGTAAGAGATAAGATGTAAGAGGTAAGAATTTAAAGCGAAAAGTTATTTTCTTAATAAAACGTATAAAAAGAAATAAGAGGTAAGAAATGAGCGAACAACCGTTCGGTACAAATTCTTACCTCTTACTTCTAACCTCTAACCTCTAGCTGGCGGAAGCGGTGGGATTCGAACCCACGGTACGTTGCCGTACAACTGATTTCGAGTCAGTCCCGTTATGACCACTTCGATACGCTTCCGAATAAGAAAAATGCAACAATAATATTATACACGCTCCTGCCCGATTTGTCAAGTAGTTTTGCGAATTAAAAAGAAAAAATCTGTTATGTTACAATAGATGTGAGACAAAAGGTATAGAAAAAGTGGTTGAGATATGTTAAAATAAAGTTGTCACAC
>CANQVE010000043.1 GCA_947627205.1 uncultured Clostridia bacterium | reverse complement strand
TTCGTAATCTAAACTTTATTTTGCTCTCATTATTTTTTTATATTTTTTGTCTCACATCATTGACAAAAGTACATTTTGTAACATTGTTATGTTACAGAAAATACGTTGTAGTTGTACTTGATTTTTTTCAGTCAATATGATATAATAAAATTGTATAATTATAAGTTGGTGTTTAGTGATTTAGAATTAAAGAATATCGGATATAAGGGGAAGATAAAATGAGAACAGTTGCAATTGTCGGGAGACCGAATGTCGGAAAATCCACGTTGTTTAATAAACTTGTCGGTCAGAGACTGTCAATAGTCGACGACACGCCGGGCGTTACAAGAGACAGGATATACAGCCGATGCGAGTGGCTGGGCAGAGAGTTTATGCTCGTTGATACGGGAGGAATAGAGCCGAAAACAGACGATGTTATTCTTGCGCAGATGAGAGAGCAGGCAATGCTCGCAGTAGAGAGCGCGGACGTTATTATTTTCGTTGCCGACCTTACGGCGGGAGTTACCGCAAACGACAGCGACGTTGCGCAAATGCTCCTGAAAAGCGGAAAACCCATTGTCCTCGCGGTAAATAAAGACGACAGCATAGGCGAGCCCCCGCCCGAGTTTTACGAGTTTTATAACTTAGGTTTGGGCGAGCCTGTCGCAGTTTCCGCCGTACACGGACACGGCACGGGCGACCTGCTAGAAGCGGTGTTTGAAGTGCTTCCGCCCGACGAGCCCGAGCCTTATGACGAAGATGTAATTAAAGTCGCGGTGATAGGAAAGCCGAATGTCGGGAAAAGCTCGCTTATAAATAAAATAACAGGCTCGGAGCGCTCTATCGTTTCCGATATAGCAGGCACAACGCGCGACGCTATTGACAGCGAAGTAACGCGCGGCGAGGACAGGTTTGTATTTATCGACACCGCGGGAATGAGAAGAAAAGCGAAGATCGTCGAAAATATCGAGCATTTCAGCATTCTGCGCGCGCTTATGGCTATAGACAGAGCGGACGTGTGCGTGGTGATGATAGACGCAACAGAGGGCTTTACAGAGCAGGACAGCAAGGTCGCAGGATATGCCCACGACAAGGGAAAAGCCTGCGTTATTGCCGTAAACAAATGGGACGCCGTAGAAAACAAAACAGGCTCTACAATGCGCGAGTTTGAAAAGAAGCTCGAAGTTGACTTTTCGTTTATGAGCTACGCGCCGTTTGTATTTATTTCGGCAAAAAACGGCTCAAGGATAGACAGGCTCTTTGAGCTTATAAAAGAAGTGCATGAACAGCACTCAATGAGGATATCCACGGGCGTTTTAAACGATATGTTAAGCTATGCGACTTCGCGCGTACAGCCCCCGTCGGACAAGGGAAAACGCCTGAAGCTCTACTATATGACGCAGGCTTCGTCAAACCCGCCGAATTTTGTCGTTTTCTGCAACAGCAGGGAGCTGTTCCATTATTCCTATCAGCGTTATATTGAAAATCAGATACGCGAAACTTTCGGTCTGGATAAAACTCCGATAAAGCTCACGGTCAGAGAAAGAGGAGAATAAAACATTGAAGAAGATAATCAGTGCATACCGCGCCTATAATATGAAAAAATGGCTGAGGACATTTTTGGCGGTTGGAGTGCCTTTGTTTGTGGCAATAACAGTATTTTTTATACTTGACCTCACAGGCTCGCCGATATTCGGCGGCGTTATGTGGACAGTGCTTTTCGTGGCGCTTTATGTCGTATTTGCGGCGGTAATAATAAAAACCCTTATAACTGCTCAAAAGACAAGCCCCGCGCGCCTTGAACGCCATTTATATGCAATAAGCGAAAAAGAGCGCAATGCCGTATTCAGTGAATTTGACGAAACAAAATCTGAAAACGGAAGATTTTTCCTTTCGGAGTTTCTGCTTCTGTTTACGGACGGCGGCGGTATAATCCGATATGCAAAGATAGGCGAAGTTTCCGTTATAGGAAAAGCTATCTGGCTCTCGTCGGGAAAAAAGCAGGTCATGCTCAAAGCCAAAACAAACGAAGAAGCGCTTTCGGTCGCAGAAAAAATAAAGGAAAAAATACCCGATGATGTGACAATTGAAGATGAAGAAGCGGAGCTTGAAGAGCTTGAAGAAGAGCTTGACGAAGAGCAGATAAAGGCACAGGAGACCGACCAAAGAATTTTAAAGGACATTGTCGGTATTCCCGCAGACGCTGAAGATGACGAAAGTGAAGATAAAAACGAAGAATAAAAAACGTAAAGGGAATTAAAAAATGATTTGGATCTGTTATATAGTTATGCTCGCCGTACCTTATCTTCTGAGCGGCATAAACACTTCTATAATTGTCTCAAGGATAAAGACGGGAAAGGATATCCGCACCATGGGAAGCGGAAACGCAGGACTTACAAATACCCTGCGCGTACTTGGAAAAGGCGCTGCGGGAATTGTCCTGCTGGGAGACGTTGCAAAAGCGGCGGTGGCGGTCGTTATAGTGAGGCTGGTGTTCTTGTTTGTCGGAGGGATAGACACTACAGACCATGCCCTGGGAATGACATGGGTGGAAAATTTCGCGGTGTTTATGGCGATAGTCGGGCATTGTTTCCCGCTGTACTTCGGCTTTAAGGGCGGAAAGGGCGTTCTGGCGTCTATCTCGGCAATTTTTGTTTACGACTGGCGAATGGCGTGCATACTGCTCGGGATTTTCATTGTCATTGTTGCGATAACGAAATATGTTTCTCTGGGAAGTTGTATAGCCTCGTCGTGTTATTTCATCATTTCGTTCATCTTCGGTTTCCTTATTGACCGCGATCCCGCGTTTATAATAAACACAATTATAGGCGCATTCTGCGGAGGACTGATCGTGTTCAGACATCACGAGAATATCAAACGTTTATTAAGCCATACGGAGAAAAAGCTGGGCGAGAAATCGAAATAGTATACGTTGACAGTTGACAGTGTACAGTGTAAAGTATGCAGTAGTAGGTATCCGCTTCGCGGATAAGATTTAGATTGTTTTTAATTTACAGGCACACGAGCTTTCCCTTTACGGTTACGCTCAAAAACGTTTCAGTTTGAGAACAATCAAATAATATCCGCCATAAGGCGGATACCATAACTGACTACTGTACACTGTACCCTGTATACTTGCAGGACAGGGTAGAGTTCCTTTAAAATAAAAAACAAAACAGGGGTGGATAAACATGGCAAGAATAGCAATTCTCGGCTGCGGTTACGGGACGGCTCTGGGAGTATTGTACACGAAATACGGTCATGATGTGACGACCTGGACAAAGTTTGAAGCCGAAGCCGAACAGCTCCGCACCGAAAGGGAGCATAAAAGACTTCTGCCGGGGGTAAAACTTCCCGACGCGCTCGGCGTGACTTCAGATCCGATAATAGTAAAAGGCGCGGATATTGTCGTAGTATGCATTCCGTCGGCATTCTACCGCGAAGCGGTAAGGGCGGTAAAGGACTATATTGATCCGCAGACGGTCGTTGTAAACGCGAGCAAGGGCTTAGAAGAAAGCACGGGAAAACGGCTCTCGGAACTTCTGAAAGAAGAACTTCCCAACAACAGGATAGCCGTTATAACAGGACCTTGCCACGCGGAAGAGATAGCGAGATTTGTTCCGACGACAGAGGTCTGCGCGGCTTATGACGACGACACCGCCGAGTATATCCAGCAGACTCTCTCAAACGAATGTTACAGGATATATACAAACGACGACGTGTGCGGGTGCGAGCTCGGGGGAGTGCTTAAAAATCCTATCGCCCTCGGCTGCGGAATAGCACGGGGAATGGGGCTGGGCGACAACACCGTCGCGGCTCTTATGACTCGCGGAATGACCGAGATAACGCGCCTCGGAGTTGCGCTCGGAGCAAGCTGGAAAACCTTTACGGGAATGGCGGGAATAGGCGATCTTATCGTGACCTGCACTTCTCTCCATTCGCGCAATTTCCGCGCGGGAAATCTTATCGGGAAAGGCGTCCCCGCCGCAGAAGCGGTAGCGCAGGTCGGCACCGTCGAGGGATATACAAACGCCCGCACGGCTTTTCGCCTTGCAAAGGCAAACGGCGTAGATGTGCCGATAATAGAGCAGATAGTAAAGATATGTTTTGAGGGAAGCGATCCGAAAAAGAGCATATCCGTTCTTATGAACCGCGAGAGCAAGCATGAGCGCGAGCAATATTGGACGGACTGACGGTCCGTTCGGCAGAATTTCGGTTTGAGGTGAGAATTTTATGCGCGAAAAAGCGCCCGCTACAATAAACGAGCAGATAAGGATATTAAAACAGCGCGGCTGTATCTTTGAGGACGAAGAAACAGCGCGCGAGGTATTGAAGCATATAAACTACTACCGACTTTCAAACTATTTCGAGCCTTTTTCCGTAAGCAAGCACAAGTATGAGGACGGCACTTCTTTCAATAAAATAATGCGCGTTTATGAAATGGACAGAAAACTTCGGAGCATTCTTATGGCGGCTCTCGAAGAATTTGAGATATCGCTTAGAGCGGTCGTTTCAAACTTTCATGCGCTCAAATACGGCGCGCTCGGATATTTAAACGGCGCGAGCTTCGGTATTCAGCACAACCACCCGTCCTTTATCGCTCGGATAAACCATCTTATAGAATCAAGCTCCGACCGCGATTTCGTAAAGCACTATAACACGAAATACGGCGGGAAATTTCCGCTCTGGGTTATGGTGGAGCTGTTTTCTTTCGGACAGCTTGCATTTTTCTATAAGGAAATGCAGAATGCCGACAAAAAAGCCATTGCCTCGGGATATTACGGCTGTTCGCCGACGGAGCTGGATAATTGGGTTTTCTGCATGAACGAACTTAGAAATTACTGCGCGCATTATAACAGGCTCTATGCGAGCAGATTTCCCGTAGATCCCAAAACGCCCCGCGATTTCCCCATAGAATTACAGCCCGATCTTTTCGGCTACATAATTGTTTTAAAGCACTGTTTTTACAATAAAGAGCATTGGAACGAGCGCGTTGTAAAGCCCGTTTCAAGGCTCATAAACAAAAGTGCCGGCGACATAAGGCTTTCGGATATGGGATTTCCCGAGGATTGGGAAAAAATGATAATGTATGTATAGCTGACAATAAAAGGGCGGTCAAATTATGTCCGATGAATTTAAAAAGTTTATTGACACAGACGATAGAAGTATCGAGGAGATAAGAAAGCAGATAGAACAGCTGATCTCAAATACCGCCGGGTTCGTTGTGCGCGATGCAGAAAAAGAGATCAGAAAAGAAGCCGAAAAGAACGGCGCGCCCTCGGACAAAAGCACAAGCCGAATGCTCATTTTAGAAGAAAACGACATTGCCTATCCGCCCGAAAGGGTAGAGGAAAACCTTTCCCCGCATGATATGATGATAAACGAAACCATTCTCGAAATGAGAATGAAAAAGCAGACGCCTCATAACGGACGTGTCGTACAGCGCTGTTCGGAAATAACTTTCGTTATGCAGGGCGAATATGTGGCGGACATTGAGGACGATTTTTCGAGAAAAGCATTTTTCGGAATGACAACGCCCATGTATGCCGCCATGTCAAATTCCCAGCTCAGAACGTATTTTACATGGCGGACGGACGTAAGGCGCGGAGTTTATAACGATGCGGACAGGGCGTATGTGCTTTTATATGTTTATGAGCTTCTCAATAAAATAGGAGTTCATTCCTCAAACGAGGCTTTTTCAAAGCTGGTCGGGCTTTGGCAAAATATGAAAAGCAGAGCGGTATATCTAAACGCCTGCTTTCCGAGGTGGCTCAAAGATTTTTATGCTTATAATAATGTCACTTCGGAATTCCCCGATAACCTTTTTGATACCGAAGAAAACGAACAAAGAAAATCCGCCGTCGCCGTATCAAAAGGCGATTATAAAAACAAACTCGGTTTTCTTGCGGACAATTCCGCCTATAACATAAAACAAAGCGCGTTTTGGTCGGAAGAGACCGCGCCGCTTATCGACGGCGCGCTCGAGGAAGTTTTAAAAGAGCTTTACAGTTATTTTTCCGCAAAGGGCATAGCTCTCGACAGCCTGCTTGTCGGGCAGATGAAAAAAGACCATACCTGGAGGCAGTTTGCGGGAGCATTAGTTGACCTTGACAGAATGGACGGTTTCCGCGAAGTCAGGATAAGCCCAGAAGAATGTTATTGCATAAAGCGCGGAGAACCCGCGCATGAGGAGTTTTCTTTTCAGCCTCAAAGGGGAATAATCGGCTTTATACTTAAAAGCATTGAAGCGCGCCTCCGCATAAGGACAGGCTTCGGAAGAAAAATTTCCGTAAATGTTTCCATGCTCGCAAACGACGTAAAAAACCGTCAGAAAGCCGAAGCGGCGGTGCTGGACGAGGAATTTAAGAAAGCAATTGAAAGAGCCGTTGACAGGTTCTGCGACAAGAACATGACATTCCCGAAGAAAAAGGAAACAAACGGCTTTGAGGAAGAAATTGTCTATGCCGCGCCGAAAGTTGAAATTGACGTTTCAAAACTTTCAGATATTCGCCAAAAGGCTGACGAGATAGCCGAAAAGCTGATAACCGAAGAAGAAAGCGGGCTTTATGAAGCGCAGGCAGACGAACCCGACGGCATTGACATAAGCGACATAGAGGACAGGACAAGGCAAGTTTCCGACGACGATTTTTCCGAGAGAATTTCGGACTATGCGGCGCTGGCAGAGGAAAAAACAGGCTGGGCAGGTCTTTCTCAAAGGCTTTCGGACACAGAGCGCGGATTGCTTGAGACCATGTATTTTGAAGAAAATATTACGGGATATTGCCGAGGAGAGGGCGTGTTTTTTGAAACACTCACGGAGAGTATAAACAGCTATGCGCTGGAATATATCGGGGATATCATAATAGAGGACGGAAGAATTATTCCCGATTATATGACGGATGTAGAAATGCTCATAAGAGATAAATAACAAGTTCATTATTGGAGTATCATGAAACGTATTTTTAAAACAGCTTTTTTCATTATTTTCGCGGGACTTTCGGTGTTCTTTGCGGCGGAGGCTTATGCTGAAGAAGAACCGCCCGAAGAACCGCAGACCGACGAGAACGGTTATGTAAAAGTAACGGAAGATACCATACCCGAAGAAAACGTAAACTACTACATAGACGACGTTGTAAAGATATATGACGGGATAATTTTCCCCGAAAATACCGAGCTTCTCATAAAAAATGGCGCGGAGTTTCAGCTCTACGCGGGCGGTACGGCGGATATAAGAGGAACGCTCGTCATTGAGCAGGGCGCGAGGGCTACGGTTTCGGGAACATTTCTGGCGAGAGACAGCTCAAAGGTAGAATGCAACGGAGAATTTGCCGCGACAAAAAGCTCCGATGTGCATATAGCGGGTGAATTTATAAACGGCGAGAAGTCCGTAACTGCGTTCAGCGGGAAATTAAGCCTTTATAACAGCGGTGTTTATGAAAACAAAGGAGTTACGTCCTTTGCGAAAAGCGCAGAAGCCGTGCTTTCGGGGAATTACATTGTTCCCGAAAGCGGAGAGCTTTTTATCAGAGGGCGCGTAAGCACAACGCTGAATTCCGAAATTTCCGCAGACGGATATGTTTATCTTTCGGGGAGGCTCTATAATACGGGAACTGTGAGCTTCGGGAAGAAAGCTGTAAATGTATTCAAAGACGGGCAGTTTGTCCTCGGAAAAAGCGGACGCGTACTTGACGAAAGAGCCGAGGAAAAAAGCGAGAGCAATAAAGCGGGCGAAAATAAAAAAATGCTCCGAGGCATAGACGTTTCGTATTATCAGGGAGCTGTAGATTGGAAAAAGGTAAAAGAGGCGGGGATCGATTTTGCGTTTTTGAGGTCGTCGGTCGGCGATTATTACACCGATGAAACGTTTGATTATAACATGACCGAAGCACAGCGCGCGGGAATAAAGGTCGGCGTTTATCACTATCTGCGCGCGGACAGCGCCGAAAGCGCAAGAGCGGAGGCAAAATATTTTCTGGATATAATAAAGCAGTATAAGCCCGATTTCCCCATAGTTGTGGACATTGAGGACAGCCGACAGCAAAAACTAAGCGTCGGGGAGCTGACGCTTATTGCCGACATATTCTGCAAAGAAGTGAAGAAAGCGGGATATGAGCCTATGATATATTCGAGCGCGTCTTGGCTCAACAATAAGCTGGACACAAAAAAGCTCTCCGATTATGAAATTTGGGTTGCTCACTGGGGAACACTAAAGCCAGCATATAACGGAAGCTACGGCGTGTGGCAGTATTCCTGCAAGGGCAGAGTTTCGGGAATAAGCGGAGCGGTAGACCTGAACATAGCATATAAAGACTACTCGTAATGATTAAATGCAAAAGGGAAACCCTTATAAAGGATTTCCCTTGCGCTTGTTATTCGGTAATTACTGAAATAGGATCCACCCATTCCCCGTTTTTCTTAACTCCCAGATGAAGATGAGGCTGTTGGAGAATTTCGGATTGGTTGGTGTCGGAGGTCTTTCCGATTATCTCGCCTTGGGCTACTTTTGCTCCCGCTTTAACGGAAAGCTCCTTTGCAAGTCCGCAATAATGCACTTCAAGCCCGTTTTCCTGCTCAATGATAACGTAGATCCCCATAAGCGCGTCGTCGCGTATCTCTTTTACAACGCCGTCGGACATAGACTTAACGTCCGTTCCCAAATCACAGAGGATATCGCACCCGTCGTGAGTTTTCCAGACGCCGAGCGTCGGAGACTTTACAAGTTCGCCGTTGCTGAAAGCAATATCAATATCGCCCTCAACAGGCATTATGTTGCCTTTTACCGTATTTATAGGCTTGTTTGCGGGTTCGGTATTGTCCGAGGAGTTTTCGTCTTTGGGGACGTTCGGGACGGGATTTTGAACGGGAATGTCGTTCTTTGAGCTTTGAGAGCTGTGGCTCGCAACGCCTAAAATGTTCGCTTCGTTGTTTGTCGGTATGAGGTTTTTCATCGCTATGCTGTATGCCGCGATGACCGCCGCGCATACCGCCATTGAGCCTGCCGCTGTGAGCGCCGCTATCCATTTCGTTTTACGGCTGTCGCTTTGTCTTTTATTCTTCATAAATTCTTTCCTTTCCTTTTCGGTTTGTTGCGGTTTGCTTGAACCTGTTTGTAGTTTTGCCTGTTTTTAGCTTATTATGCAAAATTTTCTCGACAAGTTTTTCGCGGTGATTATTGTTAATTATTTTAAAGTTTGAAAGGAAACAGCTTATGTCCTTTTTTCTTGATGATATAAATGATTGCCTGTGGAATTATCTTAAATGCACGAATAAAAAAATAGTGCTTTACGGAATGGGCGACGGCGCGGAGAAAGTAAAAGCCGTGCTTGATAAGAATAATATTCAAGTAGACGGCATAATGGCAAGCGATGAGTTTGTCAGAGGGCAGATTTTTCTGGGCTATAAGGTGAAAAAGCTGTCCGAGATAGAAGAGGAATTAAAGGAGTTTATCGTTCTTGTGTGCTTTGGAACGCAATTGCCCGACGTTATGAAGCATATTCGCGCAATATCTGAAAAGCACGAACTTTATGCGCCGAATGTTCCCGTTGTGGGAGAGGGAGTTTTCGACCTTGCATTTGCAAGAAAGCACCGTGACGAGCTTAAAGAGGCATATTCGCTTCTCGCAGACGAGCAGTCGAAAAAGGTCTTTGAAAACATTATCCGCTATAAACTAAGCGGAAAAATCGATTATCTTTTCAGTGTACAGACAAGCCCTCGGGAAATCTACAGCTTTTTAAATCTCGGCGATAATGAAACTTATGTAGATTTAGGAGCGTATAACGGCGACACGGCGGAGGAGTTTATAAAAGAAACGGGCGGGCGGTTTAAAAAGATCTATGCCGCCGAGCCCGACAGCAGGAATTTCCGCAAGCTCTGCGAAAGGCTTTGTGATGAAAAGCGGATAGAAGCGTTCAACTGCGGGGCATGGAGCGAGGACACGACGCTGTTTTTCTCCTCGGACAAGGGCAGAGGGAGCCGTGCGGAGCAAACAGCTTTCGGCACAAGAGAAGTGAAGATGATGAAAGTAGATTCAATGCTCAAAGGCAAGCCCGCGAGCTTTATAAAAATGGACGTAGAGGGCGCAGAAGAACAAGCCGTACTCGGCGCAAAAAACACGATAATAAATTATTCTCCGAAGCTCAACATTGCCCTCTATCACCGAAACGAGGATATGTACAAGCTCCCGCTGCTCATAAACTCAATAAACAGCGGCTACGACCTTTATATACGCCATTTCCCCTATATACCCGATTGGGAGGCGTGCCTGTTTGCTGTTCCGAGGTAGTTGGAGTAGGTGACGTTGGTTCACACTCAAAGGTTGACAATGGAGATAGCGCAGGCAGTATACAGGATACAGTGGAGAGTATGCAATATAAGTGTCCGCTTCGCGGACAATATTCAGATTGTTATCAAGCTAAAACGTTTTTTAGGGCGGCTTGTGTGCCTATTGACTAAAAACAATCTAAATCCTATCCGCCGTAAGGCGGATACCTTTTACTGACTACTGTACACTGTATACTGCGCCCCTGAGCGGGAAAGTTCTGAATTTAACAATAATTCATTTATGCGTCAACCTCACGTTCGGCTGACTCGACAGCCCTACGGCGTGCTTTTCCTCTGCCTGCCTGAATATCGCAGGGTATGTGTTCGGGGAGCGGTCTCATAGATACTTCCTAAGGTTTTCGCAATAGTCGCGCTCGCGCTCCAGAAGCCGTTCGGCGCTTTCGCGTATCTGCTGTTCCGCGCCGTGAGAGCGGTTTACGGCGTGCTGAATGTCGATTATTCCCATAGAAGTCCCGTTGAACATTATCTTCGCAATATTAGAACCGCTTTGGTTGTTCATGGTTTTCATCGCGATCCCCATTTTCGACATTGCTTTTCCGAAAGGGGAGACCTGCTCGGGAGAAGCACCGCGCTTTAACAGCTCGCTCTTTGCGTTTTTTGCAACGTTTTTATAGCGCGTCTGCTCCTGCTGTATCTCGCGGAAAAGGTCGTTGTTCTTGCAGACTTTGAGGACGTCGTTAGAAGCCTCGTATGCCATTTCGGCGTTGCGGTAGACGGCGTTCAATATCTCGGCGCTCTGGCGGTTTTTGAAATTCGGCATAATTTTTTACCTCACCTTTTTTGTTTTTAGTATTCTTTGCAATAATTGCTGAAATATTTCTGTCAATAAAAGGAAATTAGAGCTGCAGTCAGTTGACGGGGTACAGTATTCAGTAACAGCCGAAAGACTGTTCTCTGCTTTATAAGCGTTTTGGCTTAAAGGAGCATAGCCGAAATGCACTACCACGCATTAAGCCCTCTCCGTTTCCGAGCTGCTGCCCCGCCCGAGCGGCGCCGTTGCCGCTTGCGCGGCTGCGAGCTACGCTCGCAATTTTGCTTCGCTTTGCTCAGCAAAATTACGGCGCCGACCTACCTACTTTTCCTTGGATTAAGTTGTTTAATACTATAGGCGCATGACCGAAAAGTAGGACGCTTATTTTTCACTTTTGAATAAACTCAAACGAACTTCTTTCCCGTTCAAATGTAAATGCAATTCCGAGGTGGCTTTACACTCAAAACCTCTTTGTAGGATTGCCGTTTTAAAAACACAGTTTTTAAAACGGCAATGCGGGGAAAACTCTTGTTTTCCCCGCACCCAGGTTCAATGCCGTAGGCATTTAACCTGATGCGCTAATTAGCGTTATTGAGGGAAAACTTTTTTGAAAAAAAGTTTTCCCTCAAACTCCCTTTCAAAAAACTTTCGTGTCGCCGTTCGTTTAGTTGTTTAAAAAGGAAACGTTATTCCCCGCTCAAAACTTATTCCAGCCTCTTGCTTCTAACTTCTAGCCTCTGGTTGCTAAGCCTGAAATTTTTTTATTTTTATTGTTTAAACTGCTTGACATTTCAAAAAATTGTAGTATAATGTAATTAGCACTCAAAGAAAGAGAGTGCTAAAATATTTTGATAATATTAACAGGAGTGGATAAAAATGGAACAAAAGGAATTTAAAGCCGAATCAAAGCGTTTGCTCGAAATGATGATAAACTCTATCTATACGCATAAGGAAATATTCCTGCGCGAGCTTATTTCAAACGCTTCGGACGCGCTCGATAAACTGTACTTTAAGTCAATGGAAGAAAACTTAGGGCTTACGCGCGCGGATATGCAGATAAAAATTGTAACGGACAGCGACGCAAGAACGCTTACCATAAGCGACAACGGCATAGGCATGACCAAGGACGAGCTTGAAAACAACCTCGGCACTATCGCGCAGAGCGGTTCTTTTGAGTTTAAGCGCGATAACGAAAAGGCAGAGGACGTCGACGTTATCGGTCAATTCGGAGTAGGCTTCTATTCGGCGTTTATGGTCGCGAAAAAAGTTACTGTAATTTCCAGGGCTTACGGCTCGGAAAATGCCTATATGTGGCAGAGCGAGGGCTCGGACGGCTATACCATTTCCGAAGCCGAAAAGGATACTAACGGCACTGTCATCACCCTTGAAATAAAGGACAATTCAGACGAGGAGAGCTATGACGATTATTTAAAGACCTACCGTATACGCGAGCTTGTAAAGCGCTATTCGGATTATATCCGCTATCCTATTATAATGGACATTGAGCATGAAAAGGTGAAAGAGGGGACAGGCGTTGACGGAAAGGACGCGGAATACGAAAAGGAGACCGTGACCGAAACGCTCAATTCTCAGGTGCCTATCTGGAAAAAGTCAAAGTCCGAGCTTAAAGACGAGGATTATAATCAGTTCTATAAGGACAAGTTCTACGACTATTCCGATCCGCTTTTGCATATCCATACAAAGACCGAGGGTACGGCGACATATTCCGCACTTCTCTATATTCCCGAAAAAGTGCCGTATGATTATTATTCAAAGAATTTTGAAAAGGGCTTGCAGTTGTATTCAAGCGGTGTTATGATAATGGAAAAGTGCGCGGATCTGCTTCCCGATTATTTCAGCTTTGTAAAGGGACTTGTTGACAGCGAGGATCTGTCGCTGAATATTTCGCGCGAAATGCTCCAGCATGACAGACAGCTGAAAATTATAGCAAAGAGCGTTGAAAAGGCGATAAAGAACGAGCTGAAAAAGTGCCTGAAAAATGACAGAGAGAAATACGAAAAGTTTTTCGAGCAGTTCGGCGTTCAGCTTAAATACGGCATTTACGAAGCTTACGGCACGAACAAGGACGAGTTGCAGGATCTTCTTTTGTTCAAGACATCAAACGGCGGAACGACTACACTTGCCGAATATTATTCCAGAATGAAAGGCGTAAAGACCGAAGAGGAAAACAGTGAAAATAACGCCGAGAATGCCGATAATAATGACAATAATGAAACTGCAGAAAATGCTGACGAGCAGAAGTATATTTACTTTGCAAGCGGTTCAAGCATAACGAGAATTGAGAGCCTGCCTCAGACCGAGAGGGTAAGAGACAACGGCTATGAGATACTTTATCTCACGGACAATGTTGACGAATTTTGCCTGCAGATGATGCACGAGTATAAGGGCAAGGAGTTCAAGTCGGTATCGGCAGATGATTTGGGGCTTGAAAGCGAAGAGGAAAAAGAGGAAATAAAGAAAGAGCAGGAGGACAACAAACCGCTTTTCGACTACATGACCGAAAAGCTCGGCGGAAAGGTAAAGGCTGTCCGTCTGTCGCAGAGGCTGAAAAACCACCCTGTCTGCATTACGAGCGAGGGAATGCTGTCGGTTGAAATGGAGAAAGTGCTTTCGGCAATGCCGAATGCGGAGAACGCGAAAGCAGAAAAGGTGCTTGAAATAAATCCGAACCATGCTATTTTTGCAAAGCTGAAAGAGCTGTATAATTCGGATAAGGAAAAGGCGGGCGAGTACGCCGCGCTTCTCTACGACCAGGCGCTTCTTATAGAGGGAATGGCGATAGAAAATCCCGTGGAGTTTTCGAATAAGATTTGCGAGATCATGGCGAGGTAAGCATCTAGAAGTTAGAGATTAGAGGCTAGAGGCAAGAAGCTGTTTTGAGCGGAAAACAACGTTTCCGCTATCCGACCGCGCCGTAAGGCGCGGTACGAAAGTTTTTTGAAAAGGGAGTCCAGAGGGGAAAAATTTTTTTCAAAAAATTTTTCCCCTCTGGCAGGGGTGCGGGGACGGAGTCCCCGCAAACGCCATTTAGCGCTAAAGGGTGCGGGGAAAACAAGAGTTTTCCCCGCATTGCCTTTTCAAAGCTGTGCTTTGAAAAGGCAATCCTAAAAGATGTTTTGAGCGGGGAACAACTTTAAGTATGAAAAAACCTTAATGCGTGAAAGTGAGAACGTTAAGCTTTATTAATGGCGTTTTTGTTAAAAAACTATTGACAAATCTTGGGGTATGTGTTAGAATGAAAATGCGACATAACTGAATAATTACCTCTATTGTGTGTACACTTTTACCATGGTAAAAGTGCGCTCTATTTTCGTACACTTATAGAGGTATAGAAAAGTTGTGTCGCAGCAATTCGGAGCCAGCATTTTTACAAGTGCGCGGTTTCGGCTGCGCACTTTTTTATTGTCAATTTTAAGGAGGACAACATGAAAAAAGCAAAGTTTCTTTCGGCAATTTTAGCGGCGGCGCTCTTACTGTCGGGGTGCGGAGAGGACAACGAAACCACCTCGCAAAGCTCACAGCAGAGCAGCGTTACATACAATTCAAGCAGTTCTTCGCAAAACAGTACATCTTCTTCAAGCTCATCTGAAAACAGTTCCTCTGAAAGTAGCTCGTCCGAGACTGCCGAGAGTTCTTCAAGCTCCGCTGTCAGCAGCTCAGAAGAAGAAAGCAGTTCGGCTGAAAGTTCTTCAAGCGCCGTGGCTTCAAGCTCTGCGCCGGTAAGCTCGTCAAGCAGTTCAAAGCCTGCAAGTTCTTCAAGCAAGTCCGTTTCAAGTTCAAAGCCTGTAAGCTCTTCAAGTTCCAAACCCGCAAGTTCATCAAGTAAGCCTGCTTCAAGTTCTACGCCTGCAACTACTCCCGCAAGCGGAACGGTGACAATTCATGATGAAAAATATGATATAGCGACAACCACAAGTTTAGACTTGTTGTTTAATGTTACAAACGATGATATTGTTGAAGTAGGTAAACTTGTAAACCTGACACATTTAGATCTGTATGTTGATGAACTTGACATCTCGCCTCTTTCAAATCTCACTAAATTAACAAATTTAAGGTTGTACGGAATAAAAAGGGACATATCTCCGCTTGCAAAACTAACAAATCTGAAATCTTTAGACTTACAGGTAGAGGAAGTAGATACTTTAAAACCGCTTTCAAATCTTACCAAATTGACTTATTTGCAAATGGGCGGTTGGTCTGGCGGTATTAAAATCAACGATATGAACCTGACTCCTCTTGCAAGTCTTACTAATTTAACAGAGTTATATATGCAATTTGATAATCTTCAAACCGACAATATAACACCGTTATCAAATCTAACCAAATTAACAACTTTAAGTTTTTCTTTTACTTCGGTAAGCGATATAGCTCCGCTTTCTAATCTGACTAATCTGAAAGTTTTATATTTGTATAATAATAAAATCAGCGATATAAGTCCGCTTAAAAATCTTACTAATTTAAATTTTTTGTCTTTGCAACTCAATCAAATCAGCAATATAAAGCCTCTTGCAAATCTTACTAATTTGACGGATTTGACCTTGCTTGAAAATCCCGTCAACGAAGAAGATATAACTTGGCTTAAACAGAAACTTCCAAATTGCAATATAAATTATTAAAACGAACCCCCTACCGCCTGTCGGCAGTTGACAGTGTACAATGTCAACTGTCCCCTGTATACTTGCACATAATAAAAAGCAGGTTCAAACCGAACCTGCTTTTATTGCTATTAGTCAGCAGAGTAAGGAATAAGCGCCAGCTGTCTTGCTCTCTTTATTGCTGTAGTAAGCTCTCTCTGGTGATACGCGCAGCAGCCCGTAACTCTGCTTGGAAGTATCTTTGCGCGCTCTGTCATAAACTTGCGGAGCTTTGCAACGTCCTTGTAATCAATATACTCAGCTCTTTCCGCACAGAATTGGCAAACCTTGCGGTGCGGACGCTTCATGCCGCTGTGCATGGGCTTTTCGTTCTTTTCAGCCATTTTTTCTACCTCCTATGTGTAGATTTGTAGATTTCTTCTCAATTAAACTCAATTTCAGAATGGATAGTCGTCCTTGTCGGCAGCCGAAAAATCAGCAGGGCTCTGCGTGCCTGTGCTTTCAGACGAAGCCGAACTTGAACCGCGCTCGGGGGGCGGCTCGCCGTATCCGGGATTTCCCGCAGGAGCATAGCCTCCGTTTGAACCGCTCGGAGAATTTGACTTCTCGCCCGTGAAAAAAGCATTATCAACCATTATCTCATACCATGTCGCGGGATTTCCGTTTTTGTCGGTAAACTGCGAGACCTGCATTTCGCCCTCTATCAGTATCATTCTTCCTTTCGAGAAAAATCTTGAGATAAATTCGGCAGTTCCGCGCCACGCGATAACGTTAAAGAAATCGGACTTTCTTTCCTCGCCCTTTTTCTGAAAGTTTCTGTCAACGGCGATCCTGAACCTGCAAACCGAAACGCCCGTCGGTGTAGTTTTAAGCTCGGGTTCGTTTACCAGTCTGCCCATCATAATAACCTTATTCACTTTAACACCTCCGAAATTTCAACGCGCCTTATTCGTGTGAAAGGACAACAAGCGAGCGGAGAACGCCGTCTGTTATGCTGACGATACGCTCAAACTCCGCAGGGAAGTCGGGCTTGCTCTCAAACTTATAGAGAACGTAATATCCCTCGTCCTCATAGTTGATTTCATAGGCGAGCTTTCTCTTTCCCCACTCGTCAACGCTCGTAAGAGTGCCGTTAGCTTTTACAAGGTCGGTAAACTTGTTTACTATCGCCTTGATCTGCTCTTCGTCGTTTGTCTTTACTGAAAGAACAACGACCGCCTCATACTTTTCGCTTAACTTTGCCATATTTGCACCTCCTTATGGATCTATATCCCGCGCCCTATGCACGAGAAAGGGGTTATTCGCTTTCAGCGATTAACTCTATAATTATAACAGCTTTTTCCTCGTTTGTCAAGTACTTTTTTTCAGCTTTTTTCCCACTACCGCTGAAAGCAGTATACAGGGGACAGGGTACAGTATTCAGTAGCGGTGTCCGCAAAGCGGATGTTATTTAGATTGTTTTTAGACTATAGGCACACAAGCAACTTTTTACGGTTTTATCCAAAACGTTTCAGTCCGATAACAATCTAAATATTGTCTGCGTAAGCAGACACCGATGCTGTACACAGCGTTGCACGCGAAGCGTTCAACGCGTACACTGTCAACTGACAACAGGGGTTCGGGGCGAAGCCCCCGAGGCGGGGCGTGGGGCGCGCCGGCGCCCCACGCACTCCCCCCTTTCCCCTCGGGAAAGGGGGCAGGGGGATAGGGCGAGTGAGCGTTATTGAGGAAAATACCGTTTGAGAAGAACGACAAATGGGGTTTTGTTATATTCAGCAAATATCCTTTCGCCTTAAACTCTAACCTCTTACCTCTAACTTCTTACTTCTAGCAGGATAGGGCGAGTGA
>CANQVE010000042.1 GCA_947627205.1 uncultured Clostridia bacterium | reverse complement strand
TTCCTATCCTCAACTTTATTTTGATCTCCTTATTTTTTTATATTTTTTGTCTCACATCATTGACAAAAGTACATTTTCGTGAATAAAAAACGTATTTTTGCAAGTATTTTAATAATAACTTGCAAGAAAGACAATAGGATAGCTCTTAATTAAGAATTTGATTTAGGCAGAAAAAATGAATTGACATTTTTTATTTATTATGATATAATGTAATGTGATGATTTTTGGAAATTAAATTGCATGTGTGAAAGGACAATAAAAGTTATGAAATACGATTTTGCCGCGGTCGAAAGCAAATGGCAGAAATATTGGGACGAACACCGCACATTCCACACCGAAAACGACTTTTCAAAGCCGAAATACTACGCTCTCGTAGAGTTTCCCTATCCGTCGGGCGACGGACTTCATGTAGGTCATCCGCGTCCGTATACCGCTATGGATATTGTCGCGAGAAAGCGCCGTATGCAGGGCTATAATGTGCTTTTCCCCATGGGCTGGGACGCTTTCGGACTGCCGACTGAAAACTATGCCATAAAGAACAAGATACACCCCGCGGTAGTTACCGAGCGCAACATAAACCGTTTTCGCGCTCAGCTCAAAGCTCTCGGTCTTTCATTCGACTGGGAAAGAGAGGTAAACACTACCGATCCGAATTATTTCAAATGGACGCAGTGGATATTCTTAAAGCTCTTCAATGCGGGACTTGCGTATAAAAAAGAGATGAACGTAAACTGGTGTACACAATGTAAGGTCGTTCTTGCAAACGAAGAAGTCGTAAACGGCACCTGCGAGCGCTGTCACGGAGAAGTTATCCACAAGGTAAAAAATCAGTGGATGCTGAAAATCACCGACTATGCGCAGAAGCTCCTTGACGACCTCGACAGCGTGGATTATTTCGAGAAGATAAAGACCGCTCAGGTAAACTGGATAGGTCGTTCTACGGGCGCGGAAGTCAATTTCACGACAACTCTCGGCGACACCCTAACCGTTTATACAACGCGCCCCGATACGCTTTTCGGCGCGACCTATATGGTAATTTCTCCCGAACACCCGCTCATAGAAAAATGGGCTGACAAGATAGAAAATCTCGGCGAAGTACGCGCCTATCAGAAAGAAGCGGCAAGGAAATCCGACTTTGACCGCACGGAAATGAACAAGGACAAAACAGGCGTAAAGCTCGGCGGCGTTATGGCGATAAATCCCGTAAATGGGACGCAGATACCGATATTCATTTCGGACTATGTTCTTATGAGCTACGGTACGGGCGCAATTATGGCAGTTCCCGCACATGATACGCGCGACTGGGAATTTGCAAAGAAGTTCGGTCTGCCGATAATCGAAGTCGTAAAGGGCGGAGAGGACGTTCAGAAAGAAGCATTTACCGACTGCGCGACGGGCGTTATGGTAAACTCGCAGTTCCTCGACGGGCTGTCCGTAGAGGACGCAAAGGTCAAGATAAAAGAATGGCTGACGGAAAAAGGCGTTGGTCATGAAAAAGTAAACTTCAAACTCCGCGACTGGGTATTCTCTCGCCAGAGATATTGGGGTGAGCCTATCCCCGTAGTCTACTGCGAAAAGTGCGGGTGGGTAGGACTTCCCGAAAGCGAGCTTCCGCTGAAGCTCCCCGAAGTTGACAGCTATATGCCCACCGACAACGGCGAAAGCCCGCTGTCTACTCTTGAAAGTTTCATAAACACTACTTGTCCGAAATGCGGCGGTCCTGCAAAGCGCGAGACCGACACAATGCCCCAGTGGGCGGGTTCTAGCTGGTATTTCCTGCGCTATACCGATCCGACAAACGACAAGGAGCTTGCCTCGAAAGAAGCTCTTAACTATTGGCTGCCCGTAGATTGGTATAACGGAGGAATGGAGCATACTACGCTCCACCTGCTCTACAGCCGTTTCTGGCACAAGTTCTTATATGACCAAGGGGTTGTTCCGACAAAAGAGCCTTATGCAAAGCGCACTTCTCACGGAATGATACTCGGACTTGATCCGCAGAATCCCGGAAAATTCTGCAAGATGTCAAAATCGCTCCACAATGTCGTAAATCCCGACGAAGTCGTAAAGGAATACGGCGCGGACACAATGCGCCTGTACGAGATGTTTGTCGGCGACTTTGAAAAAGCCGCTCCCTGGCAGGAAAACGGAATAAAAGGCTGTAAGAGATTTTTGGAGCGTATCTGGAATATGTCCGAAAATCTTAAGGACGGAGAGGAATACAGCGACGCGCTCCGCTCGGCAATGCACAAAACGATAAAGAAAGTCACCGAGGATATCGAAACGCTTAAATTCAACACCGCCATTGCGGCTATGATGGGACTTCTGAATGACGCGGACAGTGCGGGCGGATTTAACAGAGCGGAGTTCCGCGATCTGCTGATAATCTTAAACCCGTTTGCTCCGCACATAACCGAAGAGCTTTTCAATTCTCTCGGTTTCGGTATACTGAACGAGCAGAAATGGGTTGCCTATGACGAAAAACTCTGCGCGGACAGCACTGTTGAGCTTGTAGTTCAGGTAAACGGAAAACTCAGAGGACGCTTTAACGCGCCCGTTAATTCGGACAATGAAACGCTTATAGGAATGGCTCTAGAGCTTCCCGAAATAAAATCGGCGACAGACGGAAAAACGATAGTCAAGAAGATAGCCGTACCGAATAAACTTGTAAACATTGTTGTTAAATAAGTTATTACGATCAAAGGCAGGAATTTCGGTTCCTGCCTTTTTTATTTTTGATATTATGTCAGCTTTTCAAACCCTAAACCCAACACCTCGTTTGCGTTTGTGGTTATCAGAAATGCAGACGGATCGGCTTCGCGGACAATGCGCTTTATCTTTTCGTATGAGCTTCTGCGGACTGCCGTCATGACGACTGTTCGTTCTTCTTTGGAAAATGCGCCTTTGGCGTTTAGGAAAGTTACTCCGTGGTCTGCGCGGATTATCTTCCCCGCTATCTCGTCATTCTTCTTCGAAAAGATAAGCAGAAGCCTGCTCTCGCGCCCGCCGTAGAGTATGCGGTCGATTAGGTATGACTGGATAAAAATGGCGATAACTGCAAGCAATACGCCGTTCAGCTCTCCGAATACCGCAAACCCCGCCGCTACTACTATTATATCGAGCGCCGCCTGGACAACGCCTAATCTGTACTGCGGAAAATATTTTCCGATAATTTTCGTCAGTATGTCCGCTCCGCCCGAGGTTGCTTCGCTCTTGTAGATAAGCCCCATTCCCGCGCCCATTGCCGCACCGCCGAATATCGCCGCAATAATGCCGTTTCCCGAGCCGGCGTCGTATGCCGGCACTGTCATTTCCATAATATCCGTAAACACGGTTATGAGCGCAACGGCATACAGCGTTTTCAGCATTACCGAGCGTTCGAGAAAAATAAAACCTATTATCAGAAGCGGTATATTCAAAAGCAGTATAAATGTTCCTACTCCGATATCAAAAAACCTTACAAGGATTATTGACGCGCCCGTAACGCCGCCGGGAGCTATGTTGTTCGGCGAAATAAAACAATGAACGCCGAGCGAAAACACCGCCGCCGCAAACGCAATCTCCAAAAGCTCTATAATTATGCTCTTTAGTTTTTTCATAAAAATACCCCCGACAATTATTGCATAAAAACCGAAAACGGTTTATGTAAAAATGCCGGGGTGAATTTTATGTATTGTCCTGTTCGATCGGTAATGCGTTACATATCGCTTCAAACAGTTCGTTTATTCTTTCATAATTGTCACAAAGCGCGAGATAGCCGAACAATGTTTCAAGCGCCGTCGCTCTGCGGTATTCCGAGGGATTTGAGCTTTTGGGAACGGAGATACCTCCCGCGTTTCGCCCTCTGCGGAGAATGTCGGCTTCTTTCTCGGTGAGCATGGGTTCAATAACGCCGACTGCACCGCTCTGATATGACGCGCGAACTCTGCTTACGGCAAGCTCGTGGAGCTTTCCCGCACAAGTGTTATGCCCGCCCACTATAAGCCTCCTCACAAGGACCTCGTATACGCTGTCGCCGTAAAACGCCAGAACATTCGGCGAATAAGCCGCCGCTTCTTTTTCCGTCAAAAAAACGCCTCCCTATGCCTCGAAGATGTAGTATACAAAACTGTATTCCTCACTGTGAAGCTCAAACATATCTATTTCCTTATTAAGCCCCGCGACGCCCGCAGTCTCCTCTTCCCCGTCAATAACGGGTTCGAGCTTAGTTATCGCCTCGCGCATAGGCTCGTAAAGACCGTGCGTCCAGTCGGTTTTCGGCGCAATGTAAAAATCGCGGATATGCAGACCTTGTTCCTTTGCCTCGCGAAGTACTCTGTCCAGCTCTTCGGGTTCGCCGTAGCGCCTTTCGACATAACACCTTGTATCGGGCGACGGCTCAATGAGATAACATAACGTTCTAAAAACCGCCAAACCTCCGCTTTTCATAATGTTCTTCAATTCTTCGAGCCGTCTCGGAACACCGTCGGGCTCGGTTAGTCCGTTATACCACAAAAACTCCCATCCGCCGTTTATTTTCGGCAGTTCATACGGCATAACGAGCGTTGCATCAAGTCCCGACTTCTGCGCCCGCTGTACAAGATATTCTTCCGCATATCCCGCTATAACATCGGCTTTTACCGCATTGGAGATTATCTTCGGAGTGTCCATGTCGTCGCCGACAAATAGCGCGACCTTTGCCGAAACTTTTCCGCAGAGCTTCATTACTTCCTCGGAGGTCTTTCTGCTTCCCGCAGTAGGACGTTCGAGCTGTGAAATTAAATTGCTTATAAAACTCATAAAAATAACATTCCTCCCGAATCCCGCCCATGGTTATTCGGTACCGTCCGAATTTATTTATCTGTTTTATCTTATATAATTGAACTCAAAGTCGTAAATTGAAACTACATCATCCTCCTGTATGCCCTGACGTTCAAGCTCGTCTATTATTCCGCTTGAACGCAGAACGCGCTGAAAATACTGCAGGCTCTCATAATCTTCCATATTGCACACCGACAGTATCGGCGCAAGAAATTCGGCGTTTACGATATACACACCGTCCACCTTTTCCACGGTAAACGAATGCTTTCCCTCCGCTTCTTCAGAAAGCTCTTTCAGCGAAAGAGGCTCCGCCTCGTAGATCTTTACGGGCGGGAGCTTGTCCAGAGCCTCGGTCACGTCCTCCATAAGCTCCTCTACGCCCTGCGTTGTCGCGGCGGATATCCTGTGAGCTTTAAGTCCCTTTTCATCAAGGAACTTTTCAAACTCCGCTATCTGCTCCTCGGCCGCCGCGTCGCATTTGTTCATTGCTATTATCTGCGGTAGCTGTGCAAGCTCTTCGGAAAAATTATTAAGCTCGGCGTTTATCTTTTCATAATCACTTAAAGGCTCTCTTCCGTCAGCGCCCGAAACGTCCACTACATGAACAATGAGCCTGCACCTCTCAATGTGCCTTAGAAACTCATGCCCAAGTCCGACGCCCTCGCTCGCGCCCTCGATAAGTCCCGGGATATCCGCCATTACGAACGACTTTTCCCCGCGCTTTACTACTCCCAGAACAGGTGTAAGCGTAGTAAACTGATAGTTGGCAATTTTCGGCTTTGCCGCGCTCACAACACTTATAAGCGTGGATTTTCCGACATTCGGAAATCCCACAAGCCCCACATCAGCCAAGAGCTTTAATTCAAGCGTAACAGAAAGCTGTTCTCCGGGAAAACCGGGTTTTGAAAAACGCGGTATCTGCCTTGTGGGCGTGGCGAAATGGGAATTGCCCCAGCCTCCTTTTCCGCCTTTGGCAATAACGACAGGCTCGTTTCCCGAAATGTCCGCTATTACCCTGCCCGTTTTTGTGTCTTTTACAAGCGTTCCGCGGGGAACTTTTATAATTGTCGGATCCATTGATTTTCCCGAACAGCGCTTTGCACCTCCCGCTTCGCCGTCGGGAGCAACATATTTTCTCTTATAGCGGAAATCTATCAGCGTCGAAAGGCTGTCGTCCGCAACAAAAACAATGTCCGAGCCTTTTCCGCCGTCACCGCCATCGGGACCGCCCGCAGCGACGTATTTTTCACGGTGGAACGAGACCGCGCCGTTACCGCCGTTTCCCGCTTTAAGCTGAATTTCGACCTTATCGACAAACATTCCGCTTACATCTCCTTTTTCATCAATTTGCGACTTCAACGAGAAAATAAGCCGGAGCTTATGTCCGGCTTAAATGTGTTTATTACTCGGCTTCAGCGTAAACGCTTACTTGCTTTCTGTCGCGTCCGACGCGCTCAAACTTTACCTTTCCGTCAACCAGCGCGAACAGAGTATCGTCAGAACCTTTTCCGACATTGTTTCCGGGGTGGATATGTGTTCCGCGCTGTCTAACGAGAATGTTTCCCGCGAGAACAAACTGTCCGTCTGCGCGCTTTACGCCGAGTCTCTTGGACTCGCTGTCACGGCCGTTCTTTGTAGAACCCATACCTTTTTTATGAGCGAAATATTGTAAGCTGATCTTGATCATTTTATTTTCCTCCTCAAATAACAGTAACATTAATGTTCTTATAGTCCTCCGAGAGCGTTTCGAGATGCTGATAAAGCGCCGAAATGAGCTTTTGCGCTTCTGCCGACCGCTTGTTCAGGCAAAGCGTTATGCGGTTTTCCTCAACTTTAACTTCTGCGTCCGCGCCGAAATTCTCCGTTATCGCGTTGCATACAAGCATCGTACAAGAACTCACCGCCGCGCAGACGATATCGTTTCCCTCTGTGCCGTAGCCCGCATGACCGCTTATTTCAAATCCCGAGAAAGCCCTGTCGTTCTCAAACTCTCCCAAACGGAAAACACATTTTAACATTATGCGTTTATAGCTTCAATTCTTACCTGACTGTAGGGCTGTCTGTGACCTTGTTTTCTCTTAACGTGCTTTTTAGGCTTGTAGGTGAAAACGGTTATCTTCTTTGCTTTACCGTTTTTAAGAAGAGTAGCCTTTACGGAAGCTCCGCTTACATAGGGATCTCCGACCTTTGTTTCGCCGTCGCCGCCGACCATAACGACTTTGTCGAAAGTCACTTCTCCATCGGCGTCGAGTTTTTCAACAAAGAGAACGTCGCCCTCTTTGACCTGATACTGCTTTCCGCCCGTTTCAATAACTGCGTACATATTTTTATACCTCTTTTCAGAACTCGCTGTGCCGGGGCGGCAGGAACTTCACCCTGCGCTTTCCATGCCTCACACAAGCGGCTTAATTATTATAACACAACATTTTCCTTTTGTCAAGCACTTTTATGCACATTTTCTATTTTTTCCGAAAAATATGCGGAACATCGAAAGCTGAAAGTGCCTGTTTTGCAAAAAACAAGGGGGAAAATTTTCCCCCTTGCGTTTTTTGTTTTATCAGATGAATGCGTAGTTGGACTTACCGCTCTTCTTAACGGAGTACATCGCGTCGTCAGCCTTACCGATAAGATATTCAACGCGCGTGTTGTAATCGTCCTTGATAAGCGCAATTCCTATCGAAACGCTTATGTTCAGATGAGCGTCAACGTCCTGCGCGTCAAAACCGCCGCTGAGCTTCGAGATGATCCTCTCGGCAATTCCCGCAGGATTGTTCGTTTCGGCGTTTCTTACAAGAACGATAAACTCGTCGCCGCCGTATCTTCCCGCAAATCCTATGTTCTCAACTTCTGACTTTATCGCGCCCGCAACAAACTTCAGAACTTCGTCGCCTGTCGCGTGGCTGTAGTTATCGTTAAAGTGCTTGAAGTCGTCTACGTCTACGAACAATACCGCCATTTCGGACTTTCTGACTTCCGAAAGGGAAATTTCGTTGTTTATCTGATTTTCAATTGTTTCACGGTTATACAGACCTGTGAGCGCGTCAAAGCTCGCACGCTCTGTGAGCTGCTGCTCGGACTTCTTTGCACGGTCGATATCGACCATAACGCCTACGACCTTTACGGGCTTGCCCTCTTTGTCTTTCAGCGCTTCTGTTCTCATAAGTATCCAGATAAAGTCTCCGTAGATGTTCTTTATGCGGTATTCATTTCCCGAGAAGCTCACGCCCTTTTCGAGCTGGTCAAGGTCGCGTCTGTATCTGTCCGCATCGTCGGGATGTATCTTTGCTTTAAGCAGGAAGCTGTCGCCGAAGTGATCCGAAGCGGCACGGAAGCTGAACTTCTTGTTGAAGTTGTTTGAGAACATAACTTCGTTCGTCTTGAAGTTCCACTCGAAAATGATGTTGTCGGACATCTCGCTGATGTTTTTATATCTGTCCTCGCTGACAACTATTTCGTCTACGACGTTGTTGAACGCTCTCGAAAGCTGTCCGTATTCGTTGTTTGCAACGTTTCCTATACGCGCCTCGTGGTCGCCGTTGCGGATATAAGCAAGGGTTTCCTGGATCTTTTTAAGAGGAGAAGTTACCGCGCCCGAAACAACTATCGCCGCTATTACCGCGATAATTGCCAAAATGATACCCGCAACTATGAGCGAAGTATAAGAACCGTTTGAAACGTTGGTCTCGGGGCATGTAGCTATAGCATAAAGTCCGCTTGCGCCGCCGACATTTATCATTGCCGCATGCCAGTCTTTGCCGTCGCTCGTATACTGTACAATATTTGAAGTAGCTCCGTCGCCGAGCGCCGTCAGCTGTGAATAAACGCTGTCGCCTATGACAGTGGCAACGTTTTTGTTAAAGCCGTTTCCGAGGCTGTAGTTGCCGTTCTTGTCAACAATGATTATCCTGCTGTCAGAGTTTATGAACTTTGAATTTGAAGTAACTCTTGAAATAACGGAATTAGAACCCGTCAGTCCGTAAGAAACTACCAGCATGCAGCTTCCGATGTTTTTCTTTATAAACATTGTGGAGTTCTGCTGTGAGTCGCCCGAAACAGCGTCAAACAAAAGAGTGTTCTCCGGGCTGGTCTTGTATCCCTCAAAGCTTGCAAACTGCTGACCTTTGTCTGTTCCCGCGATAATTCGTCCGCCCTGATTTATAAGGCGAGCCGCGGAGATCATCGGATTTTCGTTCATCAGGCTGTTCAAGAAATCGTCCGCCTGGGCGTTTTCATCGCCGTTCTGTGAAGCAAGACGAACGCCCGCAAAGTTTTCGATAACTGCAATATTGCTCCTAGCGTTTTCTATAATAATGTTGAGAGCCGAAGATTCGCTCTTTGCCTCGGCAGTTATCTGTGAACGGAAAGATTCGTCACCCGACTTGCTTATAAAGTTTACGTTCATAATAATATAGACAAGCATCGGAACGATAGCGAAAAAAATAGCCGCCGTCATTATCAAGGTTCTGACTTTCATAAAATTCTCCCCATTTCCGTTAAGTATTTTCAGCGCGGCGGCAAAAAACCGCTAAGCAAACGAGCCTATAAAGCCGCGCATAGTTATAAAGTCACATATTCATTATAACACAAAAAAAACGTTCTGTAAACAGTTATATAAAAATCTTGCTGACTTTTTTTAATTTTTATTTATTTTACACAAATTATAATTTTAATTTTGTGAAGATTACAAAATTGACCTTTGGGTTTTAACTCTTGATAAAAGGAAAAATTTATGGTAGAATAAAGGCAGAGGAAAAAGTTTCACAAAACATTCACGCCGCTTTAACACCGTTGTTTGTATGTTCTTGTATAATATTGTCAAATATGACGCGAGGAGGTTTTGTTATATTGAAAACTAAAAAGCGCTCCGCTTTGCAGGTCGGCGACAGCGAGCTTGCCCCTGTAAGTCAGTTTTTGAATGAAAATCAACAGCAGGTCGTACAGGAGTTCTACTATGATTTCATTGAAATGGAACACCTTTACGAATCGGCTATACGCGAGGTAAAGACAAAGCTCGAAATTCTGGACAGCGAATTCCGCACAAAATATTCCTACAACCCCATTCATCACATAGAGGACAGGCTGAAATCCCCCGAAAGCATTTTCAAGAAAATGCAGAAAAAGGGCATACGTTTCAGCTGCGAGAGCGTCCGCGAAAATCTAAACGACATTGCGGGCGTCAGGGTGATATGCAATTATATCGAGGACATATATCACGTTGCGGAGCTTCTTATTGCGCAGGACGACGTACAGCTTTTACAGCAGAAAGACTATATCAAAAACCCGAAACCCAACGGCTACCGCAGTCTGCACTTGGTCATACAAACGCCCGTATATCTTTCGGACAAGAAAGAGCTTGTAAATGTTGAAGTGCAGATAAGGACTATAGCAATGGACTTCTGGGCGAGCCTTGAACACGAGCTGAAATACAAGTCGAATGTCGCGGTGTCCGCCGAGCTTGCCGAACAGCTCAAAGACTGCGCCAAACAGATCTCCGACATTGACCTGAAAATGCAGGATATATACAGAACGCTGAAAGAGATCGACTGACAGAAAAGCTGAAATCGTACTTTTACAGGCTATGCCTGTATAATAAAATCGAAATGAAAGCAGGTGTTTATTATTATGAGCAGCAAAAAGATAGTTACGATAACCCGCCAGTATGCAAGCGGCGGCAGGGAGATCGGAATGAAGCTCGCGGAAAAGATAGGAGCGGAATTTTTCGACAAGAAGCTCCTTGAAGAAGCGGCGAAAACGAGCGGTATTCATCAGAGCCATTTCGAGGAGAACGACGAAAAGCGGACGGGAAGTTTCTTATATCTTCTGTCTACGACCTACGGGCAAAACGGCGTTCCGTTTGACGACACGCTGTTCTTCGCCCAGCTCAACGCTATACAGAAGATAGCCTCGGAAAAGTCGTGCGTTATAATCGGGCGCTGTGCGGATTATGCACTGAGGGATTTCGACCATGTCGCGCACATACTTATTTCCGCGCCGATAGAGTGGCGTATAAAGCGCGCTGTAGAAGTGTACGGGATAGACGCGAAAAAAGCTCCCGACTATGTAAAGCGCATAGACAAACAGCGCATAGCCTATTATAACTATTATACCGACAAGCGCTGGGGCATTCCGCAGAATTATCACATCTGCCTTGACAGCTCCGCGCTCGGTATCGACGGCACAGTAGATCTGCTGAAAGATTTTCTGGACGGGTTTTATGCCTGAAAAAGAGGTAAGAGGTTAGAAGTAAGAGGTAAGAATAAGTTTCTAGCGGAGAACAACGTTTCCTTTTAAAACAACCAAACGGGCGGCGCACGAAAGTTTTTGAAAAGGGAGTCCAGAGGGAAAAAATTTTTTTCAAAAAATTTTTTCCCTTTGGTGGGGGCACGGGGGCAAAGCCTCCGCAAATGCCTCAAAAGCGCATCAGGTTAAATGCCTACGGCATTGAACCTGGGGTGCGGGGAAAACAAGAGTTTTCCCCGCATTGCCGTTTCAAAACAAAGTTTTGAAACGGCAATCCTAAAAGGGGTAAAGAGCGGAAAACCGCCTTGAAAATGCATTTTCCAACGAGCGCGGGAGCGCGTTCCTTTCGGCTTCTTGTCTGCGTTCCCCAAAAATTAAAAGCAAACGCGCGCCCAAGTTTTTCGCTTGGGCGCGCGTGTTTTTTATAAAAAAACTCTAAAACGGCGACGGATAGTCATCCGTTCTGACAGGTTTGGGGGTGTCGGTCTGTCCCGCAAGGAAATCAATGCTTACATTATAAAAATACGAGAGCTTTATATATACCCTTATCGGTATATCGCGCTTTCCGTTTTCATAGTCGGAATAATACTGCTGTGTAGTTCCGAGAACTTCTGCTATCTGCTTTTGCGTGTAGCCCCTGTCCTCTCTGATAACGCGGAGGTTTTCATAATATGTCATTTATCCACTTCCTTTTAGGTTATTATAAAGACATATTTGTAGAAAATAAATATGTAAATTACATTTCATTTAGCTAAATTGCTGAAAATATAAAAATTCCCTTGACTTTGCGTTTTCTTAACATTATAATACTTTATGTAAATGATATTTCATTTATTTAAAAATATTTTTAAAATGGAGGAAAAATTATGAAAATTCAAAAACTCGGCGCCGTTATTCTGGCGGGTTCGCTGGCGGCAACAGGCGTCGCTGTGACTACGCTGCCTGTGATGAATGCAATGGCGGCAGAGGATACAAGCGAAATAGACAAAGTGTTTACGTTTAAAACGAACAGCGACAATACGCTGACGGCTGTATATAAAAGCGACAGCGGAGTGACAGATGTTGTTGTTCCCGCAGAATACAGCGGTTTTAAAGTAACAGCGATCAGTGGTTTTAATGGTTCTAAAGTCGAAACCGTAAAACTTCCGGAGGGTATAACCGCTATTCCGTATCAGGAATTTGAAAACTGTAAAAATCTTAAAAGCATAAATATTCCGAATACTGTGACTATAATTGACACTAGGGCTTTTTATAATTGTACAAGCCTTGCATCTATAAGTATATCAAATGGTGTAACTTCAATCAGCTACAATGCATTTCATGGCTGTACCGCCCTTGAGACCGTAACTTTTGGTGATAGTGTTAAAACTATTGGCAAAGAAGCATTTAGCGGATGTATTTCTCTTAGAGATATATCACTTCCTAAAAGTATAACTGAAATTTCTTTATGGGCTTTTGCTAACTGCGACAGCCTCACAAGTATAACTATCCCGGGAAATAAAAGCGATATATACGGCGGTTGTTTTGACAACTGTGATAATCTTGAAACTGTTATAATAGAAGAGGGCGTTCAGACAATCAGAGAGTATGCTTTCGCAAATTGTCCTAAACTTAAAAATGTTTCTATACCCAAGAGCGTAAAAACTGTTGGAGATGCTGCTTTCTGGTCTTCACACGATACTTTGTATTCATACGGCGCAGTTAATTCGGGAGAATGCGTTGCTAAAGTAAAGTATGCAGGCACCGAAGAAGACTGGCAAGCTATCGAAATGGTAAATGCAGAAGCAACATGGCACAATATTACGGGCAAATACGGTCCTTTCAACGGCGCTGAAATAACATATACTCCCGCGCCTGCAAGCTCATCTTCTTCATCATCTTCAAGCTCTAAGCCTGCTAGCTCATCTACACCTGCAAGTTCGTCTACTCCTGCAAGTTCATCAACCCCTGCTAGCTCGTCAACCCCTGCCAGCTCGTCAAAACCTGCAAGCTCATCCACGCCTGCCAGCTCGTCTACTCCTGCCAGCTCGTCTACTCCTGCAAGTTCATCAACCCCTGCTAGCTCGTCTACACCTGCCAGCTCGTCAAAACCTGCAAGTTCATCAACCCCTGCTAGCTCGTCTACTCCTGCCAGCTCGTCAAAACCTGCAAGCTCATCCACGCCTGCTAGCTCGTCTACTCCTGCTAGCTCGTCAAAGCCTGCAAGTTCGACCACTCCCGAAAGCTCAAAGCCTGATACAGACAACAGCGGTTCAGGCAGCGGAACAACTTCCGAAAGCTCGAAACCTGATACAGGTGACAGCGGTTCGGACAGCGAAACATCTCCCGATACGGGTGTCGGCGGTATAGCGCTGGCGATGGGAATAGTTGCTCTCGCAGGCGCGACAGTCGTTGTTTCAAGAAAGAATAAATAAACCTTAACTTCTTCATAACACAAATAAGAGGACGCTCCCCAAATGTTTGAATGTTTGGGGAGCGTTCGGCTATTATCGGTTATTATTAGCGCTTTTTCTTCTTTACAACAACCACAGCCACCGCCGCGCCCGCAATTACAACTGCGCCGAGAGAGACAAACAGAATTACAATGCCCGCATCGGGGGAATTACCGCTGTTTTGGGAAACGCTGTCAGCGGGAGCATTTTCGGTACCGTTGTCGGAAGTGGTGTTCGTTGTGTCATTGTCATTGTTTTCTTCGGCAGGGCTGTTTTCAGGAACGGAAGATGTGTTTGTTTTATAGGACACGAACACAATTTCCTGCTTGTCGCCTACCCAGAATACATACAGGTCGTCGTCGAGAGTTTCGACATGAGACACTTCGTCAAGCATATCCGAAACGCGGTTGCCGTCCTTGTCAACAAGATAGCCCTTGCCGTTATCCATAACGGGAGTATACTCTCCGCTCCCTGTCCATTTTCCTGCCTCGCCGGGTTCTGCGTCAATAAAGGTAAGATTGCCGTTCTCGTCTCTGTCAAAACGAATGGTACCGCTTGTGTCAACATCTGCAAAGCCGCGATAAGAGCCGTAGCCGTCGCCGAGATATTCAAACTCAAACGCCCCGTGAATTGTGTTTCGGTAAAGCGTAGTAAGTTTTACCTTGTTTTCCTCCGCAAATACACCAAGCACGAACGCCGAAAAAACGACTGCCGCCGTCATTATCAGCGAGGTTATTTTCTTTAATTTCATAAGTTCTTCCCCTTCTAGAGGTTAGAGGTTAGATGTTAGAGGTTAGAGTTGTAACTGAAAGGCAGTTCGTTTCTCGTTAGTATTCTAGTCTCCAGCCTCTTTCTCCAAAAACCAAACAACTTTTTATCTCAGAAGTTCCCCGAAATTCTTACCTCTTACTTCTAACCTCTTACCTCTAAAAGCGCCGCTTGTTATTACAATTCCTCTTTTACGATATATATCGGTCTTTGCTTTACTTCAAGATAAGTCTTGCTGAGGTACATTCCGAGAATGCCCGTACATAAAAGCTGAACACCGCCTATAAATGCAACTGCAAATATAACGAACGGTATTCCCCAAAAAGGCTCTCCGAACGCCGCCGTCCTTACAATGCCGAAAATCAGTGCGCCTATTGACAGCAGGCAGAACAGCACCCCGAAAAACAGCGCCAGCGCCAGCGGTACGGTCGAAAACGCCATTATCCCCTCGAGCGAATATAAAAACAGCTTTCTGAACGACCACTTTGTTTCTCCCGCGGCGCGCTCGATGTTCTCATATTCCAGCCACTTTATGTCAAAACCTACCCAGCCGAATATCCCTTTTGAAAAGCGGTTGTATTCTTTCATTGACAGAATGGCGTCGCAGACCTTTCTCGTCATCATTCTGTAGTCGCGCGCGCCGTCAACAATGTCGGTCTTTGATATGTTACGCATAAGCCCGTAAAATCTTCTCGCAAACCACGAGCGTATAGGCGGTTCGCCCTTTCTGTCAACGCGCCGTGTTCCGACAAAATCGCGCCCGCTTTCGATATACGAA
Source organism: uncultured Clostridia bacterium (assembly GCA_947627205.1). GTDB lineage: Bacteria > Bacillota > Clostridia > Oscillospirales > Ruminococcaceae > CAG-115. The sequence goes on along the minus strand of CANQVE010000042.1, from coordinate 3,025 downwards.
TACATTTCAGGGAGCAATGCGGGCGGATCCTGAAGATCCGCATCCATAAGGACGATTATTTCTCCCTTTGCCCTTTCAAAGCCCGCGTATATGGCGGATTCTTTTCCGAAATTCCGCGAGAACGATATGAGATGAACGCGCTCGTCCTCTTTGCGCAGGGCTTTTACTACCTCGGCGGTCTTGTCGCGCGAGCCGTCGTCTACGAAAATAAATTCAAACTCTATCCCTTTTTCGTGAAAGAACGGCTCTTGCTTCACCGCTTCGGCATAGAAAAGCGGAACGCTTTCTTCTTCGTTATAACACGGTACTACAATGCTGAGCGTTTTATTTAATTTTTTATCAGACGTTATCAAAACATTTCTTCCTTAGTTATTTGTATTTTCCGAGAGCGATTGTTTGAATTCAAGTGCAAGAACTTTGGTGTCAAATCCGCTGAAAACTTTAGCATAGTCCGACGACGGGTTTAAAACTGTGCTCATTCCCTTTATCGAGTAGAAGAAGTCGCCTGCTCTCATTTTTATCATGTTGAGCTGTTTCATCTGCTCCTGAGGCAGGACGGACATTCTCGCGGGGCTGGTGAAAAACGGGATTATATTGCGCCCCTCGTGCTGGAGAATGAGGAGATTTGCCTGACCGCCGCCCGGCTGGGCAGTCTGTCCGTTCGGGAAAATGCCCGCAAGGATTATATCGGACTTCATAAGCTCGGGCAGGAGCTTGTTCCATTTTACAAGCGTCTTGTCGTCGTTTGCTTTGAGAATTTTATCTTCAAGCTCACTGTTGAAATCTTCGGGGATCTCCGTGATGTTATGCATATTCTCGTTTGCCATTTTTACCTCTTATCTTGCCTTTTCGGCATTTTCCTTTACAATCTTGTTTATTACTTCATCGAGCGGAGAAGCTCCGAGGTCGCCGTCCTTTCTGGAGCGGAGCGAAACGGTGTTTTCCTCGACTTCCTTGTCGCCGACAATAAAGAAATACGGTATTTTTTCGAGCTGCGCCTGGCGTATCTTATAGCCTATCTTTTCGTTTCTGTTGTCGACAAATGTGCGTAGACCGAGATCTGTAAGGCGCTTTGAAATGCTCTCGGCATATTCCTTTGCTCTGTCGGTTATGGGAAGTATCCTTACTTGCTCGGGCGACATCCAGAGCGGGAGCGCTCCCGCATATTTTTCAATAAGATAAGCGAGCGTTCTTTCATAACAGCCCAGAGAAGTGCGGTGGATAATATACGGGCGCTTTTTCGTGCCGTCTACGTCTACATATTCCATTCCGAATTTTTCCGCAAGCATCTGGTCTATCTGAATAGTAACGATAGTATCTTCCTTGCCGAAAACGTTGTGATACTGAATATCGAGCTTCGGACCGTAGAACGCCGCCTCGTCAATGCCTACGGTATACGGAACGTCAAGGTCTTTCAAAATCTTTTCCATAACGCCCTGTGCTTCGTCCCACTGCTCGGCAGTGCCGATGTATTTTTCGGTGTTGTTGGGATCCCACTGTGAAAATCTGAACGTGCAGTCCTCCAGCATTCCCACCGTGTCAAGAACATACTTCGCAAGCTCCAGACAGCCTTTGAATTCCTCTTCGAGCTGTTCGGGGCGGAGAATAAGATGTCCCTCCGAGATAGTGAACTGTCTTACTCGGATAAGCCCGTGCATTTCTCCGCTGTCCTCGTTTCTGAACAGCGTCGAAGTTTCTCCGAGGCGCATGGGCAGATCGCGGTAGCTCCTCTGCCTGTTTAGGAATACCTGATATTGGAACGGGCAGGTCATAGGTCTAAGCGCGAAACATTCCTTTGTTTCATCATTCGGATCGCCCAAAACGAACATTCCGTCGAGATAGTGGTCCCAGTGTCCCGAAATTTTATACAGCTCGCGCTTTGCCATATACGGCGTTTTTGTGCGGACATAACCGCGCGAATCCTCAAGGTCCTCTATCCAGCGCGAAAGTATCTGAATGACCTTTGCGCCCTTTGGAAGAAGTATAGGCAGACCTTGTCCGATATAATCGACAGTCGTGAAATATTCAAGCTCGCGTCCGAGTTTGTTGTGGTCGCGTTTTTTAGCTTCTTCAATGCGCTCTAAGTAAGCGTTAAGTTCGTCTTTTGACGGGAAAGCCGTTCCGTAGATACGCGTCAGCATTTTGTTCTTCTCGCTTCCGCGCCAATATGCGCCCGTAACGGACGTCAGCTTAAACGCCTTTACGGGAGAAGTTGACATAAGGTGCGGTCCCGCACAGAGGTCGGTAAAATCGCCCTGCTTATAGAAAGAGATAGGCTCGCCCTTGTCGGCGTGTTCTTTGCAAAGTTCAACTTTATACGGCTCGTCTATGCTTTCGAGATATTTTACGGCTTCATCGGGCGAAAGCGTAAACTGTTCGAGCTTTATGCTTTCCTTTACTATTTTCTTCATTTCCGCTTCAATTTTAGAAAGCGTTTCGGTTGTAAACGGCTCGTCCGTATCGAAATCATAGTAGAACCCGTTTTCAATAGCAGGACCTATCGCCAGCTTTGTATTCGGGAAAAGACGCTTTACCGCCTGTGCAAGGATATGCGAAGCGGTATGGTTAAACGCGCGCTGACCTTGGTCGCTTTCAAATGTGAGGATATTCACAGTGCAGTCCTTTTCGAGCAAAGTTCGCATATCGCAGACTTTTCCGTCAATTTCCGCCGCGCAGGCTGTTTTCGCAATACCTGCCTCGCGGGCAGCGTCAAACGCGCTTATCCCCGCCTCAAACTCTTTTGTTTCGCCGTTAAGTACTATCTTCATAATAAAACCTCCTCGGCAAGCTCTACAAACGCCTGCCCGATTATTTTGAAAAGCCCAGCTTTTCATTTTTCAGACTGATAGTTATTTTTGAGAAGAACTCAAATAATATACACCAATACATTATTATTGTACTACTTTTTACTAAGATTGTCAAGCACAAAAGGGAAGAATTATAAAAATAAGTGTTATGTTACAATAGATGTGAGACAAAAGGTATAGAAAAAGTGGTTGAGATCTGTTATAATAAAGTTGTCACA
>CANQVE010000041.1 GCA_947627205.1 uncultured Clostridia bacterium | reverse complement strand
TACCTCTTATCTCTTATTTCTTACCTCTAAAAAAGCTGTCGGTCTAATTACTACCGACAGCATTTTTCTCTGAAAGCCAAACAACTTTTCTACAAAAAGTTCCCAAATTTCTTACCTCTTATCTCTTATTTCTTACCTCTAAAAAAGCTGTCGGTCTAATTACTACCGACAGCATTTTTCTCTGAAAGCGAAACAACTTTTTCTACAAAAAGTTCCCCGAATTTCTTACCTCTTACCTCTAATTTCTAACCTCTAAAAGGGCGTGTAGAACATCTGCGACCAATAACTGCTGTATCCTCCGTCGCCTTTTTCCAGATAACATCCCACTCCGAGATACTCCAGATTTGGATCGAGAATATTTTTACGGTGTCCGTCGCTGTTCATCCAGCCGTTTACAACGTCTGCGGGCGTTTTGTAGCCTGCCGCGACATTTTCCGCGCATTTTCTGTAATTCAGACCGCTCTCCTCAAGCGCGGTAAAGCATCTTCTTCCGTCGGGGCGGTCATGTCCGTATTTTACCGTATTTTCCCAGGCACGCAGCGCCGCTACTTCGTCCAGCTTTTCAAGCGTCTTGAATTCGGGAAGTCCGTATTGCTTGCGTATATCGTTTATAAGCGAGAATACTTCGTTGCAATAAGCCTTTTCCGCTGCGGTCATAGCGCGCTGGTTATACGGTCCTATGACAGCGGGGTTGCTCGATGATGAAGCAGGATTGCTTGAAGATGAAGCGGGTTTGCTTGATGATGAAGCAGGTTTGCTTGATGATGAAACGGGTTTACTTGATGATGAAGCGGGTTTGCTTGATGATGAAGCAGGTTTGCTTGATGATGAAATTGAATTATCGGAAGACGAACTTGAATTGTCAATAGATGAACTTTGATTTTCGGAAGATGAACTTGAATAGTCGAAAAGTGAACTTGAATTGTCAAATGCACTTGGATCTTCGTAAGATGAATAGTCCGAATAACTGCTGTCAATACCGATCGGCTCGCTGTTGATTATCGTCTCTCCCTCAAAAGGAGGATCTCCGAGATTTTCAAAGTGTCGCTTACACCCCGTGCAAAGCAAAGCCATGCACAAGACCGCCGACAGCGCCTTTTTGCGCATTTTCACATCAACACACCCCCGATCAAATGATACATCTCTTTTCATTATAACAGAGTTTTTCGGTGTTGTCAACAGATAAAAAAATGAAATTTTCCGCAAAAAAGAGCGGCTGAAAAATCAACCGCTCTGATTGCTGTTATTAACCGAGAACTACCTTTACTTCGTGAACTCCGCCGTTCTGCGCAGGGATAACGTTTCCGGCTATCTCCTGTCCGTCAACTGTCATTGACTTAACGCCCGAGCAAACGCGGTTCGGATTTTGTACCTCGATATTATACGTTGCTCCTCTGAACTGACGCGAGATCTTAAAGCCGTCCCATTCGTGAGGTATCGACGGATCAATTTTAAGCCCGTCATACTGAGGCTTTACGCCGAGAATATACTGCGATATCGCAACAAAGTTCCATGCCGCCGTTCCCGTAAGCCAGGAATTCTTTGCTTCGCCGTGGCGCATGCCGTCCTTACCTGCTATCATCTGCGCGTATACATACGGCTCTGTTCTGTGAAGATCGCTCTTTTCCTCGCGGAATGCGGGAGCAATCTTTGAGTAATACTCAAACGCCTTGTCGCCGTGTCCTACGGCTGCCTCGGCGCAGATTATCCAAGCATTGTTGTGGCAGAAAACGCCTGCGTTTTCTTTGTAACCGCCGGGATAAGTAGAAATTTCGCCGTATTCTATCTTATAGGTCGTAAACGCGGGGTTGTTGAGGACAAGTCCGTGCTCGGAATTAAGATACTTGTCTACGCTTTCGAGCGTCTTTATATCACAGCCCTGTTCTTTGCCGAGTCCTGCAAGAACGCACCAGCCCTGCGGCTCGATAAATATCTTGCCCTCGTCGTTTTCGTGAGAACCGACCTTGTTTCCGTTGTGATCGTATGCACGCAGGAACCATTCTCCGTCATATCCGAAATCAACGGTATTCTTGCGCATTTTTTCAATTTCAGCCTCAGCGCGCTGTGCTTCTGCTTCATCACCCTTTAATCTGCACATTGCGGGATATTCGGGACCGATAAAGCAGAACATTCCCGCTATCATAACGCTTTCTGCTTTCTGTGAATAATAAGGCGGATCGGGGAAAATGTCCTTGTTGTTATAAGTCTGGAAGCTCTCGCCGGGCTTATCAGAAAAGCAGGAAAGGTTGAGGCAGTCGTTCCAGTCGGCTCTTCCCGAAAGCGGAAGTCCGTGAGGTCCTATCTTACGGCAGACATGGTCGAATGCTCTCTTGCAGTGGTCGAGCATTGTATCGGCAAGCTCCGCCTTGTTTTCATAAGGAACTTTTTCATCGAGAATGGAAACATCGCCCGTTTCCTTTATGTACTGTGCAACGGCAAGTATCATCCAGAGCGGATCGTCGTTGAAGTTAGAGCCGAGCTCGTGGTTGCCCATTTTGGTGAGCGGCTGATACTGGTGATAAGCGCCGCCGTCCTCGAGCATTGTCGCGGCAAGATCCATAAGGCGTTCTCTCGCCCTTTCGGGTATCTGGTGAACAAATCCCAAAAGATCCTGGTTGCTGTCGCGGAAGCCCATTCCTCTGCCTATACCGCTTTCAAAATAAGAAGCCGAGCGCGACATATTGAAAGTAACCATGCACTGATACTGGTTCCAGATATTGACCATGCGGTTTACTTTCTCGTCGGGAGAAGAAACGCTGTACTGCGTAAGGAGCTTGCTCCAATATTCCTGAAGACTCGCAAAGAGCTTGTCCGCCTTTTCGGGTGTATTGCAAAGCTCTATCATTTCGAGAGCTTTTTTCTTATTGATAACATTATAAAGCGGTTTTTTATTGCCAACGCCGTCGGTAGTATAGCTTGCGATAATTCCGTCGTAATTTCCGCTCTTGTCGAATTTTTCATCTGCGGGCATTTCAACGTAACCCAAGCAAAACACAAGCTCTTTGGTTTCGTTCGGTTCAAGTTCAAGCTCGATATAATGCGAAGCGATAGGGCTCCAGCCCTCTGCCACGGAATTTCTAGGCTTGCCCTCAAAAACAGCGTCGGGGCGCTCAAAACCGTTATACAAACCGAGGAAGCTCTCTCTGTCGGTGTCAAAGCCTTGTACGGGAACATTTACGGTATAGAAAGCAAAATGGTCGCGGCGCTCTTTATACTCGGTCTTATGATAGATAGTAGAACCCTGTATCTCAACTTCGCCCGTATTAAAGTTTCTCTGGAAGTTTGTTGTATCGTCGTTAGCGTCCCAGAGACACCACTCGAGAAAGCTCGTAAGTTTCAGAGATTTCTTTTGTGTGCTTTCGTTTGTAATGGTCACTTTCTGGACTTCGCCGTTGAAATCCTGGGGAACAAAGAATTTTACGGAAGCCTTTACGCCGTTTTTCTTGCCTGTGATTATGGTATATCCCAAGCCGTGACGGCACTCATAGCTGTCGAGTTCGGTTTTAACGGGGCTCCAGCCGGGGTTCCATACGGTATCGCCGTCCTTGATGTAGAAATATCTTCCGCCCATATCTACGGGTACATTATTGTAACGGTAGCGGGTGATCCTGCGAAGCCTTGCGTCCTTATAGAAGCTGTAGCCTCCTGCTGTATTTGAAATAAGCGAGAAGAAGCCCTGTGTTCCGAGGTAGTTTATCCACGGATAGGGGGTGCGGGGAGAGGTGATGACGTATTCCTTTGCGGCGTCATCGAAATGTCCGAATTTCATAAATTTCATTCCCTTTCATTGTTATTTGTATCGTCATAACAACAATACCCTAACTTAAATTATACTCCATTATTGTCATAATTACAAGTCCCCGTAAACGTTTCCCGCGGAAAATAATCAAACAAAATTTCAAACGGTTTTATGGGCATTTTGACGAAAAAGCATTTGCATTTTGAGTTAAAAAGAAAAAAGTTGTTTCGAGCGGCGAAGCTCTTTTTCAATTAAACCACATTACGAGCGGGCGCACGAAAGTTTTTTGAAAAGGAGTTTGAGGGAAAACTTTTTTTCAAAAAAGTTTTCCCTCAATTTCGCTTCAAAAGGCGCTAAAGGGTGTGGGGAAAACAAGAGTTTCCCTTCTAGAAGTAAGAGATAAGAAGTAAGAGGTAAGAAATTCAAGGAGCTTTTGGGAGATAAAGTTTTTTGATTGTCACAAAGAAGAAGCTAGAAGCTAGAATTTGTTTCAAGCGGAAAACAACTTTTCCTTTCAAACTCTAGCCTCTAGCCACTAAGCCTCTTTCTCTGAAAAACAAATAACTTTTTCTCCAAAACTACCTTTGACTTCTTACTTCTTACCTCTTATCTCTTACTTCTAGATTGACCGCATTATAAAGATCGTAGATATGCTCATAATCGTAGATCTTTCCCTTATACTCCGCAGAAATATTCTCGCAGCCCCTGAACGCCGCGCTCTGCGAAAGGTCGCCCCCGAATATCTTCTTTACGCTGTCGGGAATAAGCACAAACCTCAATGACCTGCAATCCGCAAATGTTCCTACGCCTATCTCGCTAACGCCGTCGGGGATTATTATGTTCTCCAGCTTCGCACAGCCGCTGAACGCCCTTGTGCCTATCTTCTCTACGCTTTCGGGAAGTCTAAGGCTCGTTATCCTCCCGCAGCCGTTGAACGCATCATTACCTATCTCCGTAAGCCCTTTCGGAAGTACAACGCTCGCAAGATCCTGGCAGTTATAAAACGCCTTGTTTCCTATCTTCGCCGCCGTGTCGGGAATGATTATGCTCGCAAGTCTCGTGCACTCGTAAAACGCATAATCGCCTATCTCCATAACACCGTCGGGAATATTTATGCTCGTAAGGCTCACGCACCCCGAACAGAACGAATTTCCTATTTCAAGCACGCTCTTCGGAAGATTTATCGTCACTATCCTCCCACAGCCGTTGAATGTATCCACGCCGATCTTTGTAACAGGCGCATTTTCAATAAGTTCAGGAACAACAACGTGTTCAGAATTTCCCTTATACTTTCTGATAGTAACTACTCCGCTGTCATTCTTTCTGTATTCAAAATCAGTCACAGGAGATACTTCGAACGCAAGCGAAAGTTTTTTTCCGCACATAAAGCAGAATTTTGCCCCCTCGGGAACGCCGTTTCCGCAGTTAGGGCATTTTCTTTCATCTTCGAGCTTTTCTCCGCACTTCATGCAATATACAGCGTCATCGGGCATGGACGCGCCGCATTTTCCGCAAACCATAACAAACCTCCTCATATCGGTTCCTCCTTTATAAAAACGGAACTCAATCTTAAAACACTTCATATAAATTGTAACACAAATTATACTTTCTGTCAACCTTTAACATTAAATTTTTCCAAACATAATTTTTGACATAAAAAATTAAGCGCGGGAACCGCTTTCATTCCCGCGCTTAAAATTAACACTTTCGTTTTATTTCGCTTTTTTAACTTTCAATACTTTTCCTATTATCCACAATACTGCCGCAAGGCTTGCAAATATCAATACAAAGAAATTTATTTCTTCACTCCACCTCAAAATAACTACCGCCGCGTCTCCTATGACCATTATCAGAAAAGCAAGAAATGAAAAACTGTATTCTCCGTCGCCCTCGTAAAAGTTTTTAAGCATTGACGTGAACAATATTACAAGTCCCGCCGACACCACGCACTCAAGCGGGATAAACAGCCACGAAAGTTCTATCGCCGAATGATAAACAACGGGTATCGCCATTGAGAATGCAACGATATATGCAAACGAGAGCCATTTCATAAGAGCGCCGCCGTGTGCTTTTACCTGCTGTGCGGTATGTATCGCCATTGAAACAAGTATCATTCCGTAGCTCGCAAACTGAATCGGCGGGATAGTGCCGTTTGTATGGACCATTCCTCCGAGCAGAAGTATGCCTGCGGCAATTGACAGCCTGCCGAAATTCTTCTGCGAAACAACGGGCGAAGCCGCGGTCTTTCCGTTATTATACCGCTTTACAAAAAGCTCGCAGCGTGTTATCATAAAAATATATGCTCCGAATATCGCAAACAGCGTCAGCGCTGTCATATACCAGTCGAGCGCGTCATACTTTGAAAAATCGCCCATGAAAACATCAATAAGGCTTATTACTCTTTCAACTGTCAGTATAATGAAATACAAAAACAGAAACCACATCTTTACAACGTCGGAAGTTCTCGCTTTTTCTTCAGACATAAAATCACCTCATACTGCTATGTATTCTCCCGCAGTCGTTACGGGAGCGACAAAAAGCGTATAATCGCGCTCGGCAATAAAGCCGTTTTCCGAAAGATAATTTTCAACGCAGGACTTTGCGGTGTTGGGGGTGTTGTTTTCGCGGGACAGATGACCTAAAACAATATGCTTTGTTCCGCTTTTCACAAGCCTTAAAGCAAACTCCGCGCAGTCTTTATTTGACAGATGCCCGAACTCTCCCGAAATTCTCCGTTTCAAGTCGGGAGGATAATTCAGATTTTTCCTAAGCATTTCTTCGTCATAATTGCTTTCGAGCAGGACGGTCTTACAGCCCGAAAGCGCTCTTTCCGCTTCTGCTGTCACAATGCCCGTATCGGTGCAGACACCGAAAGTGTCCTCTCCGAAACGTATCCTGTAGCCTAATCCCATTGCGCAGTCATGAGAAGTGCGGAATGCGCTTACCTCAAAATCCGCGCTGTGATAGCCCTCGCTTGCGTCAAAAACGCGCGCGTCCGTGCCGTTCGGGAACAAAGCCTCTATTGTGCCCGATGAAGCGAAGATAGGTATCTTTGTCTGCTTTATCAGCTGTTCTACACCCTTTATGTGGTCGCCGTGCTCGTGGGTAATAAAGACCGCCTCTACCCCGCTTTCGTCAAGTTTTGTGTCTATAAGCGAAAGCGCGTTTTTCATTGCTCTGAAAGAACAGCCCGCGTCCACTATTATACCGTGTCCGCGGGTACCGATAAATGTTGAGTTTCCGCCGCTCGAAGAGCAGATAGGATAAATTCTTGACATAATTTCTCCGTTTTAAATAGCCTTTTTGGTTTCCGTTTCGGGAACATCGGGCTCGTCAATTTTCATAATATCTGCGCCAAGCTCGCGGAGCTTTATTTCCATGTTTTCATATCCGCGCTCTATATGGTAGATATCGTAAATTTCAGAAGTGCCCTCGGCTCCGAGAGCTGCAATTATAAGCGCCGCTCCCGCTCTTAGGTCTGTCGCTCTGACGGGCGCACCTTTAAGCCTTTCAACTCCCTCTATGACCGCAACTCTTCCCTCGACCGAGATATTCGCGCCCATTCTGCGCAATTCGTCAACATAACGGAAGCGATTGTCAAAAATGCTTTCGGTTATCATAGAAGTGCCGCTGGCACAAGTAAGCACCGTAGAGATCTGCGGCTGCATATCCGTCGGGAAACCGGGATGAGGGTGAGTCTTTATGCTCGTTCCGACATAATTTTCCCCGCCTATTACTCTTACATAATCATCAAACTGTTCAACCTGAACGCCTATTTTTATCAGCTTATTAGTAATAGGCTCAAGGTGCTTGGGTATAACGTTTCTGATTATGATATCGCTCTTTGTAGCGGCAGCGACCGCCATAAACGTACCCGCTTCTATCTGGTCGGGAATGACGCTGTAGGTCGTTCCGTGAAGAGATCTGACACCGCGGATCTTTATAACGTCCGTGCCTGCGCCGATAATGTCCGCGCCCATAGAGTTCAGGCAGTTAGCCAAGTCTACAACGTGCGGCTCTTTCGCGGCGTTTTCGATTATGGTAAGGCCCTCAGCCTTTACCGCCGCCATAATTCCGTTTATGGTAGCGCCGACCGAGTTTTTGTCGAAGAATATCTGATTTCCGACGAGCCTGTCCGCAGAAAGATGTATCATTCCGCCGTCAAGCTCGCATTTTGTTCCGAGAGCGGCAAAGCATTTCAGATGCTGGTCTATCGGTCTGTCGCCGAGATTACAGCCGCCGGGCATGGAAACGTGCGCGCTGTGGAAGCGCCCGAGAAGCGTTCCGAGAAAATAAGTCGTCGCACGCATGCGCTTTGCTTTTTCATAAGGAATAGGAACATTCATAATTCCGCGAGGATCGATCTCAACGGAAGTTTTATTTATCATACGGATCTTTGCGCCCATTTCCGACATTATCTGCAGTGTAATGGAAACGTCGCTTATGCCGGGTATATTTTCTATAACACAAGGCTCGTCTGAAAGAATTACCGCAGGAAGAATGGCAACAACGGCATTCTTCGCGCCGCTTATGACAACTTCCCCCGAAAGTTTCTTTCCGCCCTTTATAATATATTTTTCCAAAGTAAACTTCCCCCTGCCTCTTTTAAAGGCATGACTTTTATATCTAAATAATATCTAAAAAAAGAATATATCTTTATGTATAAAATTCGTTATTTATTCATACGAGGCGCATGGCACACTCATACATTTGTATTATATCATAATACTTGAATATTTTACAAGGGAATTTTTTAAAAAGTAAGGTTATAATAATGTTTTTTGTATATTTTAACCAGATTTTGAGAATAATTCCGTACATTTTTTTCTTTGTTTTGTTCACTAACTGTTTTTGTGTTAAATAATTCTCAATTTTATAGTTTTTGCGAATGATATTCAATAGGATTTTTGAAAAATATTATTCCTAAAAAATATTTCGTTAATCTTGACAAATCGGTAAAAATGTGATTTAATAATATTGGAAATAAATTATTCTGAAAGGAAGAACAAAAATGGCAAAGCTAAATGAAAATTTCGGCAATCTCAAGAAAAACTATCTGTTTATTGAAATTGCAAAACGCATAAAAGCGTATTCCGAGCAAAATCCCGAAAAGGCAAAAAGGCTCATCAGAATGGGAATAGGCGACGTTACGCTACCGCTTGCTCCCGTTGTCGTTGAAGCAATGGTAAAGGCGAGCCGAGAGATGGGCGTTAAAGAAACGTTCAGAGGCTATGAGGACAGCGGTGCGGGATATGACTTTCTGCGCGAGGCGGTTTCGGGATATTACAAGAGCTTCGGCGCTGATGTTTCTCCCGATGAGATACGCATTTCGGACGGCGCAAAATCGGACTGCGGAAACATAATCGACATTTTCGGAAGCGGTAATGTTGTACTTGTAACAGATCCCGCGTATCCCGTTTATGTTGACTCGAACATTATGAACGGAAACAGCGTTATATTTGCAAATTCTACCGAGGAGAACGGCTTTGCGGCAATGCCAGACAAGAGCGTTCATGCCGACCTTATCTACCTCTGCTCTCCGAACAATCCCACAGGCTCTGTCTATACCACAGAACAGCTCAAAGAATGGGTTGACTATGCGCTCGAAAACAATGCCGTTATTATTTATGACGCGGCATACGAGGCGTTTATAACCGAGGACAATGTTCCGCGCTCGATTTTCTGCATTGAGAATGCGAAAAAGTGCGCGATTGAAATATGCTCGCTCTCAAAGACGGCGAGTTTTACGGGAACGCGCTGCGGATATACGGTCGTTCCCAACGACCTTATACAGAAAGACAGCAAGGGCAACGACGTAAGGCTTTGCGAGATATGGGGGCGCAGGCAGGGAAGCAAATTCAACGGCGTTTCTTATCCCGTACAGCGCGCGGCAGAGGCGGTATTCACTCCCCAAGGTCAGAAACAATGCCGTGAAAACATAAAGTATTATCAGGAGAACGCGCGTATTATCGGAAGCACCTGCGACGAGCTCGGAATTAAATACACGGGCGGTGTGAACTCCCCGTACATCTGGCTTAAATGTCCGAACGGAATGGACAGCTGGGATTTCTTCGATATGCTGCTGAATGAAATTCAGGTTGTAGGAACTCCGGGCGCGGGCTTCGGAAAGAACGGCGCGAATTGGTTCAGACTGACGGCTTTCAGCACTCATGAAAAAACATCAGAGGCTATGGAACGCCTAAAGGAACTTCTCAAGAAATAAGCATTAACGATAACAGGCTGTCGATAAAGCCGTTTTGAGGCTTTTCAACAGCCTGTAATTTGACTGTAATTCAAATAGGAGTTATGATTATGATAAAAAATCCTGTGATAAAGGGCTGCGCTCCCGATCCTTGTATATGCAGAAAGGGAGACGACTATTACTGCGCGGTGTCGTCTTTTGAATGGTTCCCCGCCGTTCCCGTGTATCATTCAAGAGATCTGAAAAACTGGGAGCTTATAGCAAATGTTATCAACGATTATTCAGAAATAGATTTAAGAAAACTGCCGTCGGGAAAAGGGATATGGGCGCCGTGCCTTTCCTATTGTGAAAATGACAATAAATTCTACCTGCTTTTCGGGTGTATGTATTCTACAGCCGCGCGTTATCACGACTGCTCGAATTTCATTATGACTGCTGACGAAATAACGGGCGAATGGTCGAAGCCCGTTTATGTTCATTCGGCGGGATTTGACGCGTCGCTGTTTCATGACGGCGACGGGAGAAAATACGTCTGCTCTATCGACTGGGAAACGCGCGAGGGCTATGAAAAGCCCGGCGGTATCTGTATATGCGAAATTGACAGCAAGACATTAAAACCGCTCGGTTTTCCGAAGCGAGTATACTACGGCGCGACAGAGCGCGGCTGTCTTGAAGCCCCTCACATAACAAAGAAAAACGGCTTTTATTATCTTATGTGCGCGGAGGGCGGAACGGGCTACGGGCACAGCGTTACAACGGCGAGGAGCCGTGAGCTTTTCGGTCCGTATGAGCCTGATCCCGAAAACCCTATTCTGACTTCTTACCCCAAAAATTTTATCCGCAGTGTTGACCATGTGGTTGCCTCGTGCTTTAATCCCGATGTTAAACTGCAAAAAGCGGGACACGGAAGCTATGTTGATTTGCCGAACGGCGAAACTTATCTTATGCACTTATGTTCAAGGCCGTTCTTCCCCGAACTTCGCTGTACGCTTGGACGCGAAACGGCTATCGAAAAGATGTATTGGACGGAGGACGGCTGGCTCAGAAAAGTCGGCGGGAAACTTCCCGATGAATTTGTAAAAGAACCCGAGCTTGAAGAAGCGGTTTTAACGCCGGCAAATGAGCTTGACGACTTTGACGGGGACGAGCTTGGAAAGCATTTTTATTCTCCGCGCGTTATGCCGTCGGAAATTGCCGACCTTAGATCTCGCAAGGGGTATTTAAGGCTTCGCGGAGGGGAATCGTTCTGCTCGGTAAACAGCGCGTCAATTATTGCAAGAAAGCTGACGGGCGTTTACGGAACGATAACGACAAAGCTCGATTTTACTCCGGAAATATACAAACACTCGGCGGGACTTCTTATATACTACAACGAGCAAAATTTTGTCTATCTGCGGAAGTATTACAGCGAAACTTTAAGTTCCCCTGCTCTCGGAATAACAAAACTTGAACACGGAGAAAAGACCGAATTTTTAGACGCAAGAACTCCCGCAGAAAATCGCGAGGTATACCTCAGAGCCGTCCTAAAAGGGAAAACGTTTTATTTTGAATACGGCTATGACGGGGAAAATTATAGCAGGATAGGGAACGTTTTTGACCTTACAAAGCTGTCGGACGATTATGTAGGCTTCGGGAGCTATACTGGAACGTTTGTAGGTATCGGGTGCGCGGATCTTATGTTCAGAGAAAAGACTGCGGATTTCGATTTCTTTGATTATCAAATAGACGAAAACGCCGAAATAGTATAAGTGAACAGGTGAACAGGAGCGAAAAATGAGCATACCCGACCGTGAATTTTATATGAAAAGCGCGCTTATGCTTGCGCCCGAATTGCTCGGAAAAAAGCTGGTGCATAAAACCAAAGACGGCGTTTGCTCGGGAATGATCGCAGAGGTCGAAGCATACTGCGGAGCAGACGACAAAGGCTCTCATGCATACAAAAACAGACGTACCGCACGGACGGAAATAATGTTCGGCGAGGGCGGGTTTTCGTATGTCTATTCAATCTACGGAATGTACAACTGTTTTAATGTGACAGCAAACGAAAAAGACAAGCCCGAATGCGTTTTTATACGGGCAATAGAGCCTTTGGACGGTATAGAGCTTATGAAAAAACGCAGGAACACCGAAAAAATTTCCGAGCTTTGCAGCGGGCCGGGAAAGCTGTGTACGGCTCTCGCAATTGACAAGAGCTGTTATGGGCTTGACCTTACGGAAAGCGAACTGTATATTGAAAATTATAAGGACATACCGAAAGACCTTATACGCGTTTCTCCGAGGATAAATATTGATTATGCGGAGGAATGCAGCGAGTATTTTTGGCGGTTTTTTATAGAAGAAAACAAATTTGTTTCAAAGGTTGCAAAGAGGTTCAGAGTTGACCGAGGACTTGTATAGAACAAAGAATTGCGCGCTTTTAGAGGTAAGAAATTAGAGGTAAGAGGTAAGAATTTGTGCGAAAAGATGTTCGCTCATTTCTTACCTCTTATTTTTTATATACGTTATATTCAGCGTGCAGCCTTTCGAGTGTTACTGCATACAGCGTTATGCGCGTAGCGCATATTGCGTACCCTGTTTACTGTCAACTAACAACAGGGGTTGCGGGGACGAAGTCCCCGCGACTCTCCCCCTTCCCCTTCTAGAGGTAAGAAATTAGAGGTAAGAGGTAAGAATTTGTGCGAAAAGATGTTCGCTCATTTCTTACCTCTTATTTTTTATATACGTTAATGTATTATTCTATACTTCTTATTTGTTCAACCAGCGACTGCTTTCTCAGCCGATAAAGCGGGATAAACGAGGCGATGAGCGCCGCCGCGAACGCGGGTA
Organism: uncultured Clostridia bacterium; assembly: GCA_947627205.1. Lineage (GTDB taxonomy): Bacteria > Bacillota > Clostridia > Oscillospirales > Ruminococcaceae > CAG-115. Next base: position 5,461 of record CANQVE010000041.1, on the reverse strand, counting down.
TTATCGACAAAAGCACTCTCAAAACAGGGAGCAGGAACGCACCTGCAATATTATATCCGAGTATATTTTTTACGGCTTCATATCCTAAAACCGAAAAGATCGCCACCGAGCCGCCTATGACTATTTCACTAAGCACTATGGCGACAATTCCCGAAATGAACACATATTGCAGACATTCGAGGACGGTCATCTTGTTCAATTGTTTTTCGCTCATTCCTATGCTCTGCAGTGAGGCAATTTCGCTTCGGCGGTTTATAATGCCCGTAGAAAGTACGTTTACCATATTTATCAGAGCCACCAGCGCAAACATTATTATAAGCGTTGTAGAGCCGATATTTACTCCCGACAGTAAAGCCTTTGTCCGTCGCTGTTGTGCATAATCGTCACGATAGCCTAAAAATACGTCTTGATTATCACAGAAGAAATCCTCGACTTTTCCGTAATCATCGGGGTTTTTAAGGTCGCATATCAGTGATGATATGGGAGAATAATAACTGCTCATTTTAAGTTTTTGGTCAATCTTAAAACATTCGCCGTTTTCATAAGCATCGAGAGAGCCTATAAGATCATAACCCAAAACCCAACCGACATTATGACCGTTATCAACATTATATTTTCTGTTATCTATAACACTTGCGATATTGAATGTAATATCCTCTGTATTGTTATATTGGTAATATCGCATGGCAGGTTCTGCGCCCTCTATTGTTACCTTTTCATAAAGGTCTCTGTATTCGGGCTTTATATATTCGATATAATCTACCATATCAAGATCTATTTTCGTCAAGGTTAATTTGTCCGAGGAAATTCCCGAAGATAATTTATAATTATTGTAGGTATCGTCAATAATATAAGAGTTCGTTTTTGTAAGCTCCTCGTATGACATAGGCTTTTCTACTGCGTCTAAATGCACTCCGTCTACATTGACTTCGTCATAAAAACGATCAAATATATAATCATACAATGCCTTATTTACATAAGCGATATCTAAATATTGATCGTATCCCTCAACTGTCATAGGGACAGAAACATACACCATAGGCTCTTTAAACATTCCGCTTTCGTTCAGGCGTTCTTCGGCTGCCTTATACGAAAATGTGCCTACATCTTCATAAAATATATGCTGTTCGCCGTTCTGGTCTGCAAGCATCGTAGCCCTCTCAGGCTGAAAAGAAAATTCGGGACCTGTACTTACATTTCTGTCTACATAATCGTTTATAATAGTAACGGCTGTTGAAACGGAGGCGAAAAGCGTTATTGAAACAGTAAGCGAAACGACCGAAACAATAAAGCGCTTGGGGCTGCGGCGGTTGTTTCTTGCGGCAAGCTCGCCCTCCCAGCCGAATATTTTTACAAACAGTTTATCAATAATACCGCGCCTTTTGGGGAGCGTTACTTTTTCACCGCGGGAGTTCATAGCCTGTATGGGCGATTTTTTTATACATCTTCTGCCCGTGCCGTATGCCGAAAGCAATACCCACACAAATCCCGTTACTGCCGCAAGGAGCAAGAACCAAGGGTTTATGCTGAATTCAAGCGTCTGCCTTGCAAAATCGGGAGAAACAAACGCCTCGGCGATTTTGTTAAGCTCGACTATTTTAAAAACAATATAAGCTCCCGATATTCCCAAAAGCAAACCGATCGGAACGCCTATGACGGAGAGCGTTATTCCCTCTATGGTGATTATCTTTGTTATCTGGCGGGGAGTTGCGCCTATAGACTGTAAAACGCCGAACTGTTTTTCGCGCTCCTTTGAGGATATTTCAAAAGCCGTGTCTATAAGAAGTCTTAAAGCAATAACAACAAGCACTATGCCGACATATAAAAGCGCCACAGCCCCAAGCATCTTAGCTCTGCCAAAGTCGTCTATGGGCTTGAAGTCTCCGAGGCGAGTGGTATGAATTTTGATATCTGTATCTATTATTCCATAAGGAAATCCCGCATTTATCAGAACCTCTCTTGCATTTTCACGCACATATCTCACACCTATCGGAAGAGGCTTTTCGTAAAAGCAATAAAGATAAACCACTTCGGGTGCGTCTTCTCTGTATTTATGGCGTTCTTCGGTTACCGTGCCGTAATTTTCGGTGAAATCTTTTTTGAAGTTTTCGATATATCCTTTATAATCATCTTCTTCCATTGTTATATTGATTTCTACATGATAAGGAGTCTGAATATAGCGGTAGTTATAAAAGGTCTCAATGGCGCTGCTGACGAGTATAAGGAGCATTGTTATAAACATAACTGCCGCAGTTATACTGCATATAGTCAAAACGCTGTGGCGCTTCTGCTCCTTTAAATAACGCAGGGCAAGTCTTCCCGTAAACATATTCCCGCCTCCTCAGTTATTTACATCGCGCACTATACTGCCATCGGAAAGCGTAATTATCCTGTCGCAGCGGAGAGCTATTTTTTCGTCGTGGGTTATTATAATCATGGTCTGTTTAAGCTCTTTGTTGGACTTTCTCAAAAGCTCGACTATTTCCATGCTGTTCTTGCTGTCGAGGTTTCCCGTCGGCTCGTCCGCAAGAATTACCGCGGGAGAGTTGAACAGCGCTCGGGCGATGGAAACGCGCTGCTGCTGACCGCCCGAAAGCTGTGACGGGAGATGATGTCTGCGCTCGTAAAGGTCGAGCGACATAAGGAGCTTTTTGACGTGTTCGGCGTCGGGCTTTCTGCCGTCCATTATCATGGGGAGAGTTATATTCTCCTCTGCATTTAAAACGGGGATAAGGTTGTAGAACTGGTATATAAGCCCTACCTGACGTCTGCGGAAGATAGCGAGATTTGTGTTGTTCTGTTTAAAAACGTCCTGACCGTCGAGAAAAACTTTTCCCGAGGTCGGTCTGTCTACACCGCCGATAATGTGCAAAAGCGTAGATTTTCCCGAACCCGAAGCGCCTATGACCGCAAGCATCTGCCCTTTGGGAACGGAAAAGGAAACATTGTCGAGGGCTTTTACGGCGTTTTCGCCTTTGCCGTAGACTTTAGAGAGATTTTCTATCTGTAATAGTTCCATGAAGTGTTCCTCCTTTTTTATTTATCATAACACATAATTATAACTATTGCGTTACTTTTTCATTACAATTTTGTAATATTTGAAATTTTTATTGCAAGCCACAATGATATTTGTTATAATATCTACAGGATATAAAAAGGAGTTTTAATTATGCGTAATATCTTACTTATAGAAGATGATATATCGCTTGCGAAAAGCCTTTCGGGATTTTTGGAGAGCGAGGGATTTTCAGTAGCGCACGCGCTCGGAATGACGGACGGGATAGAGCTTTTTGAAAAAGAAAATTTTGAGTGTGTTCTGCTTGATTTATCGCTTGACGACGGAAACGGTTTTTCGATATGCTCGAAGATAAAATCCCAAAGCGATACTCCCGTTATCTTTCTTACAGCTTCGGCGGACGAGACCTGCACGGTCATGGGATTTGAAGTCGGCGCTGACGACTATATAGGAAAACCTTTCAGACCGAGGGAGCTTGTCGCAAGGATAAAAAATGCAATAAGAAAACACGCATCACAACCGCTGTTACAATGCTCGAACGTTATTATTGACACATCGCGCGGAGTTTGCCGAAAAAACAACCGCGAGATATTTCTGTCAGCACTCGAATACAGACTGCTTGTGCTTTTCTTTACAAACAAGGGAATACTGCTTTCGAGGGAGAAAATAATGGACGAGCTTTGGACGTTTTCGGGGGAATTTGTCGGCGACAGCACGCTGAATGTCTACATTAAAAGACTTCGCGACAAGATAGAGGACGATCCCGCAAACCCGCAGATACTGAAAACAATAAGAGGTCTTGGATATAAGGCGGTGGACGAATGAACAAGATATGTGCGGACGAAAAAGTACTTCTTATTTTAGAGGGCTGTCTTGGTGCGGCGGGAATTGCCGTATGCGCTTATTATGAGCCGAAGTCGGCGGTGGTTTTATTCATTTTCGCGGCGGCGACAATTATTGCACAGACAATAGTATTTTCAAAGCGCAGGAAAAAACTGTCGAGGCTTTGCGACAAGATAGACTTGATACTCCACAACAACGAGGAAATTTCTTTAGAGGAATTTAAAGAGGGAGAACTTGGGATACTGTCCTCGGAGATACACAAGATGACGATAAAACTAAGAGAGCAGAACAATGCGCTAAAGTCCGAGAAGCTGATCTTAAAGGAATCGCTGGAGGACATTTCACACCAGCTGAGAACACCGCTTACGACGATACTTGTTATTCTCGGAACGATGCGCGGAGAACAGTCTCAGAAAGAGCGCGAGGAGCATATTTCAAATATGTTCACGCTGCTGTCGAAAATGCAATGGCTTCTTGAAACGCTTCTCAGTATTTCGAGGCTTGACGCGGGAGCTGTTACATTCAAGAAAGAGCGCGCAGCGGTATCTGAAATTGTCAATAATGCAATAATACCGCTGTCGATTGCAATTGAGCTTAAAGACATAGCCTTGTCGCAGGAGATAAGCGAGGGCGCGGGGGTTTTTGCGGACAAGATGTATATGACCGAAGCGCTGGAAAACATTCTCAAAAACTGTATGGAGCATACTCCCGAGGGCGGTGCGATAAAAATTTCCGCGCAGGAAAACAACATCTACACCGAGATAGTTATATCCGACACGGGCGCAGGTATTCCCGAAGAGGAGCTGTCGCGCGTTTTCGAGAGGTTTTACCGAGGTAAAGGATTTTCAAGCAAGGGCTATGGGATAGGGCTGGCGTTTGCGAAAAAAATAGCCGCCTCGCAGAACGGAACTTTGACCGTTAAAAACGGAAGAAACGGCGGAGCGGTTTTTGAGATGAGGATATATAAACAGGGGGTGTAGAATCTAGAAGCTAGAGGCTGGAAGCAAGAGGCAAGAATAAGTTTTGAGCGGAAAAGCACTTTAAATTTTCAAACGACCTAACGGGCGTCGCACGAAAGTTTTTTGAAAGGGAGTTTGAGGGAAAACTTTTTTTCAAAAAAGTTTTCCCTCAATAACGGCAAAAAGACGCTAAAGGGTGTGGGGAAAACAAGAGTTTTCCCCACATTGAGATTTTCAAAATCATAATTTTGAAAATCTCAATCCTACAAAGATGTTTTGAGCGTTAAACCACCATAAAAATGAATTTACATTTGAGCGTGAAAGAAAGAGCGTTAAGGTTTTTCAAAAGTAATAAATAATCGAACCTTTTTGCGGCTGTGCTCCTATAAATCGAAACCATAAATTAAACAGCGAATTTGCTTCCTCGCTTTGAGGTTATTCATTCTTAACGCACTCCCTCGTTCAAAACATCTTTGTAAGATTGCCGTTTCAAATGCTTGCATTTGAAACGGCAATGCGGGGAAAACTCTTGTTTTCCCCGCACCCTTTAGCGCCTAGCTAGCGCAGTTTCGCGGCTTCGCCGCGACCAGAGGGGAAAAATTTTTTGAAAAAAATTTTTCCCCTCTGGACTCCCCTTTCAAAA
>CANQVE010000040.1 GCA_947627205.1 uncultured Clostridia bacterium | reverse complement strand
GCTCGCCCCGTTTCCCTTAAATGCACGTTCGACGCCTAAGGCAGAAAACGCGCAAATCGGGCGGGCAATTGCCTTTCTGCTGTTACTGATTACTGTACACTGTACACTGTCAAATGTCAACAGGGCGAGTAAACATTATTTAGAAAAACAGCGTTTAAAAGAATCACATTTTTTGTACAAGCGGAGCTAAATGTCTTTCCCGCTTCCGCTGTCCGCCGAAAAAACCACCCCGACAAGATCGGGGTGGTCTAGAGGCTAATATATCAAAGTCAAAAATTACTTTCTCTTCCTAGAGATTATTACAGCCGCGCCCGCAAGAACCGCAGGAGCAAGTATAAATCCTATGCCCGTGTCAACATTTCCGGGATCCTTGCTTTCGGAGCCGGCACCTGTACCGCTGTTCGAGCTTGAAGCAGGCTTGCTTGTTGAAGCAGGTTTGCTTGATGAAGCAGGCTTGCTTGTTGAAGCAGGTTTGCTTGATGAAGCGGGCTTGGTTGAAGATGAGGAACTGCTTGAAGCAGGCTTGGTTGAAGATGAGGAGCTACTTGAAGCAGGCTTAGTTGAAGATGAGGAGCTACTTGAAGATGAAGAGCTACTTGAAGATGAAGAGCTACTCGAAGAAGACTCACTGCTTGAAGATGAGGAACTACTTGAAGAAGACTCACTGCTTGAAGATGAGGAACTACTTGAAGAAGACTCACTGCTTGAAGATGAAGAACTACTTGAAGAAGACTCACTGCTTGAAGATGAAGAGCTGCTCGAAGATGAAGAGCTGCTTGATTCGGTTTCACTGTCGTCACCTGAATCACTGCTCTCCGAATCACCGCCGGTCGTAACAGAACCTTTAAGTTCAACGTTTGCGCCTGCAACGGAAACACCATCTTCGGGAACCAGCTTTATAGATACTGCAGAGGGATCCAACACCTTAAATATAATTGTGCAGACAGTATCACCCTTTTTAAACTTAGCACCCTCACCGGTCAACAAATAAGTAAATTCTTTTTCGTTATCACCAAGGGATTGTAAAGCGGTAGATGCAGTAGGAGTTCCGACCATTTCAACTCCGTTAGTCTCTATGCCGAATGACGCCATTGTTTCTCCCTCATTATCGGCGTAAACAACAACAGTTATCTGGTCGCCCTTTTCAACGTCCTCTAAAGAGCCTCCCTGTAATTTTATACTCAGTGCGGTCTGTACTAATGCCGATTCCGCTCCTGCAACAACAGCCGACATAGCGAAAACCGAAGCCGCCGCACCGAAAGCAATAAACTTTTTCATAATATATTTTCCTCCATTTTAAAATTAAAGCCATACTTAGTTATTTTTATAATAACATTTTTAAAAGCTGTTCGTCAAGGTTAAAAATAAACAATAATATCCGGAAAATTATATGCAAAATTTACATAAAATGTGAATTATTAGTTTTGATGTTAATTTTTTATATTCGGCAGTGTTTTCCTCCGCAGGCTTATAATGCGCGAATAGGGGGTTTTCATTACGGTTCGGGTTTGGATTTTATACAGCCTGATATAATTTCACAATAGGTTTTTGGCAGTTTTTCACAAAATCTCAACAAGCTATTGAAAAACGCTCCTAAAAGTGTTAAAATATTAACAATGTCGCTGTAGCTCAGCAGGATAGAGCGACCGCCTCCTAAGCGGTAGGTCGGAGGTTCGAATCCCCTCAGCGACGCCAGCAGGGCAAGCCCTGCACCCGGTACGTCCCGCATGTTGTTGCGGGGCGATTTCTTTTGGCTCGACCAAGAAAATCTTTTTTGTAAAGGTCAGACATCTAGAGGTTAGAGGTTAGAAGTAAGAGGTTAGAGTTTGTGCCGAACGGTTGTTCGCTCATTCCTAACATCTTACTTCTTTATCAGCAAATTACGTTTTAATCTAAACTCTTACCTCTTACTTCTTTCTTTGAATTTCAAACGACTTTATCGCCAAAACACCTATGATTTCTTACCTCTTACCTCTAACTTCTTACCTCTAGCAGGATAGGGCGAATGAGCGTAATTTAGAAAAACAACGTTTGAAAAGAACCACATATAGGTTTTTATACAAGCTGGTGTCCACTTCGCGGACATTATTTAGATTGTGTCGGAACTATAAGAGCGTACAAGACCATTAGGTTTTGTACGCTCTTTTCTTTAAAACTATTGACAAGAATTTACAATTATGATATAATGCAATTGCGACGTAATTTCATATTTTCCAAAGTATACACTTTGCCTATAGGTAAAAGTGCATGCTCTATTTCCGTATACTTTGGAAAGAAATTGCGTCGCAGCGATCGGAGCTTTGCATTTTTCGGTGCGCAGCTTCGGCTGCGCATTTTTTTTATTTTATGGGAGTTGGTTTGGAAATACCAACGGAAAGGAAAAATAATTATGGGCAAAGGTAAAACAAATCGGATAGTTTTTATGGTCATAGCACTGCTTGGCGTGATTTTGCTTGCAGCGGCGTTCTTTCTGCCGTTCGCGGCGGCAAAAGAAGAATACAGGGAATTTCTGACAAACAACGCCGATAGAATGTATTCCGAAGAGATCGGTATGACAAACGGCGAGGCAGCCGATATTTCTCTGCTTGAATTTTTTAAGATCTACGCTTACGGAGCGTCAAATTATTCAGGTCAAAACCAAACGATCTCTGTTATCTGTATCGTCTTGTTTTGTCTGTATGCTGTTTTCACATTGCTTTGTGCAATATTTGCGCTTCTGAAAAAAGGTATTCCTCTGGCGGTTTTCGACGTTCTGACATTGATGGTTGTTTTTATAATGAGGTTTGATTTTAAGGACAGGGGAATGATCGAAAACAGTATGTATGAATGGGGGTTCGGAAATTACTTCTTCTTTATAGGCGCGGCTGTTACGATCGCGGGAGCAGTTCTGCTTATCATTGCAAACCAAAAAGCAAAAACATCGGGTGCTTCAAGATCATAAAAGGAAACAGGAGGTAAGATGAAATGGGATTAAAGCAATTGCCGAAAAATGTCAAGGATACATTTGTAAATGTTCAGCAAAAGACAAAGACTAAAATAGAAGATATGCAGGACGCCGTTGCCGATAATCTTCCGAACATTATCGCGCACGTTATGAGCATGCCGCTGATATACATTGACCGCGAACAATATTTAAGAAACGAGCTGTCTAAGTACTATTCCGAAGAACAAGTCCAAAAAGCCATTGACACAACTCCGGCGCAAGCAGGTATTCCGCTTAAACTTGCGGATAGGATAGCAAACAGCGCCGTAAAAGTCGAATCAACGCAGACGACAGCTACTGCCGTTGTTGCAGGAATTCCGGGCGGCGCGGCAGTGGCGGCTACAGTTCCGGCAGATGTTATACAATATTTCGGGCATTTGCTGAGAGTTCTTCAAAAGACCGCATACATTTACGGCTGGCCGCAGTTTGATGTACGCGCAGAGGGCGGGAATATAAACGACGAAACACTCAATCTGCTTATTCTCCAGATAGGCGTCGCTTTTGGCGTCAATGCCGCACACCAAGCCGTTCAGAAAGTAGCTGCGGCGTTTTCTCAAAAAGTCGCTAAAAGCCTTGTTCATAAGGCGCTGACAAAGGGCGTTATTTATCCTATTGTAAAAAAGGTTGCGACTACTATAGGCATTCACATGACAAAAGAGATCTTCGCAAAAGGTGTTTCAAAAGCCGTTCCGATAGTAGGCGGAGTTGTAAACGGAGGACTTACTCTCGCAACCTTTGCACCGTCTTGCTCACGGCTAAAGAAGAACCTGCGTTCAACGCCTCTTGCAACAACAACTTCGGACACCGACAATAATATGACCGCAGACGCTGCAAAAGATCTTTTGAATTTCGACGATATAGCGAAAGATGCAACGGCTGATGATATTGACAGTGCCACAGAAGAAACGGTAATTGATGAATAATAGTCAACAAAACATCCCTCTCAATGATTTGTATTGAGAGGGAAAACTTTTGATTTAAAAACAATCAAAAAAATGTCCGCCGAAAGGCGGACACCTTTTACTGTACACTATACCCTGTATACTGCTTATTGCTTCGGCTTACCGCAGCTCTTGCAGAACTTTGCGGCGCCTGCGTTTACTGTTCCGCAGCTGCATGTCCATGTGTCTGCGGCAGGCTGAACGGGCTGTGCTGGCTGTGCTGGCTGTGCGGGGCGGGGAGCAGACTGGCTGTTATTGGGCTGGGAAGTTCCCGCCTGGCTTGCAAAAAACTTGCGAATGAATTCGGGAGTGCTGGAATAAGCGCTGTCGGGGAGCTGGGGCTGTCCCGAAGCTCTGCGGTTCGCGCTGTCTATTCCCTTTTCAACGTTGCGGAAATGCTCGATTATAAGCGAAAAGAACGCCGTCGTAAGCACCGTCTCCATAAATCCGCTCAGGAATGTGGGGAAATACTTTGTGTTTACGGTGTTGATTATAGTGAGCGTAATGCCTACAAGAAAGTTTACTATCATTACAACATAAAAAATTCTTCTCCATGTAGTTTTCATAATAAAAAATCCTCCTAAAAAATGTTCTCAGGCTGTATACAAAGTCCGAGATCTGACTTTTTCTACAGTCCTGTGTTATTGACCTTTTCCGTCATTTTCCATTTTATCACAAATCTTCGGTTTTGTCAACAGTTAAACTTTAAAATTCGTTGACATTTTTTTAAATCTGTGGTACAATATATTGTGAAATGATTTATAAAGAACGGGGGAGTGATGAAAATGATCTGCAAGCGCTGCGGCAGGAATATTTCGGGATATTGCTGTAAGTTTTGCGGTACTGTTCACACTCCCGACGGAAACGCAGTTTCGGGTTTTGACGGCATGCTGTGCTTTATTGCGGATAAATTCGGCACGGAGGCGCTTCTTGACAAGCGCAGAGCAAACGCGCTCTTCGCCGATATTTTCCCGAAAGAGGACGCATTTAGAAAACAGCTTGCCGCCGCGGAATGCTTCGGCTGTGTGCAAAAACTTTATTCCGTCCGCAAAAATGCTTCGGAAATTCGCCGCGCCGAAGCCGAAAAGCAAATAAGAGTCTTGCACAATGAAATAGGCGTAAGCGCGGATATTGCCATAAACATAATCAGCGTAGTCGGAAAAGCGGTCGGGTGCAAGTTCACTCTTGATGGCAAAACGCTGTCAATGCTTAAAGAAACGGGCTCTTCGGGCATAACCGACGCGGGCGAGCAATACGCCCTCGCACGGCATTCGGACGCGCTCGGAGAATATGAAAAGGCGCTTTTTCGGTTTGAAGCCTCTGCTTTTCAAGGTCATGCCGAGGCGGCTTATTATGCGGGAATTTACAGGCTGGAGGGGCGCGGCGGCGAGCCTGACGCTCAAAAAGCGCGGGAATGGTTTTTGAAAGCCGCCGAAAAGGGCATACCTCAGGCTGATTATTTCATAGGCTATTTTTATACCGAGGGCATTGCCTGCGAGCATGACGAGCATAAAGCATACGAACACTTTATGAAAGCCGCGGAGCATGGCTGTAAAGAAGCCGCCGAGCTTATCGCAAAGTGTTATGAAAAGGGAATTTATGTAGACCGCGACAGGAGCGCTGCCGAAAAATGGAGGAGGCATATCGCTGAAAGCGGGCTGTATTCGGAAACGGCAGGGCTTGAAGTTCCCGATATGGCAATAAACAGCGGAGAGATACTGTATCAGAACGCGCGCAGGTGCCTCGCGGACAACGATCCCGTCGGCGCGGCAGGCTACTACAAGCGCGCCGCAGACCTCGGACACGTCCAGGCGCAGTGTTCCTACGGAAAATGCCTGTACACGGGAAACGGCACGGCGAAAGATCCTGCCGAGGCGTTCAGGTATTTCAAAATGGCGGCTGACGGAAATTCGGACATTGCCCGATACAACTTGGGAGTAATGTACTTAAAAGGAGTTTATGTCCAGAAAGACATAGAAAAGGCGCGGGAGTATTTTTCCCTTGCCGCGGCGGCGGGACATGAGGAAGCGTTGAGAATTCTGGAGAAGTTGAAGTAAAGGAAGCGTTATTTTTTCAGTCATACGGAGTTGCAAGTATACAATGTACAGTGGACAGTGTACAGCAATGGTATCCGCTTCGCGGATAATATTTAGATTGTTTTAAGTCAATAGGCACACGAGCCTACATTTCAAAACGTTTCAGTCCGATAACAATCCAATAATATCCGCCGTAAGGCGGACACATACTACTGAATACTGTACACAGCGTTGTACGCGAAGCGTTCAATGCGTACCCTGTACACTGTAGATCGTGTGATCAACAAAAAACCTTTTTTAACATAACCACTTATGAAAACCAAAAAACGGGAGGATAACTACATGAAAGCGGCTGTAATACTTACAAAGTGCAGAAAGACGCACGGGCTTTTCGGCATTCGCGCTGAACAGCGCAATGACGAGGCATGGTATGCGACATGGGCGTTTAAAGTGTCCGAGCATACGGCTTCGCGCGAAAAGTTCGGCGACACGGAAATTTCGGGGAACGTTTATGTAACGACGGAATACCCCTCTTGCCCGTACTGCGGGGCAAAGGGCTTTTTCCAGTGCAGCGAGTGCGGGAAGACAACCTGCTGGAACGGCGAGAGCGAAACGGTCTGCGAATGGTGCGGAAACGCCGCGGAGACCTCCGCAGAAGAGAACTTTGAGAGCCTTTCGGGCGGCGGGTTCTGATGAACGCTGTTGTTTTTGACCTTGACGGCACGCTCTGGGACAGCTCCGAGCAGGTCGCAGGCTCGTGGAACGTAATTCTGGACAAGCACCCCGAAACGCGCGGAAAAGTGATAAGCGTTGCCGAAATGCGCGGTTTAATGGGAAAGCAGATGGACGAGATAGCTCGGCTTATGATGCCCGAAATTGAAGAAAACGTCCGAAAGAAAATAATGCTCGAATGCATGGATTTTGAGCTTGAATATCTTTCAGCACACAAGCCCGTTTTATATCCTAGGCTTTCCGAGACGCTCGAAGAGCTTTCGGAAAAATACGCGCTTATGATAGTGAGCAACTGTCAGGACGGCTATATACAGCTGTTTCTCAGGCAGTTAGGCTCGGGCATTTTCCGCGACTTTGAGAGCTTCGGAAAGACAGGGCTTTCAAAGGGCGAGAACATAACGCTTGTTTTAAAGCGAAATAATGTGCCTTGCGCAGTCTATGTCGGCGACACCCAAGGCGACCTTGACGCGGCGGACAGCGCAGGAGTGCCGTTTATTCACGCAAGCTACGGCTTCGGTGCAACATCACGCGAGACCGACAGGATAGCGGAGTTTTCGGAATTAACGGAAGTGTGCGGGAAGATGTTGTAGTCAGTTGACAGTGTACAGGGTACAGTATTCAGTAATAGGTGTCCGCTTCGCGGACATTATTAGATTGTTATCGGATTGAAACGTTTTCGAGCGTTACCGTAAATGTTTTGCTTGTGTGCCTATTGACTTAAAACAATCTAAATATTATCCGCGAAGCGGATACCATTGCTGTACACTGTCCACTGTACACTGTATACTTGCATTTTACAAATCCCGCATTATATTATCAAAACATGGAGTGATATAGATATGCTTACTATAGGCGCTACTGTCCCGCTCGAACACGGCGGACGTGCAACTATTACCGATATCCTCGGCTCGGGCGGTCAAGGCACCGTCTACCGCGCCGAATTTTCGGGAAAAGAATATGCCCTGAAGATCTACTTCCCCAACAAACTAAAAAGCCCCGGTCTATTCCGCGAAAACCTCCGCGCCCTCACCGAGGACAAAAATTCCGACAGAGCATTCCTCATGCCACTTATGCTCACAGACAATATCGACGGAAGTTTCGGCTTTTTAATGGACCTTATCCCCGAAGAATACAAGCCCTTTTCGGATATTCTTAACGCACGCGTAAAGCTCCAAGGTCTTTACTCCGTAGTAAATTCGGCCATTCGGATAACCTCCGCTTTCCGCACCCTCCACAACAGCGGTAAAAGCTATCAGGACATAAACGACGGCGGTTTTTTCATACGCCCGTCCGACGGCGACGTTCTTATCTGTGACTGTGACAATATCGCCCCATACGGCGAACATCTCGGCATTGCGGGAAAGCCGGGATATATGGCTCCCGAAACCGTCAGAGGCGAAAAAGCTCCCGATAAATATACCGACAGATATTCGCTTGCGGTAGTTTTATTCAGGCTTTTGCTCAGAGGCGATCCGCTAGAGGGCTGTAAAGTGCTTAAAAGCGTTTGCCTTACCGAAGAAGCCGAGCGCAGGCATTACGGCTTTGAGCCTGTTTTTGTTTATGATCCCGTTGACGACTCAAACCGTCCCGTGCGCGGTGTGCATAACAATATCATAAAATTCTGGCAGATAATGCCCGATTACATAAAAGAGGCGTTTATTTTTTCGTTTACTGTTGGACTTCGCGAGCCTCAGAAGCGTCTTATTGAAAAACAGTGGCTCGACCTTTTGAAAAGGCTTCGCGGGGAAATTGTTTCCTGCTCATGCGGTATACAGAATTTCTTATCCGCAATGGACACGGACGAAAACGGAAAACTTGTGTGCATGTGCAAAAATCACTTCTCAAAACCGCTGGAGCTTAAAGGCGGGAAATCGGGAATTTTGCTTTCGGAAAGTGCGAAATTGTTTGATGATAATGTAAAGCCTATCGGAGAAGTTGTCAGGAATAAAAAGAACCCTGCGCTCTGGGGGCTGAAAAACCTTTCGGAGAGCGATTGGAGCTATATTCTCCCGAACGGCGAGGAGAGGACAGCAAAGAGCGGAGGGGCTGTGCCTATCTTTCTGGGAACAAAAATTACCATAGGCGAAAATTCATTTAGTATTGAGGAATAAAATAATGAACATAAGCAAGATAAGAAAAGCGGAGATAAAGGATATCCCGCGCATAACGGAGCTTCTTCTGCAGGTGCACAAGGTACATTCGGACAAGCGTCCCGACCTGTTCAGAAAAGGCTCGAAGAAGTATACGGAAGATGAACTGCGCGGTATTATAGCGGACAGCGAGCGCCCGATATTTGTTGCAACTGATGAAGATGACAGTGTTATGGGATATGCATTTTGTGTTATGGAGCATTTCGGGGACAATTCGCTTGAAGAGCATGATACGGTGTATATAGACGACTTGTGCGTTGACGAGGAATTGCGCGGGAAGCATATCGGAAAAGCGCTTTATGAGTATGTTCTGCAGTTTGCAAAGGACAGCGGTTGTTATAATGTCACGCTCAATGTCTGGGAGGGCAATGAAAGCGCGATAGGGTTTTATAAAAGCATGGGGCTGTCGGTGCAGAAGTACACGATGGAAAAAATCATCTAGAAGCTAGAAGTTAGAAGCAAGAGGCAAGAAGATGTTTTGAGCGACAAAGAACTTTTCCGTTTAAAACGACCTAACAGGCGGTGACAAGTAAAAGTTTTGGAAAGAGGGTTCAAGGGGGAAAACCTTTTTCAAAAGGTTTTCCCCCTTGTGCTTCCCTTGCCTTGCGCGCTATTGACAACTAACGCCGATTATTGTATAATATAAATAACAAGTGCGCTGACTGCACATACAAGGCAGGATAACAAAATGAAGAAAGTAGAAGCATATACCGACGGCGCTTGCAGCGGGAACCCCGGTCCGGGAGGCTACGGCGTAATACTCCGCTGTGAGGGCAGAGAAAAAGAATTGAGCGGCGGCGAACCTCACACCACCAACAACCGAATGGAGCTTATGGGCGTAATAACAGCGCTCGAAGCCCTGAAATACCCGTGCGCCGTAACAATAACCACCGACAGCAAGTACGTCGTTGACGGGATAACAAAAGGCTGGGCTAAGAGCTGGAAAAGCCGAGGCTGGAAAAAAAGCGACGGAAAACCCGCCCTTAATCCCGATTTGTGGGACAGACTGCTTAGCTTGCTCGAAATCCACAAAACCGAGTTTTGCTGGATAAAAGGTCACGCAGGTCACCCCGAAAACGAACGGTGCGACGCGCTCGCAGTTGAACAAAGAGATAAGTTTAAATAGTAAACCCGAAATTTAAGAGCAAAGAGTATTTTTATGCAGAAAATTAACTATCAGTATAAACTTGACGGGATAATAAATTCTCTCGAAAAGACGCCAACATTGCTTTTGCACAGCTGCTGCGCGCCGTGTTCAAGCTATTGTCTTGAATACTTGTCGAACTATTTTTCGATAACGGTTTTGTATTACAACCCGAACATCTATCCCGAAGAGGAATTTTATAAACGTGCAAATGAACAGAAACGGCTTATAGAGGCGCTTCCCGCCAAAAATCCCGTGTCGCTTGCCGTTGACGAATACGACTCAAAAGAGTTCTTTTCCGCGGTCAAAGGCTTGGAGCATATAAAAGAGGGCGGGGAGAGGTGTTTTGCCTGCTACAGGCTGAGGCTTGAACGCGCGGCAAAATATGCCTCGGAGTATAATTTCGATTATTTTTGCACTACGTTATCAATAAGCCCGCTGAAAAATGCGCAAAAAATAAACGAAATAGGCGAAGAGCTTTCGGAGATATTCCCCGTAAAATTTCTTCCGAGCGATTTTAAGAAAAAAGGCGGATATCAGCGGTCTGTTGAGCTGTCAAAAGAATACGGTCTTTACAGGCAGGATTATTGCGGATGTGTTTTTTCACAGGAGGAAAGACGCGCCGAGCTTACAGAAAAAGGAGATTGAGTTATGCGGTCTGAAATTGAAAAACTTGTTGACAACATTGAAAAGGTAATTATCGGAAAACGCGAGGTAATTGTAAAAGTTATCTGCGCTATGCTTGCGGGAGGACATGTTCTTATAGAGGACGTTCCGGGAGTAGGAAAAACGCTTCTGGCGCAGACGCTCGCAAAGTCCGTTTCGGGAACATTCGGACGTATACAGTTTACGCCCGACCTTATGCCGTCGGACGTTGTGGGATATACGATGATAGACAGGAACGGACATTCGGAATACCGCGCGGGAGCGGCTATGTGCAATTTTCTGCTTGCGGACGAGATAAACAGGACGTCGCCGAAAGTTCAGTCGGCGCTTCTTGAAGCAATGGAGGAACTTCAAATTTCGGTTGACGGAATAACGCACAAACTGCCTGTGCCGTTTATGACGCTTGCGACGCAGAACCCTATTGAGACTTACGGCACTTATCATCTTCCCGAAGCACAGCTTGACCGCTTTTTAATGCGTCTTTCGATAGGATATCCCGACCGTTCGGCGGAAAAGAGCATGCTTGAAAAAATGCCCCATACTATAGGAATTGAGCCTGTTATGTCGCTTGGCGAGATAATGAAGCTGAGGGAGGAAGCGGGGAAAATATCCGTTTCGGACGCGGTGAAGTCGTATATACTTTCGATAGTTTCAGCGACGAGAACGAAGCAGGAGATAAAGCTGGGAGCTTCGCCGAGAGCGACAATTGCGCTTTTCCGCGCGGCGCAGTCAATGGCGCTTATAAACGGGCGGGATTACGCGGTGCCTGATGATGTAAAGATAATAGCGGCGGATGTGCTTTCGCATAGGGTGATACTTGCGGCGGGACAAAGCGCGTTCCTTGATTCAAAAGCGATAATTGAAAAGATCTTGGAGGAAACAGTAGTTCCCACCTAGAGGCTAGAAGCTAGAAGCAAGAGGCAAGAAGATGTTCCGAGCGGAGAGCAACGTTTCCGCTATCCAACCGCGCCTGTAGTCAGTTGACAGTATACGCATTGAACGCTTCGCGTGCAACGCTGTGTACAGTGTAAAGTAAAAGTTGTATTGAGCGGAGAACAATTTTTCCGCTATCCAACCGCGCCGTAAGGCGCGGCACGAAAGTTTTTTGAAAAGGGAGTCCTGCTAGAGGCAAGAAGCTAGAAGCAAGAGGCAAGAATAAGTTTTGAGCGGAAAACAGCGTTTCCGCTATCCGACCGCGCCGTAAGGCGCGGTATTTGGGTTTCCAAAGGGCGCATTGCGCCCTTTGGTGGGGGCGCGGGGGCAAAGCCCCCGCAATCGCGTTAGCAGGCGCTAAAGGGTGCGGGGAAAACAAGAGTTTTCCCCGCATTGCCTTTTCAAAGCCGTGCTTTGAAAAGGCAATCCTAAAAGAGGGTTTGAGCGGGGAACAACCCAAAGAGTGAAACCACTTTGGAGCGGGAAAGAAAATCCGCTCCGCTTACATAAGCCCCTCTATTTGCTGTTCTTTTCAAACGCAATTTTCCTTAATAACACTCATTCGCCCTATCCCCCTAACCCCCTTTCCCGTAGGGAAAGGGGGAAAATTGCAGGGCGCTGCGCGCCCTGCACCCGCCCTTTTAAAGACTGATTTTAAGTGGAAGCGTGACTTCGCCCCCTGTTTTACTTAAACGCGCGTTCGGCACCAAAAGCGGAGAACGCGCAAATCGGGCGAGTGAGTTGATTGAGGGTTGTAAGGGCGCGGACGGGGCAATTGCTTTTCGGCTGTTACTGAATACTGTACACAGCGTTTTGCGCAAAGCGCATAGTGCGTACACTGTCAACTGTCAACAGGTGCGGGGAAAACAAGAGTTTTCCCCGCATTGCCTTTTCAAAGCCGTGCTTTGAAAAGGCAATCCTAAAAGAGGGTTTGAGCGGGGAACAACCCAAAGAGTGAAACCACTTTGGAGCGGGAAAGAAAATCCGCTCCGCTTACATAAGCCCCTCTATTTGCTGTTCTTTTCAAACGCAATTTTCCTTAATAACACTCATTCGCCCTATCCCCCTGCCCCCTTTCCCGTAGGGAAAGGGGGAAAATTGCAGGGCGCTGCGCGCCCCGCGCCCCGCCTGTTGACAGTTGACAGCAGACAGGGTACAGTATTCAGTAACAGCTGAAAAGCAGTCCGCTTATGTAAAACTTTTGAAAAACCTTAAAGAACTTCTTTCCCGCTCCAAAGCGGTTTCACTTTTGAGGTCGTTTCTCGCTCTATACCTCTCCTAGGATTGCCTTTCCAAATGCAAGCATTTGGAAAGGCAATGCGGGGAAAACCCCTGCTAGAGGTTAGAAGTTAGAGATAAGAGGTAAGAATTTTGGGGAGCATTTGAGAGAAAAAGTTTTTTGATTGTCACAAAGAAGAAGCAAAAGGCTAGAATTTGTTACAAGCGGAAAACAACTTTTCCTCTTAAACTCTAGCTTCCAGCCTCATCCTCTAAAATCCAAATCACTTTATCTCCAAAACAACTTTTGATTTCTTACCTCTTACTTCTTACCTCTTACCTCTAATGGACCAGCACTGTCATCACCCCTCCCGCTTCGGAGGAGGAAATGTCCGCGCCCACTATCTTTCCGTCTATAACAATAAGGTTCGCGCAAATGGGTATCGGCGACGGGTTATCGTAATTCTTTATCGAATAGCTGTACTTCTTCGCATAACAGGCGCGGTATTTCCTCAGGTCAAAGCCCTGCTCGCGCTGAATGGCATTGTACTGCTCATAAGCCTCGTCAAAATTCGCAGGTATCCTTATCTCCTCCACCTTGTCGGGAACAGTCCCTACTTCATAACCAAAGCTCTTTATGTACGCAGTGCGCTCGCGGTCGTTTGAGCCCGCTATCCCCTGCTCGCTCTGCGACGTGAGCCTTATTATCCCCCACATCGCAACTATTGCTATAAGTACAATGCCTATAACAAGCGTTTTCTTGGAATGCATTTTTCCTCTTGACATAAATACCTCTCATTCGTTTCAATAATTCTCTGTACATAAAGTGTATGATTGATTACATCAAGATAGTACAAGCGACACTATATGTTGTGGAAAAATAAACAAAATACCAAACCAAAGTTTGGGGAAAACGCCAAATTTGTTTTTATCATTGATTTAAGAGCGATTTTCGGGCGATTTTTGTGCAAGTTGACGGACAAAACGCTTGAATTTACATCAAAAGTTGTAAACGTTGGTCAATGTGTATAAAGTATTTAACAAAAGTTTGTTAGTTTAGGTACTTTTATTTTTTTGAAGAATTTGTTATCATATTATTAGCGAATGTCTATTATGATTTCTTTCAGGAGGTTATATTAAATATGGCTAGCTTAGAGGCTAAGAACATTTATAAGCGTTACCCCGGAGGAGTTACGGCTGTTACGGATTTCAACATCAAGATAAAGGACAAGGAGTTTATTGTTCTTGTCGGACCGTCGGGATGCGGAAAATCCACGACATTGCGTATGATCGCAGGTCTTGAGGAAATTTCCGAGGGCGAACTTTATATCGGCGACAGACTCGTAAACGACGTTGCCCCGAAAGACAGAGATATTGCGATGGTTTTCCAGAACTATGCGCTCTATCCTCACATGACCGTTTTTGACAATATTGCATTTGGTCTTAAACTTCGCAAAGTCCCCAAGGACGACATAAAGAAGCTCGTAGAAGAGGCGGCAAAGAGCCTCGATATCGCTCACCTGCTCGACAGAAAGCCGAAAGCTCTCTCGGGCGGTCAGAGACAGCGTGTTGCATTGGGACGTGCTATAGTCCGCAACCCGAAAGTATTCCTGCTTGACGAGCCGTTGTCGAACCTCGACGCAAAGCTCCGTGCGCAGATGAGAACGGAAATAGCTAAGCTCCACAAGAAGATCGGCACAACGTTTATCTATGTTACGCACGACCAGACCGAGGCTATGACCATGGGCGACAGGATCGTTGTTATGAAAGACGGTTTTGTACAGCAGATAGATTCTCCGATGAACCTCTATGACAATCCCTGCAACAAGTTTGTAGCGGGCTTTATAGGTTCTCCACAGATGAACTTTATTAACAATGCGTTAGTTACGGAAAAGGACAACAAGTTCTTCATTTCATTCGGCAACAAGACGAAGCCTTTCTTCATTGAAGTTCCCGAGGGAAGAATTGATACGAGCGTTCTCCAGAAGTATGTCAACAAGGAAGTTGTACTCGGCTTCCGTCCCGAGCATATCCACGATGACGCGGCGTTCCTTTCGACTGCAAAGACGGGTATTTTCGAGGCGTATGTAGAAGTTGCAGAACAGCTCGGCGCAGAAACATATCTGTATCTTGACTGCTGCGGTATTCCGCTTACGGCGCGTGTTTCTTCAAGATCTACCGCGCGTCCTCAGGACACCGTAAGGCTTGCTATTGACGTAAACAGCATTCACCTGTTTGATCCGACGAATGAGTTTACACTCAATAAGCCGACCATCTGAAAATAAAATAATCAGCAATAAGAACTGCCCGAGAAATCGGGCAGTTCAGTTTGTATTAAAACCCATTTGTGGTTCTTTTCAAACGTTGTTTCTCTTAATTTGCCTTTTAGAGGCTAGAAGCTGGAAGCAAGAGGCAAGAATAAGTTTTGAGCGGAGAAGCACTTTAAATTTTCAAACGCCCGTTAGGTCGTTTTAAACGGAAACGTTGCTCTCCGCTCAAAACTTATTCTTGCCTCTAAAAGTTCCCCTTTGTTCTCTTTATCCAAACAATGCTTTATAGTAGTCCTTAGACAATATCAGCTTTGAATAATTTATTTTTCCCTCAACAAGTCTGTTTACCCTTGAAACATAATCACTGCTTACTGTAACTCCCTCATTCGGCGTGAATGTGTTTGTCGACGCTTCGTATACTCCCGCCTCGGTTATCCAGCTGTTGCCCTGACCGTGATTGTTCGCAAATATAACAAGAGGCATACAGCTCGAATATTCCGCCGGCTCGTAATTCATTGCAAATATATCGCGCCCTATCATTAGCCTTGAATCATACTCAAGCCCGAACAGATTTGACAGCGTCGGCAGAATGTCTATCGAAGAACACGGCGTGTCTACAACTATCGGTTCTTCTATACAGCCCGACCACATAATAAGCGCGTTTTTATACCTAGAAGTTACAAGCTCCGTGTCCTCAAAGCCCCTAAGCTCATTATAATAATCCTCGGTTTCCGAAACAAGACCAAACGGATAATGGTCGGCAGTCAGGACTAAAAGCGTATCGTCTGCTATTCCGCTCGCTTCGAGCTTGTCCATAAGATATTCAAGCGCATATTCAAGCTCTAAATTGCACGCAACATACGCCTGAACTGCCGTTGAAGCGTTAGGATATGCGGACTGCGCGGTAGCCTTGTTTCTTATCGCCATGTCGTTTCCGCCGAAGTTATACTCGGTGTGTCCGCTTACTGTCATATAATAAGCGCAGAACTTCTGCCCGTTGTTTACATAGTCGTTTATATAGCTGTCCGCAGTAGCCTGTATCATTTCAAGGTCGGATTCGGGCCACATATCTCCGCTTATAGGAAGGTCAAGCCCTCCGCCCTTTCCGCCTTTATAATCAAACCCGAACGCTTTTAAATATTTATCCCTGTCATAGTATGAATAGGTGTGGTTGTGCCATGCGGGAACGCTGTAGCCGAGCTTTGAAAACTGATTTCCTATTGTAAACGGCATATAGTCCTTTGCCGCGGCGACAGACGCCCATTTTCCGTTTATCCATGTGGGAATAATGCCTGTGAGATTTGCGGTCTCTCCGCCTACGGTGGACATTGTCCAATCGGGCTGGTAATAATTGTTAAATACAAATCCCTCATGCGTGAGCCTGTAAAGAGCGGGAGTAAGCTCCTCGCTTATGAAATACGGCGAGAATGCCTCGGCGGTTATGAAAATAAGGTTCTTGTCCTTGAACATTCCCGTATACTCGTTTTGCTGTGAGGGGGTAAGGCTTCCGAAATACTCATGCATTGATTTGAGCGTCTTGTCTTTTGTGCCCGAGGCAAGAGCGTCAAAGTCGATATCCATTGTATTATAGCCGTACACTTTCGGAGGCTCGGGCGTTTCGGAATTAGGTTCACTGTCCGAGCTTGGAATGCTTTCTTCGGGCACTGAGGAGCTAATATCGGAGCTGTTTTCCTCAACATAATTTCCAAGCTCCGCTTCGGGCACGCCTATTATTGAATATTCAATATCCATGCGGAGCGTCGGGATAAGACCGAAATGGGGAATGGCGTTGCTGGCGGTGAAGTCGTGAGTGAAATAATTGCCTGCGCTTCCGAAAACTGCCAGCAAAACTGCAACTGTGTGGCAAATTACGGTTCCCGCGCCCGTTGAGATATAAACGAGCTTATCGTTCTTTTCGGCAATTATTTTCTTTTGAAAGATGATAAAGACTGCGAGCGGGGCAAGTGACAGCAGGAAAAACGGGATTATCTTCAAAAATCCCGACCAGACATAAGAGCCGAACTCTCCGACGGCGTCGCCTGTCATAGCGCCGACGGTGCCTGCTCCGAAATAAAGTCCGAAAAGCGTTCTGCATCCGCGCTCTATGCAGAAAATGACAACGGTAAGCGAAAGCAGGACAATGCCGATTATTCTTGACACTTTTTTTGCGGGGATAAGGTTGAGCACCAGCGAGAGGAAGAGTCCCTCGGCAAGCGAGAACAGCAGAATGGGGAGCAAGTCGAGGGAGAAGAACTGTGTAAATTTCCCGTCGAACGCTCGGAGAATAAGCTCATAATAGAGCATTGCCAAAGGGAAAAACATGATATAAAGCACTTTCAGTGCGATATTTTCATTACTTTTATTCTTCGTATACATTTTCATAAAGGCTCCTTAAGATCATAGTGTGATGTTTTGAAATTTTGGACCGAAAAAATACTTTTGCTTTTATATTATAGTACATCAAAAAAAGATTTTCAATACTTGTTACATAATTGTAATTTTTTTGTAAGAATTTTGTAATAATGGCAGGGGGGAGAGTAAAGGCTGTTTTGAGCGGAGAAAACGTTTTATTTCCAAACCGCAAAACGGGCGTCGCACGAAAGTTTTTTGAAAAGGGAGTCCAGAGGGAAAAAATTTTTTTCAAAAAATTTTTTCCCTCTGGCAGGGGTGCGGGGACGGAGTCCCCGCAAACGCGTTAGCAAGCGCTAAAGGGTGCGGGGAAAACAAGAGTTTTCCCCGCATTGCCGTTTTAAAAACTATGTTTTTAAAACGGCAATCCTGAAAGAGGGTTTGAGCGGGGAGCCACCTAAAAAATGAAATTACAATAGGGCGTGGAAGAAAGTGCGTTTAGTATTTTAACAGTGATAAAAGAGCGGACAGTTTTTGGTTGTTACTGAATACTGTACCCTGTCTACTGTCAACTGTCAGCAGGGGTTCGGGGGCGAAGCCCCCGAGGCAGGGCGCGGGGCGCGCCGGCGCCCCGAACTTTCCCCCTTTCCCCTCGGGAAAGGGGGCAGGGGGATAGGGCGAGTAAACGTTATTTAGAAAAACAACGTTTAAAAAGAACAACAAATGGGGTTTGTACGTCCTGTTAGGCAAACAGCGATTGAGAAGAACAACTTTTATACAAGCGGAGCGGATTTTCTTTCCCGCTCAAAGGTTTTTTCATACTAAATGTATTTCCCCGCTCAAAACCTCTTTGAGGATTGCCGTTTTAAAAACATAGTTTTTAAAACGGCAATGCGGGGAAAACTCTTGTTTTCCCCGCACCCTTTAGCGCTTTTGAAGCGGATTGCGGGGGCTTTGCCCCCGCACCCCCACCAAAGGGCGCAATGCGCCCTTTGGAAACCCATATACCGCGCCTTACGGCGCGGTCGGATAGAGGAAACGTTGTTCTCCGCTCAAAACCTCTTTTAGGATTGCCGTTTTAAAAACATAGTTTTTAAAACGGCAATGCGGGGAAAACTCTTGTTTTCCCCGCACCCTTT
>CANQVE010000039.1 GCA_947627205.1 uncultured Clostridia bacterium | reverse complement strand
TCTTCTGTTCCAAATCTCTCAAGAAATTCTTGTAGTGAGATTTTTCTCTTTTTTGCCATTTTCTCTTCCCCTTTTTTCTTTATTATACTATTTTTGATAGGTTTTGTAAAGATGATTTAAATAGGTTTTGTAAAGATGATTTAAAGGGATAGCCATATTTGAATATTGTAAAATATCCGAAAACTTTTTTTGCTTTGGATGCTCACAAAAAGGTGTCTTATACACTCTTAATTATAAGCAACACGATCAGCCGTATGATGAAAGACCGTTATAATAGTGTAGAAGAAGAGCTGATCGATGAAATTGAGGACGATTCGCTTTCGGTTGAGGACATTGTTATCGGTAATATTTCCGCTGAACAAATCAAAGATCTGATCAACGAATTGCCCGAAGCCCGCAGACAAGCACTTAAACTGAAAATAGTCTATGACTTATCCTACAGACAGATCGCCGATATACTTGGAATTACTGAAGTTGCTGTGAGAAAAAGAATATCCGATGCCTGCAAAATACTTAAAAATTATATTGAGGAGAATGAATCATGAATAAACCAACTTTAAAAGATATACTTGAGGAAATGTGTATCGAAGAAGCGAATGAATTTAATAATATGAAAGATGTTCCTAAACATCATTTTTCCTTGCGCCACCGCCGTGCAATGAAAAAGATATTATCCGCGGAAAAGCAGGAACGGCAGGTATCACGATCCTTGCCCTTTACGAAAAGAGTAGCTGTAGTTACCCTGATAGTTTTATTGGCTTTGAACACTGTTATAACAGGCGTGGCCACAGTAAACGGTTTTATTCTCAGGGAGCATCAAGACAATACGGAGCTTATTGCCACAAATACCGATAATTCTCCGACAAGCATAAAGACCGAGTATTTTATTTCTGATATTCCCGATGATTATAAAATGTTTGAAAAAGATACTACTGCTGTTGATATTTATGTTCATTATAAAAACCCGCAAGGCAATAACATAATATTTCAGCAAACTGTAAAAAAAGATTACTCTCAATATTTTAATACAGACAGAACTCCTCTTGAAGAAGTGGATATAAACGGTCATTATGGGTTATATCTCAATTTTAAGAACGAAAATACGGAGGACGGAATTATCGTTTGGGATAACGGCGATTATGTTATGCAAATCGAGGGCAATTTTGATAAAAATTCTCTGATAAATTTAGCTAAAAGTGTCAAAAAATAAATATATTAAATTAAATGGCTCTTTGCTTAAAATAAACGCATAAAAAAGAAAGAGGTCAGAACTTGAACTCGAACCTCTAACCTTTACAAAAAAGATTTTTCCAACTTATATGTCAGAACCACTTTTCGGGAAGTAGCGCATTTTTACGGTTTTGCGAAGCAAAATTGAAATTCCATTAGGGAATTTCAAAGTAAAAATGTGCAGCATTGAAGCCCGCCTTTACGGCGGGCTTCAATGCGTGGTGGAGATAAGGGGATTGAATTTAACCAATTTTTTAGTTTTGCTTTTGTCCGCTTATCTTTTAAATTCCTTGATATTATGCGGAATTTTCAGTTTGTATGTTTATGGAAAATTAAGGAAAAATCAACGAATTTCGACCAAAACGGGGTAAAAACGGGGCAAATTTATAACCCAAATTTCTTGACCGTCCTATAAAAAGTGTTTGGTTTTAAGCCAACTTTCTTCATTGTTTCGGTAGCTGTTTGTTTGCCCGACCGCCAAAGTGCGCACTCTTTGCGGAGAAGTTTTTCATCATAAGAAACAGGCTTTCTTCCCGCATATTTGCCCTGCTGTTTAGCAATTTCAATTCCCTCACGCTGACGCTCTTTAATGACCTCACGCTCAAATTCGGCAAGCGCTCCGAAGATTGTGAGCATTAACTTGCCCTGCGGCGTTTTCGTATCGAGGTTTTCTTTCTGCGAAATAACTGCTACGCCTTTAGCTTGAAGTTTGTCAATAATAGTCAGTAAATCTCTGACGCTCCTTGCAAGTCTTGCATACTCCGTAACAATCACGGTATCGCCCTCTCTTACATAGTCCAACATTGCCGACAGTTGAGGTCGCGCCATATTCTTCCCCGACAGCTTATCGAGGAACACCTTGTCGCAGGGTATCTTCTTGAACGCCTCTAACTGCCGAGCCTCGTTCTGGTCGATACTGCTTACTCTCGCATAACCTATGTTTGCCATATTAACACCTCCAGATATGTTATGTCATAATTATATCACTTTTTATGAAATATGTCAATATACACCATAACAAATGTTTTGACATAGATTTTGACATTTTCACTAAAGTATACTTCAATGACATATAAAAACAAAGTACTTCGCTTGTTGTGATTCCCGCCAACGACATAAACTGTTTTCTGGCTATTTTTTACAAATTTAACCAGAAAAGTAGAAAATTACAATAACAATATTGACAATAAGCGCAATATGTGGTAGAATGTATTAAAACAAGAGAGGAGAAGTATAAGTTTACTGTATCTTTTAAAAATTTAACATTTTGAATATGTTTCCCACTGGGCGTTTACACGCTTGGTGGGAATCTTGCATTTTAGGGAAAATGTACATTGATTTGGTACAAAAAATTAAAGAAAGGGGTTTGTTTTATGGAATTTTCGGCGGAACAAATTAACGACAAAATTAAGGAATTAAAAAGAGCGTATGCGCGCTCTTATGCGGCACAACATAAAGAGCAGCGCAAGGAACAGCAACGCCGTTGTTGGGAACGCAAGGCTCTCGCGGCTTTGGAACAGGAAATGAAAGAGCAAGAAAAAACCGATTAAAAAGAAATGGCGGACTTTCGCCCGCCGAAAAACTGTGTGATGAAGGTCTGTAAACTTCACCGTTGTGATGAAGGTCTGTAAACTTCACCGTTTGCATAATTATTATATCAAATATCTGGCAATATGTCAATATATTTTTTTTGGAATTAACCGCAAAAATGGTTTACAAAGTACAGACCTTTATCTTCCTACTTATATATGTTTATAGTAAGTAAAAAAAGACAAATTAGTAGAAAGATGAGGTAATTTTAATGCAAAAAATTGATAAATTCTTTTACGATGGCTTAACTTTTACGAAACAAAAAGGGAACTTTGCTCAAATATGTAATTCAGAATTAGATTATGAGGCTTTCATATTTCCTGCAACTTCAGATAACAAAGTAATGATGAATGTGAAATTAAAATCGTGCTACTCTAAAGACCTCTTGGAAATTAATGAACTGAAAGAAGTTTACGCATATTATGACAAATTGGAGAGGGTACAGTTGTTCGGCAGACGAGAAATAGAAGAAAGCACAACTATATCTTCATCTTCATCAAGCGACAATAGCAATTCGCAAAAGCAAAAAGGTGAAAAAACAAAACGCGAAGAACCAAACGTTGCACTCATTGATGACACATATTACGTCAAAGGTTATGAAGCAGTTGACGTGGATATGTACAACGGGGCATTAGAATATTATGATTTTGAAAAAGAAGATGTAGCGACATATCATTTTCGTGGTTTGCAAAAATTGCGAAGAGGTCATCGAGAAAAGACTAAGGATGTTTTGTTTAATTGCGTTGAGGGTAAAACATTATTTCTCAGTTTTAATAGTGGGAAAAAATTCACTTTAGACGAATTGCAGATGGTCGTTCGAGCATTTGAGAGGTGGCTTAAAAGAAAATACGCAGACAATTTGAAGTTTGCTGTTCTTGTATATGAACCCAATCCAGACGGCAGTTGGCACTTTCACGTTCTTATAACTTTCAACACCGTTCCCGCCGACTTTGGTAAAGTTTTTGCGGATTGGGCAGACAAGTATAACAGCAAGCGCGGGATAAAAGACCAGACAAACGTGCAGCTCCTACAAACAAAGAACGATGTGCGCTTGACGTGGCTTTATTTGGACGCGACCTCTGAAAAGAAGAAAGATTATGCCGTTTTTTATCCCCCTCGGTTTAAGAATATCGTTATTTTCGGCGAGAGAATTTCGGTACCGTCCATCAAAGTGACGGGCGAAACATTGCAGGCTTTTATAAGCGAAACCAACGCAGAGCAAATAGACGGACAGACAATGATAGTTTCAGACACACAAACAGGAGAAGTTTTATACGAGTATGGCGAATGGTGGTTCACGGTTGATAAGAGCGTTTTGCGCGACTTAGTTACGAAAACTATAATGGATGCGATAATGTGTGACAATGAGGATATACTCACATTTTCACTATCCCGTATCGCCGAAAATGGGGGTGCAGGGGGAACGCCTGCCACAATACCTTTTGCCCGCGAGGGCGAAAGTAGTATTGTGCCTACTGTGCCACCCTATCAACTTTTAGCAAGCAAAGGAGCTTAATTAAATGGGAAATAATGGAAAATGTTTATCGGTATCAATGAGCCAAGGGACGGTCGCACTCAATCACAATCGCCGTGAGCATACCCCAAAAAATGCAGACGCAAACCTTTCACACCACAACGTATATATCAAAACTTGTTCGGATTTAGAAAAAGCGTTTAATGAGATTTTTGGAAATGATGTTGCAAATTACAACGAAAAGCAAACCCGCAGTGACCGCCAAATTAAAAATTACTATCAGAAAATTCATTCAAGCGAGGGCAAAGAAAACACAGCGAAAACTTGTTACGAATATGTTTTCGGATTTGGCAATATGAACGACAACAATGTAGCAGAGTTGAGTGAAAATGAAAGTGTTTGGGATAGTCGCAATATGCTTTTGGAATTTGAAAAAGCCTTTGAGCAGAAATACCCAAATTTGAAAGTTGTTTCTGCGGTGGTGCATATGGATGAGCAAACGCCACATCTGCATATTGATTTTATTCCCGTTGCGACAGGTTACAAAAAAGGAATGGAACACCAATGCTCTTTAACAAAGGCTCTCGAAAATTTAGGTTTTCAGAAAACGGAAAAATTAGCTGTGCAGAATTGGCAAGATGACGTTAAGCAGATGATGACAGACATCTTAAACCAACACGGTTACGAAAGGGAATACAAGAATAACACCGAAAAACATTTGTCGGTTGACAAGTACAAACTTCTGAAAGAAAACGAGGAACTTCTCGAAGAAACTGAAATCAACCAAAAGGTTGCTCGCGAAAGTCGGGAACAGGCTGAATACGAAATGAACAGAAAAGCAAAACTCGAAAAACAAAATGACGAATTTGTTGCTTCTCTCACGCCCGCGCCAACAAAAACGGTAAAGTCAATATTCGGCGGTGAAAAAGAAGTTGAAAAATCCGCCGATGAGTTACAGCGCGATAGAGAAATCTTAGCGGCACAGTCCGCACTAAAAGCCTGCGCAATTCGGCAAGAGCAACTACAAATCAAAACGAAACAAATCGAAGAATTATCAAAAACAGTTGAAGCAGAAGCGAGACAAAATGAAATAGAACACAAGTCGCTTTTAGAAGAACGCTCCGCTCTTGACAAGGAGAAGAAGTCTTTTGCTGTGGCGGTAGCGTTAAAAGCAAGGCAGATAGCAGAAAACGTATTGCGCTCGTTAGGTATCAGGCTGAACAAAGGTCACGACTTAACGGAACAGATAAATTTAGCAATCCAGCAAGAAAGGAACGGTGAAGAACAGTGGAAACAACGATAACGATTGAGCCTATGTCAGTCTCTCACTTCTCGGAAAATGCGCAGAAACGTTATTCGGTCAGTTTTTCGACTACAATCCCTTTAGAAATCCCTTTGCAGGACGCTTGGGAAATCGTAAAAGAGATAATAGGCATTTGTTTTCCGACAGAAAATGTCAGGCTCGAAACGCTCACGGAAGATTTAGCACAAGACCGATATGCCTTTTCCGTCAGCGGGAACAGGATAACGCCAAAACGACAAGAGGTGACAATTTACATATAACGTAAACTTGGACAAACGAGGAATGGGGTTTGAAGATTGTTTCCGTACCGACAGCCACACCGAACAACAAAGCTCTTTTCTCCCTCTCGCCGTGCCCGCCGTAAGGCGGTATGAGCCGCGACAGCGGCGATTTGTGATATTTATACAAAATACTTGACATTTCAAAGATAATAATGTAAAATAAAGCTGAAAGGATAAGTATATATGAGAAAAAATAGAGTTAATATACCAGCAGTTACAAGTTTAAAGACCGCTTTGGAGATTTATTACACAAAAATACAACTGAACAATGCAGACGTAGCCGAGCTGTTCGGCAATCACGCTCAAAGCACTATTTCCGCATTAAAAAAGGTTGCAAGAGATTATATGACAGAAAACAAAATTATGTTATACAATTCGAGAGATGTAAACACCAAAGCCGCATATGCTGCGTGGGGTATCGACATAGCAGAAATCGAAAGGCGATACAAGAAAAGCAAAGAAATTGAACGAGTATAAAGGAGTAATTACAAATGCCTATAACAATTGATAATCGCATTAAGAAGAAAAACGGCGTTTCGCGTTACCGTGTCCGCATAAACTATACCGATACTAACGGCAAACAAAATCAGATAGAAAGGTTGGTATGGGGAAAAGCAGAAGCGGAGATTGTCGAACGTCAGCTTGAATTAGAGTACAAAGATAAGAAACAAGTAAAAACGAGCAAGATGACCGTTGCTGAACTATTTGTGAAATACAGCGAATACCACGCCTCGGAAACAAGGCAGACTTCGCACGATACCGCTATGAAACGTTTGAAACAGTGGGTACTGCCTTATTTCGAGGATAAGCGACTTGACAAGCTGACGCAGTCTGATTTTGCCGATTGGAAAGTTAATGTAAGCAAAGCAGATTTGTCGATTGTAAGCAAGAAGAATATATATTGTGCCTTTGTAGCAATGCTCAATTATGCGGTTAAAATGGAACTGATACCGAAGAACAATTTGTCGGTTCTCGGTAATTTCAAAGATAGTTCTTCTGTTCTTGATATGAATAAACAAGAAGAAATGAAGTATTACACCGCCGAGCAATTTGAGAAATTTATATCTACAATGAAAGCAGATTGCAAGACGATAGAGGATTGGGACTTTTATGTTTTCTTCTGTATAGCCTTTTTTACGGGCGCAAGAAAGGGCGAAATACACGCTCTGAAATGGTCTGACATAGAGGGTAATATAATGCATATTCGGCGCAGTATTGCTCAAAAACTCAAAGGAGATGACGTTGAAACTGCGCCTAAAAACAAGAGCAGCATAAGGGATTTACAATTGCCTGTGCCGTTAATGAAAGTTTTAGACGAACACAAACAACGTCAGATAGAGTATGCAGGCGAACATTTTAGTGAGGATTTACGAATATGCGGTTGCACCAGACCACTTCGTGATACGACCGTAGACAAGCGGAACAGGAAATATGCCGAGAAAGCGGGTTTACCTCGTATTCGCATACACGATTTCAGACATTCTCACGTTTCCCTGCTTGCAAATGAGGGAATAAATATACAAGAAGTCGCCCGCCGAATGGGGCATAGCACTGTACAGGAAACTTGGAACAGATACAGTCACCTCTATCCCCGCGAAGAAGAACGTGCTGTAAATGTGCTGAATAGCATATCGGTTGACTAAACTTTTTCGGGGTTTTTTCGGGGTAACAAAAAAGGAAACCGCATAACAATGCGATTTCCTGTCAATGTGGTGGAGATAAGGGGATTCGAACCCCTGACCTCTTACATGCGAAGCAAGCGCTCTCCCAGCTGAGCTATACCCCCATAACAATAGAATTATAACACAATGTTCTTGTTTTGTCAAGGGCTTTAGCCAAATTTTTCGGACAAGTTACCTTTCCCCGCTGAAAAACACGGCAAGATCTTTGTATGCCGAAAATTGAACAAAAAGAAAAGAGGTCGGAAGCTGAAAGTCTACCGACCTCTTATTTAAGCAAACTACTTTTTAGTTGTTCCACTGTCAACTTCGGGCAGTGAATTCTCGCCGGCAGAGTCAAGACTGCTCATGACCTGCTGTGCAAACGGGCGCAGTTTTTCGGGAACTTTGCTGAGATCTCCGCTCTTTATTCCCGAAACAGCAAGGCTAAGCTCCTCGTCAGTTATCCCCGCCGCCTTTATCTGCTCGGAATATTGCGCGATGACGGCTTCAATTTTTTCGTCGGTCACCATGTCGGCTTTTACGGCTTTTTGCTCGCCGTTTGCGTCAATTGTATAATTGTCGTGATAAATAAGGTCACTTACTGTCACAAACTCATATCCGCCCTGCTTCAGCTGTTCAAGAATAATCGGAAGCGCCTCGGTCGTATTTTCAAGATCGTTATGAAAGAGCAGTATAGAGCCCGATTTCGCGTTTTTGAGAATACGCTTTTCAATGTCATCTACAGACGCTTTGTTCCAATCAATGCTGTCAGTGTCCCATTGAATGGTTTTAAGTCCCATTCCCTCGATAGTTGTCAGCATGTTGTCGCTGTATTCGCCGTAGGGCGCGCGGTAAAGCGCGGGTTCTTCGCCCGTGAGCATTTTGATTTTCCTCGAACATTCGCGAGTGTCGTTTATAAGCTCGTTTACGCCGATGTCTGCAACATGCGGGTGAGCGTCGGAATGGTTGCCTATTTCATGACCTGCGCTGTGGAACATTTCAACGTCCTCGGGGTGACGGTCGCAGAAATCCCCCGTTACGAAAAATGTTGCTTTCGCGTTATACTCGTCAAGTATTTGCAGAAGCTCGTCGGTGTTTGAATTTTCCCATGCAACGTCGAAAGTTACGGCAATTTTGTTGTCCGTTCTGTCTACGCGGTAGATGGGCAGAAGCCTCTGCTGTGCCTTAGTGCCGACTGAAGTCACGACTGCTGTTATGCCTACGGCCGCCGCTGCCGCGACTGCTGCGGCGATTGCCGCAAAGCGCTTTATTTGTCCTTTTGTCAGTGTAACTGTTCTCATAGTCTGTTTCCCCCTTGTGCCTTTTGTCCAATAATATTACGCAAAGAGGACAAATATGACAAGGTTTAGTAAAAAAGTTACGCTTCTAGAGGCTAGAAGCTAAAGGCAAGAGGCAAGAAGATGTTTTGAGCGGAGAACAACGTTTTCTTTTAAAACAACTAAACGGGCGTCGCACGAAAGTTTTTTGAAAAGGGAGTCCAGAGGGCAAAAATTTTTTTCAAAAAATTTTTGCCCTCTGGCAGGGGCGCGGGGACGGAGTCCCCGCAATCAGCTAACTAGCGCATCAGGTTAAATGCCTACGGCATTGAACCTAGGGTGCGGGGAAAACAAGAGTTTTCCCCGCATTGCCGTTTTAAAAACTATGTTTTTAAAACGGCAATCTTACAACGAGGTTTTGTTCGAGGGATAACCTCGAAAATGGATTTGTCTTTGAGCGGGAAACAAATGGCGATAGGCTCTACCAAAGGCTTTTCCATTAGCTCATAGGCGCATTTCCGAAAGGAGTTCGCTGTTTTATTTCGTTTCTATGGTTCAAACACACGCAACCATTTTGAACTTCTCTCATTTTTCACTGTGGATAGTTCAAACCGCGGAGGGAACCTGCCGGTTCCCCCGCTTCGCCGCGACCAGAGGGCAAAAATTTTTTGAAAAAAATTTTTTCCCTCTGGACTCCCTTTTCAAAAAACTTTCTTGTCGCCGCCCATTAGGTTGTTTGATAATTTAAAGCGCTTTGCCGATCTGAACAGCTTCTTGCCTCTTGCCTCTAGACAGTGTACGCATTGAACGCTTCGCGTACAACGCTGTGTACAGTGTACAGTAACAGCCGAAAGGCTGTTCACCGAATATAACGCATAAAAAGAAAAAAGAGGCTAAAGTTTAAACTCTAGCCTCTTGCCTCTAGCTTCTAGCCTCTAGCTATACCACTCCGCCCTTATTGATATAAACGGGGAAGTCAACAGAGCCCGTTATTACACGGTTCTTTGTAACGGTTACGTCCTTGTCGGCGATAGCGTCAATGAACGAAGCCTTTTCTTCTATCACAGTTCCCGCCATAACAATACTGTTCTTTACAACTGCACCTTTTCCTATCTTAACGCCTCTGAACAGAACGCTGTTCTCAACTACGCCGTCTATAATACAGCCGTCTGCGATTATTGACGATTTAACAGAACAGTCTATGCCGTACTTCGCGGGAGCAACATCATGTACTTTCGTATAGATCGGCACTGCAAGATTGAATACCTCTTTCGATACCGCACGGTCCATCATGTCCATGGTCGCCTTGTAGTAGGTCTTCATGCTGTCGATTATCTCGAAATAGCCCTCATACTTATAGCCCATAACTTTATAATCTTTCAGCTTGTGCTGGAGAATGTCGGTCTCAAAGCTGTAGAGGCTCCTGCATTCGCTCTCTCTGATAAGCTCTTCGAGAAACGTTCTCTTCATAACATAAATGTTCATCATAACGTTCATCTCTCCGCTCATCGTCGGTCTTGCAAGAACGTCATAAACGGCGTTGTTCTCGTCTACTTCGATAACGGTCTGCGCCTGTGCGCGCTCAACGGGATATACAACGTTTCCGTAAACGCAGGTTATGTCTGCGTTCTGCTTTTCGTGGAACTCAACAATGGGCTTTAAGTCCATATTTGCGACAACATTCGCGTCTGCCATAACAACATAGTCCGCGCTGCTCTCGTTTATGAACTGATATGCGCCCGCAAGCGCCTCAAGTCTTCCGCGGTAGATACCCGTACCCTCGCGTCCGTAGGGAGGAAGAATATGCAGTCCGCCCGTCTTTCTCGCAAGATCCCACTCCGAACCCATTCCGAGGTGAGTCATAAGCGAATAATAGTTCTGCTTTGTAATAATTCCGACCTGCGTAATTCCCGAATTGACCATGCTCGAAAGCGGGAAATCTACCAGACGGTATTTGCACCCGAACGGAACGCTTGCCATTGCTCTCGTCTTTGTAAGTTCGGGAAGAAGCTGTTCGTGCATATTAGCGAAAATAAGCCCCAAAACGTTAGCCATACTTGCCATATCAAAAACTTCCTTTCCTATCTTATATGTCCTTAGAAATCATAGCCTTGGGCGGCGCTACAGCCTTATCGGAAACCTTTACATTGTGACCGACAACAGCCACGCCCCATTCGTCCTTGTTTTCGATAAGCTCGGGACGTTCGCCTATATGTGCGTCCTCGCCGATAACGCAGTTTTCGCCTACTATCGCGTATTCAATTACCGCGCCTTTTTTGATAACAGTGTTCGGCATAACGATACTGTCGCGCACTATCGCGCCCTCTTCTACCGTAACTCCCGCGAAAAGCACCGAGAAGTCTATCATTCCGTTTACTTCACAGCCCTCTGCTATCATAGAGTTCTCTATACGGCTCTGGGGACCTGCAAAATGCGGAGGCATAACGGGGTTTCTCGAATAGATCTTCCAGCTGTCGTCAAGCAGATCCAGCGGAACATTTGGATCGAGAACGTCCATGTTCGCTTCCCAAAGGCTGTCTATCGTTCCGACGTCTTTCCAATATCCGTCGAAGTGATAAGCTACCATCTTTTCGTTATTATTAAGCATTGCGGGGATTATGTTCTTTCCGAAGTCCTTTGTAGCTCCCTCGTCTTGCTCGTTTTCAATAAGATACTTGCGCAGTTTCTGCCAAGAGAACACATAAATTCCCATAGACGCGAGGTTTGACTTCGGCTCTTTCGGCTTTTCGGCAAACTCTGTTATTATGCCGTTTTCGTCCGCCGTCATGATACCGAAGCGCGGAGCTTCTTCCCACGGCACTTCGAGAACTGCGATAGTCGCGTCTGCGTTGTGCTCTTTGTGGAAATCGACCATTTTCGAGTAGTCCATTTTATAGATATGGTCGCCCGAAAGGATAACTACATAGTCGGGATCATAGCGGTCTACAAAGCCTATGTTCTGGTAAATTGCGTTTGCCGTTCCCGAATACCACGCTTTTCCCGCAGCAGTTTCATACGGCGGGAGAACATGAACTCCTCCGTGCGCTCTGTCCAAGCCCCAGGGCTGACCGTTTCCGATATACTCATTCAGCACGAGAGGCTGATACTGAGTAAGAACGCCGACGGTGTCTATTCCCGAATTTACACAGTTTGAAAGCGGGAAGTCAATGATCCTGTACTTGCCGCCATACGGTACGGCGGGCTTTGCCATTTCCTGCGTCAGAGCATACAGACGGCTTCCCTGACCGCCCGCAAGAAGCATTGCGACACATTCTTTCTTGATGTGGTTCATAACCATTCCTCCTGTTTTATTCTGATTTGATTTTTTTGCTTTTAGGTTTTTCCGTTATTTCCTTTACGGGCTTCGGCTCGCGGATATTCTTCGGCTTCAGATAAATGACCGACATAGGCGGTATATCGAGAGATATCCGATATTGTTCGCCGTGCATAGGCTCGCATTTTGCTGTCACTACGCCGTTCTTTACGCCGCCTCCGCCGTATTTCTCGTCGTCGGAATTGAAGAACTCGACATAATCCGCATAATACGGAACGCCTATTTCATAAACCTCGTGACGGACGGGCTGGAAATTGCACACAACAATAACTTCGTCTTTGCTCTTGGCTATTCTTCTGAAAGCAATAACGCTGTTCTGGTTGTCCTCTGCGGATATCCAGTGGAAGCCCTCCCAGCTCGTGTCGCACTCCCAGAGCGCGGGCGTCTGCTTGTAGAGCTTGTTTATGTCCTTTACATACTCGAAATACTTTCTGTGCGGTTCAAACTCAAGAACTTCCCAATCTAACTGCTCCTGGAAATTCCACTCTTTATACTGGGCAAATTCCTGTCCCATAAACATAAGTTTCTTTCCGGGGTGCGCCATCATATAGCCCAAAAACGTTCTCATTGAATTAAAGCGGTATTCTCTCGGACCGCCCATTTTGTCGAGCATTGAGCATTTTCCGTAAACAACTTCATCATGGCTTATCGGCAAAATGAAGTTTTCGGAAAACGCATAGTAGAACGAGAACGTAACAAGGTTCTGATTATAAGGTCTGCCGAGCGGATCCATGCTCATATATCTGAGCATATCGTTCATCCAGCCCATGTTCCACTTGAAGTTAAATCCAAGACCGCCTATATCCGCGGGCTTTGTGACCATAGGCCAAGCCGTGGACTCCTCGGCGATCATCAGAATGTTCGGGTGTTCTTTGAACATCGCGGCGTTCAGCTTCTGCAAAAACGCTATCGCCTGGAGATTTTCCTTTCCGCCCTTTTCATTCGGACGCCATTCGCCGTCGCGCCTGTCATAATCAAGGTACAGCATAGAAGCCACTGCGTCAACTCTAAGACCGTCTATGTGATACTTTTCTATCCAATAGTTAGCGTTTGAAACGAGGAAAGACTGAACTTCCGCCAAGCCCCAATTGAAGATATGCGTGCCCCACGCCTTATGCTCGCGCCTAAGCGGATCCGTGTCCTCATAACAGCTTTCGCCGTCCCATTCGTAAAGACCTGCCGCGTCTTTGGGGAAGTGACCTGGAACCCAATCGAGGATAACGCCTATCCCCGCCTGGTGGCACCTGTCCACAAACTCCATAAAATCAAACGGCGTTCCAAATCTCGAAGTCGGCGCATAATAGCCTATCTGCTGATATCCCCACGAGCCGTCAAACGGATACTCCGCAATAGGCATAAGCTCAATGTGGGTATATCCCATTTCCTTTACATAAGGAATAAGCTCGTCTGCTATCATTGAATAACTAAGGTAATTCGAGCCGTTTTTCTTCCAGGAGCCGATATTTACTTCGTAGATATTTATGGGGCTGTCGTATACGTTAGTTTTAGACGCCTTTTCGCAATACTTCTTGTCTTTCCACTTATACCCGTCTATATCGAAAAACTTTGTCGCGGTGTTAGGTCTTAATTCCATGTGATAGCCGTAGGGATCGGCTTTCAGCTTTATAAGACCGTCTCTGCTTTCGACGCTGTACTTATAATTGTCGTATACTTTTATCCCCTCGACAAAAAGCTCCCAGACCTCGCTGTGTTCATCGACTACTCTGTACATCGGAGCTTTTGTTCTGTCCCAATGGTTGAAATTTCCGACAACGCTGACGGACTTTGCATGCGGCGCCCAGCACCTGAAAACAACGCCGTTCTTTCCGTTTACTGTGGCTTTATGCGAGCCGAAAAATTCGTATGCATGGGCATTTTCTCCTCTGTGAAACAGATACAGCGGGATCTCATATTCTTCGGATATGCCTCCTGCCATAAAATGCTCTCCCCCTTTTTCATAAATTTTTTCATAAATTAAAGGACAACACATTGTCCGATATTCTTGAAAAAGCGCGCCAAAAACAGGCGCTTTTTCACCCTCATAGACATAATAACACAACGCAAAACAATTTTCAAGTATTTTGTAAATATTCTATGATTTTTGATATTTTGACCTTTTGATTTTGTGCAATTCTAACAATGTTTTCCTGAAAACAAAGTGTAAACGGAGAGAATTAGTTCTCATTCCAAAGAGTTTTGAGGTTTTTCGGGGCGGTTTATGTAACGGAAAGGGATTGTATAATATGCAAGTATACAGTGTACATGGGACAGTGTACAGCATCGGTGTCTGCTAGCGCAGACATTATTAGATTGTTATCAAACTAAAACGTTTTTTGACGGGGTAAAGAGCAAAAGCGGTTCGCTTTTTTTATTTCGTTTCTATGGTTCAAACGCGTACATCCACAACGCGCTTTCACGCCCGCGCCCTCTCCTGCCCCAAACCCCGGCTGCCCGCCTGCTCGGCGCCGTGCTGCTTGCTGCGCTGCGCAGCTGCTCACTCCGCTACGCTCCGTTCGCGTTTCCCCTGTGCTGCGCACAGCTGAAACACGGCGCCGACCGAATGTTGTTTCCCTTTAATTGACTTGTTTTAATTTATAGGCGCATTTCCGAAAGGAGTTCGCTGTTTTATTTCGTTTCTATGGTTCAAACACACGCAACCATTTTGAACTTCTCTCATTTTTCACTGTGGATAGTTCAAACCGCGGAGGGAACCTGCCGGTTCCCCCGCTCCCCCTCCAGCGGTTTCCCGCATCAAATGCAAACATTTGATACGGGAAATTGGGGAAAACTCTTGTTTTCCCCAAACCCCAGGTTCAATGCCGCAGGCATTTAACCTGATGCGCCGGCTTGCGCCGTTTCGCGGCTTCGCCGCGACCAGAGGGCAAAAATTTTTTGAAAAAAATTTTTTCCCTCTGGACTCCCTTTTCAAAAAACTTTCGTGCGCCCGCCCGTCAGGCGGTTTGAAAAATAAAACGCTGTTCGCCGCTCAAAACAACTTCCTATCTCCTATTGCCTACTTCAATCGCTATGACGCTGATGTCGTCGTCTTTCCCGCTGTCGGCACTGCGTGCGGCTCTCGCTATGCGCTCCGAAAGCTCGTCGGGCGGCGCGGGTGCGGAAAGCTCCCTTGCCAGCCACCGCTCGTCAATTACCGCCCCGTCCGTTATCATTACTATCATATCCCCCGCCGAAACTTTCAATCTCTGCGCAGGAAGATTTATCTTCCCGCCCGTCCCTGCGGGAGCTGACGAAAGCGAAACCCTTATAAGCCTGTCCGAGCTTCTTATGTAAGTAGCCGCCGCGCCTGCTTTGTAAATCGCACACTCTCCGCTGTCGGGATCTATCCTGCATATATCCAGCGTTGCATAGCTCTCGTCCGAGCTTTTTATCATCATCACGGTATTCACCGTTTCCAGCACCGCCGAAAGCGAAATTCCGCTTTTTATCAGCTTCGCCGCAACAGAACACGCCATAGCCGAATCAACTCTCGCTCTGCTCCCCGTCCCCATGCCGTCCGAAAGTATCACATAGAAAACTCCGTCCGCGTCCGTAAAGCTGTCATAACAGTCTCCGCAGACGTTGTTATTGCCCTTAGGTAGCTGAAATGCGCCGAGCCTAAGCGAAAGCGCGTGCGCTTTGTTTGCTGTTATCCTGTACATTCCCCCGCTTCCCGAAATTTCGGGAACATCTACCGCCCGTCCGAGCGTCTGCCCTATAAGTTTTCCCAGATACTCCCTGTCAATTATCGGCTCCGTCTCGCCGTATGCCTCAAAATGAAGCCCGTTCACCCCCGCCGTCACAAACGCGCGAGGCTTTCTTACCCCTGCATCATACAACAGCTTTTCCGCACGCTTTTCCGCTTCACGGTCGGAGCCGTCAAGAATGTCCGAACGGCTTAGGTCACGGAGTATCTGTTCTGTGCTTAAAAGCCTGTCGGCGTATATCCTGCGTATCTCGCCTATTCTCTGCTCATCGCGCTTTGCCGAGAGATAGCGCGAATATTCCTCCGTCAGCGCATTCGCCACCCCGCCCGGATAAACGCAGATCTGCGCGCACTCGCCGTTCATTGAATTATCAGTCAGCGGAAAGCCCGTCCGAAGCTGTTCTACGAGCCTTTCAAATTCCGCTCTGAAAAGCTCGTATTTCTCGCCCCAGCACAGCATACTTTTCGGACACGAACGGCATACCCTGTCCGCAGCTTTCTCGGCTATGCTTTCCGGAGTGAGAGCATATTTTTCTTCGAGCGCTTCCGAAGCCGCGCTTATTCCCGCTTCTACTCCTCTTAGCGCGTCCGCCGCATAGTTCAGCCTTTCGCACAGGAGCTTTGCCGCGGTGCTGTCCGAAATGCCCGCGCTTTCTTTCGGCTTTGCTTTCGGCATAACGACATAAATCGCGGCAGTAATTATCGTTTCGGTCATTATCCTAATCGAGCCCTCGTCCGCGCCCGAAACGAGCGTTCCTGCCGCGGCAAAGAACACATATCCCAGCGCGCGCACTGTCTTCCCGCGCTTTTTGAACATTCCGCAGGCGACTGCCGCCAGCGCGAAGCCTGCCGCTCCTGCGCCCATTTCATAATCAGCCGCGCACAGTCCGAACAGCCCCGCAATGCCCAAAGTTAAAGTCATGTCAGGACTTTTCTCGGATATAGTATACAAGAACACCGCACCGAAAACAAGCCTGCCGATGTTTGCAAAAGGATAATCAAGCGCGCCCAGCGACAAGAACACCAGCCCCGCGGCAACTCCGAAATACGCTCTGACAGCGGGATCTTTCAGATCAATTCCCTTTTCCGAAGCGTTTTCGAGCCTTACAATGCTTGAGGCAAAAACTCCCGCGCATACCGCCGCGACTGTCACTGCCAGAAAGTCCGCTGTGCTTTCAGCCAAAGTGACGCGCGAGAAAAAGCAAGCTCCCGCCGCCGCAAAAAACCTTTCTACCGCACGCACTGAAACGCGTTTAAGGTCGGGCAGCATTCTTGCGGCGAGGACAATTGCCATTGCCGCTATGCTGGTAAACGCGGAGGGAAAGCCGTGTATGAATGCTCCTAAGATACCGCCCGCGAGGACGTACCATGTCTTTGCTCCCGAAACTCCCGCAAGTAGCGCGTATGCCGCGGGCGCTGCGGAGAGGTCGGAAGCTCCCGTTTCGAGGGCTATCCCCGCAAACACCCACACCGCCTTTTTCAGCGCGAAACATTCTTCCTTTTTCCCCAAAGAAAACAGCCTTTTTGTTTTTTCCGTCATTTTTTCTATCCTTTCAGCCTGTGACAATAAACAGCTTGTTTAAAAAGTCAAGTTTCAGACTGTAGAGAAAGCCCCAGATGCTAGGAAACGGTGCTGCGGCTAGGCTTTGTGCCTGCCGCAGTAAGCCGCCACGTTATCCGCATTCTGCGGATAACGCTACGCCGCAGATGGGGCTTTATATACAGTCTGAATAAAGCCTTTGGATTTAAATATAGCATATCCCGCCCGAAAATGCTGTAGAAACCGCAGAGCGGATAGTAGGTTGTTTTGTTTAATGGTAGAACAATGGCGGGAAGTTCGTCGAATTGGGGTGGACAGTGAAAAGCCCCGACCGTCTGGGCGGTCGGGGTGTCTATGTTATTAGGATCGTAGGGGAATTTAAAAAGTTATATCGCAGTTCGGAAGTTGTTTTTTTAGCCAATTTTGGTTGTCTTCGCTTATTGGATTATCCCCTAAATGCAAATCTGTAAGCTTAGTAAG
Source organism: uncultured Clostridia bacterium (assembly GCA_947627205.1). GTDB lineage: Bacteria > Bacillota > Clostridia > Oscillospirales > Ruminococcaceae > CAG-115. Next base: position 1,469 of record CANQVE010000039.1, on the reverse strand, counting down.
GTTAGCAAGTGGAGTTATATCGCTGATTTGATTATCAGACAAATATAACATTGTTAAATTGGTAAGATTTGCAAGCACGCTTATATCGCTGATTTGATAACCTCTCAAATCTAATTCTGTCAGATTGGTAAGATTTTTAAGCGGAGTTAAATCGCTGATTTTACCATCGCCATATAGGTCCAATATTTCCAGTTTAGTAAGTTTTGACAGTGGTGTTATGTCGCTGATTTGAAATCCGTAAAAATATAATACTGTCAAATTGGGGTAATTTGATAATAGTGTTAAATCGCTGACATTATTGCCATTCACATAAAATGCCAGCTCTGTCAGATTAGTAAGATTTTTAAGCGGCTCCAAGTTTTTGTCGCCAATTGTGATGCCACCAGACATACCGCCTAATATCAAACTTTTCATTTTTGTAAGATTTGAAAGCGGTTTTAAAGAATTGACTTCATATAACTGTAAATTCAATGATTCAAGATTGGTCAGATTTGTAAGCGGCGATAAGTCTTTGACTTGTTCTATAATTAACTCCAAATGCGTCAATTTTGTAAGATTTTTAAGCGGAGTTATATCGTCCGCCGGTCCGATATATAAAACCAAATCCGTTAGATTTACAAGTTTGCCGATTTGAGCAACAACATCATTTGTAATATCATACATCAAGTTTAAACTCGTAGTTGTCGCTATATCATATTCTTTATCTTTGATTGTCACCGTGCCACTTACGGGAGGAGTTGACGAGCTTGCGGGAGTAGAACTTGAAGCAGGATTGCTTGACGAACTTGCAGGCTTTGAGCTGCTTGAAGCGGGTTTGCTTGACGAGCTTGCAGGCTTTGAGCTGCTTGAAGCAGGCTTACTTGAAGAACTTGCAGGCTTGGAGCTGCTTGAAGCAGGTTTGCTTGACGAACTTGCAGGCGCATAACTTGAAACCTCGGAGCTTGAAGAGCTGTCCGAAACGGAACTTGAAGAACTGATTTCAGACGAACTGCTTGTTAAAGCTGACGAGCTTGAAGCAGATGAACTGCTTGTCGAAGCGCTGCTTGAATTGTCTGCTGAACTGTTTGGCTGTGAGCTTGGGTTGCTGTTATTGCATCCCGACAGCAACAGCGCCGACGCTAAAATTGCCGATAAAATTTTTGCTTTTTTCATTGTTGTCCTCCTTAAAATTGACAATAAAAAAGTGCGCAGCCGAAGCCACGCACCTGTAAAAATGCTAGCTCCGATTGCTGCGACACAACTATTCGTTTGCAATTATAAGCGTACGAAAATAGAGCGCACCTTTACCACTGTAAAAGTGTACTACCTATAATTGCAAATATTCAGTTATGTCGCAAGTAAATTATATCACCCAGCCCGAAATTTGTCAATACCATTTTATTCAACATAAAGTTCAAAATGTTATGTTACAATAGATGTGAGACAAAAGGTATAGAAAAAGTGGTTGAGATATGTTAAAATAAAGTTGT
>CANQVE010000038.1 GCA_947627205.1 uncultured Clostridia bacterium | reverse complement strand
GGGAGTTTGAGGGAAAACTTTTTTTCAAAAAAGTTTTCCCTCAATAACGGCAAAAGGCGCATCAGGTTAAATGCCTACGGAATTTAACCCGGGGATGCGGGGAAAACAAGAGTTTCCCTGCTAGAGGTAAGAGGTAAGAAGTAAGAAGTAAGAAGTAAGAAATCAGGGGTGGTTTTTAGAAAAAAGTTATTTGTTTTTCAGAGAAAGAGGCTAGAGGCTAGAGTTTGAAAGAAAAAGTTATTTGTCTTTCAAAACAAATTCTAGCCTCTAGTTTCTTTTTTTGATAATCAGATAACTTAATCTTCAAAAATACTACTGAGATCTTACCTCTTACATCTTACTTCTTACATCAAAAAAATCGGCTGTAATGTTACAGCCGATTTTTATACAATTATAACAAATAATTATTTGACAGATAGGTTAATGTTCTCTTTCATTTTTTCAAGAACGCTTACAAGCGATTCAAGCTCACTTTCCGATATGCCGTTGAGTATTGCTTTGTCGGCTTTTTCAAGCGCGCTCAATACCTTTTTGTACATCTTTTTGCCTTTATCTGTTATATAAACGTGAGTTTCGCGGCGGTCGATGCTGTTTTTTTCACGGCGGACAATACCGTCGTTTTCCATGTTGCGAAGCGTAATACTTACGGTCGGCGCTTTCTGTCCCGTAAGGTTTACAAGCTCCAACTGCGTAAGTGTTTTATTTTCCATAAGGGGTTTAAGAATGTGACGATAAGAATAACGCATCCCTATCTTTTCCATATCACGGCAAACAAGCTCTCCATACAGATAGCTGACCTCGTTCAGGCTCTCAACAAACCTGCTCCCGTCTCGGGATATAAAATTATTGTTCGACGCTTTCATAAGAATACCTCTCCCTAAATATCCGTGTAACCAAAGTTACATATCTCTTTATTATCATTATACAGAAATTTTTATAAATGTCAAGACGAATTTGTTTTCATTTCTATGTTTTGACAAATCTTTGTACAATATTATTACAATTAGTAATATAAACAATTTTTTCACAATGTTTTGTTCGATTATCTCCTGAGTCGCACCGCCTGTTTCAAAAAAGTTTTTATGAATACTGAAAATTATTGACAATTACAATTAAAAATGATATAATTTATTTATATTTAAATAAGTGATTTTTAATGTAAAAAAGGAGATAATTATGAAAATAAAATGCGTCAAGGGTATGAGGGATTATTTGCCCGAAGAAGCTGAGCTTCGCGAGGAAATGCAGAACAAAATTTTCGATGTCTACCGCAAAAACGGATTTTCGAGAATTATGACACCCGCGGTAGAGGACGCTGAAAACCTCGACAAAAGCGACGGCGGCGACAACCTGAACCTTATCTTCAAAATATTAAAGCGCGGAGAAAAGCTCTCTAAGGCTCTTGAAACAGGCGGCGAGCTTTGCGACCTTGGTCTTAGATACGACCTGACGCTTCCGCTTACGAGATATTTTGCGGCGAACAGGCAGAACCTCACCATGCCTTTTAAAGCCGTTCAGACCGACAAAGTCTACCGCGCGGAAAACCCGCAGAAAGGCAGACTGCGCGAGTTTATGCAGTGCGACATCGACGTTATAGGCGACGCCGAGCCGGAGTGTGAAATTGAACTTATAGCAGTAACGGCGCAGGCTCTCGAAGCACTCGAAATAGGCGAGTTTACCGTCAGGATAAACGACAGGCGCGTTCTTAATTCAATGCTCGAAAAATGCGGATTTGGAGAAAACGAACTTGCTTCGGTCTGCATTAGCTTTGATAAGCTCGACAAGATAGGAGCCGAGGGCGTTATTGCGGAGCTTAATGAAAAGGGCTTTGAAGCGTCTGCTGTTGAGAAATTCGGGGATATACTCTCAAAGCTCCCGCTTGACATACAAAAAATGACGGAGATAGTCGGCGAGGAAGAAACGGCGCGTCTTAAAAAAATAATTGAACAAAGCGAAATAATTGCAGACGGAAAATACAAGATAGTTTATGATGCGTCGCTCGTTCGCGGACAGGGATATTACACGGGAACAGTCTTTGAAGTGAGGAGCGAGAAATTCGGAAGCTCTATCGCGGGCGGAGGACGCTATGACAAACTTATCGGAAAGTTTATCGGAGAAGATATTCCCGCATGCGGATTTTCGATAGGATTTGAGCGCATTTTCAGCATTCTGTGCGATATGAAGAAAAAAGCGGGAACGAGAAAGAAAATTGCCGTGCTTTATGAAAACAGCTTTGCGGACGCCTATAAAAAGGCGGAGGAGCTTAGAGGCGAATATGACACGGCGCTTTTCAAAAAGCCCAAGAAGATGAAAGCGTTTCTCGACAGGCTTCAGAACAGCGGATATGTCGGATTTGCATACGAGGACGGAAACATTCGGAATTTTTAAATTTAACGGGTGATATTATGCGGAAAATTTTACTGTTCGGGAATATTTCGGAAAAGAACGGAAAGATATACGGGGCGGCGGCTTATGTCGCGGCAGGGCTTGTAAAGCTCGGACTTTGCGCGTCAGTTTTTGCAAAGATAAATGAAAGCGAATATGACAAAGTGTGCGCATTCTTTGATGAAAACGGGATAAATAAGGACAACCTCTTTACGGACAACTTCGAGCTCGACGACTCGGGAATAAGCGCAGTTTTTGTGACGGGAGATTTTGTTTCGGACAATATGGGGCTTATAATTGAGCTTTCGGACAAGTACAGGGCGCTGGAGATACCGATCATTTTTGATCCCGGAAGCGAATGCGAAGATGTTGACAACTTAAACGAAATAGCGAGAAGTTCTACGGTTTTCGTGCCGTCGTCGGAGGACGCGCTGAGGCTGTGCAATATGACAAACCCCGAAGAAATTGCGGAGCATTATCTTTCGCTCGGGGCGCATAAGGTAGTCGTGACGCTGGACAAGCAGGGCGCTTATTATAAAAGCCGTGTTGAAAGCGGGACTGCGCCGACTTTCCGCGCGGACAACGTCGTAGATACGACAGGCGCGGGCGACGCGTTTTCCGCGGGACTTATAAGCGGTATAGCGGACGAACTTCCGCTGGGAGAGGCTGTAGTAAGGGCAAACGCCTGCGGATGTATTGCTATTCAGCATGAGGGAGTTTATATGCCGAACTTGGCTGAACTTCGGGAATATATGCTTTCTCACAGGTTTGTGGTAGACGGCTGTAAGGATTTCTGAGCTTTATACGGTGAATGCTGATGACGCTTTATGTAACGGACCTTGACGGAACGCTCCTAAAAAACGACAAGACGATTTCGGAGCGTTCCGTAAAAACGCTCAACAGGCTTATCAAAAGCGGCGCTGCCGTTACTTATGCGACGGCGCGCTCTTTTACGAGCGCAAGTCCTCTCGTAAATTCAATTGACCTCAACTTCCCCGCTGTCACGTTCAACGGGGTTTTTGTAGTTGACTCAAACGGCAGGCATATCATAGAAAATGTTTTTACGAAAAAAGCTCTTAAAAACGCTCAAAAATTTATAGAGGAAAACGCTCTTGCTCCGCTCGTCTATTCATACATAGACGGAAATGAGCGTGTGTCTTATCTAGAAAACAGGCTTTCGGACGTTTTTAATTATGTAAATTCAAGGCAGGGCGACAAAAGGCTGAGAGCTGTTTCAGACTATAAAGAGCTTTTCTGCGGGAACGTTTTTTACATAACGCTTTTCAATGTCACAGACACAGAAAAATGCGACGCATTCTTTTGCGAGGAAAACGGATTTTCGCATAATGTTCAGGCTGACAACTATGACGACATGATATGGTATGAGATATACAGCAAGAATGCGGGCAAGGAAAAGGCTGTTTTACAGCTCAAAAAGCTCTTGGGTGCAAAAGAGCTTATCTGCTTCGGCGACAGTTTTAACGATATGAAAATGCTGAAACTTGCGGATGTCGGAATCGCGGTCGAAAACGGCTGTGAAGAACTCAAAAAGTCGGCGGATATTGTTATTGAAAATAACGAAGATGACGCGGTGGTAAGATTTATAGAACAGCGGGAAAGCGATCTCTTAAACCGAAACGAACGCTTTGAAAAAGCGGTAAAATCGGCATTCGACCGCATAAAGGGCGCTCACGGCTCGGTAGGTACGCAGAATGAAAAGCTGATACATGCGGCGCTTAAAAACTACTACGCGCCGTTTTTTGACGAGCAGGAAATAAAGATCGCGAATTATTTCGCTGACGCGGTTTCCGAGGACGGTATATTTGAGATACAGTCGAAGCAGTTTTACCGCCTTTGTGAAAAGCTGAAAGCGTTTCTGCCTGCGGCGAGGGTAAATGTTGTTTATCCGCTTATATGCGAAACAAAGACGGTGTATATCAATACGGAAAACGGAGAAACGGCGGAAACTCCCAAAAGGAAAAACAATTCCCTGTTAAAAGCGTATGAAGAAATTTACTCGATAAGGCAATTTATATGCGACGAAAATCTGACGGTCATAATTGCGCGGATAACGGCGGAAAAGAGAATTTACTACAAGGACGAGCATATTCCCGACATCAGGAAAAAGTCGGAAAAGAAAAAGTGTTTTATAGAAAACGTTCCCGTGAGGTTAGTTGATGAGATAGTGTTTAAAGGGAAAAGCGGGTATAAAAAACTGCTCCCCGAAAATTTGCCCGATGAATATACCAGAAAAGAATTTCTGAAAACAGCGGGCGAACCAAAAAGCTCTCTTAAACTTGAGATACTTAGAGAAGCGGGAATAATAAAACGTATAGGAAAAAGAGGAAAAGAATATCTGTATAAAACGGAGGAAGTATGATAAAATTCATTGAAAACAGCGCGGTCTATGACGTTTCTGGAAAAATGCGGGAGGAATTGTGCGAGGTGCTTTCCAAAACCGAAGAAACGGTTTTTCTGATAGTGCCCGATCAATTTGAATTTGAAACCGAAAAGACGGTATATTCCGAACTTGAAAAGCGCGGACTGCTGACAAAACTTTGCAGAGTAAATGTCACTACGTTCACTTCCCTGTCGAGGAAAATTCTCGAAAGCGAGGGCGAAAAAATGCCCCCCGCAGATGATACAGTCAAGAACGTAATAATGAACAAAGCTGTACGCGAACAGAAAAATTTGCTCTCCGCTCTCGGAAGTGTCGCGGACAAAGCGGGCTTTTGCAGGAAAATGGTCGATACTGTCGGTCAGCTGAAATCGGCAGGTCTAAAAGCAGAAGATCTGAACAGCGAGGGCGGACTTTTAATGTCCGAAAACAGCGGTATGTCAACTGTCATCAGAAAACTTTCGGACGTCGGAAAGATATTTGCAAGCTATGACAATTTTCTCTCAAAATATGCGGACAGCCTCGATTATACAAAAAAGGCTTCGGAAATAATTTCAGACAAGGACAACAGTTTTTTTGAAAACTCGTCGGTATTTGCGGACTGCTTTAACGATTTTACGGGCAGTCAGATGGAATTTATCCGCAGAATGATACCGAAAGCAAAGAACGTTGTATTTTCATTTGTGACAGGAACGGCGGAAGATAGGCGTGCGGACGTTTTCGACAGGATCCGCTCGCAGCGCGACAGAATTTGCAAATATGCCGAGGGCGAAAATATTGAAGCCGAAACATTGACAGAAAATTTAAACAAAAGGCTTTGCGGACCGCTGGGCGAGCTTTCGGAAAAGCTGTTCGGAAACACAAAGAGCGAAAAAGATCCGAGCGGATATTGCGAGCTTGTAAGTGCGCGCGGAATTTATGAGGAGGCGGACTATACCGCGGCGAAGATAAAGGAGCTTTGCCTTGACAAAGGCTTTTTATACCGCGACATTGCGGTCTTGTGTGCGGACGCTGAAAACGGAAAATATATCCGAGACGCGTTTGAAAAATATGAGATACCGTTTTTCCTCGATATTCCCGAGCCTATACTTTACCGTCCGCTCGTAAACTTCTTTATCACGCTTTTGAAAGCGCTGATAAATTTCACTGCGGACAATGTTCTTATCTGTCTTAAAACAGGATTTTACCACAAGCACACCGAGGACGGCATAAGCGTTATTTCAAACAAAGAAATTGACACTTTTGAAAACTACATTTTTGAATGGAACCTTTCGGCAAAGCACCTGAAAAAAGAATTCACTTTCGGCGGAGAAAAAGACTTTAACCGCAAAAAAGCCGAGACGATAAGAAAAGCAGTGGTGGAGCCTATTCTTGAACTGCGCGAAGAACTGAAAAACAAAGACGGTGCGGGGATAACGCGCGCGCTCTATGATTTTGCCGTAAACAAAGCGTGCATTGAAAAAACGCTTCTATCGCGCTGTTATGACCAAAACGGAAATATTGACAAAGACGCTGTAGGTCTTAATCAACAGGTATGGAACTCTCTCGCGGAAATTTTCAGCGTACTTGAAGAAGAACTTTCGGGAGAAAACATTTCGCTTGAGGGTTATTACAGGCTGTTTTCGGACATCTGCTCGCAGACTTCCCTCGCCAAACCGCCGCAATACCGCGACTGCGTTCTTGTGGGAGATATCGGCAGAACGCGCGCGGGAAACATAAAAGCCGCGTTTATTGTAGGAGCGTCTTATGAAAAGCTACCAGAGGCTTCTTCGGGCATGGGTATCTTTTCGGAATACGAGGCTGAACTTGTCACAAACCTTATTAGAGAAAACACTCAAGGCGACGATATCCGCGCACGGTCGCTGAAAGACATGAAAGAACAGTACAGTCTTTCACTGTACAGAGCATACAGGGCTGTTTCCCTGCCGACAGAATTTTTGAGCATAAGCTGTCCCGAATATGACTCTTCGGGAAACAAGATAACTCGATCTACGATTTTCGGCGACATAAAGCGCGTATTCCCGAACATCAAGACAATAAGAGCCGAAGAGCTTGACGATCTGTTTTACTGCCGTTCGATAAAAGCGGCAAAACAGCGCTATGCCCAAAGTCTCGGAAAGAACACGAAATTTTCTGCGGCAATGCGTGCGTATCTTGAAAACAACGGAAACGCGGATTTTGTGAAAAAGCTCGACGAGATAAGAGAAAATACGGGAAAAACAGGATCATTTATAATGACGGAAAATCCTGCAAAACAGCTTTTCAAAAACTCTCTCGGCGATAATGGCAATATAAATATAGGAGCAACGCATATCGAAAAGCTCATGCAGTGTCCGTTTTTATTTTTCTGCACAAGAGAACTTCGTATCCGAGAGGTAAATAAACGCGAGTTCAATTATTTAAGCCGCGGCAATGCAATGCACTACATAATGGAGAAAGTTTTTGAACAATTTAAAGGCAAGACCGACGAGTTCTTAAAGCTCGGACATAGGGAGCTTTTGAAACTTTCGAGAGACTATCTGTTTGAATTTCTGAAACTTAACACGAACGGCGATACCGAGGACGACAAGAGAATGGTCTTTCTATTTTCAAACATTGCTTCTTCGGCGGCGGATCTGCTTCTGACAATGCAGACGGAGCTTTCTGTAAGACAGTATTATCCCCAGTTTTTCGAGATGAATATTTCGGAAGAAAGCGAAAACAATGTTGTACTTAAAACAGCAAAAGAAAGCGGATTTAAGCTGATCTCAAAGCCCATTCCGATAGAACTTTCAGAAGATACAAAAGTACATATCGGAGGAAAGCTAGACAGGCTCGACGCAATGTATGCCGAAAAAGAAAACAGACCGCGTATGTATCTGAGAGTAATTGACTATAAATCAAGCGAAAAATCTTTCGACAAGAACAACGCAAAATGCGGCGTCAATGTACAGATGCTCTTATATCTGACGGCGCTTTGTAAAGCGAACTCCGAAAACGAAACGATCGACGTTCTTCCGGGAGAAATAAGCTATATCGATTCAAGCAATGCGGGTACGGCAAAAACACGGCAGGAAGCGCTCTATCTTCTCGAAATGAATTACCGTCACGAGGGGCTTTACATAAACGACGAGATAATTGAAAGCGACCTGAAAAAGCTGAATGAAAAACTTATCTCCTGTATACAGATAGACGACGAAGAAAAGAAGCAAAAGATTGCCAAAGAAATAAGCAGTTCGTTTTCTCCGAACGAAAACAATTCTGTTACAGCAGAAGAATTTAAAACGCTCTCGGAAGAATGTTTATCAAACATAACCGAAAAACTGAAGCAGATATATAAAGGCAACGTAAGCGCAGTTCCGCTGACTCTTCCCGAAAAAAATTCCAAAGGAAAAAAGAACAAACAGCCCAACCCTTGTATATATTGTGAATTCGGCAATATCTGCCTGAAAGCGACGCGTAAAGGAGCAGAAAATGAGTGAAAATAAAAAAGACGCAAAAAAGCCAACACCCGAACAGGAAAAAGCAATAAACGCCTCTATGCAAGAGCCGACGGTCGTTTCGGCGGCGGCGGGTACGGGAAAAACAACAATGCTCGTAAATAGAGTGCTGAGGCTCATTTCCGACTATAACAACCCCGTTAGAGCGGATTCTCTGGTGATACTTACATTTACAGTAAACGCAACGCAGAATATGCGCGAAAAGCTCTCTGCGGCTCTGGCGAAGCGGATAGAAGAGCTTGAAAACGGGAGCGAGCGCAATTTTCTCATACAGCAGTCTGCGAGGCTCAGAAATGCATGTATATCAACTATAAACTCGTTTTGTCTCGGAATAATAAGGGATAATATCGAAAAATTCGAGCTGCCCGTAAACGTTACAATTGCAGACGAAACAAAAATAGCGTCAATGAAAGCGGACGCAGTTGAGCTTGCGAAAAAGGATTTTTACACGGGCGGTATATTTAACGAAAACGAGAGAAAACTTCTGTTCTATTCGTTCAATTTTGAGGACGACAATGCGCTTTTTTCTAAGATAGTTTCCGCAGCGGATAAGCTCAGTTCTTATTCAGACAGCGAAAAATGGCTCGATGGAGCTATAAGTATCTACGACAGCACAGAAAATCTTGTAAAGCTGTATATGCCCATTTATATTGAATTTGCAAAAGAACATTATAAGAGGGTTTTACACTATCATAAATATCTGACGGACGTTTATACGGAATACAGCGATCATTGTGAAAATGAAAAGGACGAAAAAAAGAAAGAAAAGAAGCTCAATGTCTTAAATACAATGGCGGACTATATCGGCTGTCTTCCAAACATAGAAAAGCGCTTAGAGGAATTTTTAAACTCTCCGTCTCTCGATACTCTCGAAAAGCTGACGGCTGCCGCTCAGCTCGGCACGCCCGCACTCAGCATCGACGACAAGCAAAACAAAATAAGATCAGCTTTTTCTGCTTACAAAAAATATACGGATATCGTATTTGACGAACTAGGGAAGATCGCAGTTTCAAAAGCCGAGGAAGAAGATAACCTCTCGCATAACAGAACGGTAATTTCGACGTTTGTAAAACTGCTTAGGATCTACGAAAAATACTTCCGCGAGGTAAAGAGCGCAGGGGGATATATCGACTTTTCGGACTGCGAACTGCTTTTGCTTGAAAAGCTGAAAAAGGACGAAGATTTCCGTGAGCTTCTTTCAAAGAGATTTTCGTGTGTTATAGTAGACGAGTTTCAGGACTGCAACGACGTTCAGGCAGAAATTTTCAGGCTTATAGGAAACGAACGGCAGTTCTATGTCGGCGATATAAAACAGGCTATCTACAAGTTTCGCGGAAGCGATCCCGAAATTATGGCGGGGCTTTGCAAAGGCGACTACGACTTTAACGAGCTTCTGCTGACGAAGAATTTCAGAAGCAGGCAGTCTGTCATAGACATAGTAAACGACGCTTTTTCGGGACTTATGACCGAAGAATACGGCGGCGTTGATTACGGAGAAAAAACAAAGCTCGTTTATGGAGCGGACTATCCCGACGCAGAGGACAACTCTGTTTATGACGCGGAAATTTATTCGGTATACTCAAAGAAGCTCTCACAGCCCGATTTTGTCGCGAAAAAAATACAGGAACTCATGAACGACGAAAACTTTAAGATAACCAGAAACGGCGAGCTTTGCAGACCGAATTATTCGGATTTTGCCATTCTTCTGAGGAAAAACAAAAAAGCCTCCGAATACCGTGACGCGCTTTCAAAAAAAGGTATTTCGTCGGTCGTTTCAAGCGGGAAAAATATCCTGGATTCCGAAGAAGTAGCTGTTCTAGTAAATTATCTGAAAGTTATAGACAACCCGCTCTGCGACAAAGAGCTTCTGCATGTTCTCATGTCACCGCTCTACAGGCTGACAGCCGATGATGTTGCAAGGCTAAGGCTAGGAACGCTCGGACTTCCAGATGATTTAAAAGAAGATGAAACGAAAGATATTTCCGAAAGCCTTAAAAATTATGCGCTTTATGAATGTCTGAAATTCTGCACAACGCCAAAGGACGAACCGTCGGAATATTCCTCGGAAAAAAAGCAGAAAGCCGAAGAATGTGAAAGAGAGCTTGCAAAAGCAGGCAAAGCAAGAAAAATAAACGAAAAGGCTCTCGCGGCAGAACGCGATATAGAACGCTTCCGCAAATTTATGAGCAACAACTCGGTCGTTGACCTTATACGGAAAATATGCGCCGATACGGACATATACTCGGTCGTATGCGCTTTAGACGAAAGCGCGAAAAGGACCGCTAATCTCCGTCTTTTTGAAAAGACGGCGGAGGACTTTGCGGCTCGTGACGGCGGAACGCTCTGCGATTTTCTCAGGTTTTTGAACAGGTCGAAAGAAACAGAGCACGGAGAAATAGAAGAAGCGTCCGCCCCCGAGGATGCGGCGAACTCCGTCAGAATAATGACGTTCCATGCGAGCAAGGGACTTGAAATTCCCGTGTGCATTCTTGCCGAGCTTCAGGAAAAGTCCAGCATAAAGGACTATACGGGAAAATTTCTCTTAAACCACGACAAATATTTTTCGATAAGTTTTGTTGACAAAGACGCAAGGTATCAGGCTGATACTTTTGCACACAACGCCATAAGTATCTTAAACAAGAAAATACCCATAGGCGAAGAGCTTAGGCTTCTGTATGTGGCAATGACGAGGGCAATGGAAAAGCTCATTATGGTCGGGAAATTCAAAGATGAAGAAAGCGTTCCGACATTTCTCCCCGATTTTTACAACGGGATAATTCCGTTTAAGTGGATATGGAGAAATCTTATTGCAAAAGGTTATAAGACGACGTTTATTACAGATAAGAATATCAAAGAAACAGAAGCGGAAAATATTGCTCCCGAAATACCTGAAATTGACCGTACAATGGAAAATGAACTCAAAGAATTGCTTGACAAAAAATACCGCAACAAAGCCGAAACCGTCAGCCGAATAAAATATTCCGTAACAGAGCTTGCACATAGAAACGAAGTTATGCCTTTCGTGCTTTCAAAACCTAAGTTCGCGTCAAAATCTAAAGTTAAAGGCACCGATGTCGGAAACGCCTATCACCACACCATGGAGCATATTTCTCTTTCGGCGATACGCTCATGCGCGGATATGAACGCCGCCGTAAAAGAAGCGGTGTCGGAATTGTGCGATACGGGAAAACTCAGCGAAGAAGAAAGAATGCTCGTAAAAAGCGAAAAAATAGCGGAATTCTTCGAGGGCGATCTGGGACAAAGAATGCTCAAAAGCCGTCACATTGAACGCGAGCGCTCGTTTTATGCTGAAATTTCCGAGAGCAATTCGGGCATTCCCGATATAGGCGAAAACGCGGCTATTCAAGGGCAGATAGATATGTTTTTTGAAGAGGACGACGGAATTGTGATAGTGGATTATAAGTCCGACTCAAAGGAAAATTTATTAAAGGAAAAAGAGAATTATTCGCTTCAGGTCAAAATTTACGCGGCTGTTGCTCCGAAACTTTTCGGAAAACCCGTAAAGGAGATTTATCTCTATTCCTTTTCAAATGGAGAGGCAGTAAAGATTTGAAAAAGTTTTTAGGTTTTATCATCTTGCTGTTATTTACGGCAATTTTAAACATCGGAGTTTCTGCCGAAAGCGCGGGCTTTATGGGAGAAAGCAATGTCACAAACGCAAGAACGCCCTATGACAAGGGTTATGTAGAGATACGCTTCAGCACGAGCGAGGCAGAAACTGCGGGCGTTCCGCTTGCGTACAAGGAATTTTTGCTCTCGCCGACGGGAAACAAAATATTTAAAATAAACGAAAAAACGGGCGAAACGGAAATGACCGCCGAGCTTGACGAAAAAATCTCGGAAAATTCGCGCGGAGCGATAATAAACGATATTCTTTTTCAAACGACAAGGACGAAGATATTTGCAATATCGCTTGAAGACATGAGCGTAAAAGCCTCGCAGAGCTTCGGAGAGATAGTAACGGACGTTTCGGCGATAGACGGGCTGGTTTACTTCGGTGTGAAAACAGACGAGGGATATTCGTTTATCTGCGCCGAATACGGCAATAACTTCGGCACAGTATGGGAATACAAAAGCGAATATCCCGTTACTTCGGCGGGACTTTACGGGGAATTTGTGGTCTTTGGTTCGGGCAGCAAGCTCGTTGTTCACGAAAAAGATAACAGCGGATATTCCGAAAACGAGATCGGCGGAAATTTAAAATACGTTTATGCGGGAAAATATGCGGTGTTTATGACCGCGGAAAACGGAATGCTTTATAAACTGCGTCTGAATGACAAGGGAGAAGCCGAGGCGCTTTCAGAACTTGAAATAGGCGGCGGAATAAGCGCTCCCGCAGAGATAGAAAACAAGCTGTTTGTTTCGTCCGAAAAAGGGTTTTATGTTGTTGACGCGCTGAATATGGAAGTAACGAAAACCTATCCCGAACTTAAAAACGGCTGTTCTCCTATCATTACGACAGGGAGCGGTTTCAGGGCGTATGTTGCAAGCCCCGTTGAGAGCGAGGGGAAATGGTATCTTTATTCCGTTCTTTCAAATGAGGACGAATTGTCGGTGAATGAGATAGTGAAAATAATAGATTTTACGGACGGGAAAATCGCCGTATCTGAAAACGGGACAATGTATTTCCGCGACGCAAAGGGGCAGATATATGCTCTTGCTATTCGGGAAAACGATATACTGACAATTGTTGTAAAGCTGATGCTTTTTATTGCAATCATTGTTTTCCTTGTTCTTATTTTAAGAGCGTGGATCAAAAAACATTCGGACAAAACGCCGAAATTCACTTGATTTTTTCAGGCGGATGATGTATAATTGAAATAGAAAATTTTTAAACTCAAGGAGGTTTATTTTATGAAAATCGTTCTTAATTCAAAAAATTGTTCCGCAAGGATCTGCCAGAAAGGCGCCGAGCTGAAATCGCTCGTTGTAAACGGCAGAGAGCTTATGTGGAACGCTGATCCCAAGTTCTGGGCGAACACTTCTCCCCTGCTGTTTCCGATGATAGGAACTCTTAAAAACAAAAAAACCGTTATCGGAGGCGAAGAATACCGTATCCCGAAACACGGCTTTGCGCGTGATTTTCTGTTGACAAAAGAAAGTGAAAGCGAAAGCTCGGTTGTTCTTTCGCTTACGCCGAATGAAACCACAAAGTCGGTATATCCGTTTGATTTTAAGTTTACGATAGCATATACTCTTACGGAGAACGGAATTGAAATTACTCAGACAGTAAAGAACAACGGCTCTGAAGATATGCCGTTCTGTATAGGCGCGCACCCTGCGTTTGCCTGCCCGGGAGAATTTACGGACTATCATCTTGAATTTGAAAAGGAAGAAACGGCTGTTATTCCGAATTACAACACGAAAACGGGGGTTTACGAACACGACAACCGCCGTAAGATAATCGAAAACAGCAAGATAATGCCGCTTAACCACGATATGTTTATGAATGACGTTCTGCATATAGAGCACCCTGCTTCGCGCGCGGTGACGCTTTTAGACAAGGACGGAAAAGGGCTTTGCGTTAAGTTCCCCGATTTCACGGGGCTGGGCTTATGGCAGGCGAAGAATGCGCCGTTTTTGTGCATTGAGCCGTGGTGCGGCTCGCAGGATTATGACGATTGCTCGGGCATTTTCGCGGAGAAGCAGGGCGTTGTTATAGCTAAAGCGGGAGAAGAAAAGACGTTTACCTATACTATTGAGGCGGTTTGAAACAAAAATAAGTTTTGAGCGGTGGACAACGTTAAAATCATAACCACAAAATGAGCGGGCGCACGAAAGTTTTTTGAAAGGGGATTCCAAAGGGGAAAAATTTTTTTCAAAAAATTTTTCCCCTTTGGTCGCGGCGAAGCCGCGAAACGGCGCAAGCCAGCGCTAAAGGGTTTGGGGAAAACAAGAGTTTTCCCCAATTTTCCGTTTCAAATGCTTGCATTTGAAACGGAAAACCGCTGGAGGGGGAGCGGGGGAACCGGCAGGTTCCCTCCGCGGTTTGGGTTATCTACAGTGGAAAATGAGAGAAGCTCAAAATGGTTGCGTGCGTTTCAGTCAAAGCAACATAATAATAAAGGCGCACTCCTTTTGGAAATGCGCCTTTTGTTTAAAACCACTCAATAATGAGAGAATATCATTCCCGTTCAAAGGTTTTTTCACACTTAAGGTTGTTCCTCGCTCAAAACCTCTTCTAGGATTGCCGTTTCAAAGCAAGGCTTTGAAACGGCAATGCGGGGAAAACTCTTGTTTTCCCCACACCCTTTAGCGCTTTTGAAGCGTTATTGAGGGAAAACTTTTTTGAAAAAAAGTTTTCCCTCAAACTCCCTTTCAAAAAACTTTCGTGAGCCCGCTCGTTTTGTGATTTGATATTTAAACGTTGTTAGCCGCTCGATATTGTTTTTATCCGCTGAACACTGCAAAACAAGGGCTTGTGAAAAACACAAGCCCTGTTGTTTATTTTTTCTTCCTCGTAAATATCAGCACCAGCACTATCGCGAGCGCGATCGCTGCGACCGAGATCAAAACGCCTGCACCGTCAAAGCCCGTCGCAGGGAGCGTGTCCAATATATCCATAGCTCTACCTCAGCTCAGCTTGTTCAAAACTACTCCCTTTATGCTTTCCTCTGCTGCATAGCTCGCATATTTAGCGGCTTCATCAAGAGTAGGTATCTTTTTGTTCTTCCACTCGAAAAATACCGTGATAAATCCGCCTACCGCATACGTCGCGGCAAATCTCGCTTTATCAAACGAAATGTCTCCGACGCTCTTTACTATCTTTCCCGCAAGCTCGTCGATAATTTCGCTTACGCGTCCGACAAAAGCACCCTCCATGTCAAATCTCAGATGGCGGAAATAATGTTCAAAATCAAACGTCACAAGTTCATTCAGCTTTATAAATACCCCGTAAATGCAATCGCGGAAATTGTTGTCGTGAAAGTTCAGGACAATGCCCCTCAATGCTTCTACAAGCTCGCTTTCTATCTCGTTTACAATATCCGTAATGCTCGTATAGTGAGTATAAAACGTGCGCCTGTTTACTCCCGCCTTACGCGAAAGCTCGCTCACCGTTATACTCGCAATGTCCTTTGTTTCCGCAATTTCAAAAAGCGCGGCCCTTATGGCTTTTTTTGTGCGTGCAACTCTCTTGTCTACGCCGTGTCGATTTTTCCCGTATGGCATAACAGTCACCGTCCTTTTCACAACAAATACCGTTCCGAATAATTATCAGCTAAAAATAGTTTATATCTCATATTATCATATTTAAAGTTATTCGTCAAGGACTTTAGACAATTTTCGGCATAATACACAAAAAAGCCTTAATTGTATATTAAAAAGGACCTGTTTTTTTGGAATATTCGTTTATAACCGAAAGGAATTTTTTCCCATATCGCTCTGCTTTTCTTACTCCGACGCCCGAAACCCTCAAAAGTTCTTCATGATTTTTCGGAAGAAGCGCGCACATATCCCTTAGCGTTGCGTCCGTAAATACAACATAAGGCGGTACTCCCAAAGTCTGTGCTGTCTTTTTTCTAAGTGCTTTCAGTTTTTCAAACAGCTCGCTGTTTTCGGGAACGGTCTGTTTTACAAAACCATGCTTTTCAAAGCGCATCAGAACAGTTCCCTTTTTCTTTATAAACTCGTCTGCTTTTAAAGTCAGAACGCATGACTTTCCGTCTTGCCCGATATATCCCTCTTCTAAAAGATGCTCGGCTATAAGCTGTAATCTTTCGGGCTTTACATTCTTCATAATGCCAAAGGTCGAAAGCGTTTCATAACCGTTTTTCACCGAATAGCTGTCGGATATACCGAGGAGGATATTTTTAATAACGTTTAGGTTCTCGGTTTTTCCGCGCTGTTTAAGACGGTAAACACAGGACAATATCTTCTGCGCTTCTATGGTCACGTCCTCGACTTCAGCGTTGTTGACGCAATTTCCGCAGTTCTTGCAGTTATGCGGATAATTCTCGCCGAAATACAAAAGTATCGCTCTGCGCAGGCAGGATGTTGTTTCGCAATAGGCTGTCATTTTTTTGAGCCTTACATAATCGCGCTTTTTAAGCTCGTTCTGTTCTTCAAAAGACAGCTCGCTGTCCTCGTGAGAACGTTCTATCATAAACTTTGCAATTGCAACATCGCCTTTGCTGTAAAGAAGAATACAGCGTGCGGGAGAGCCGTCGCGCCCTGCCCTGCCCGCTTCCTGATAATAGCTTTCAAGGTCTTTCGGAATGTTATAATGAACAACAAGCGGGACATTGCTCTTGTCTATTCCCATTCCGAAAGCGTTTGTTGCGACAATTACATCAACTCTGTCGTGAAGAAAATCCTCCTGGGCGTTCTTGCGTTCTTCGGACGTAAAGCCCGCATGATATACCGCGGATTTAATGCCGTTTCTCAAAAGCATTTCCCCGACATACTCAACATTCTTTCTCGTGGAACAATAAACAATAGCTCCCGAAACGTTCTTTAAAATTTTAAGAAGCTCAAAGTCTTTCGATTCGGGCTTTCTCACCTCGAAAAACAGGTTCGGTCTGTCAAAGCCCGTGGTTATCGAAAAAGGCTCGTTAAGCTCAAGGAGACGCTTTATATCGCTTTTTACAGCGGAAGTTGCGGTAGCAGTAAACGCAGCGACAACAGGACGTTTTTTAAGTGAACGTATAAATCCCGATATCTTCAGGTATGACGGGCGGAAATCCTGCCCCCAATGCGAAACGCAATGCGCCTCGTCTATTGCCACAAGCGGTATCTCAATTTCAGAGCAAAGTTTTAAAAAGCTCTCGGAAGCAAGCCTTTCGGGCGCGGCATATATCAGCTTCAGCTCTCCCGCGTATGCTCTTCGGCAGATCTCAAAATATTCCGCGCTGTCAAGAGAACTGTTTATGTACGCCGCGCTTATGCCTATCCCGCGGAGGTCTTCTACCTGCCACTGCATAAGCGAAATTAGCGGAGAAATAACTATCGCCGTCCCGTTCATCACAAGCGCAGGTATCTGAAAGCAAAGCGATTTTCCTGCGCCCGTCGGCATTACGCAAAGGCAATCCCTGCCGTTAAGGATATTGTCCACTATCTGCTCCTGCCCCTCGCGAAAACCGCTGTGACCGAAATATTTATGCAAGACTTCGTTTTTGTCCATTTTAAAACCTGCTCTTAGCCAAAATTATCGGTCTTAAAACACTCAATAGGGCTTTAAGACCGATTAAAGTTAATTTCCGCACTCTATGCTTATCTCATTAAACTTTCCTAAAATATCTTCTACAACGAGCTTTTCTTTTTCTTCGCCCGAAATGTCCATGACTGCTTTTCCCTCGTGCATCATCAGAAGCCGTGTTCCGTAACTTACTGCGAAACGGAGATTATGCGTGACCATAAGCGTTGTGTACTTCTTTTCGCTTATAACGCGCTTGGTTATTTCCATAAGCGTTTCGGAAGATTTGGGATCGAGCGCCGCCGTATGCTCATCGAGAATAAGCAGGTCAATGTCGGTCATTGTCGCGATTATCAGAGCGAGAGCCTGTCTTTGTCCGCCCGAAAGCGAACCCGCAAGCACGCCCAGACGGTTTTCAAGCCCCATTCCGCACATTTCGAGCAAGGTCTTATAATATTCCTCGCGCTGTTTATTTACAGCTCTCGAAAGCCCATAGCTCCTGTTCTTATTGTCCGCGAGGGCTAAATTTTCGAGAATGGAAAGGCTCGCGCATGTTCCCATTTTCGGATCCTGCAAAACTCTGCCTATGCGCCTTGCGCGCTTGTATTCGGGAATGTCGGTAATGTCGTTTCCGTTGAAGATAATTCTTCCGCTGTCAGGTCGGCTAGTTCCGCAGACCATATTCAAGAGAGTTGTTTTACCGCTTCCGTTTGAGCCGACAATTGCCACAAACTCTCCGTCTGTTACTTCAAGGTTAAAATCCGTGAACAGTCTGTTTTCATCGACCGTTCCCGCATTAAATACTTTTTGGATATTATTCAGTGAGAGCATTTTTACCCTCCCTGTTCGTTTTATTTTTTCTAAACAGCTTTTTGAAAAACTCTCCGACATGTTTACCGCCGAGTATAAGCGCAATAAGGAATATCGCTGCTTTTACGAAATTGTTCCACTCCGTGGGTATTCCTAAAGTTAATACTATCTGATAAGAAGCCTTATAGATAATGCTTCCGAGAATTACCATTGTCGTGCCTTTCATAAAGCGAACGCGCTTGAAAAGGCTTATGCCGATTATTACCGAAGCAAGACCTAAGACGACCATTCCCGTTCCCATCTGCTGGTCGGCGCTTCCTTTGTTCTGGGCAATTACCGAGCCTGCGAGCGCCGCAAAGCCGTTTCCGAGCATAAGTCCGAATATCTTTACAGAGCCGGGGTTTTTGCCGAGCATTGTCGTATAGCGCTCGTTGTCGCCCGTTGCGCGGAGCAGTAAACCGCTTTTGGTTTTAAGAAACAGATCGAGCAGTATCTTGCACACAATGACAATAAGAAGCGAAATAATAAGCGTTCTCAGAGCGAAACCGCCCAAAGTTTTAGGGATAAGACCTGCGAGAGAGCTGTTGAAGATAGTGTCTTTTGTAAAGAACGAAGCTATTGCCATTCCGTCTGTTCCCGTTTTTATAAGTACAAGGTTTACGGAGAGCATGGCGGTGTACATGATTATTCCGCAGAGAAGCGGGATAATGCCGAGCTTTACGTTCATAATGCCCGTGAGCATACCCGCAAGCATTCCCGCAGCGAAAGAAAAAACAAGGCACAGCCACGGATCAACGCCGTTTACAATAAGCACGCCCGTAAGCACCGCGCCGAGCGGGAAAGTTCCGTCTACCGAAAGGTCAGGGAAATCAAGAACGCTGTAGGAAATATACATTCCCAAAGCCAAAAGGGCGTACATCAAACCCTCTTCGCCTATTCCGATAAGAATATTTAAGAAAACAGTCATTTTTGCACGCCCTTTCGGTTATTTAATTTTAAGTTTAATTTATCAGCTGTTTGTGGTCACCTTTTCGGCGTCT
The DNA here is from genome assembly GCA_947627205.1 of uncultured Clostridia bacterium. Taxonomy (GTDB): domain Bacteria; phylum Bacillota; class Clostridia; order Oscillospirales; family Ruminococcaceae; genus CAG-115. Next base: position 1,214 of record CANQVE010000038.1, on the reverse strand, counting down.
TTATATGCTTCGGGAAGCTCGATGCCGAACTTCGCGAGAACTTCCGTATTTACCACGGGAGTTACGTCGCTTACCTGTGTAACGGGCAATGCGGAGCATTTTGTTCCGCCGAGAACTTTAACTGCCATTTCGGCTGTTTTCTTTCCGAGCGCTACATAGTCAATTGACATTGAAGCGATACAGCCGTTCTTTACCTGCTCTACCTCGGAGCCGTATACGGGGATACCCGCGGCATTTGCCTTTTCAAGAACGACAGAAAGGCTGTTTACAACGTTATTGTCGGTGAAGTTATTTATGCAGTCTACTTTTGAAGCAAGGTCTGCCGCCGCCTGCGGGATATCTGCAGAACCCGAAACACCGCTTTCTACTACCTCAACTCCCTTTGCCGAACAGATCTCTTTGAACTTCTTCAGGTGAGCTACGGAGTTAGCCTCTGTAGTTGTATAAAGAACGCCTATCTTCTTTGCGTCAGGCTGGCAGGCAAGAATTAGATTAAGCTGTTCTTCGAGGTTTAAGATATCCGCTGTGCCGTTGCAGGTTTCAAGACCTGCGTCAAGGCTCGTAGCAAGTCCCGCCGCTACAGGCTCTGAAACTGCGCAGAAAATAACGGGGATATCCGTGTCCTTTGCCGCCGCATAGGCTGAAATTGCCGCGGGAGTAGCTATGGCAAATATAAGGTCATAGCCCTGGGCAACCATATTGTTTGCATACTGGTCGCAGTTTTCGCCGCTGTTCTGTCCGTTCTGGAAATCAATTGTGTACTTATCCTTATACTCGCTTTCTTCGAGTCCCTGCTTTATTCCCTCATAACAGTTGTCGAGCGAGGGATGTGCGGCATACTGGATAACGCCTATTTTGAGCTTTTCGGCGTTGACATTGCCGCCATTGCCGCCTGCATTGCCGCCCGTGCTGCTGTTGCTGCCGTTGTTGTCGCAGGCACAAAGCCCGAACACCATTGAGAATGCAAGAAACGCGCTCAATATTTTCTTTTTCATTTAAAATTTCCTCCTTTAAATTACCGACTAGTTTCAAATTCTTAAACTACTAATCAATTTGGTTTTCTTTTGTTGCATACTATATGATTATACCACCATTTGCGAAATTTGTCAAGTAGTTAAAAGGCAGAGGCAAGAATTTAAATGTTATGTTACAATAGATGTGAGACAAAAGGTATAGAAAAAGTGGTTGAGATATGTTAAAATAAAGTTGTCACA
>CANQVE010000037.1 GCA_947627205.1 uncultured Clostridia bacterium | reverse complement strand
AAATTCCTATCCTCAACTTTATTTTGATCTCCTTATTTTTTTATATTTTTTGTCTCACATCATTGACAAAAGTACAACTTCTTCAAAAAATATATTCAAAACCCCTTGACAAATCCAAAGTGCAGTGTTATAATATGATAAGAAACAGATGTTGCGAAACGTTTGTTGCTTTATTACAGGAGGGAAAAGATATGCCGCCAAAATGCAAATTTACACGGGAAGAAATCATAAAAACCGCTTTGGATTTAACACGCGAAGAGGGAATAAATGCTGTCACGGCAAGGGCGCTAGGGGCAAAATTAGCGTCATCTTCAAAACCGATATTCAGTGTGTTTGAAAATATGGAAGAAGTGCAGGCAGAAGTGCTAAAGGCTGCAAAGGCTCTATATGCCGAGTATATTCAAGTCGGACTGCAACAGGAAATTGCGTTCAAGGGTGTCGGTATGCAGTATATCCTGTTCGCGCTCAATGAGCCGAAACTGTTTCAACTGCTCTTTATGTCCGAGCAACCGCAAAAGCCGTCTGTTGAGGGTGTTCTGCCGATTATAGATGAAAGCTATGATCAAATATTGCAGTCCGTTCAGAACGGATATGAACTTGATGAGAAAGACGCTGAAAATCTTTACCGTCATTTGTGGATATACTCACACGGTATTGCCGTTCTTTGCGCGACAAATATGTGTTCATTTACTGCCGAGGAAATCGGAAAGATGATGTCGGAGGTATTTGTTGGGTTGCTGAAAGAAATCAAAGGAGGCAAAACAGAATGATTGCAGTATCAGACATTACAAAATCTTATGGAGCAGGCGGGAATAGAAATCAAGTGCTGAAAGGGATCAGTCTGCAAATTGCCGATAAGGATTTCACTGTAATTTTAGGCGCGTCGGGTTCGGGTAAATCCACTTTTCTGAATGTAATATCGGGTTTGGAACGCCCCGACAGCGGAAGCGTCACATACGGTTCACAGGAAATAACCAAGCTGTCAGACAGCGAGGTGACACAGTTTCGCAAGGACAATATCGGTTTTATCTTCCAACAGTATTATCTGCTTCCGAATATGACAGTCGAAAAGAATGTACGAATGGGAGCTGACCTTGCGGGCAATCGGGAATATAGGGAAATTATTACCGCCGTAGGGCTTGAAGATAAATCAAGGAAATATCCGAGCGAACTTTCGGGTGGTGAGCAGCAAAGAGTTTCCGTTGCTCGTGCGCTTGCGAAAAAGCCGAAGGTGCTGTTTTTAGACGAGCCGACAGGCGCATTAGATGAACAGACGGGCAGACAGGTCCTTGATTATATCTGCAAACTGCATAAAGAATACGGCTTTACAATTGTAATGGTGACACATAATCAGAATGTTGCGGAAATGGCGAATACGGTTGTAAAAATGAACAGCGGAAAAATTTCCGAGGTTTATGCCAACAGCAGACAAAAGACTGCTTATGAGATCGGGTGGTGATAATATGGTTGTAGGAATGAAAGATGTGCTCAAACTAATCGGTATATCCATTATCGCTTGCTGCGCCGTTTTCGTATGCACGATGTTTTTGAATTATAACATTGACGTCGCAGCGCTGAAAGACGAAATCACGACGGAGGTCGGCATGGTAATGTATCAGGCGCAGGTTTCGACGGGAAAGGTAGTTGCAGCCGTTTCGGGCGGTTGCTTAGCCGTAACATCGGTCATTATGCTCCTGTTCTATGTTAAGAACTACATAGATACGCACGGCAAAGAACTCGGAATACTGAAAGCTCTGGGATATTCAAATTTCAAGATCGCAAAGCACTTTTGGGTGTTTGGTCTAAGCGTTTTCGTCGGCTGCGCTTTGGGATATGCGGCGGCATTTCTCTATCTGCCGAGTTTTTATGAATTACAAAATGCCGAACAACTTTTCCCCGAAATCAAGGTTCAGTTTCACCCACTTTTGGCATTTCTTTTGGTCGGTGTGCCTGCAATCAGCTTTGCGGCTTTAGCTGTTATATATGCCTGTTTCAGACTTAAAAAACCCGTGTTTGATTTGCTGAAAGAAAAGCATGAGTATAAGGCAAAGGTAATCAAAAACGAAACAAAGGATATGCCTTTTTTGAAAGAACTAACGAGGAGTACGGTAAGAGGAAGAAAATCACTTGTGTTCTTTATTGCATTTTCGGCGTTTTGTTTCTCGGCTATGGTGCAGATGTCAATGTCCATGAAAGATCTTTCGAGCGAAACAATGGCAGTGATGATATTGACGATAGGCTTGATACTCGCCTTTATGACCTTATTTCTATCGCTTTCAAGCGTGGTAAAAGGAAACGCCAAAACTATCGCTATGATGAGAGTATTCGGCTATAAACACAGCGATTGCAGTAAGGCAGTTCTCGGATGTTATAGGCCGTTTTCTTATATCGGATTTGTAATCGGTACGATCTATCAGTATGCGTTATTAAAATTTATGGTAACGTTCGTATTTGCCGATGTCGAAAATGTACCCGAATACAACTTTGATTTCACGGCGTGTGTAATAACATTAGGCTTATTTGTTCTCACTTATGAAATTGCTATGCAAGCCTACTCTCGGCGGATAAAAAAACTGCCAATCAAAAGCATTATGCTGGAGTGACTTCAACTCTTGTCACATTAATCGGCATAGCAAGCCGGCGTTTTGCGCGAAGCACATAATGCGTGCACCCGGTTCGTCCCGCACACCGTTGCGGGACGATTTCTTTTGGCTCTACCGAAAAAATCTTTTTTGTAAAGGCTAGACAATCTATGAACAGCGCTGTTTTGCAGCGGGGCTTATATTCCGTTATGTAGTCGAAAACTTTCCCGGTCCGAACATAAAATGTCCGAACCGAGAAATTTTCGGCTGTCTTGATATTATGATCAGCGATTGTTGTTCTGGTTCTGCTGGTTCTGGTTGTTCTGCTGGTTCTGATTATTCTGCTGGTTCTGCTTGTTCTGGTTATTCTGATTAGACATAATACTTATTTTCCTCCTGTGAAATATTCACATTTATTTGGCGGATTTTCTTCCGCATAAATATTTTGCACAGAATTTTCGATTATATTCAACAATTTTATTTTTGGTCAAGTTCAAATGCTTCAAGCGTTATTTTGTTTTTTCTTGCTATGCTGTAAAGTTCGTGAAGTCTGCAGATTGTCGCGTTTTCTTCGTATATAAGTGCGTCTATTGAAAAAGGATCGTCCGTATGATCGAAATTTGTCCGTATGTCCGAAAGACGGTCAAGAAGACGATTGTATTCTCTGCGGAGTTTTGTGTTTTCATTTTCCGTGCTTTTGCGTTTGAAAATTTTTGATACGATTTCCTTTATATTCATAAATATCACCTCAATAATATTTACTCGTCTGATGGACAAAAAAGAACTCTTTATTGCTTATAAATTAACGGTAATAAGGTCTTATTATAAATGTATAACTATTACGCGCCAAGCAAGAGCTTTACAGTAATACCGCAGACAAGCCACGCAGTGCAGTCGGCGGTAAGAGCCGCGGCTGTCGCATAGCGCGTTTTTTTAGCTTTGACCGCTGAAAAATACACGGCTATGGTATAAAAAGTCGTTTCGGAAGAGCCGATGAGCGTTGCGGCGACGCGCTCTGCAAAGCTGTCCGCGCCATTTGCGGCAGCTATTTCGTTATATACCGCCATTGCGCCGCTGCCCGAAAACGGGCGCAATATAACGAGAGGCACAGCTTCGGGCGGGAAAGATACCGCTTCGCATACAGGCTTTAACAAATTTGTAAGCGCTTCGACAGCGCCGCTCGCTTGAAACATACCTACACATACTATAAGCAGGATAAGTGCGGGAAGAATGTCCGCGCAGGTCTTAAGCCCCTCGGACGCGCCCTCGCAGAACGCTCCGAACACATCTACCTTTTTTATTGCCGCATAGATAAGCACTCCTACCGTAAGAACGGGAATTATGTAATCGGTCATAGCTCTCCCCTTTTTTGCGTTTTTATCCTTGACATCAGCTTTGCGGAAAGCACCGCTATAAAAAGAGAATATGCCGATACTATCCAGACGCAGGGCAGTATCTCCATGGGAGCTTTTGCGCCGTTTGCCGCGCGCAGGGCGGCGGCTGTAGCGGGAATTATCTGCAGGCTCGCGGTATTAAGGACGGCAAGCATTATCATTTCGTTTGTAGCATGATCGTCGCTTTGCTGTTCGTCGGCGATTGCTTTCATTGCCGCAATGCCGAGGGGAGTAGAGGCGTTTCCGAGACCTAAAATATTTGCGGCAATGTTCGCGGAAATAAGGCTCATGGCTTTTCCGCCCTTTTTTAAATTTCCAAACAGAAAACTTAGCGGAACGGAAAGCAATTTTGAGAGCTTTTCTAATAATCCCGCTTTTTGAGCTACCCGCATAAGTCCGCTCCAGAAGCACATCATTCCGCAGATCGAAATAACAAGCTCGACTGCCTCTCCCGATTTAGAAATGATACTTCCCGAAAGTTCGCCTATGTTTCCGCTAAATGCCGAAAATATCAGCGAAATTATAGGTATGACTATCAATATCATTTTCATATTTTCAAATTTACCACCTTTTTGGCAAAAAATTTATTTTTTGTAAATTTTTGTCAATAAAAGTATTGACATTTCTGTAAAAATATGGTACAATATACTCGCAAGCAAGGTGATAGATCTTTATAATGCATATACACAGAGCGCATATCTATGGCTTGCTTTGCAAAAATGTCATAAGAAAAGGCAAACAGCCGACTAAAAAGGGGGAATTTATTATGGTAAAATCAACGGGAATTGTACGAAAGGTAGACGAGCTGGGGAGAGTTGTTATACCTATTGAACTGAGGAGAAACCTCGGTATCGACGAGCGTGACGGCATGGAGATATTTGTAGAGGACGACAGGATCATACTTAAAAAATATTCGCCCTCGTGCATTTTCTGCAACAACGCAGGCAATATGACGGTATTCAGCAACAAAAACGTTTGCGCAAACTGTATTGAAAAACTCAAAGAGCTTTCAATTGACACAACTTCGGTAACTTGATAAATTATATTCGTTCGGAAAGAAAAAAATGCCCGCGGGAGATAGGCTCTCCTGCGGGCTTTTTCTGTTTAGTTTATTCTTCCGCTTCCTCCAGCGGTTTTATGAGATACGGGTTTTCTTTGCGGATACCCTCTACATAAGGAACGTCTACTGTCTTTCCGTCCACCGTTTCTGTTCTCCACTCGACAATGTCCTCGTTCAAGTTTTCATATTCAGCGGTGTGGAGGTGCTTGCTTCCGAAAACCATTTTGCATTCTCCGAACGGGATAGAGCAATCGCCTTTCGTTTCTTCAACATAATACGACACCGTTCTTCTTGTTCCGCTGTCCTGGAGATAACGCACCACGCGGTAATCGCCCGACTTTGAAACATATTCATAAGTAGTGTCGCGGCGGCTAAGATCTACTCCCGTGAAACTTATCTTTCCGATAAATATCTGTATTGCCAGGAATGCCGCGATACCTACTACGAATATAAGAAGATATATCGTCCCGAAAACGGTTTTCAGCGTTTCGTTTGATCTTGCGGCAAAAAACGAAACTGTCATAACTACCGCGGGCGGCACTATTATAAACCAATGTCCAAATCCGAATACCAGAAGCATAATTACCGCAATAGGGATAAGAAACGTATTTACCTGGGTTATTACCTGTTTTCTTGTATATATCAGAAGTCCCAAAGACGCCATGTTTACAAAAAGGTAAAGTATAAAAAGCGGCGCGGGGTTTTCAAGTATTATATAATACCCCAGGCACAGCCATGCAACCCACGCGACAAACGCCGTATATCCATAGCACAAAACCGCTACCCCTCGGCGAAACCATTTATTTTTTAAAAATGCTACAACTTTATCCATATTTTCACTTGTCCTCACACGCCCGAATAATATCACTCAAGGCTTTTTTAAGAATATATCCGTAAAATTACTCATATTATATTGTATAACAAATCGTAAAAAAAATCAAGTCTTTTGCAAAAAAAATGTCCCCGAAAAAACGGGGACATATTGAGCTAAATCAAATCAGTTATCTCTTCCCTGATTGAATTTTCTGAGAAGCGTGTCGATATCCTGCGTTTCGCTGAAGCCTGTTCTTCTTACTCCCGCAGATACAGCCTCGGACGGAACTTCTACAGGTGATTCTTCAGCCTTTTCATCAGGAGCCGTATCGGCGTTTACTCCGATACTTACCACAGGCTCGGGATCTTCGTCAATAAAGTCCGTAGCGATAGCTATAATGGATATCTCGTCTTTTTCGAGAGTTTCATCAAAAACGACTCCGCATTTATACTTCGCTTCGGTGTCGAAATTCTCGGTTATCTTCTTCATAAGAGAATCAAACTCTTCAAGCTCGAACGATTCGGGAAGACTTACATTCAGAAGTCCGCGTCTTGCTCCCGAAATTGAAGTTTCGAGCAGAGGGCTGTTCATAACTTCCTCTATAGCCTCATCAACTTTTCTCTCGCCCTTGCCCGTGCCGATAGCCATATGAGCTATTCCCGACTCGCGAAGCGTAGAGCAGATATCCGCAAAGTCGATGTTCAGATATCCTGTCTTATGGATAAGAGAGATAATTCCCATAACGGCTTTTGTAAGTATCTCATCGACCTTTTCAAAAGCGTTCTTTATCGTGATATTGCTTCCTTTAAGCTCTTTTATGCGCTCGTTCGGAACAACTATAAGCGCGTCAACGTTCTTTTTCATCTCGTTTACGCCCTTGAGCGCCTCGCGCATTTTGGGCTTGCCCTCGAAATCAAAGGGCTTTGTAACAACGCCTACAGTCAATATTCCCTTTTCCTTTGCAATGGAGGAGATAACGGGAGCCGCGCCTGTTCCTGTTCCGCCGCCCATTCCCGCGGCAACGAACAGCATCGACACTCCGTCGAGCTTATCTGCGATATCGTCGCGGTTTTCCTCGGCAGACTGTCTGCCTCTCGTAGGATCGTTTCCTGCGCCCTGACCGCGTGTCGTTTTTCTGCCTATCTGGATACGCGTCATCTTGCTTCCGTCTTTGCTTCTGAGGGCAGCAACATCCGTATTTGCTATAACGTATTCAACGTCGCCTACTCCCGAATTGACCATATGTTCAACCGCGTTTCCGCCTGCACCGCCGACGCCGAAAACCATTATCTGCGTCGCAAGCTGAAAATCCTCGGCGACTTCAAATCCGTCGTCCAAACTATCCGGTATGAATGCCATATCTTAAAATCCTCCTTAATAAACTTCCTCGGATCGGATATTTTTTTTATATTCAATTTATTATAGCACATCTCATAAAAAATTGCAACTATTTTTTTATAATTTTCATAAATATTATTTTCACATGGCGATTTTTGAGGAAATCAGCCTTGTGAAGAATTTGAGCTTTGTGTTTCGTCGGGAGCGGAATTTTCGGGCTCTGCGGGCTGTTCGGGCACTGGCGGTATGTTGTCATTTATCGGACGAACGCCGGGTTTTTCGGGATTTGAAAGGGATATGACCACTTTTTCTTCCGCGCCTATCTGCTGTTCTATGAGATTTTTTGCGACAATAAACTTGCTTTCAAGCTCTGTAGAACTGCCGAGATTTAACAATATCCTGCCGCCGTCAATATAAACCTTTGGAGAATATCTGTCGGTCATATCTATTTCGGTTACGTTTTCAAGTTTGGTCTTATCTATTATTTCAAGCATTTCCCAAGGGAACTCGGTCTTTGCTTCGTTTGTTGATTTAAGCCATGCGCCAAGCTCCAGGCTTTCGGGCTCGTATCCTTTGAGCGTTATAACTCCGTCCTTTTCGGCTGTATCCGTTTGCTCAATAACTCTGCCGCCGCGGGATACCTCTGCGTTTATGCCGTTTTCGGAAAGAATAAAGCATGTTTCGGCTTCTTTTACGGTAATTATTACCTTTGTGGGGAACGACTTTCTGACTTCGGCTTCATCTACGAAAAGGCATTTGTCCACGATATTCTGCGCGGTTTTTGCTTCGTCTATATAAAGAAGATTTTCGCCTGTTTTGAGCTGTGAGCCTTGGATTATATTTTCGGGCAGATAGCGGACGTTTCCCGTAACTTCAATGTCCGAAAGCCTGAACAGAACTGTATTTGCGAGAATTATCAGCACGACAACTACAACTGCCGCCGCAAGGATATAATAGAGGATATAATTTTTGCCGCGGTTCTTGCGTTTTTTGCTTGCGGGGGCTTTTTCAGCCATAACGCGGGAAAGCTCCCTGTCCGCTTTCTGATTATATGGTGCGTTTCTTTGGGGGGCGGTTTTTTTGCCGAAAGGTCTTTTTTTATTTTTCAGGGGTTTTCCGGGAAGATTTCCCTTTGATTTGACAAAATCCGACTGTTTATAGTTAGCCGTGTTCTTTTTTGCGCCGCGCTGTTGTGAATGCTGTGGTGTACGCTGGGGTGTGTGCTGTGATGATTGAGGTTTGCGCGGTGCATTATTTGCAGGCGGTTTTCTGTTCTGCTGTACAGGCTTTTTTTCCATATTTTCACTTCCCGTTTTTTTACTGTATCTTCTGAACTTTTTTAATATCCGCTCCTACTGAGCGCAGTTCCTTTTCTATTGCTTCATAGCCTCGTTCTATATAATTCACGCCGCTTATTTCCGTAGTACCCTCCGCCGCTAAAGCCGCAACGACAAGCGCCGCTCCTCCGCGAAGCTCTGTCGCGCAGAGCTTTGCTCCCGAGAGCTTTTTAACGCCCTCTATAACGCAAACTCTCCCCTCGACTTTTATCTGCGCTCCGAGCCTAATAAGCTCGGACACATGACGAAAGCGATTTTCAAATATCGTTTCGACAAATACCGACGTACCCTCGGCTGTAGAGCACAGCGCGGTAAAAGGTGCCTGAACGTCGGTAGGAAAAGCGGGATAAGGCATTGTGCGGACGGTCTGAGGAGCGACGAGCTTTTTTCTGCTGCTTAGGTATATCTTTCCGCCGCCGTATGCGTATACCCTTACTCCCATTTGTTCTAGGACGGGGATAAAACCGTTCATCTGCGAGGGCTCGCAATGTGTAAGTATAAGCTCTCCGCGCGTCATTGCCGCAGCGCACATATATGTTCCCGCGACTATTCTGTCGGGAATTATCGTATGCTCCGAGGGACTGAGCTTTGAAACTCCCTCGATGTAAATACTGCTTTCTCCTGCGCCGTTTATTCTCGCGCCGAATTTATTGAGGCAATTTGCAAGATCGACTATCTCGGGCTCTCTCGCGGCGTTATGTATTTCCGTAACGCCGTTTGCAAGCACTGCCGCGAGCATGATATTCTCCGTTGCGCCGACAGATGAAAACGAGAGCGTTATCTTTGCGCCGCGCAGTCCCGATGGGGTTTCACAGTCAAGGTAGCCATGTTCTTCGGTTATGACCGCGCCCATTTGCCTTAGTGCCGACAAATGAAGATCTATAGGTCTTGAACCTATATCACAGCCTCCCGGAAAAGACAAACGGCAGCGCCCTGTTCTGCCGAGGACCGAGCCAAGAAATATAACGCTTCCGCGCATACGGCGCATAAGACTGTCGGGGATCTCGTTTTCCGAGATATGCAGGGCGTCTACACAAACGGTATCGCCGCTTCTTTTGCACTTACAGCCTAAACAGGAAAGTATCCTCAAAGCTGCGTCTATATCCGTGAGCTTCGGGCAATTATGAAAAACGCTTTCCCCATGCACAAGAACTGCCGCAGATAAAAGAGGAAGCGCGCTGTTTTTCGAGCCTTGGACGGCAATTTCTCCCTCAAGACGTTTGCCGCCGTTTATTATAAGTCTGGGCTGATTATCCATAAAACCACCTCTCAACAATTATGCTGAAGCATAATATGTTGAAAGGGGAATTTTTGTGATTAGGGTTTGTTCGGTTTACATAAACACGCCGATGTCATTTCCGAAAAGGTCGATGATTTCTTTAAGTATAGCGTCGGAGGCGTTAGATTTTTTCATTGAGCCTGCGTTTTTTTCCATTTCAAGAAGAGCGTTTCTGTCCTCATACAGTCTTGAAACCGTTTCAACAAGCAGTTCTCCCGTAAGGTCTTTGTCCTCTATGATAATTGCCGCGTTTTTGTCGGCTAAAGTTTTGGCGTTGAAATACTGGTGGTTTTCCGCCGCCTGCGGGAAAGGCACAAGAACAGACGCTCTGCCTATTTCCGTAAGCTCGGTTATGGTCATTGCTCCCGAGCGTGATATAATCAGATCCGCCGCGCACATACAGGTATACATATTGTCGATATAATCGCGGAAAATATGGCGCGACTTATCCTCGGTTATTTCGTTTTTCTTCAGTTCTTCGTAAAACATATCTCTGCTTCGCGTGCCGTAAGAATGGATATGATTTATTTCGCCCGTTTTAAGCTCCCATTTTATAAGCTCTGCAACTGCCGAGGTTATGTGATTTGCGCCGAGACTGCCGCCGAATGACAGAACGGTAAAATTATCCTTTAGACCGAGACGCTTTCTCGCGGACTGTCTGTCCTCTATGGGGATATTCGTTCTTAGAGGATTTCCCGTTACAACACAGCGGGAAGTGTCTTTCAGATACTTTTCGGCGTCTTCTGCCGCAAGAAGAACCTTGTCGGCTTTTTTCGAGAGCATTTTTGTGGTAAGACCGGGATAGGAGTTGCTTTCGTGGGTGACGGTCTTTATTCCCATTGCCGCCGCCTGTGACAGGACGGTCGCCGTGACATAGCCGCCCGTGCCTACCGCGAGCATGGGCTTGAAATCCTCTATTATTTTTTTAACGGCACGTTTTGCCGAGATGAAATAACAATACGCCGCCTTTACGTTTTTTACTAAGTTTACGGGAGTAGGTTTGCGCTGAAATCCCAGCATCTCTACCCCGCGAAACTCATAGCCTGCTTTTGTCACAAGCTGTTTTTCCATTCCGTCGGGTTTTCCGACAAAAAGGATATTTGTATTCGGAAAAACGCTCTTTATTTTGTCGGCAATTGCGAGCGCAGGATTTATATGTCCCGCAGTGCCTCCCGCCGCAAATAACACGTTCATTTTATCACCACCGTTTGTTTATTTCAGCCTCGCTATCCTGCTTATGGACAACAGAAGTCCCATTTCCCATAGCTGAAGCATAAGCGCGGTACCGCCGTAGCTGAAGAACGGCATTGAAATTCCCGTGTTTGGTACACAGCAAAGGCAAACGCCGATATTCAAAAGCGCCTGAAGTCCGATATGAAACGTAATGCCCGTTGCCATAAGACAGCCGAATTTATCCCATGCATGAGAAGCTATGACAAATCCGCGCATTACAAAGATAACGAACAGAAGTATAACTACCATTCCTCCGACAAAACCGAACTCCTCGCAGAGAATTGAAAAAACGAAGTCGTTTACCGCAAACGGCAGGTAATAATATTTCTGAGTGGAATTTCCGAAACCTTTTCCCCATATTCCGCCCGAGCCTATCGCTAGGGCTGACTGGTAGTTCTGATATGACCTGTCGCCCGGCTCGGAAAGGGGATCCATATACATAACTCTGTCGCCGAAATATGTAAAGCCCGAAAGAGAGATCATTACTATAACGACCGCTACCGCCGCTATTGCTACGGGGATAATGGGTTTCATATTTATCCCGCCGACAAAGAGCATTACGGCGCATATTGCCGTCATAATAAGAAGTCCCGAAAGGTGCGACTGTATGCCGAGCATTATCGCGGCGACAATTACGAACAGTATTCCCGGCTTAACTATCCCGACGGTGAAACGTCTGATGTTGTCGGAGTTTTTGTGGATATAATATGCAAGGAAAATTATCAGGCTTATCTTTAAAAAGTCGGACGGCTGGAATGTTCCGAAAAGAGGGATCTGTATCCAGCGCTTCTGTCCTGCCTCCGCCTCGACGCCGAAAATGCACAAAAAATTGAGTATAAGCGTAGCTATGAGAAGCAAATGAGCCAAAGTAAATTTCAGCTTTCCTTTGAACCACGAAAACTCTTTGCGGAGCAAGCGGTAATCAAAAAAGCAAAGCGCGATCATTCCCGCAAGACCTATCCCCGCGGCAGTGACCTGTTTTACGGTATAAGCAAAGCTGTCGCCGTCGTTATCGACATAAGACTGGGCGTGTCCTGCGGAAAACATCATGGTTATGCCGAAAACCAAAAGCACCATGATTATTACCGTCATGGGCATATCTACTTTTCCGAGCTTGTAATAGGGCTTTTTGTCCGAGTCTTTTGTTTTGCGTTTTTTCACTGCGCCTGTCTGCGCACGGGTCACTTCTGCCATAGCTTCCTCCGAACCAAAATTTTCTCTAATTCTATTTCATGAACATCATCACGGCAAACCAGACCGAAAGCGCTCCTGCCAAGGCCGTGATAACGGAGAAAACAACGTCTATCTTTATCTCGCTCCACCCGCTCATTTCAAAATGATGATGAATGGGCGTCATTTTAAACAGGCGTTTTCCCTCTTTTGTGTGATAAATTTTCTTTGTTATCTTGAAAACAGTCGATTGTATAACGACCGAAAGAGCCTCGAGAACGTAAATTATTCCCGCCAAGACCATTAAAAATTCCGCTCCGCAGCCTACTCCCAAAGCGCAGACGATACCGCCGAGAAACATTGAACCCGTATCGCCCATAAACACCTTTGCGGGAGGGAAATTCCACATGAGAAATCCGATAAGAGCGCCCGCGGTACAGAACGCCAAAAGCGACTCTCCGAACATTCCGAGTATACCCGATATAGCCGCGAATGCCGCGCAGTATATGACTGTAACCGAAGAACAGAGCCCGTCTATTCCGTCCGTCAGATTAACGGCGTTTACAAGATAAAGTATGCCGAGCCCCATTACGGGATAGTAGAAAATTCCCATATCCCACTGCCAACCCCACGGGAAAGCAATGACAGTTCTGGCAAATCCGCTTATATAAACAGTCGCGAAATATGCGGCAATTATAAGCACCTGGAAAATTATTTTCTGTATGGGAGTAAGTCCCTCGTTGCGTTTTTTGGCTACCTTTATATAATCGTCAAGAAAGCCTACAGCTCCGAAAAACAGCGCCATTATTACTCCCGAAAGCGACACAATAAACTCGCGCTTGTCGCCGCCCGTTATGTCCGCTCCGTTCAGGCATATTATTACCATTCCGACGGCAAAGGTAATTATCACCGCCGTTATGAACATTATACCGCCCATAGTGGCTGTGCCCTGTTTTTTCGCGTGCCATTTAGGTCCTATATCAAGGATAGTCTGCCCGTATTTCAGCTTATGAAGCCATGGTATAACTACAAACCCCAACAGCCATGCCGTCAGAAAAGACGCAACAGCGGCTATAACATTAGTCCATACATTCATGTAGATCCTCTTTTATTCTGTTCTTGCGGCAATTTCTTCCATTCTCATTCCGCGGCTTCCTTTGAAAAGAACATTGTCTCCGCTTTTTAAATTATGATTTAAAAGCTCGGTAAGCTCCGATTTCTTTTCGCTGTGGAAAACGGGGAACTCGTGTTTAAAAAGCTCATCGCGGAGCGCTTTCATTTCTTTTCCGTAAAGGAAAGCCATATCCGCGTTTTTCATCACAAATTCCGCAAGTCCCGCGTGGAGCTGTTTTGACATCTCGCCAAGCTCCAGCATATCTCCGAGGACGGCTATTTTTCTCCCGCTCATTGTTCCCAGAACGGAAAGCGAGCTTTCCATAGAAGTGGGGCTTGCGTTATAGCAATCGAGGATAAACGTATATCCGCCTCGTTTTTCTATCTTCTGCCTCATGCCCGAAGCCTCATAATTCATAAATGCGGGTATTATCCTTTCGGGCGCTATATTGAACTCAATTCCAACGCAGAATGCCGCGAGAGCGTTTAAGATATGATGTTCTCCGATAACGGGAACGCTCGCGGGATATTCTTTATTGTTATAATGAACGGTAAATTTTTCTCCGCCGTTTTCATGAACTATATTATCCGCAAAAACGTCGTTTTTATCTGAAAAGCCGTAGCGGATAATTTTTCTCTCAACGTTCACGGTTTTTAGCATATCGTCGTCTCCGTTTATTATGAGCGGAGCGTTTTCGTCCGTTCCGTCAAGTATCTCGAGCTTTGCTTTTAGGATATTTTCGCGCGACTTCAGGTTTTCTATATGACACCAGCCGATGTTTGTTATCACCGCGCAATTCGGGTGTGCCGTGCGGGAAAGCGCGCTTATTTCTCCAAGGTCGCTCATTCCCATTTCTATGACTGCGGCTTTATAGCTGTCATCAAGTCTGAACAGCGTTTTCGGAAGCCCTATGTCGTTGTTGAAATTTCCCTCGGTTTTAAGAGTATTGAACTCGGACGACAATACTGCGTAGATCATGTCCTTTGTCGAAGTCTTTCCGACAGAGCCCGTCACTCCGCAGAGCTTTACGCCGAATTTGTCGCGGTAATATCTCGCAAGTTTAAGCTGTGCTGTCCTTGAGTTTTCAACATATACAACAGGCTTTTCAACATTTAAACTGCCCTTTTCGGCGTCTGAAAGCGCCGCCGCAGCTCCTTTTTCAAATGCTTTTCCTATAAAATCGTTTCCGTCAAAATTTTCGCCCTTTATTGCTATAAACAGCGCAGACTCTTCTATAGTGCGGGTGTCGGTAGATATGGAAGTTACGCTTACATTATCCCCCACAAGAACGCCGCCTGTCACCTTTGCAATTTCTTCTGCCGTAAACATAAAAATCACCTGCCGTTTTTAAAATAATTATCTACAATTTCCTTTTCATCAAAATGAAGATATTCGTCGCCTATCGCCTGATAGTCCTCGTGCCCTTTTCCGCAGAGCGCTACAATATCTCCCGCTTCGGCAATTTCCAGCGCGCGGACTACCGCTTTTTCACGGTCGGTATATTCTTCAAAAGCTATGCCCTTTGGTATTCCTTTAACAACATCATCTATTGTCTGCTGCGGGTTTTCGTGGCGGGGACTGTCCGTTGTCACTATTATAATATCGGAATATTTCGCGGCTGTCTTTCCCATGTCGGGGCGCTTTCCTGCGTCGCGCTCTCCTGCCGCTCCGAAAACGCATATAAGGCGATTTTTTGCAAGAGGTCTTAAAGTTGAGAGCAGTTTTTCAAGTCCGTCCTCGGTATGAGCATAGTCGCGTATGACCGTGAGATCCTTGCTGTATAAGGTTTCGAGCCGTCCGCTTACGCCCCTTATCTTTTCTAAAGCATTTACAAGTTCGCTTATACCGTATCCGAGCAGACTGCACATAACAATTGCAATAAGCGCGTTCATGACATTATACTCTCCCGTAAGCGAAAACCGAACGGGATAGCTCTTTTGTGCCGATGCGTCAGTAAAAATAAACTCCGCTCTGTCGGGATATATCTTTATAAAATCGGTATAGTAGTCGGCTTTTTCTTTAAGCGACACGGTCTTTATCGGAACATTTTTTTCGCGGCAATATTCCGCGACCTTTTTTCCGTATTCGTCGTCTATATTGACGACAGCATATTCGCAGTTATCAAACAGAGACAGCTTAGCGGCGAAATAGTTTTCCATTGTTCCGTGATAGTCGAGATGATCGCGGGTAAGATTTGTAAAAGCCGCGACGCGAAAACAATTCTTCGCAAAACGATGCTGTGCGAGAGCCTGACTTGACGCTTCCACAAAGCAATACTCGGTCTTTTCCTCAACCATTTCTCCGAACAGCGAATATAATTTTCTCGGCTCGGGAGTGGTCGGAGGTCCGATATGGGAATAATTTAATCCGCTGCCCGTATCAGTCCCTAAAGTTCCTATAACTCCCGTTCTGTGTCCTAAGATGCGCATTAGCTGAGCACAGATATTGGCAATAGTCGTTTTTCCGTTTGTACCCGTAACTGCGCATATCTTCAGGGTTTTCTCGGGATTGCCGTAAAACTTTGACAGCAATTCGGGATAGAGTGCGCGAGTGTCCGAAACATTTATCTCATTTTTTATTCCGAGCTTTTTTTGTGTTACTACAGCCGCCGCGCCAAGCTCCAAAGCCTTTTCCGCGACGGAATGTCCGTCGAAATTATCTCCCTTTATGCAAACGAAAACAAAACCGTTTTCCGTTTCTCGGCTGTCCGACGTCACTCCGAGAACTGTCCTTTCGGACATCTCTGCGGGAATGTCGGCTATATTTTCAAAAAGCTCACTTATTTTCATTTTCGTTAATCTCCGCGGTCGTTCACCAAAAACGTAACGTCTACAACAGCGCCCTTATAGCCCACTATGCCGCCCGCGATACTCTGCGATACGGCTACGGCATTAGCGTTTTCCGCCGCACCGCCCGAAATTTTTATATTAAAGCCCGCGTTCGTCAGCTTTTCGTTCGCTTCTGCCACGCTAAGTCCTATTACATCGGGAACAGTAGCCGTTTCGGGCTTTGCGCCGTTGAAATATACAATTACGGTAGAACCTTTCGGAATGCTTTGTCCCGACGAGGGTATCTGAGCGGTCGCCGTTTCGTTTCCTGTTTCGTTTCCTACAAGGCGAGCCTTAAAGCCGTTTGAAACAAGCAGGCTCTCAACGTTCATAGGAAGATTGCCGCCGACATAAGGCACGACAGCATCCATTTTCTCCTGCTCCTCGGCAGTATATGTCGGATAGATCCCCAAGTGTTCGAGTCCGTCATGGAATACCGATGAAACAAAAGGTGCGGTTACTGTTGAGCCGTAATATGCCGAGCCTGTCGGCGTATCAGCCATGACAAGCATAACTATCTGCGGATCGTCCATAGGTACAGCCGCCGCGAATGTCGAAACATATGTCATTTTCGCACCTGCGGCGCTTCCACCCGCAGCGTTGTATTCGTCGATCTTTTCGGCTGTTCCCGATTTTCCGCCTATTCTGTAGCCCGGAATATAGGCGTTGTTACCGCCGTTCTGAGTTACTATTGTTTCAAGAATGTTGCGCATCTGCGCCGAAGTTTCCTCTGAAATGACCTGACGTCTTATCTCTGTTTCTCTTGTCTCAACGACGTTTCCGTCGCTGTCGAGTATCTTATCCACAAGATGAGGTCTTACAAGATATCCGCCGTTTACAATTGCCGCAAATGCCGTAACCATCTGTATGGGCGTTATTTTGTTTGTCTGTCCGAAAGAGGATACCGCAAGCTCCACGGGGCCCATATTCGCTCTGCGCACATAAAGGCTCTGCGCTTCTCCGGGGAGGTCTATGCCCGTAAGCTCCGTAAATCCGAACGCCTCGAAATAATCGCAGAATTTATCGCGTCCGAGCGCCTGACCTATAGCGATAAAGCAAGGGTTGCAGGAGTTTGTTATCGCGCCCTGGAGGTCTAAAAGTCCGTGTCCCCAGCTTCTCCAGCAGCTTATGCTCGTTCCCGCAACTACCGAAACGCCCGTGCAGGTATGATGCCATGACATATCCACAACTTCCTGGTCGAGCGCTGACGCGCAGGTAACCGATTTAAATACCGAACCGGGGTAATAAAGCTCGTTTACGCCCTTGTTCTTCCACTGAGTTTCGCGGAGGACAGAGTTGAACGCCTCTACTTCCTCGTCCGTCGCTCCCGAAGCTATAAGCTCCTCGAGTTGTTGTCTTTCATAGCTTCCCGCGATTTCCGAGGGGTTGTTCAGATCATACGAGGGGGTTGTAGCCATAGCTATTATACCGCCCGTTTTGCAGTTCATCATTATAGCGCTCGCGCGGTTTATTATCTTATACTGCGAAACGCACTGTTCGAGATATTTTTCGCAGTAGTGCTGCATTACCTCATCAAGCGTCAGCACAAGGCTGTAGCCGTCTATTGACGAATAGTAATAATCCTCGGCATATTCAACGCCGTGTCCTCTGCCGTCCGTCCTGTAGTATGCCTTTCCGTCGGTCCCGCGAAGATATTCGTCATAGTATGACTCAAGCCCGTAAACGCCCACGCCGTCAAAATTTGTAAATCCTATGACCGACGAGGCGAGAGAACCGTTCGGATAATAACGCTTGCTCGACTGCTCGGTATCAATGCAGTCGCTCAATATGCCGTTTTCTTTCATGAAATTCTGTATAAGCGTAACTTCGGGTTTTTCGACCTTACGCTTTACGATATAATACATCTTATCGTGATCTTTACATTGCTCAATAAGATCCTCGGGATTTACTCCCTCAAGAATATTCGCCAAATTTGTTGCAATAAGCTCATCAAGCGGAACATATTCTTCAAGCGGATCTTTGTTCGGATCTTCGTTTGCTATCCATTTATCGAGCTTTTTCTGATAAGTCTTGCGGCGCTCCTGGTCTGCAAGATATATGGCTTTTGGCGCAATGATCACATTCCAGACCGTAGAGCTTTGTGCAAGGACGGTTCCGTTTGTATCGTAGATAGTTCCGCGGTTTGCCATAAGCGAAAGCTCGTGAGTCTGCTGAGTCGTCGCGAGCATTTTCCACTTATCGCTTTCAAGCACCGTATATTTGAGCAGATTATACCCTACAAAAGCAGAAAACCCGAAAACGCCGATAAGTATCAGCAGCTGTCTGCCGCGATAACCCAATATCGGCTTTTTTTCGACCTCTTCGTCTTCTTTCTTTTTAAAGAAGAGCCCGATATTTTTAAATCCGCGCTTTATCCTCTGCCCGAATGTGAGCTTTTGTTTTTGAGGTTTGCGTTCGGGATTTGAATTCTGAACCCTGCGGGGATCCGAATTTTTGTTTTTATCTGCCACTTATTTCACTCCTCCAAAAAACCAAAAAAGCAAAGCCTATGTTGAACTTACCTCCACTTTCTCATTCTGAAAGTAAGCAACGGTCAGCCTTGCTAAGTTTTAGCTGACGGCATAACTTAACAGTTTCAGGCTGTATATAAAGCCCCATCTGCGTTGTCAGCGCCACTGCAACAGCCACAAAGGCTAGTTGCAGCGGCGCTTCCTAGCATCTGGGGCTTTCTCTACAGCCTGAAATATGGCTTTCCATACAGCACGATAACTTGTCTTTAATATTTTATGCCGTCAAAAACCAATGTATTCCAAAACTCCGTCCCACCATGATTTAATGCTGCCAATAAATCCGAGGTCTTCTTCCTTTTCAACATTTACAAGATGTTCGGTATTTATGCTTATGTATTTCTTCTGCGACGGAGAAACCTTTGTCATTCCGAGAGTTTCTTCGGCATATTTCTCGATGTATGAACTATTCACCATACTGTCGAGCTTGTTTTGCAGAAGCGCATTATCGTCGAGCGCATTCTGAAGCTCTGTCTGCTGTTTTTCAATTTGCATGGAAAGGTCGTCTACCCTTGTATTTGAATAGTTGACCGCGCACAGCGCACCGAACACCACAACTGCCGCCAAAGCCAGCTTTAATTTAGAACCGCTCTTTGAAACGGACGGTGTTTCCGTAATTCTTATTTTTGGTTTTTCTTCGCGTTTTTCGCGGTTTTCTCGTTTTGACCTGTCAAAAAGCGACAAATCATACGCAAGGTTTGTATCATTATGATAACTCATCGCTTCCACTCCTTTTCTATGTCCTTATTTTTTTGATAATTCTCAGCTTTGCGCTGCGGCTTCTCGGATTATCCGAAACTTCTTTTTCGCTCGGCACTGTCGGTTTTCTTGTAACCAACTCTCCGCGCGGGAGCTTTCCGCATACGCAGACGGGAAACTCGGGCGGGCAAGTGCAGCCCGTGCAAAGATCCCTGAACTTATTTTTAACGATCCTGTCTTCAAGAGAATGAAACGTTATGACCGACATTTTCCCGCCGATCTTAAGTCTTTCAAACCCTTTTTCAAGCGCCTCGGAAAGAGCGTTAAGCTCGTCGTTCACTTCTATCCTTATTGCCTGAAAGCTCTTTCTGCAAGGATTTTTTTCACGCCTGTACGCCGCGGGAACGCTGTCCTTTATTATCTCGGCAAGCTGTCCCGTTGTTTCTATCGGCGCTTTTTCACGGGAATTAACTATCCCTCTCGCTATTTTTGAGGCAAATTTTTCCTCGCCGTATTCGTACAATATCCTTTGCAGATCTGAAAGCTCGTATTCATTTACAACATCGCGCGCGGACAAGCCCTCGCCGCTCATTCTCATATCAAGCGGCGCGTCGTTATGGAACGAAAACCCGCGCTCGGCGTCATCGAGCTGATGCGACGACACCCCCAGATCTGCTATTATCCCGTCGAGCGCTTCTATCCCAAGCTCGTCGAGGACTTCGCTTATTCTTCTGAAATTACTTCTTACAAATGTTACAGGCAAACCCTCAAGCCGCTTTTTCGCGGCTTCTATGGCTTCAATGTCGGTATCAAAGCATATAAGCCTGCCGCCCGTTTTCGGATCTAATCTTTTTGCAAGCTCCAAGCTGTGACCGCCGCCGCCTGTCGTAAGGTCGGCATAAACACCACTTTTTTCCCCAAAAGCGCCGTCTACCGTTTCCTTTAACATTACGGGAATATGTGAAAATTCGATCCCCATCAAATATTCAGCTCTCCCTGTACCTGTTCAAAATCGACGCTGTCAAATATCTTTTCATACTCTTCCCATGCCGACTTGTCCCAGATCTCCGCGCGATCCGCCAATCCCACTACGACGACATCGCTCGTAATTCCCGCATAACTTCTAAGCGCCGCGGGCAATGCTATTCTTCCCTGCTTATCGGGCTCTGCCTCGCACGCGCTTCCGAAAATAAATCTCTGTACAGCGAGCGCGTTCTTTGATGAATTGCCCTTTAATTTATCACGCAGGATCTCCCAGCTTTCGCCGGTATAAACAGTAAGGCATTTTTCATTAATGCTTTTGGAGATATAGAAATGTTCGCCGAGCTCTTTTAACAGTTTTGCGGGGAAATTCATTCTTCCCTTTGCATCGACCGTATGCTCATAGTGTCCGTACATTTCCATTCCCCCTTTCCAAAAGCGTTAATTCCCCATGAAATCCGCCTTTTGTGCCGTTCTCCTCAAACGGCGTTTCCGTAGAAAAAATTTTCCCCGTTTTGGGAAAAGTGATTTTTTAGTGAAATTTTAAACCATTTTAGTGAATTTTAAACCTCTTTTCCCCACAATCCTATTATATCTCAATTCTTTTAGAATTGCAAGATTTTTTTTGAAAAAGATAAGATAAACTTTTGTTTATGTTTTTGTGCAGTTTCCACAAAAAAGTATCTTCAAGACTGTAGAAAATCAATCAATTTTGTGAAAAATTTACACAACATATAGACAATGGTTAGATGACAAAATCAATATGTTGGGCTTTTTTGGTGCTTTTTTGACATTTTTCGCGGTGGGGGGATGGCAGTTGACAGGAGACAGGGTACAGTATGCAGTAATTGCCGAAAGGCGATTTGCTCAATATAACGCATAAAAGAAAAAGAGGCTAAAGTTTAAACTCCTTTTAGAAGTAAGAGGTAAGAAGTAAGAAGTAAGAATTCAACCAAAATGCTGTCCTTTGAATATGACACATTAAAAAGAGGCTAAAGTTTAAACTCCTTTTAGAAGTAAGAGGTAAGAAGTAAGAAGTAAGAATTCAACCAAAATGCTGTCCTTTGAATATGACACATTAAAAAAAGGCTAAAGTTTAAACTCCTTTTAGAAGTAAGAGGTAAGAAGTAAGAAGTAAGAAGTAAGAGATAAGAGGTAAGAAGTAAGAATTCAACCAAAATGCGTCCTTTGAATATGACACATTAAAAAAAGGCTAAAGTTTAAACTCCTTTTAGAAGTAAGAGGTAAGAAGTAAGAAGTAAGAGATAAGAGGTAAGAAGTAAGAATTCAACCAAAATGCTGTCCTTTGAATATGACACATTAAAAAGAGG
>CANQVE010000036.1 GCA_947627205.1 uncultured Clostridia bacterium | reverse complement strand
TTCCTATCCTCAACTTTATTTTGATCTCCTTATTTTTTTATATTTTTTGTCTCACATCATTGACAAAAGTACATTTTAAAAAAAAGTTAGAGTAAAAGAAAGTGATGTTAAAACAATCTTTCAGCTTGCAATTATCAGCTCTAATGTATTGTTTCGTTTTCTTTGGATATTATTCGTTAAATTAACTATTATTGATTGTGAAAAATCACTAATTTACAGAAAGTTTCACATCTGCGCCGAAAATGCTTTATAATAAAAACATAAGCCGAAAAGGAGAATTTTTCAAGAGCGGTATGGGTATATAAAACACTGAAATTCTCCGTTCATACGGATTAGACATTTAAGAGGTGATCTTATGAAAAAAATAATCTTTAACGCCATTAGTGCGGCGCTGCTTATCTCGGTAGTTTCCTACTGCAACCTTGTCTGCGGCAACAGCTATATCGGCGCGGCGCTTTTCGCATTCGGGCTTATCATAATATGCTCCTATGGAATGAGCCTGTTTACGGGAATGGCGGGTTACATAACGAAAGATAACTTAGGGCAGTTTTTTGTCGCGGGCGTTGTAAA
Organism: uncultured Clostridia bacterium; assembly: GCA_947627205.1. GTDB lineage: Bacteria > Bacillota > Clostridia > Oscillospirales > Ruminococcaceae > CAG-115. Next base: position 21,433 of record CANQVE010000036.1, on the reverse strand, counting down.
CTGCGTTATGGCGTTTTTGTTCGGCGTTGTGGGCTCGCTTAATCCTGCCTGCAAGGAAAAGGCAATTTCGGTCTGCGCGGGGAAAACAGACAGGGGCGTTTTGTGGATGTTCATTTCGGCGATATTCTGCGGAATGCTTATTTACTTGGGAGTTGATTTTTACAAAAAGCGCGGGAGATTTATCGGGATAATTTTTGCTATTCCTATCTTTGTTCTCTGCGGATTTGACCACACTGTCGCGGATATGTTCTACTACGGCGCGGCAGGCGTTTATAATATCGCGGACATCTGGCTGCTGGTTGCGGCGTTTGTTGGAAACGCTCTCGGAAGCAATATAGTGAGATTGCTTATTTATGCGGGCAAAAATAGAGAGGAGCAAAAGGTATGATTACAGTAGGAATTGACGAAGAATTTAAGACAATTCAGCAGGCAGTTGACGCGGCAAAAAGCGGAGATGTAATATTCATAAAAAACGGCGTTTATAAAGAGCGCGTCGAGATAACAAAGCCCGGTATAACGATTATCGGAGAAAGCGCGGAAGATACCGTCCTTGACTTTAATTATTATGCAAGAATGATAATGCCTGACGGCATTAAGCGCGGAACTTTCAGAAGCTATACAATGCTTATTAACACCGACAACTTCACCTGCAAGAATATGACAATAAAAAACTCCGCGGGCTTCGGAAGCGAAGTCGGGCAGGCTATCGCAGTTTACGCCGAGGGGAACAATATACTTTTTGAGAATTGCAGGCTTATCGGTCATCAGGACACGCTGTTTACGGGACCGCTCCCCGAGCAGGAATACGAAAAGGGCGGATTTCGCGGACCGACGGAGTTTGCGCCGAGGATTCAGGGAAAACAATTGTACAGAAAATGTTTTATTTCGGGCGAGGTTGATTTTATTTTCGGAAGCGCGGAAGCGTATTTTGACGGGTGCGAGATCTTTTCATACAACTGCAATAAGGAAATAAACGGCTATGTGACCGCCGCTTCGACCTATGAGGGGAAAGAAACGGGTTATGTGTTTTACAACTGCCGACTGACAAGCGACTGCCCCGAAAATTCCGTTTATCTCGGCAGACCTTGGAGGGATTTTGCAAAGACGGTTTACATAAACTGCGAGTTCGGCAAGCATATCTGCGACGAGGGCTTTCACGATTGGAACAAGGAAAACGCGCGCGATAATGCGTTTTACGCTGTCTTTAACTGCACGAAAAACGGCAGGGAATTTACTCCGACAGCGGCGTTTGTTAAGAAAATTTCGGAGGAATATGCGGGGAAATTGCTGGGGCAGATGAACGGGCTGTATGTGGAATTAAATAAATAAAGTTTTTGGGAGGAATTTAGATGGAACTGATAGGAATTGGTGCGATAATTATTGTCGTTGCCGCGGCAATTGGTGTGTTTCCGTTTTTAAAGGGCGGCAGGACAATAAGAAAGACTGCCGTTATTGTAAACGCTGTTTTCTGCACGGGGTACATCGCGCTGCTCATATTGAATTCAGTCAGCGCCGTCCGTACCGAACAAGACCGTAGCGAGTATGACATTTACGGTTCAGGTCTGCTTTCGGACTGGAAATACGACAAGACCGAAGACGGTTTTCATTATCTGCATACAAGGGGATTTATGTACACCGACCGCTATATCGTTCCTGCCGAGAGCTGTACTGTTTCTCCTATGGCAAGACTTTCGGGAGATGTATATGTTTACGTCCTGAATGGCAATACAATAAATGCTGAGAAAAACACTGAAATTGACGGGAATTGGTATATCCGCGAAAATAACATTATAAAGATAATGCCGGACTACTGGTCTCTTACGCTGTATTCTGTAATTTTCGGCGGGGCGGCTTGTTTGATGTTCAATATTGTAATCTTGATAATTGCTATAATAAAAAATACTGTCAAGAAATCGAAATGAAAACATGCTCAACTTAGAGGTTAGAAGCTGGAAACGGTTACGAGCGGCGAACAACGTTCAACATCAAAACCACCTTTCGGGCGGGCGCACGAAAGTTTTTTGAAAGGGAGCTTGAGGGAAAACTTTTTTTCAAAAAAGTTTTCCCTCAATAACGCGTTAGCAAAGCGCATCAGGTTAAATGCCTGCGGCATTGAACCTGGGGTGCGGGGAAAACAAGAGTTTCCCTGCTAGAGGTAAGAGGTTAGAGGTAAGAGGTAAGAATTTAGAGGAACATTTGAGAGGAAAAGTTGTTTGGTTTTCGGAGAAAGAGGCTTAGTGGCTAGAGGCTAGAGTTTGAAAGGAAAAGTTGTTTTCCTTAGTTCAAAAATCGTTCGGCTAACCTGTCCGCCCATTTTTCCGTATAAAACGAGCGGTATGGGATATTCCTGCGCTTTCGGTAATTTCCGAAAAACCCCGCCCAGAGAATTGACGGCAGACCTATGACAAGCAAATAAAGCGGACCGAGCATAAGCGACTGAAGCGTGTGAGCGTATTCATGGCGCAGAAGCTCGGCGCTTTTTGTTCTTACAAACACAAACATTCCCAGCGATACGCTGAAATTGCACTCGGTGACGACTGCGCCGCGGAAGAAAAAACGCTTTTTCCTGCAAAGAAGCAAGGACAGAAAAGCTCCTGCCGTTGTCTGTAAAATGCCCCAGGTACACTGTATCATAATGTACAAAACCGCCATTCATCTCACCTCTGCTATTATTATAAATGATTTGAGGGGAATTGTCAAACGGTATTCATTTTTTTACAAAAACCCTTGAAATCCGACAGGAAATTTGTTATAATTGTTAATAGCGAATTGCGGGAGGAGTTTTGTATGGAAAATAAATTCAACCATTTAATTGATATGGACGATTATTCGGTAGCCCAATGGAACGAGCTCGTTGAACTTGCCGAAAAGATAAAGGCAAACCCCGAAGAATACTCGGAAAAGTGCAAGGGAAAAATTATGGCTACACTTTTCTACGAGCCGTCCACTAGAACACAAATGAGCTTTCAGGCGGCTATGATACGCCTTGGCGGGAATATAATAGGATTTGACAATCCGAGCAACTCTTCCGTTGCAAAAGGTGAAAATCTTAAAGACACAATTAAAATTGTCAGCACCTATTCGGACATTCTTGTCATGCGCCACAATCAGGAGGGCTCGGCAAAGGCGGCGGCGCTGAACGCCAACTGTCACGTTATAAACGCGGGCGACGGCGGACATCTCCACCCGACGCAGACGCTTACTGACCTGCTGACGCTGAAATGCGAGCTTGGGCGGCTGGACAATCTGACAGTCGGGCTTTGCGGAGACCTTAAATACGGGAGAACGGTACATTCTCTTGTAAAGGCGCTTGCCTGCTATCCGAACAACAAATTTGTGCTCATCTCTACGCCTGCGCTTGCTCTTCCCTCTTATATAAAGGACTTTCTTATTTCACACAAGTGCGAGTTTACGGAAGTTAAGACAATTGACGAATGTATAGGAAAGCTCGATATGCTTTATATGACGCGTATTCAGCGCGAGCGTTTTGACAGTGACGAAGAATACGAGCGTCAGAAAAACGTTTACTGCCTTACAAAATCAAAAATGCAATACGCGCGCAAGGATATGATCGTTATGCACCCTCTGCCGCGCGTAAACGAAATTGAAACGGAAGTTGACGACGATCCGCGCGCCGCTTATTTCAGGCAGGCAAACAACGGAATGTACGTCAGAATGGCGCTGATACTTAAGACAATGTTTTCTTCACCGCGCATAAAGCCCCTGCTCACGGGCGAAATTCACAACGACGTCTGCTGTACAAATCCCAAATGCGTAACGCAGACGGAAAAATACCTCCCGCACAGTTTTGTTAAGTATGGGGATATTTACATCTGCGAGTATTGTGACGAGAGGATATTGAAATAGTTGTCGATACACGCTAGGTTAAAAGCGGTTATGGGCATAGAAGCTAGAAGTTAGAAACTGTTTTGATCGGCGAACAACGTTTAACATCAAAACTACCTCTCAGGCGGCGACACGAAAGTTTTTTGAAAGGGAGTTTGAGGGAAAACTTTTTTTCAAAAAAGTTTTCCCTCAATAACGGCAAAAATTTTTTGAAAAAAATTTTTTCCCTCTGGACTCCCTTTTCAAAAAACTTTCGTGCGCCCGCCCGTTAAGTTTTTTGTAAGTCATACGTTGTTCGCCGCTTGAAACAGTTTCTAGCCTCTAACTTCTAACCTCTAGCCTCTAGATGCGCCCGCTCGTTTGGTTGTTTGAACAGAAAAGTGCTTTCCCGCTCAAAACTGATTTCGGCTTATATTGGTAACCGTTATCGTCTCACCCTCTGCCCGAAAGCTCACCTGATAATCTCCGAACGACATTGTATAAACGCGCTCGGGGGCGTCCTGATACTGCGGGCGCGGATCTTGTGCAAGTATCTGCATAAGACCTTTTCTCTTTTCTTCGGGTATTTTCAAAAGCAATTCCTTTGGAAAAACGACCTCCGACGTTTTCCCTATAAACTCCTCCGCCCAGCCGTTTGACGCTTCGGGAATACTGTCCGTATACCTGAGATACGGCTTTATATCGTAAACAGGCGTTCCGTTCATAAGATCCGCACCGCTTACAATAATTGAACAATCATCGCATATCTCCACTATTTTCACTGCGCTGAGCCCCAGAGAATTCGGGCGAAACGGCGAGCGCGTTGCAAAAACGCCTTTTCTCACATTCCCGCCAAGTCTCGGCGGGCGCACTGTCGGCGAAAACCCGCTCACGTTTGCCTCGGAAAATCCCCATATAAGCCAGATATGGGTGAATTCGGACAATCCCCTTAAGGCGTTCTTGTCGCAATATTTCTGCTCGAAAACTATTCTTGAATTAAGCTCGGCAATCCCGCTCTGGCGCGGTATTCCGAATTTTTCCTTATAATCGTTTTCTATATGCGCGATAGGCTCAATGTTCATAATTCCCTCATTTGTTTAGATTTTCAAGAATATCCCTTATCGACTGTTCAACTTCTTTTGTTTCAAGTCTGAATATCTCTGCGGAAACGCGCTCTGCTCCCCCGCCCGCTATAATAACCTGTTCAATTCTGTCGTCCGACGCAACCCTGACATGCCTGTCCTTTGCAAGAATGTGAGCCGTCTTTTCAATAAACGCGTCGGCGGTCTCGGCTTCTTTGGTGTAAACAACTGTTATACCGCCTACGGTTTCTATCTCCCTGTCGCTCTTTACGCGATAAGCGTCGAACACCAGAATAAGCTCACAGCGCCGAAAAGCCTGATAATTGCACATAATATTTATCAGCTTTAAACGCGCGCTGTCCATACTGCGCTCGGCAATTTCCCTAAGCTCGTCCCACGCGAATATAATGTTATATCCGTCTACAAGCAAGTATTCTTTCAGCTTTATCGGCTTTTTTGTTTCTTTGGCATTTTCAATAACTCTGTCGCGGCGCATGGCTGTCCTGTCTGACTTTCCCTTGTTTATCTTCCCGTAGGTGCGCTCGAAAATTTCCATAAGCTCTTTGTCTGTAGCGACGCGGGCTTTATAGGAATTTATCTCGGTTTCCGTGACCTCGCGCGGCTTTGCAAAAATGCTCGAAAGGTGCATGTGCTTCGGCACTTCGTTCCACTTTACTATATGCCCCGCGCCGTTTGAGCAGAAAACGCTGTCGGCAGTTTCTTCCACATCGGCGTTAAAATCATAGCCCGTTTTTTCTATCACTTCTTCAGCGTTATGACAAGGAAGATAGCCCTTTATAACGCATGACAGTCTTCCCTCCCCGTGAGTATATCCTATGACTTCTTTCTGATAATCCCGCATTTCCGAAACGGGGCAAACTCCATCAATAAGCGCAGTTGAGCCTGCTGTGCCTGTAGATTGTGGAGTAGAAAACTCCGCTCCCATTCTTTGCAGGTCGGAAAGCGCACGCCCTACGGAAGCCTGCGGTATCTCCAAAGTGAACTCATAAAACGGCTCCAAGAGCTGTGAACTTGCCGAAGCTAAACCCTGCCGAACGGCTCTTAAAGCCGCCTCGCGGAAATCGCCTCCCTCGGTATGCTTCAGGTGTGCTTTGCCCGATTTCAGGGTTATCTTTATGTCCGTTATAGGCGAGCCCGTAAGAACTCCGATATGCGTTTTTTCACGTAGGACGGACATAACGAGCCTTTGCCAGCTTTCGTCAAGATTACGGCAATCCCGCGCGAACATCACCCCGCTCCCTCTCGGAAGCGGCTCTAAAAGTAAATGCACCTCGGCATAGTGGCGCAGAGGCTCGAAATGCCCAACGCCCTCTACAGGAGCGGTTATTGTTTCGAGATAGGTTATCCTGCTATCGCCGAACTGCGCGTTAAGCCCGAAGCGCTCCTTTATGATATTTTTCAGCACTTCAAGCTGTATCTCTCCCATAACGCGGACGTTTATTTCTCCGTGTGAAAAAGAAAACCGAAGCTGGGGATCTTCTTCTTCGAGAATTTTCAGCTTTGAATATGCGTCGGGGATATTTACTTCCTCGCCGAAAAGCACCGTACAACTGAGCGCGGCATTTACGGTCGGTTCTTTGGGCGGTTTCTGCTCTCCGAAACACTGCCCCGCATAGGTCTTTGAAAGTCCCGTAACAGCACACACCTGCCCTGCAAACGCCGACTCTGCAGGAATAAACTTCGCGCCGCTGTATATCCGAAGCTGACTGATTTTCTCGCCGCCAAGCTCCTGCCTTACGCGGATCTCTCCGCCGTTTATCTTTAAAAGCGTTTCTCTTACGCCGTTTTTGTCTGAAGTAATTTTAAATACCTGCGCGGCAAAACCGCCGTAAGTTTCTTTCGGCTCAGCATATTTTGCCAGAAGCTCCGCAAACTGTTCTATGCCCTCATTTTTAAGCGCCGAGCCAAACATAACGGAAAATATTTTTCTGTTTCTTACGGCACTTGCAATTTTGCTTTCGGGGACTTTTCCGCTTTCGAGAAAGCTGTTCATACACTCCTCGTCATACTCCGCGGCGGTTTCGGAAATATTGTCCGAAAATTCAGCAAAGCGCCTGTCGAGCGAGCGAAGCTCTTTGATAAGCTCCTCTTTGTTCTTATACGAAATGTCCATTTTGTTCACGAAAGTAAACACGGGAAGCTCGGCTCTTTCCAAAAGGCTCATTATAGTGCGCGTTCTGCTCTGAACTCCGTCAATACCGCTTATCACAAGCACCGCGCAATCCGACACCGCAAACGCCCTCTCCGCGTCCGCCGCAAAATCGGCGTGTCCGGGTGTGTCTAAAAGCGTAAACTCCGCATCGCCAAGCCTTAAAACCGCCTGCTTTGAAAAAATTGTTATTCCTCTTTGGCGCTCCTGCGCGTCAGTGTCAAGAAACGCGTTGCCGTTATCAACTCTCCCGCGCTTTCGTATCTCGCCCGCGTAGAACAAAAGCGCTTCGGAAAGAGTGGTCTTGCCGGCGTCAACGTGAGCCGCCATGCTTATTGTCAAGCGCTTCATCATACCACCCTTTCTCTAAAAAAACAGGAATTGCAAAACCGCAATTCCTATTGCTTTTTTACTGTATATTACGCTCTTACCGATCTTCACCGTCAGTGTTTTTATTGTCATTGTTTTCACTGTCAGTGTTTTTATTGTCAATGTTTTCACTAAGTCTTGTTCTAAGTGCGTAGGGAAATTCGCGTATCATGGCTTCTCTTGTCCTTACGTTGGGATTGAAGATTATGCCGACCTTTCCATAATCGCTGTGCTGTACAAACAGATAATATGCGTCCTTTTCAAGCCCCGTCGTAGCAAAAACCGTTGCGTCTGCTTCGGGTTCATTTTCGGCATTATAAACGCAGAGGTCCTCCGCTTGCGAAAGGTCTACGGTTATCATGCGCTTGCGCGATCTTCTGCCGATTATCTTGTCAATATCAAGCTCATTGTTTGTAACGATATACTCGTATTCTACTTCAATGCCGTTCAGAAGATAAATTCCCCCGACAACTCCCGCTATAGCAACAAGCAAAAATACAAGAAATCCCGTTATAAACGCCAGAAACAACAACGCCGCCGAAAGCACCGCCATTCCCAGAATAATAAGCACGGCTTTTATTCTGTCACTGCCTGTCCTCGATTTTACAACTATCTGTTCGCAAATATTGTCCATCAGAAACTCCCCTATAATTTATATCTAACCATTAAATTGTAACATAAAATTCATAAATTTGCAAGTAGTTTTTTATCTATTTTTCATAAATTTTCATTTGCGGTATTCGGGATTTTATCTTTTAGATAAAATTTTCGTGATAATTTTCCATAAGGTGTTGAAATTTTAAAGAGATTTTGTTATAATAGAAGTTGTATGATATTAAAGAAATGAGGTAGAGTTATGCCTTGCTTTGCTGACAGAAAAAGAGTTGTCATTAAAATAGGAAGCAGTACTCTCGCTTATCCCGAAACAGGAAACCTTAATATCCGCAAAAGCCGCGAGCTTGTTGAAGTCTTGGCGGATCTTAAAAATTCAGGAAAGGAAATTATTTTCGTCACAAGCGGCGCACAGTGCGTAGGCGCGGCAAAGGGCGGTTTTCTCCAAAAGCCGAAAGACACCCCCTCAAAACAAGCCTGCGCGGCTATCGGGCAAAGCGAGCTTATGAAGTTCTATTCCGAGAGCTTTGAACAGTACAACCACAAGGTAGCTCAGCTTCTGCTGACGCGCGACGTTATAAGCAACGAAACGCGCCGAAACAACGTTATAAATACATTTAACAAGCTGTTTGAGCTTAATGTCATACCTATCATAAACGCAAACGATGTTGTGTCTATAAAACAGCTTGATTTTGACGAGAACGACACACTTTCGGCTATAGTGGCTGCGCTCTGCAAAGCCGACCTGCTTGTTATTCTCACGGACGTAGACGGGCTTTATGACGACGATCCGTCGCTTCCTACATCAAAGCTCATTCCCGAAGTAGACCGTATAACTCCCGAAATAATTTCAATGGCGCAGGGCTCGGGCGGTATACTCGGCTCGGGCGGTATGCTCACAAAGATAGAAGCCGCTCAGATAGCGACTGAAGCGGGAATTGACACTGTCATAGTAGGAAACAAAGATCCGCGCATTTTATATCAGCTGTTTGAAACGGAAAACGCAAAGTGTACATTCTTTAAAGGACAGGAACATGGAATATATTGAAACACTCGGACAAAATGCGAAGAACGCCGCTCCCCTGCTTTCAAAAATGAACGCGGGGCTTAAAAACGACATTCTCTGCGATATAGCCAAGAGCCTTTCGGAAAACAAAAGCGCTATTATAGAAGCGAACGGCATTGACATTGAAAATGCCCGCAAAAACGGAATGAGCGAAGCAATGCTGGACAGGCTGACGCTTACAGAAAAGCGCATAGACTCAATGACCGAGGGAGTAATGAAAGTCGTTTCTCTTGACGATCCTATCGGAGAAGTCATAGGCGGCGGCGAGCTCAAAAACGGTCTGAAGATCGTAAAAAAGCGCGTGCCGATAGGCGTTATAGGAATAATTTTTGAGAGCAGACCGAATGTTACGGTAGACGCGGCGGCGCTTTGCTTTAAAGCAGGAAGCGCGGTTATTCTGCGCGGGGGCTCCGATGCGATAAACTCGAACAAGGCTCTCGTAAATATCATGAGGAGCGTTCTGGCTAAATACGGGGAATATGAAAACTGCGTTCAGCTTGTGGAGGACACCTCTCACGAGACCGCGGAAAAGCTCATGAGGCTTAATAAATATGTTGATCTTCTTATACCGCGCGGCGGAGGAAGACTTATACACACCGTAATTGAAAAGGCGACTATCCCCGTTATACAGACGGGAGAGGGAAACTGTCATGTTTTTGTAGACGAAAGCGCGGACCTCGATATGGCGGTGAATATAGTAAACAACGCAAAGACTCAGCGCCCGTCGGTCTGCAATGCTATTGAGAGCATTCTTGTACACAAAAATATTGCCGAAGCGTTCTTTAAAAAGCTGGACGGGCTTTGGAAAGGCAAAGTTAAGATAGTCGGCGACGAGCAGACGGCAAAGTGCATAAGCATTGAGAAAATCGCAGATGATACGGATTATGCGGCGGAGTTTCTGGATCTGAAACTTTCGTCAAAGGTCGTAGACAGCGTGGACGAGGCTATCGCGCACATAAACAAATTCGGCACAGGTCACAGCGAATGCATAGTGACAAAGTCGCTCGAAAATGCCGAAAAGTTCCAAAGCGAGGTAGACGCGGCGGCGGTTTATGTAAATGCTTCGACGAGATTTACCGACGGGTTTGAGTTCGGGCTTGGAGCAGAGATAGGCATTTCTACGCAGAAGCTCCACGCGCGCGGTCCTATGGGGCTTAAAGAGCTTACCTCGTATAAGTATCTTATAAGCGGCAGCGGACAGGTCAGAGGTTAAGTTATGTCAAAGAAAAAGAAGAACAAATCAACCCGTTCTCCTCAGACAAAGAATACAAACGTTACAAATCTTGAGGATAACATAGCATCGGCAATCGACAGCGCGGAAAAAGCCGAAGAAAATGTTGAAGAAATTTCCGATAATCAAACGGGTTCGGCAGAGGAAAAGGTTTCCGAAGAAACAGTTGCCGTTGAAGAAAAATCCGAGGACAGTGCCGAATTAACTGAAGAAAAGGCTTCGGAAGAAATCGCTGACGCCGAAGAAAATTCCGAGGACAGCGCCGAATTAACGGAAGAAAAGGCTTCGGAAGAAATCGCTGACGCCGAAGAAAATTCCGAGGACAATGCCGAATTAACGGAAGAAAAGGCTTCGGAAGAAATCGCTGACGCCGAAGAAAATTCCGAGGACAGCGCCGAATTAACTGAAGAAAAGGATTCGGAAGAAATCGCTGACGCCGAAGAAAATTCCGAGGACAGCGCCGAATTAACGGAAGAAAAGGCTTCGGAAGAAAAAGCTGTTGTTGAAGAAAACAATATAGCGGAAAAAGTTCCCGACAGAAACGCCGAAAAGCAAAAAAGCGTCAAAAAGCAGAGGTTTTACTTTGCTTTTGCGATAGTTGTATTTTTGTTCGCGGCGATAGGCGTTGTTTCATCGGTAGTTTTTGCGGTGAACTCAATAAAAAGCGCAGTAAGCAACGATCCGCTCAAAGATGAGTTTGCAAAATTTTTGCTCCCTGTCGCGGGAAACGATGTAGCGCCGTTTGAAAACTATGACGAGCTTTCAAACTATTCAAAGATAAACTGTTCTATCTGGAACATTCTTTTAAATCACGACACTTCCTCATATACCCTTTCGGAAACGGGAGAGTTTATTATTTCGGAATATGACGTTGAGTTTTCATGCAAGGAGATATTCGGCTCGTCGGAGGGCATTGTCCACAGGTCGGTCGGAGCAACGGACATGAGCTTTGTCTATGATTCGGACAGGCATGTGTACTCCTGCAGAAAAGACCTAAGATATCTTAACTACGTTCCCGTTATTACCGAGATGTCCGAAAGCGGCGGGGTTTATACGCTGACGGTAGAATACTATCTGCCCGCAATGCTGTTCCTTTCCGAAAATATGGGATTGGAAACAAGTGCGGAAAAAACAATGAAATATATTGTAAATCATAATGATGGCAAAAACACGCTTGTCGCCGTTCAGTTCACGTCAGAAGATGTATACTGACAAGAACGGCTCGTGTAAAAATAAAACTCGTATAATACTATGGAGGAATACACCATGAAAAAAATGACCAAAAAGATACTTGCCGGAGTTCTGGCGGGAGTCCTCGCGTTATCGCTCTGCGGCTGCGCCGACAACGGTTATATCATGAAAGTTGACGGAATGGACATAAGAAACGGAGTTTATCTCTACTATCAGCAGGACGCTTATGCCACCGCAAATGACAAACTGAACGAGATATATAATGCTTCTAGCAGCTCGGGTTCATCTTCTTCGAGCAGCAGTTCTTCAAGCAGTGCCGCGAGCAGCTCCTCAATGGATTTCTTCACTCAGTCTATTGAAAACAAATCTTCTTCCGATTGGGTAAAGAACGAAACGCTGAGGCTTATAAAGCAGTTCGTAGGCGTTCAGAGAATGGCGGCTGAAAAGGGCGTGACGCTTGATGATGACGACAGGAACGAAATAAACGACGTTATAAAAGAGATGTGGGATACCGAAAACTATCTGTATCAGATATACTACGGCTTTAACACGCTCGGCGAATACTACGAGCAGAGAGGTATCTCGCGCGATACCATGAAGCTCTTGTATGAAGTAAACAGTCTTAAATCAAAGCTGTTTATGCAGATGTACGGAAAGGACGGAGAAAAAGCCGTAGCCGACAAGGATATTGTTGATTATATCAAAGAGACCTACGCTTCGGCGCAGATAATCTCCATTCCCTATAACGACAAAAACGGAAACGTTTCGACTGACACCGACAGAATAGATGAGCTTAAAGCTAAAGCCCAATCTTATGCCGACGAGCTGAACGGCGGAAAGAGCTTTGTTGACGTTCAGTATGAATGCGAGCTTTACTTCAAAAAGGAAATGGCTGAGGCAAACGCAACGGATGAATACAACAAAAGTCCCGTTGAGGGAAAAACTCTCGAAGAATATGTAAAGGAAAAGGTAGACGAGGTCGAGGTCGAAAAACTCGAGGACGAGGACACCTACAGCGTTTTCCAAAAGGAAAACGACAGTTCTTCAATAGACGAGAGCCTGCTTTCTTATATCACGACAAGCACGGTCTACGATAAAGCGGTTACATTCCCCAGCACAGACGATGCCTGCGTTTATGTCGTAGTTCTTAAAGACATCTCCAAGAACACCCACTGGCAGGAAGACAACAATGAGGCTGTTCTCAGCGAGATGAAAGGCGAAGAATTTGACAGCTACCTCGATACTTACGCGCAGAACTACTCTATCGAAAAGAACGCGTATCTGGTAGACACGAAATACTCTCCCGAAAAGCTCTTTAAACAGGGCTGATAAAAAAGCTGAAAAAGCACAAAAGGCACATACTGCCCGAAAAAGGCGAGCGTGTGCTTTTGTGCTTTATACTTTAATGGTGGAATTATGCTTCTTGGATTGAACAATATTGAGATCTCATTTGCGGACAGGACGTTGTTTTCAAACGTCTGCTTTGAGGTTTACGAAAAAGATAAAATAGGTTTTGTGGGCGTGAACGGAAGCGGAAAAACCACGCTTTTAAAGCTCATAACGGGAAAGCTCTCCCCCGATATGGGAGAGATAGTAACAGCGTCGGGCTGTAAGATAGGATTTATGGAGCAGTTTGCCTTTAAGAACACCGATAAGACGCTGTTTGACGAGGCGCTGACTGTTTTCAGCGAGCTTGAAGATATGGAGCTTGAGCTTGCGGGTATTCATGACAGAATAGACTACGGCGACCACAGCGAAGAAACGATAGAACTACAAACACGGCTTTCGGAAGAATTTGAGAGAAACGGCGGGCTCGTGTACAAAAGCAGGACGGCTGCGGCGCTTATGGGACTTGGGTTTTCGGAAAGCGATCTGTCACTTAAAACAAGCGTTCTGAGCGGAGGACAGCTCTCTAAATTACAGCTGGCAAAACTGCTCTTGTCGGAAGCGGACTTGCTTTTGCTTGACGAGCCGACAAACCACCTTGATATTGTTTCGGTCGAGTGGCTGGAAAAATTCCTGCTTGATTATAAGGGCGCTTATATCGTTATTTCGCACGACAGGTTTTTTCTTGACAAAGTGACGAACCGCACCATTGAGCTTGAAAATCAAAAGATACGAAGCTATAAGGGCAATTATACGCGTTTTCTTGAACTGAAAAAAGAGGACACTGAAAGGCGTCTTAAAGAATACGAAGCGGCGATGAAAGAAATAAACCGCGTTGAGGGAATAATCGAACAGCAAAAACGCTGGAACCAGGCGCACAACTATGTCACAATAGCCTCTAAGCAAAAGCAGATAGACAGGATAGAAAAAACTCTCGAAAAGCCCGAAGATACTCCCGAGGCGATAAAGTTTTCATTCCGCTCTGACGACGGCTGCGGGAATGATGTTCTCGAGGCAAAGGATATAGCGCTTTCGTTTGAGAGGAAAACGCTGTTTAAAAATGTCAATCTTGACATAAAAAAAGGAGAACGCGTTTTTCTTATCGGCGCAAACGGTTCGGGAAAGACTTCTCTTTTCCGCATACTCACGGGGGAATACACACCCGACAGAGGGAGCTTTAAATTCGGCGCAAGAGTAAGGTTCGGATATTTCGACCAGGCACAGCGCGGACTTCACGAAGAAAAGACTGCAATGGAAGAAATACACGACGAATACCCGACAATGACCGAAACGGAGGTAAGAACAGCGCTTGCGGCTTTTTTGTTCAAGGGCGACGATGTTTTCAAAAAAATAAGCGCGCTTTCGGGTGGAGAGCGTGCGAGAGTTGCAATATTAAAGCTGATGCTTTCGGGAGCAAATTTCCTATTACTTGACGAGCCGACAAATCACCTTGACATAAACTCATGCGAGGCTCTCGAAAATGCGCTGTTAAACTATGACGGAACGCTGTTTATAATTTCCCACGACCGTTATCTTATAAACAAATTAGCCGACCGCATTTATAAACTGTCCGAAAACGGGACGAAAAACTATCTCGGAAACTACGACTATTATCTTGAAAACAACCGCGAAGAAACTGCGGTGTCGGAAGAAAAACCCAAGATTTCGGAAAGTGCGCTCGACTATAAACAAAAGAAAGAACGCGAGAGCGAACGCAGAAAGCTGAACACCAAAGTTTCCCGTCTTGAAAAGCGGATAGAAGAAATAGACGTTCTTATCTCGGAGAAAACCGACGAGCTTAATACTGTAGAAGAATACGAGCGCACAATGGCGCTGTATACCGAGATAAGCGAACTTCAGGCAGAGCAGGAAAATGCCATGAAAGAATGGGAAGAAGCATTAAAAAAGCTGGAGGAATTTGAAAATGACGAAACAAATTAAAGAATATCTGGCGCTTCTGGAACAATTTTTTAAAACCGAACATACTCCCGAAGAATATGAGAAATTCCGTCTGCGGCTTTTGCAGAGGATAAAATTCTATCAGCATGAAAGGCTTATACATCTTATTGTAACGATGTCGTTCGGGGTATTTTTCCTTATAGGGCTTTCTATATATCTGTCTACAAAAATGATAGGAATGCTTATTCTTACCGCGCTGTTTCTTATACTTCTTATCCCGTATATAAAGCACTATTATTTTCTGGAAAATTCGGTTCAGAAAATGTACCTCTACTACTATCAAAGTTTAGACTGAAAACTATGCTTTATGCCCGCCTATCTGGGAATTTCGGCTTATCTGCGTCGCGCCGTCCTGAAGATCCATTGCCTTTATGACGGCGTTTTTGCCGTATTTTTTTTGTATGCTTATTATTGCGCGCTGCATATTCCGCTCTCTGTCAACGTCATAGGGAGCGGAATTTTCGTTGTACAAGTTCAGCTGTTCGTAAAAATTATGTTCATAACTTTCTGGAACAACATTACAGGCGGTTATGTTAATTCTTCTCACCGTATAATTTTCGTTTATTATCCTGTCAAAAAGGGTTTCTGACGCCTGTTTTATAAGCCTTGAAGAAGAAGTTATACGAGGCAGGTCTATCGTTCCGTGAGCGTGTACGGGGATAGGTCTGCCGTAGAGATCGAACGTGTATTCCCCGCTCGATCCGTTTAAAACGTTTTCGGTGTCATAGCCGATAGTGAGCGTCAGTTTTCCCGTTATAAGGCGCTTTTCCACAAGGTCGGATGCAATATCGTCAGCCATTTCGCAGACTATCATCTTTGCTTTCTCATAAGGATAAGGCTCGCTTAATACCTGCCCGCTGCTAATACACGAAAAACGCGGTTTATAGGCTTTTATGTCCTCAATTGTACAAGGTTCTTCGCCCCACGCATGGTCTACCACAAGCTCGCCGTTTACGCCGAACAGCTTTAAGAAAAGCCCGTAATCCTCCAAAGACCTGCGCGCAACGTCGCCCATTGTGAACATTCCGTTTCTTTCGAGAGTGTCCGCTGTTCCCCGTCCTATTCGCCAGAAATCCGTAAGTGGCTTATGATCCCACATCATTCTGCGATAGCTCATTTCGGTGAGTTTTGCTATCCTGACGCCGTTTTTGTCTGCAGGGATATGCTTTGCGACTATATCCATAGCCACCTTTGCGAGATAAAGATTTGTTCCTATGCCCGCAGTTGCCGTTATGCCCGTTTCTTTATACACTTCATTTACAAGCATCTTCGCAAGCTCGCGCGGCGTTTTTTTATAAGTTTTAAGATAACTCGTAGCGTCAATGAACACCTCGTCTACGGAATAAACATGGATATTTTCGGGAGCGATATAGCGAAGATAAATGTCGTATATCCTCGTGCTGTAGTCGATATAGAGCGACATTCTCGGCGGCGCGACAATATAATCCACTGCGAGGAATTTATTTTGTTCGAGCTCTTTTTTAAAGACCGACTTTCCCGAAAACATCTTTCCGGGGGTTTGCTTTCTGCGGGCGGCGTTTATTTCTCGCACCTTGCTCACTACCTCGAAAAGGCGCGGCCGTCCGGGTATGCCGTATGCTTTGAGCGACGGAGATACCGCAAGGCAAATGGTTTTTTCCGTCCTGCTTTCGTCCGCTACAACAAGATTTGCCGAAAGCGCGTCAAGTCCGCGTTCTACGCACTCTACCGACGCATAGAACGATTTTAAGTCTATGGCTATATAAATTTTTTCGGGCATATCGGATCACCTTGTTCATACAATTATTTACTATGAACATTATACCCGATATTGCCCGAAAAATCATCGTTAATTTTTGCCGAAATTTATTTCTAATTTTTGTTCACTAGTAACAAGACAATGAACAAAAATTTGACAATTAAAACTTAAATGACTATTTAATAATCTTCTTCCTCCACAATCTCCCCTATATCCTGCGGCGGCTTTTCCAAACCTACTATCTTTATCCCCTTTTTCTGTGCATAATCCCACAAAGCCGCGTGTATCGCTTCTTCCGCAAGAAGCGAACAGTGTACCTTTACGGGCGGCAGACCGTCGAGCGCTTCCATAACGGCTTTGTTTGTGACTTCGAGAGCCTGCTGTACATTCTTTCCTTTTACAAGCTCCGTCGCCATACTGCTTGTAGCGACAGCCGCTCCGCAGCCGAACGTTTTGAACTTTACATCCTTTATTATCCCGTCGTCGTCAATGTCGAGATATATCCTCATGATATCCCCGCACTTTGCGTTTCCGACTGTTCCTACGCCGCTGGCGTTTTCGATTTCTCCGACGTTTCTTGGATTTGTAAAATGATCCATTACCTTTTCGCTGTACATAAATTTATGCCCCTTTCTTATTTGAAATAAAGTCCGCATAGAGCGGCGACATATCGCGAAGTCTTTGTATGATGCCTTTAAGCTGGTCTACGGTGTAATCGATATCTTCTAAGGTCGTTTCCTCGGAGAGCGTGAGCCTTAAAGAGCCGTGCGCTATTTCATGCGGAAGCCCTATGGCAAGAAGAACATGCGACGGATCGAGAGAACCCGACGTACACGCAGAACCGCTCGAAGCGTATATTCCGAGCCTGTCGAGCATTATAAGCATTGATTCTCCCTCGATAAACCGAAAACAAAAGTTCGCGTTATTAGGAAGTCTGTCTTTCGGATCTCCGTTCAGCCTTGAATACGGTATCTCGGAAAGTACTCGGGAAATAAGGCGGTCTCTGAGCTTTGTTTCATATTCCGCTCTGCTTTGCATCTGCGCTTTCGCAAGCTCCGCGGCTTTTCCTAGTCCGACTATGCCCGCCGTGTTAAGCGTACCCGCGCGCCTGTTTCTTTCCTGTGCGCCGCCATGGATAAACGAGCGTATCTTTACGCCCTTTCGGATATACAAAAGCCCTGTGCCTTTTGGAGCGCCGAACTTATGCCCGCTCGCAGAAAGCATATCTATATTCATCTCGTTTACGTCTATCGGTATATGCCCGTATGCCTGGACCGCATCGGTATGGAACAGAATGCCGTTTTCGTGAGCTATCCTGCCTATCTCCTTTATCGGCTCGATAGTTCCTATCTCATTGTTCGCGGTCATAATGCTTATGAGTATTGTATCGGGGCGAATGGCTTTTTTAAGCTCTTCGGGCGAGATTTTCCCGTATTCGTCAACTTTGAGATAGGTCACCTCATACCCCTGTTTTTCAAGATAATTGCAGGTATGAAGAATTGCATGGTGTTCTATTGCGCTCGTTATGATATGCTTTCCTTTTGAATTATAAGCCTCTGCGGCGGCTTTAAGCGCCCAGTTGTCGGACTCGCTGCCGCCCGCAGTAAAATAAATTTCGTTTGCATTTGCGCCGATAAGCTCCGCCGCTTTTCGCCGTGCGTCCTCAACCGCAAGAGAAGTCTTTTGTGCGAAAGAATAAATTGCCGACGGGTTTGCATAGTCCTCCGTAAAATACGGGAGCATTTCCTGAAGGACTTCTTCTTTAACGCGCGTTGTCGCGGCGTTATCGAGATAAATTTGTCTCATACATTTCCTCTTTTCGTTTTGATCTTCAATAATGCAAGGCATAACGCGCAGTTGTGCCTGTATTACCTATCAACATAGTAGGTTTATGCCACAAATGTATGATATCACAATTTTTCCCGTTTGTCAAGAGATTATTGAAAAAAATTTAAAAATATATTGACAAAATTTAAAATACAATGTATAATATTATTAAGATATCAAAATGATATCACTTTTAAAAAGAGAGAGGGTAATCTTATGGAAAAGAAAACTATGATCTACGAGGAAAAAGAGCTTAAAGCCAAAAGCGGCTGGGCGGTGTTGATACTTACGATACTGCTGTATTTGTGTGCGATAGGCGGCGTGATTTTCGCGGGAATACAGCTCGACAACTCATACGGCAGCAGCGTTATAGCCGGAATTCTTATGGCGGTGTGCATTATATGGATGGTATTCGGCTGGGCTTTCTTTTTAGGGCTTAAAATAATCCGTCCGAACGAA
Source organism: uncultured Clostridia bacterium (assembly GCA_947627205.1). Lineage (GTDB taxonomy): Bacteria > Bacillota > Clostridia > Oscillospirales > Ruminococcaceae > CAG-115. The sequence goes on along the minus strand of CANQVE010000036.1, from coordinate 2,518 downwards.
GCGCTTGTGTTTACGCTTTTCGGAAAGTATATAGGTACGATAAAAAAAGAGGGCTTCTATTTTGTGAACATCTTCGCCGTTCCCGTTGCTCCGAAAGGCACGGGAGAAGCGTCTGTAATTGCAAACGGAATTGTCTACAATCAGCAGTTCAACAGAAAAATTTCGCTCAAGACCATGACTCATGACAACAAAAAGCAGAAGATAAACGACCTTTTGGGAAATCCCATTGAAGTGGGGATAGTGGTCACATGGCGCGTAGTAAATACCGCAAAGGCTGTTTTCAATGTCGATAACTTTATATCATTCCTGTCTATTCAGGCGGATTCTACGCTTCGCGACGTCGCAAGGCTGTACCCGTATGACAGCACGGACACCGACGAGAAAACTCTTCGCGGATCGTCTACGGAAGTTTCCGAAAAGCTGAAAGCGCTGCTCCAGGAGCGCGTTGAAGTAGCGGGTCTTGAGATAATCGAAGCAAGGATAACGCACCTCGCTTATGCGCAGGAAATAGCCGCGGCAATGCTCCAGCGCCAGCAGGCAACGGCAATTATCGAAGCGCGCCAGAAGATAGTAGACGGCGCGGTCGGAATGGTAGAAATGGCTCTGCAAAAGCTCTCGGAAAGCAACGTCTGCGAGCTTGACGAAGAACGCAAAGCACAAATGGTGAGCAATCTGCTTGTTGTCCTCTGCGGAAACAAGGACGCTCAACCGATAGTAAACAGCGGTTCTATTTACTGATAAACGGAGGTTCTGAAAATGTCCTTTTCAAATGACGTAATTATAACTCTTGCTGTCTGCGGAGCGGCGGGAGTGATGCTTCCCGCTGCGCTTATAATTGCAGGCTGCCTGAAGTTCAAGAAAGCATGGAAGCCGTCTGCGGCGGTTGGAGCGGGAGTTTTCGTGCTGTTCGCTTTAATTCTTGAACAGCTTATGCACGCTGTTATGCTGCCGATAGTCGGAAAATCGGCGGTCGGTTATGTGATTTACGGCGCGCTTGCGGCGGGAATTTTCGAGGAAACGGGGCGATTTGTTGCCTGCCTTGTGTTCCGCAAAAAGCTGAACACACAAACGGCAATTCTCGGTGGTCTGGGACACGGCGGCGCGGAATGTGCGATACTTATCGGTTTGAATTATATTTCGTATGTTTCCGTTGCAGTTATGGTAAACTTAATGGGATTTGACAAGTTTGCCGAGATGGCGGGCGCGGGAATTGACATTAAAGAACAGCTTGCCGCCCAGCTTACTGCCATTGCGGGAATAACACCCGCTCTCGGAGCGCTTTCAATGTTCGAGCGCATTATGGCAATGACCGCGCACGTTTGTTTGTCAATAATTGTCGTAAAAAGCGTGAGCGAAAAGAAGTGGCTGCTCTTCCCTGCCGCGATAATTCTGCATGCGCTGCCTGACGCAGGCGCAGCAATGTATCAAGCGGGAATAATAAAATCAATTGCAATTGTTTATGCAATAATGGCGGTCGTTGTCATAATGATGATATTCATTGCAATATTTCTTTGCAGGAAAAAACGGGGGACGGAAAACGACCGACAATAACAAAAATTAGGGGGAATGGGGAGTTTGAACGAAAAAAAAGTGCCCGAAAAAGAGCAGAAAAAACAAGTACCGCTCAGGCTTTCGCCTACTCTCTATGCGGAGCTTGCGAGGTGGGCTGAGGACGATTTTCGCTCTATAAACGGGCAGATAGAATATCTGCTGACGGAGTGCGTAAAGCACAGAAAGAGAGGTAAAGATGAATGAAATAGATATAGGCGAATATATCATCTGCGGAGTTTGTATGCTGCTCGAGCCTATAACCGTAATGATAGTCGCGGGGCTTATCTGGAGATTGCCGCCGAATTATATGGACATGGGGGTTGCCTATAAATCAAAGCTCGCGCAAAAATCGCCCGAAAGCTGGGCATTCGCGCAGTTTTATTTCGGTAAGACAACGTTTTTTACCCATGTCGTTATACTCGTTTTGTCGGCGGGTATAAGCGCTGCGGGTATTCTGCTAAAATTACAGGAAAACGTGTTCGCGTGGACGGTGACGGGAGTTGCGGTATTACAGACGTGCGGGATTTTAGTGAATATTCTCTGCACCGAACATAAGCTGAAAAAATTTTTCGGGAACAAATAAAATAAAAAGGCTGTCAGTCTAATTACTATCGACAGCCTTTTTCTCTGAAAGCCAAACAACTTTTCTACAAAAAGTTCCCAAAATTTCTTATCTCTTATCTCTTATTTCTTACCTCTAAAAAAGCTGTCGGTCTAATTACTACCGACAGCATTTTTCTCTGAAAGCCAAACAACTTTTCTACAAAAAGTTCCCAAATTTCTTACCTCTTATCTCTTATTTCTTACCTCTAAAAAAGCTGTCGGTCTAATTACTACCGACAGCATTTTTCTCTGAAAGCGAAACAACTTTTTCTACAAAAAGTTCCCCGAATTTCTTACCTCTTATCTCTTATTTCTTACCTCTAAAAAAGCTGTCGGTCTAATTACTACCGACAGCATTTTTCTC
>CANQVE010000035.1 GCA_947627205.1 uncultured Clostridia bacterium | reverse complement strand
TGTGGTTATTAACATTATAACATATTTGAGGTAGTTTGTCTTCTCTTTTTGTAACATATCTATTGTATCATAACACGTTGTAATATACAGAAAACCGTCACATCTTGAATTTTAAGATGTAATGGCTTTTACTCAACTATTTTTTCAGCACATCACTTAAATTGAGCAGTGCATTAGCTTTTTCTTCGGACAACGTGCGGAAATTTTCTACAAGACTGCGTTCTCTTTCATTCAGATAGGTACATTCGGTATCATCGTTGAATATTTCGGACAGTGAAGAACCAAGTGCCGAAACAAGCCTGTTAAGTGTTTCGATTGTCGGCTGCCGTGTACCGTTTTCAATGCCTTTGATATGATGTCCCGACACGCCTGTTATCTGTGTCAGGCGATACATTGACATCTTCTTTTCTTCTCTGAGTTTTTGCAACTTTTTTCCAACTTCCATAAATATCTGCCCCTCAATGTGTATTTACTTCATTATATACATTTTCGGGCAATAAAATAATGTCCGTCTGGGTTTGAAAATATGGATATTTAGGTGTATAATATATAGCAATATAGGTGAATAGGAGTTATTGCTATGAATACATACACGGTAAGTTTTTTCGGGCATAGAGTGATAAACAGGTCTATTGATGTTGCAGAAAGGCTTGAAAACATTATAGAAAATTTTGTAAAAAGCAAGGAATATGTGGAGTTCCTCGTTGGGCGTGACGGAGATTTTGACATTCTCGTTTCATCTGTTATCTTCCGCATAACCCAAAAATACAATTACGGAAATACTGCTCACGTTCTTGTTCTTCCGTATATGAGAGCAGAGTACAAAGATAACGAGGAAAGTTTTCTGAAATACTATGATGAGGTGGAAATATGTGAAAAGTCCTGCAAAGCGCACTATAAATCGGCAATTCAGATACGGAACAAAGATATGGTTGATCGCTCGGAGCTTGTGGTTTGCTATGTAGAAAACCAACAGGGCGGTGCATATACCACAATGCAATATGCTCTCAAACAGTGTAAGAAAGTGATCAACGTTGCTGATGAAGTATATGATAAGCTGATATAAGAGAGTAATTATAATGTTTCTTCCTTTTTCTTTTCGGCTCCTCTTGTTTTCCCCCGCACCCCAGATATTTAACCTGATGCGATTTTGAAGCGTTATTGAGGGAAAACTTTCGTGTACCGTCCGTTTTGTGATTTGAAGAATAAAAGCGCTTCGCCGTTCAAAACTTATTCCAGCCCCTAGCTTCTTTCTTTGAACACCAAAAAACTTTATCTCCAAAAAGCTCTCCAAAACTCTTACCTCTTACATCTAACCTCTTACCTCTAACTTGACAGTTTAGCGTATAAGTGTTATAATGGTTTCAGTAATACGGTCGTGGAGTGTTGGTGCGGGAAATGGAGCTTACCGAGATTAAAACGCTGTATTCTTCCGAAAGGACTGAGATCGTTCTCGGAGAGTACAAGGGTAAACAATTTTTAAAAAAGACGGGCGAATTCTCCCAAGAAGCCGCCCTTGCTGTTTCATCTCTGAATTCTCCTTATATCGCAAAAATTTTCGAGGTCGGCGAAAATTACATAATAACCGAGTATGCCGAGGGCTTTCCTTTGTCCGAGCGCAAAATACCGAAAAAAGACGTTTTCGGCGCGGCGCTTGAACTTTGTGACGCAATATCTGCGCTTCATGAAAAAAACATTATACACCGCGACATAAAGCCCTCTAATATTATTATGTGCGAAAACGGGCATATAAAGCTCATTGACTTCGACGCGGCAAGGCTCAAAAAGCCCGCCGAAAATAAGGACACCCGCTTTATCGGCACCGACGGTTTCGCCCCGCCCGAACAATACGGCTTTATGCAGACCGATGAAAGAAGCGATATTTATTCGTTAGGCGTTACTCTAAAGATGCTGCTCTGCGAGGATTACGGGCATATACCTTACAGACGAGTTATAGAAAAATGCATAAGGTTCAATCCCGACGAGCGCTATTCTTCCGTGAAAGCCGTAAAGTCCGCATTATTGCAAAGCAGGATAATGCCTTTTGTTATTGCGGGCATGGCTGTCGCTGTGTGCATTGCCGTATTGTTTGTAAATTTTCTGCCATCGGACCGCAAAAATGAGTTTTATTCATCATTTTCTTCGGAATACAGCTCGGCTTCTTCTCATTCTTCATTTATCCCCGAACAAAGCTCGTCATCATTTTATTCCGCTTCAAGCTCGTATATTGAACAAAGCACACAGTCTTTGAGCAGTTCTTCAAGTTCATTTTCAAGTTCAACTGTTTTATCAAGTTCTTCCCGCCGACCGAGTTCATCTTCTTCGTCAAGCTATTCAAGCCGACAAAGTTCTTCAAATTCTTCAAGCCGTTCAAATTCTTCAAGCCGTTCAAGCTCATCAAGTAAACCAAGTTCTTCAAGTCATTCCGTATCTTCTTCATCATCGCAAAAAGTTCCGAGTGCAGTTGTGCAGGCTTCGGAGGCTTTTCCCGTATTCTGGGAGGCGCTTACATTGCCGGGCGGATTTCCAAAGCTGTCGGATACGGTTTCATTCTATGAATTTCTGCCTTTTGAGCCGGAAGTTGATATGACCTACAGAATAGAGATAGATTGGAAAGAGCTTAAAGAGTCCGAATTTAATGCAATGGACATAAAATTAAAAAAGTGGTTCGGCTCTGATGCGGAATTTACCGCATATACAGACGACCAAGGAAAGCCGAGCCTGTTTTATGATAATTCAGATTATTACGCAAATCTTTATTACTACAGCGGTACAGATCCTCATTGGGTGCTTATGCTTTTCGGGGAAAAGAGCGCTCCAAAGCCCGAACTTGATCTTAAATATGCCGATCCCGCAGTGAACGAAAACAGTGAGCGTCCGATAAAATGGGAGTACAAAGAAGTTCCCGACGAGCTTCCGAAACTCACGGACTATGTTTCCGAGGCCGTTGTTTATGACGGCGTTTATGAGATACATTGGTATGATATGAGCTTCAGCGAGGCACAAGCCGTGTGCAGAAAGCTGGTAAACGCATTTGACGGGTATAGTTATCAGCTTCAGTTCAGCAGCGGAACAGCGCGGAGTTATTACTCATTTGAATTTAAGGGAAAATTAAACGGCAAAGAAAGATCCATATACTTTGATTTCAGCAAAAGAGGAAACAGCGGTTCGTATACGCTGGTAGGCGTAAGGGCATAAAAAGACTGCAGAGAGATCCGAATTTCGGGTTTTCTCTGCAGTCTTTTTTTATGCAGTCAATATGGTAAGCCCGTTTTCAAATAATATCTCATCTACCGCAAAAATACTTTTCCCCGAGTTTATCCCGAAGATGATGATAGAGTCGCGCTTGTTCTTTGCATACAATTCCGCAAAGCCCCCGCTTTTCAAAAGCCGGTTTGTTTGTTCGAGGCCGAGCTGAAATCCGAAACAAAGCGCGATCAGCTTGTCCCTTGACGGAAGTCTTTTGCCCGAAAAGATCTGATAGCCGTAGATCCTGTTAAGTCCGCTTCTTGCGACAGTCTCGGATTTTTTGAGCCCCTTTTCTTTTAAGATATTGTTTAAGATGACATAAAGCGGTTCGCTCTGAAATTCGTCGGCGTTATTCTCTATAAACTTTTCTATCTCGTGGGTATTTTTTATTTCATTCAACAGCTCGTCCGTTGTCTTTTCCTTATTTGACATATTGCCACCCCGATTTTTTTACTGTAATTGTCCGTGTACATAAACGGTATAATAATGGAACATAATTCGCAATATCAGATTATCCTTGATATAAGCATATTTACGCTTCCGTTCGGATGCGAACAGCGCGGGTTCGAGCAGTGTACATTCGGTATGTATTGTGCTTCTCCCTCTCTGTAGGAAAATGTGACCGTAGCGCAGAACGTTTTCGTGCGGCAGTAAGGACATTTATAGTAAACATCAACATCCATTGTTTCGGGTTCAAGATCAACTCCGAGCAAGCTGTCTATTGCGGTATAGTCGGGATATCCGAACAGCATTTCAAAGCCCTCTCCGTACATTGCGCCGACCATTGTGTAAAACTCGAAATTGCGGTGTTTTATAACGGGCTTGAAATATTGATGAACGGCGTTTGAGATCTCTCCGACTTCATCAGCGGTGTAAAACTGTATACGAATATAGTTGTCGCCTTTTACAAGACCTACTTTGAGTTTTCTCGATTTTGTATCAAAAGCCTTGTCATATATTACTTCGCCGTTTGAATTTGCGTTATCAGAGCGGTATATTCTGAGATAATATTTCTTTTGGCTTCTGAAGAACGAAGTTATAGAAAATTCAAAGCTCAAAGTCTTTGCGCTCTCATTTACCTGAACACTTTCGGTATTTATGGTCGGAGTCGGTACGGGTATACTTGACTTATAAGAAGATGACGAGCTTTTTGATGATGAGCTTTTGGACGACGAGCTTGAACGAACAGAACTGCTTGATGAAGATGACGAACTTTCCGAAGAAGAAACACTGCTCTCCGTGCCGGACGAACTGCTTGAAACGCTCGAAGAAGAAACGCTTTGCCCCGAATTGCCCTCACTGCACCCGACAGCCAAAAACGCTGCGCACAATACCGCCGCAAAGAACCTTAACTTTTTCATAATGAATACCTCCAAATTTTTTATTATTGGTAACTGCCGATAATTATTTTATCACATTGCTTTGAAACTTTGGTAAACAAACTGCATATATTCCGCTCATGCCTGCATAAGCGGTTTTCAGCTTTTTTTGCAAAACATGACAATTACCTCCATAAACTTTGCTAATCCTATTGTAGCATTTTTGTGTTAAAAATTGTTTAGCACAGTGCTTACAAATGAAAAAAAGATAAAAAATTCGGCGCGGGCGAAGCGAAAGAAAAGAGAAAAAGTTGTTTTATTTCCGATTATTTCCGCTTTAAAAAACGAATTATTCCGATAAATTCCGACAAAATAATATCAAAAAGAAAAAGGGAGGAATTATTCTGAATATTTCAAATCAAGAATACGGAGAGCTTGCAAAGCGGGTATCGCCGCCGTCGGCAATGGCAAAAACCATACCTATGGCTTTTGTTATAGGCGGGACGATATGCGTTATAGGAGAAGCTCTTTTAAATATATACGGTGCGCTCGGGCTAAATCGTGACAACGCCGCGGCGCTTACTTCTCTGTCGCTTATCTTTTTGAGCATACTGCTCACGGGACTTAAACTCTACGACAGAATTGCGCAGGTCGCGGGAGCAGGAACGCTTGTCCCCATAACGGGATTTGCAAACTCGGTCTGTTCTCCTGCGCTTGATTTCAAGACCGAGGGCTATGTCCTCGGACTTGGAGCAAAGATGTTTGTCATAGCAGGACCTGTATTGGTATACGGAGTTTCAGCTTCCGTTATTTACGGCATTATTTATTATTGCATTAAACTTTTCGGCGCCTGAAAGGAGTGATATTAAATGGCAATACGCGAGGGAAAAACCTTTCACTATGAAAACGCCTCTATATTGTCCTATGCTTCTGTTGTAGGAAAGATAGAAAGCGAGGGACCTTACGGCGACGAATTTGACGAAGTAATTGAGGACAACAAGGGCGGTACTCAAACATTTGAACAGGCGGAGGGACTGTTTCAGCAAAAAGCGCTAAAGCATGCAATGGACAAAGCAAACCTCACGGCTGATGAAACGGACCTTATTTTTGCGGGAGATCTGTTAAATCAATGCACGGGCTCATCTTACGGTCTTAAAGACTTTTATATCCCGTTTTTGGGGATATTCGGCGCCTGCTCGACGTTTGCAGAGGGGCTTCTGCTTGCGGGAGCAATGGTAAATGCGGGTTATACGGACAATACCGCGGCGGTCACGTCATCTCATTTCTCTTCGGCAGAAAGACAGTTCAGGTTTCCGTTAAACTACGGCGGAGTAAGAACACCAACCGCTCAGTGGACTGCGACTGCCGCGGGCGCGGCAATAGTTTCAAAAACGGGCAAACCGCCATTTATCCGCTCGGCAACGGTCGGCAAGATAGAGGATATGGGGATAAACGACCTTAACAATATGGGCGCGGCTATGGCAGGAGCGGCTTATGACACGATACTGCGCCATTTCAGGCACACGGGAACAAATCCCGAAAGCTATGATGTTATAATAACAGGCGACCTCGGACAAGTCGGCTCGGAAATGCTTTATGAATTGTTCAAACGCGACGGGATAAACATTGAAAGCCGACACAAGGACTGCGGACTTTTGCTTTATGACCGCGAAAAGCAGGACGTTCATGCGGGCGGTTCGGGCTGCGGATGTTCTGCGGCCATGATGTGCGGACATTTTTTAAAGCACGTTGAAAACGGCGATTTAAAACGTATATTGTACGCTGCAACGGGGGCGCTTATGTCGCCGACAATGGTACAGCAGGGCGGGAATATCCCGGGAATTTCACATGCTGTTGAGATAACTTATAAATAAACGGAGAATGATTATGGATATGTTTATGGAATACGTTTGGGCATTTATTATAGGCGGTATACTGTGCGCGATAGGGCAGGTCTTGATTGACCTTACAAAGCTGACGCCTGCAAGGATACTCACGTCTTATGTAGTCGCAGGAGTAATACTCGGCGCAATAGGAGTATACGAACCGCTTATTGAGCTTGCGGGAGGCGGAGCTACGGTGCCTCTTACGGGCTTTGGAAATCTTCTTGCAAAGGGAGTAAGAAAAGCCGTTGATGAAAACGGACTGCTCGGCGCGTTTATGGGAGGGTTTACCTCCGCGGCGGTCGGCGTTTCGGCGGCGATCTTTTTCAGCCTTATAGCCGCGCTGATTTTCAAGCCGGGAACGAAAGTGAACAACAATGCGTAAATGAAAAATATAAGAATAGTGTTTTCGATATTACAGGCAAGAATTTTTTAAAAAGCGGACAGCTTTTCTGTTCAGATTCTTACCTCAAAAAAAAGGAGCGAACTTTTTCAAAAAGTTTGCTCCTTTTTTAAATGTCACTTTCTCATTGCCATTTTGAGTATTTCGCCGAACTTTATTCTGTTTCCGTTGTGGAGGATTATTGCTTCATAGACCTTGCTGACGACAATGGCTATAAGCACCACGAACGCCGCGAGGATAACCGTCGCGATAAGCGACTGAACTATGTCAAGGTTTCCGAGGATTATCGCTCCGGGAAGTGCAAACGGGCTTGACAGCGGGAAATAATACGAGAACACCTGCACGGGATTGCTTGTAATAACTCCCGACATCAGATTATCCATATTGAACAGAACGGGGATATACGCAAGGTACATTCCGAAAACGCCCATAAGCGAATACGGCTGCATCGCCATCGCCAAGTCTTCCATTCTTGAGACCGAAGCGCCTACGAGCGCTGCGATAAGCGAGTAGAACAAAAATCCCAGAATGAATATTACAAGGATAAGAATTATATTGAGCGGCGTGAAGTTTTTGAAAAGTTCGCCTATTGCCTTTGCGGTTTCTATTTCGTCAAGCGAAACTCCCGCCTGCGCCGCAGATTCTCCTGCAGAACTCATTATATTCGAGTCTGCAAGTATCCCCATCATCTTTCCCAGAAATCCAAACGGCGCGGAAACCGCAAAACTTATTGTACAAACCGAGCTTACAAGCACCACTTGCGCAAAGCTCACTATTCCCATTGCAAGCACTTTTCCGATGACAATTGCGAGCGGTCTTACCGAAACAAGAAGAAGCTCCATAACACGGCTCGTTTTTTCGGTCGCTATAGACTGCGCGACGGTCTGACCGTATGCGAAAATAAGGATAAACAAAACCAGCGGAAGAGCAAGCGGAACAATGTAGTTTACAAGGCTTGTAAACATATCGACTTGCTTAGAGCCTGCTTTAAGCGCTGTGCAGTCGACATAATACAGAGTTTTTTCATAATCCTCTTCCGAAACTCCGAGCATTGTCATCCGCCTTTTGTCAACAAGCGTATGAACAAGGTCGGAGAGCGAATCGGCGCTTGCGCTGCTGCTGCCCTCGGAATAGTAGATCTTCGCCGTATATCCCAGAAGATTTCCGTTCTCGTCGTTTTCGGCGGTTATTTTTACAAGCGCCTCGGCGGTTTCCTTTACTGACAGCTCGTCTACCAGGCTGTCCGCGTCCTTGTCGGTTTTCGACATCAGTGCGCCGAGTTTGTTTGCTTCGGCAAAATCTTCTTCAATAAGAATACCCGTTTCGTCAATGATATAAATATTCTCAAAATCCTTGTAGGTGTCATCCGAGTCTCCGATAACATCTTCAATTGCCTCGTCCGCTCCCAGCCATACGGGAAGCATATTTGTCAGCACGCAAATTGCCGAAAGTACAACGCAGGTGATAATAGTACCTATTATAAATGACTTGGTCTTTATGTGCTGAACAAGTGTAAAAGCTAAAACGTTCTGCCAGCCTTTAGTCCTCATTTGTGCCACCTGCCTTTTCAATGAATATCTCATTGAGCGTCGGCTCGCGAAGCTCGTATTTTATAAGCGGTATCTTGCTTTCGATTATCATATTCAAAAGCCTGTGCGCCTGTTCCTCGCTCTGAACGTTAAACGAACTTCCGTTGGGCGTTTCTTCCGTAACGGAAAGCCCGCATTGCTCGGCGAATTTTCTGATGTCGCCCTCTGCTTTTACTGTCAGTTTTACTCGCCCATAGCCTTTTTTTATCTCGTTCAGGTTTCCCTGTAAAAGCGTTTTGCCCTTGTTCATTATCACAATATCACGGCAAAATTCTTCTATAGTGGGCATTTGGTGCGAGGACATTATAATGAACTTGTTCTTTTTAATTTCCTCACGAATAACTCCTTTAAACAGCTCGGCGTTTACGGGATCGAGTCCCGAAAGAGGCTCGTCTAAAACGATAAGCTCGGGATTGGGCGCAAGCGCGGCGATAAGCTGAATTTTCTGCTGGTTGCCCTTTGAGAGCTGTTCGGCGCGCTTGTTTCTGTGTTCTGTTACATTTAAACGTTCAAACCAATAGTCGAGAGCGTTTTTCGCGGCAGTTCCCGTCATTCCGCGGAGTTTAAGAAAATAAGTGAGCTGGTCGTTTATCTTATACTTCGGGTAAAGTCCGCGCTCTTCGGCAAGATACCCCACGGGCATGTATGCCGCAAGAAATTTTTTCCCGTCCCACGTTACGCTTCCGCTGTCCGCGGCGAGCATACCGAGGATAATTCGGATAGAAGTCGTCTTTCCCGCGCCGTTTGTTCCCAGAAGCGCGAAAACGCCAGGACTTGTCATTTCAAATGAAAGCCCGTCAACAGCTGTATAACTGCCGTATTTTTTGACAATATTGTCTACTGATAGAGCCATAAAATTTTCCTTTCGTTCATTTTTACCAACGCTCCTTTGATTATAACATAGGCAAACCTGTTTGTCAATACGGGGGGGTACTTGCAAGTATACAATTTACAGTGTACAGTGTACAGTTTAGGAATCCGCCTTGCGGCGGATAATATTCGGATTGTTTTTGGACAATAGGCACACGAGGCTGCCTTTACGATTGCTTTAAAAACGTTTCAGTTTGATAACAATCCGATATCGTCCGCGAAGCGGACACCAAAACTGTACACTTTAAACCGTACACTGTCAATTGCCGACAGCCCTATCCCCCTACCCCCTTCCCCTTCGGGGAAGGGGGAGAATGCGGGGCGCTGCGCGCCCCGCACCCCGCCTGTTGTCAGTTGACAGTGTACGCATTGAACGCTGTGTACAGTAGTCAGTTATTGTGTCCGCAGCTTTTTACTGTATTCTAAAACTGTAGTTTAGAATGGATTTTTAAGTATTTTTCCCGCGAAGCCTTGTCGCCCTTTTCGAGCATTTCGGCTGCAGCTTCGGCTAATTCGGGTTCTATTTGTTCAAGCCTTTTGTCGCTTCTTCCGACATACTTAAATCCGAGAAAATCCATAATTGAAACAATAAAGCGATAAGCCAGCACACATTTCCCAAAATCAAATTTTTCCTCGTTCAGCAGCGGGAGATACTTGTTCTGAAACAGCCTTGTTACTTGAGCGGATTTCGGGTCGCCGCTTATGCACCGAAAACGCCCTGTCAGCGCCAAAATTCCGTGGGTGAACGCGAATACCGAAAACCACACTCCCGAAAGGTCGCCGTAATAGTCCTTTACGGTATACAGCCTGCCCTCGTTCTTATATTCGGTGGTTTCTAATAAAAAGCTCTCGGCAAATGCGCCGTAAAAATCATATTCTTTGTCGAAAGAATCCCAGAATGCTATGTAATGCAAAGAGGTATTGCGGTTGATAAAGGGAAGATAATTTTCCGTATACGGCAAATTCCGCAAATCGAAAAACAGCGCCGTCACAAATTCGTTTATCGTTGTATGCCCGTTTTCAAAAAGCCGTTTTGCACGTTCTAATTCCTCGTCGTTTAGTTCACGCAGGGCTATTTTATTGACCTTTGTATCGAGATAACATTCGGTAATGCCGTAATCGTCCGTTATTTTCATTTCCGAAAAACTTGTTCTCACCGACCAAAGCATATTTAAAAGCTGTTTAAACTCGCTTTTTTTCTCATCGTCAAAAAGTTCTCCCGAAAGCGGAAAACCGACCTTGCAAAAGTCTTTGCAGATTTTCTTTTCATTAAAGGTTATGACAAAGGTTTCGCTGAAATCGTCGTTGAAATCTATGCGGAAATAATTCTCGTCATATTCACAGACCCAGTTTTTGGTTGCGCCGCGCTTTTTGACGGACTTCGCCATTTTCTCAAACACTTCGAGCGGCTTTCGGGTGCGTTTGAGTTTTAAATTGTAAAAGATTGTGGTGCTGTCTCTCATTGTTAATTGCCTTTCTGAAAGTTTTATTTCTTTTAATTATACATTATTTTAATGGTCAATGTCAATATGATGTTGAAATTAAAACAGATAAATTCTCAACAACTAACAAAAAATCCCAAAATCGTATACAATTATCGTAAAAAATTATGAAATTTCTTTAAAAAACTATTGACAAACCTAATAATTTATGGTAAAATATTAAAATGCATCATAATGGAGTTTTAGCCCATTTTGCCGATTACGGCGGGCGGCTGTTGAATAAGGAGGACAAAAGCCAATGGTGAACACAAAACCCCTAAAGTTAGGAAAAACCACAAGACAGACTTTCTCAAAAATAAACGAAGTCATTGATATGCCGAATCTTATCGGTATACAGAAAGACTCTTACGAGTGGTTCCTGACTGACGGTATAAAGGAAGTGTTTAGGGACGTTTCTCCGATAGTAGATACAAACGGGCGCTTTGAGCTGTCGTTTATTGACTATCGTCTTGATGAAAACCCGAAGTATTCTATAGAGGAATGCAAAGAACGCGACGCAACATATCAGGCGCCTCTGAGAGTTACGGCAAGACTTCTGAACAAAGAGACCGGCGAAATTCTCGACAATGAGATCTATATGGGTGATCTGCCTCTTATGACCGACAGCGGTACGTTCGTTATAAACGGTTCGGAGCGCGTGGTCGTTTCTCAGCTCGTTCGTTCTCCGGGCGTTTATTATGGCTTTGAACACGATAAAAACGGTAAAAAGCTCTTCAAGACCACTGTTATCCCGAACAGAGGCGCTTGGCTCGAGCTTGAAATGGACTCGAACGATATATTCTATGTCCGCATAGATAAGAACAGAAAGTTCCCCTGCACGACGTTTCTGCGCTCGATAGGACTTTCTACCGATAAAGACCTTACGGACAAATTCGGCGAGAGCCCGCTTATAACCGTTTCGATAGAAAACGGCAAGGATTCCACAAAGAACGAAGAAGAAGCGCTTCTCGAAGTATACAGAAAGCTCCGTCCCGGCGAGCCCGCGACGGTAGACAGCGCACGCACAACTCTTGACAACCTCTTCTTTGATCCCAAGAGATACGATCTGTCGCGTTTCGGCAGATATAAATACAACAAAAAGCTCGCTATCTCCGCGAGAATTGTCGGGAGAAGAGCGGCTGAGGCTGTTATTGCGCCTTTTACGGGAGAGATACTCTGCGAAGAGGGCGAGATAATAACCCGCGAAAAGGCTCTTGAAATAGAAAACGCGGGCGTTCTTTCCGTTACTACAGACAAGCCCGAGGGCGAGGGAACGGTAAAGATAGTCGGAAACGGCATGGTCGATATAAAGAAATATGTCGATATTGACGTTGAAAAGCTCGGCGTTAAAGAACACGTTTCGTTCGCTGTGCTCGTTGAGATACTCGAAGAAGCGGGAGACGACAAGGATAAACTTGCGGAGCTTATCGAAAAGAGGTCGGAGGAGCTTGTCCCGAAGCATATAACCCTCAACGACATTTTCGCTTCCGTAAGCTATTTTATAAACCTTAATGACGGCATAGGCGACGTAGACGACATCGACCACCTCGGAAACCGCCGTATCCGCTGCGTCGGAGAGCTTTTGCAGAACCAGTTCAGGATAGGCTTTACGAGAATGGAACGCACTATCCGCGAGAGAATGGGACTTCAGGCGAACGATATCGAAAAGGTATCGCCAAGCTCCCTTATAAATGCGCGTCAGGTGATCGCGGCAATGAAAGAGTTTTTCGGTTCTTCGCCGCTGTCGCAGTTTATGGATCAGAACAACCCGCTTGCCGAGCTTACTCACAAGCGCCGTTTGTCCTCGCTTGGTCCGGGCGGACTTTCGAGAGACAGAGCGGGATTTGAGGTGCGCGACGTTCACTATTCTCACTACGGCAGAATGTGCCCGATAGAAACGCCCGAAGGTCCTAATATCGGACTTATCTCCTATCTTGCGACATTTGCGAGAATAAACGTATACGGCTTTATCGAAGCGCCATACAGACGAGTTGATAAGGAAACGGGAAAGGTCCTTGACGAAGTCGTTTATATGACCGCTGATGTCGAGGACAACTATGTTGTGGCTCAGGCAAACGAACCTCTCGACGAAGAGGGACGTTTTGCAAGACCGCGCGTAAATGCGCGCCGCCGCGACGCTATTCTTGAGATAGAGCGCGAAAAAGTTGACTTTATGGACGTTTCGCCGAAGATGGTCGTATCTGTCGCAACGGCAATGATACCGTTCCTTGAAAACGACGACGCGAACCGAGCGCTTATGGGCGCGAACATGCAGAGGCAGGCTGTGCCGCTTATGACTACCGAAAGCGCGATAGTCGGAACGGGTATGGAATATAAGGCTGCCGTAGATTCGGGAGTTGTCGTATGCGCGAAAGAGGACGGCTATGTAAGCGAAGTCAGCGCAGACAGAGTTGTAATAACCGACGACAACGACGTCGAGCACTGCTACAGGCTTATAAAGTTCAAGCGCTCGAACCAGGGCAACTGCGTAAACCAGCGCCCTGTCGTAAATAAAGGCGAGAGAGTTTCAAAGGGCGACGTTATTGCGGACGGTCCCGCTACAAAGAACGGCGAAATTGCTCTCGGAAAGAACGCGCTCATAGGATTTATGACCTGGGAGGGTTATAACTACGAGGACGCCGTTCTGATAAACGAAAAACTTGTATACAACGACGTTTATACGTCAATACACATAGAAGAATACGAGCTCGAATGCCGCGAGACAAAGCTCGGTCCCGAGGAGATAACGAGAGATATCCCGAACCTTTCGGACGACGCACTGCGCGATCTTGACGACAGAGGAATAATCCGCATAGGAGCGGAAGTTCATTCGGGAGATATCCTTGTCGGAAAGGTATCGCCCAAGGGCGAAACGGAGCTTACCGCAGAAGAAAAGCTCCTTAGAGCAATTTTCGGCGAAAAGGCAAGAGAAGTTCGCGATAATTCGCTTCGCGTAGCACACGGAGAGAGCGGAATAATCGTAGATGTAAAGGTGTTCAACCGCGAGAACTGCGACGATCTGTCGCCCGGAGTAAATGAAAAAGTCCGCGTTTATATCGCACAGAAGAGAAAGATATCCGTCGGCGATAAAATGGCGGGCCGTCACGGAAACAAGGGCGTTGTTTCGCGCATCTTAAAGCAGGAGGATATGCCGTTCCTGCCTGACGGAACTCCGCTCGATATCGTGCTTAACCCGCTGGGCGTTCCCTCGCGTATGAATATAGGACAGGTCCTCGAGGTACACCTCGGATATGTCGCAAAGGCGCTCGGCTGGAAGATAGCTACTCCCGTATTTGACGGAGCTCACGAGCAGGACATCAGAGAGCTTTATGATATAGCAAGAGCAAAGAAAGACGAGCTTGACGGAGAGGATTCCGCAGGGCTTGACTTTACAAAGCTCCCGTGGACCGATGACTGCAAGACACAGCTCACCGACGGCAGAACGGGCGAAAAGTTCGACGGTCCCGTAACCGTAGGATATATGTACTATCTGAAACTGCATCACCTTGTTGATGATAAGATTCACGCGCGTTCGACAGGTCCTTATTCGCTGGTAACACAGCAGCCTCTCGGCGGTAAGGCGCAGTTCGGCGGACAGCGTTTCGGAGAAATGGAAGTTTGGGCGCTCGAAGCATACGGCGCGGCTTATACTCTCCAGGAAATACTCACCGTAAAGTCGGACGACCTTATGGGACGCCAGAAGACTTATGAGGCTATCGTAAAGGGCGAGCCCGTTCCGAAGCCCGGTATTCCCGAATCGTTCAAGGTCATGGTAAGCGAGTTCCAAGGTCTTGCCCTCAACATCAGGATATATGACGAGGACGGCGTAGAAGTCAACCTCATGGAAAATGATGATGACGACGACACCGGATATACAGGACGCGCATTTGAGGCGGACTATCGCTCCGACGAAGATGATTTCAACGCAGCGGGCTATGAAGTGACCGACGCCGAAGATGCGGGAGTGACATTTGACGATGATGATGACGAGGAGTATGACGACGAGGACGAGGATTTCGACGACGGACTCGATGATGAAGAAGATTTTGACGACGAGGACGACGAAGAAGACGATGACGAAGATGACGAAGATGATTCAGACGAAGACAAATGACAGTCTGAAATAATTCGCTTTCACGCTTAAAACTATAGGCGGTCATGCGGATAGCTTCCGCAGACCTGCCTGAATTCAGAGAGGTAAAAGAATGGGATTTAGTGTTTTCGAGTCAATGAAGATCGGACTTGCTTCTCCGGAGCAGATCATAAGCTGGTCACACGGTGAGGTTCTGCGTGCAGAAACCATAAATTTCCGCAGTCAGAAGCCCGAAAAATTCGGACTTTTCTGCGAGAGAATATTTGGTCCGCAAAAGGACTGGGAGTGCAACTGCGGAAAGTATAAGAGAATTAGATTTAAAGGAAAGATCTGCGAAAAATGCGGAGTTGAAGTAACCCGCAGCAAGGTTCGCCGCGAGAGAATGGGACATATAAAACTTGCGGCTCCCGTTTCGCATATCTGGTATTATAAGGGTACGCCCTCGCGTATAGGTCAGGTCCTTGACTTAACGCCGAAGAAGCTCGAAGAAGTTTTGTACTTCACAAAGTATATCGTAATTGATCCCGGCGAGAAAACGGGCCTTGCGAAAAAACAGCTTCTGACAGAGAGCGAGTACAGCCAGTACGCTTCAAAATTCGCGGGAATTGATACGTTCCGCGCGGGAATGGGCGCAGAGGCTATAAAAGAACTTCTCCAGGAAATAGACCTCGACAAGCTCGCAGAAGAATTAAAAGCCGAGCTTGAGGAGACATCTGCGGGACAGAAGCAGGTAAAACTGCTCAGAAGACTTGACGTTATAGAAGCGTTCCGTTCGAGCGGAAACCGCCCCGAATGGATGATACTTGACGTTATCCCCGTTATACCGCCCGACATACGCCCCATGGTACAGCTTGACGGCGGACGCTATGCAACATCGGATCTTAACGAGCTTTACAGAAAGGTAGTTCTAAGAAACAACCGCCTTAAAGACCTGCTCGAAAAGAAAGCGCCCGACCTTATAGTAAGAAACGAAAAGCGTATGCTCCAGGAAGCAGTTGACGCGCTTATAGACAACGGCAGACACGGAAGAGCCTATACGGGTTCAAATAACCGTCCTCTTAAATCGCTTTCCGATATGCTCAAAGGAAAGCAGGGACGTTTCCGTCAGAACCTGCTCGGAAAACGTGTTGACTATTCGGGACGTTCGGTTATTGTCGTTGGTCCCGAGCTTAAAATGGATCAGTGCGGACTTCCGAAAGAAATGGCTCTCGAATTGTTCAAGCCGTTTGTACTCGACGACCTTGTAAAGAAAGGCGTTTCAAACAATATAAAGCAGGCAAAGAAACTTGTAGAGCGCTCTGACGATAAGGTGTGGGATTCTCTTGAAAATGTAATTCAGAACCACCCTGTATTGCTTAACCGTGCGCCTACGCTCCACAGACTCGGTATTCAGGCGTTCCAGCCTATCCTTGTAGAGGGACGCGCGATAAAGCTCCACCCGCTCTGCTGTACAGCATTTAACGCCGACTTCGACGGCGACCAGATGGCAGTTCATCTCCCGCTTTCGGACGAAGCGCAGGACGAGGCGAGAAACCTTATGCTTGCGGCAAGAAACCTGCTTAAACCCTCAGACGGAAAGCCCGTTACGGTTCCTACGCAGGATATGGTCCTCGGTTCTTACTATCTGACGATAGACAAGGACGGCGAAAAGGGAGAGGGAAAGATCTTCCGCGACGCAGCCGAGGCGATAATGGCATATCAGGACGGGGTTATTTCAATTCACGCGGCGATAAAGGTGCGTGTTCAGAAAGACCTCGGCGACAAGGTCATTACAAGAATAGTTCCTACGACTGCGGGAAGAATTATCTTCAACGAGCATATTCCGCAGGACTTGGGATATGTTGACAGGACCGATCCAGACCGTATGCTCGATTATGAGATAGGTTTCAAGGTAACGAAAAAAGAGCTCGGTCAGATAATCGACCGCTGCCTTAAAATTCACGGTACGGCTACAACGGCGCAGGTACTCGATAAGATAAAGGCAATGGGCTATAAATATTCTACGCGCTCGGGAATTACCGTTGCGGTATGCGACGCTGAAATTCCTCCGCAGAAAGCGGATATCCTCGCAAAAGCTGACGCGGAGATCGATGTTATAAACAAACAGTTCCGCCGCGGATTTATCTCAAATCAGGAGCGCAAAGAGAGCTTTATAAAGACGTGGGATAAGGCTACGGAAGAAGTTTCCGCGGCGCTTACCGCAAACCTCGGAAGATACAACAACATCTTTATGATGGCTGATTCGGGAGCGCGCGGTTCTACGGCTCAGATAAGACAGCTCGCGGGAATGCGCGGACTTATCGCGAACACTTCGGGAGCTACCATTGAAATGCCGATTAAGGCAAACTACCGCGAGGGACTTAACGTTCTCGAATACTTCATTTCTTCAAGAGGCGCCCGCAAAGGACTTGCGGATACCGCGCTGAGAACGGCTGACTCGGGTTATCTTACCCGCCGTCTGGTCGATGTTTCGCAGGAAGTTATCATACGCGGCGACGACTGCGGTACGAAAAACGGCATAGAAGTATATGAGATCCGCGAGGGCAACGAGCTTGTCGAAAAGCTGGCGGAGCGTCTTGTAGGACGTTATCTCGCAAAGGATTTCACCGCGCCCGACGGTTCGTTTACGATCTCAAAGGATAAACTGCTCAATGATAAGGACGCGGCAAAGATCGTCAATACAGGCGTTGAGAGAGTGGAAGTCCGCTCGGTACTGACCTGCGAAATGAAGAACGGCGTTTGCGCTAAGTGCTATGGCGCGTCGCTTGCAAACGGTCAGCTCATAAACAGGGGCGAGGCTGTCGGAGTTATCGCGGCGCAGTCTATAGGCGAGCCCGGTACACAGCTTACAATGAGAACGTTCCATACGGGCGGTATCGCTTCTGCGGAAGATATCACGCAAGGTCTTCCGCGCGTAGAGGAGCTTTTCGAGAGCCGTCACCCGAAGAACGCGGCTATTATAACCAGAATTTCGGGAACAGTGCGCTTTGAGGAGATAAAAAAGACACGCCATGCTATCATCACCGCCGAGGACGGAACGGAAGAAGCATATCCCGTTACGTTCGGTTATCGTCCAAAAGTTGCGGACGGAGACCATGTAGAGGCGGGAGACGCGCTGACGGAGGGTTCGATAAATCCTCCCGATATCCTTGCGGTAAAGGGCGAAAAGGAAGTTCAGAACTATATCATAAGCGAAGTTCAGAAAGTTTACCGTCTGCAGGGTGTTGACATCAACGACAAGCACATCGAAGTTATAGTCCGCCAGATGATGAGAAAAGTTCGCATTGTAGATCCCGGAAGCACCTATCTGCTCGCAGGCTCCGTAATAGGAAAGAACGAGTATGCTCAGATCTGCGACGAGCTTCAGAAGCGCATCGACAGCGGCGAGGACCTCACAATTCCGACGAGTGAACCCGTACTTCTCGGTATCACAAAGGCTTCTCTTGCGACGGACAGCTTTATGGCTGCCGCGGCGTTCCAGGAAACAACGAGAGTTCTTACGGAAGCCGCTATACGCGGAAAGGTAGATCCGCTCAACGGCTTGAAAGAAAACATCATGATAGGAAAGCTCATTCCTGCGGGAACGGGACTTATCGCGGCGGAAAAAGCCGCGCATGAGGCGGAAGCCGCAAAAATGTCCGATGATGCATAATTGCACGGGATAATTTAAAAACAAGCCCGAACGGAGAATTTTACCGTTCGGGTTTTTGTTTATTTTATTATGTTCACTGTCGGTGTTGTGCAAAATGCCTAAAACAGAAACGGTGCGGAATAAATTGCTTTATAAAACCACAAAAAATAAAGAAAGCCCTTGACAAAAACGTTTTTTTGGTATATAATTTATAAATGTGTTGGTATATATTTCTGCTTTGGAAGAATACTAATACAGAATGTTATAAAAGAAATGAGGTGAAATAATGCCTACGTTTAACCAGCTTGTCCGCAAGGGACGCGAGGTATCCGTAAAGAAATCAAAAGCTCCCGCTCTTCAGAAAGGTATGAACACTCTGAAGAAAGTTCAGACAGACCAGCACAGCCCCCAGAAGCGCGGCGTCTGCACTGCTGTCAGAACACAGACTCCCAAAAAGCCGAATTCGGCTATGAGAAAAGTTGCCAGAGTAAAGATCTCTAACGGTTACGAAGTTACGGCGTATATTCCCGGCATAGGACACAAACTGCAAGAACACTCCGTTGTTCTTATCAGAGGCGGACGTGTAAAGGATCTCCCCGGTGTGCGTTATCATATCGTAAGAGGTACGCTCGACGCACAGGGTGTGGACAAGAGAATGCAGGGACGCTCCAAGTACGGAGCAAAGCGTCCTAAGGCAGGAAAGAAAGCGTAACTTAGGTCAACCAAGAAACTGAAGGCTGACATAAAAAGGCATTATTTCATGTGATGATAAAAGCCTTTTTTGGACAGCGGAAGTGATTGGATCGCTTTCGAGTACCGATGATTTCAAAATTTTATGAAGGAGGGAAGTAAAGTGCCAAGAAGAGGTAATGTCCCGAAGCGTGAGGTTCTTCCGGATCCGCTTTACGGATCGGAGTTGGTGACAAGACTCATCAACAACATCATGCTCGACGGAAAGAAAGGCGTAGCCCAGAAGATCGTATACGGAGCGTTTGAGATCGTTGCCGAAAAGACGGGAAAAGATCCGCTCGAGGCTTTCGAGGAGGCAATGGAAAACGTTATGCCCCAGCTCGAAGTCAAGGCAAGACGTGTCGGCGGCGCAACATATCAGGTTCCTATGGAAGTTCGCCCCGAGAGAAGAAGAACTCTCGGTCTCCGCTGGATAACGGCATACAGCCGCCAGCGCAGTGAAAAGACAATGAAAGAGCGTCTCGCAAACGAGATATGCGACGCCATAAACAGTCAGGGCGGCGCGTTCAAGAAGCGCGAGGATACTCACAAGATGGCAGAAGCAAACAAGGCTTTTGCACATTTCAAGTGGTAATACAGTAAAATATCGTTATTGCGGAGGGAAAAATGAAAAGAGACGTAACTCTTGAAATGACCCGTAATATTGGTATCATGGCTCATATCGACGCAGGAAAAACCACCACGACAGAGCGTATCCTGTTTTATACAGGCGTAAACTATAAAATGGGTGAAACGCACGAGGGTGCGTCTACAATGGACTGGATGGAGCAGGAGAAAGAGAGAGGTATAACTATCACCTCTGCTGCTACGACTGCGTTCTGGAGAGAACATCGTATCAATATTATAGATACTCCCGGACACGTTGACTTCACGGTTGAAGTTCAGCGTTCGCTGAGAGTGCTTGACGGTTCCGTTACTGTATTCTGCGCAAAGGGCGGCGTTGAGCCGCAGTCTGAAACAGTATGGCGTCAGGCTGATAACTATCACGTTCCCAGAATGGCTTATGTAAATAAGATGGACATTATGGGCGCGAATTTTTACAACGTAGTTGATATGATGCACGACAGATTGAAGTGCAATGCCGTTCCGATACAGCTCCCTATCGGCGCTGAAGCGGATTTCAAGGGCATAATCGACCTCGTTGAAATGAATGCCGATATCTATTATGATGACCTCGGAAAGGATATGCGCGTAGAAGAGATCCCCGAGGACATGAAAGAAAAGGCTGAAGAGTACAGAGCAAATCTTCTCGAAAAGGTCGCAGAGCTTGACGACGACCTTATGGAAAGATACCTCGAAAACGAGGGCGCTGACTTTACGGCTGAAGAAATCAGAGCGGCAATAAGAAAAGGCACTATTGCAAACAAGTTTGTTCCCGTTACCTGCGGAACATCTTACAGAAACAAGGGCGTTCAGAAGCTCCTTGACGCGATAGTAGACTATATGCCCTCTCCTCTCGATATCCCGTCGATAAAGGGCGTAAACCCCGAAACGGGTGAGGAAGAAGAGCGTCACGCAGGCGACGACCAGCCGTTCTCGGCTCTCGCGTTCAAGATAGCTACAGATCCGTTTGTCGGAAAGCTCTGCTTCTTTAGAGTTTATTCGGGCTATGTTGACGCAGGTACGACCGTTCTCAACTCCACAAAGGACAAGAATGAGCGTATGGGCCGTATTCTTCAGATGCACTCAAACCACAGACAGGATATCGACGCTTGTCCGTGCGGCGATATCGCGGCAGTTGTCGGAACTAAGTATACGACAACGGGCGATACGCTCTGCGACGAAAATCACCCGATCATCCTCGAAAGCATGGAATTCCCCGAGCCTGTTATAGACCTTGCTATCGAGCCTAAGACAAAAGCAGGTCAGGAGAAAATGGCAATTGCACTTGCAAAGCTCGCAGAAGAAGATCCTACCTTTAAGACCTGGACAAATCCCGAAACAGGTCAGACTATTATAGCAGGTATGGGCGAGCTTCACCTTGAAATTATTGTAGACAGACTGCTCCGCGAGTTTAAGGTAGAAGCAAATGTAGGCGCTCCGCAGGTTGCATATAAGGAAACAATTACAGGCAACGCCGACGTTGATATGAAGTACAAGCGCCAGTCGGGCGGTTCAGGTCAGTACGGTCACGTTAAGATCCGTGTTGAGCCGAACGAGAGCGGCAAGGGCTATGAGTTTATAAACAACGTTGTCGGCGGCGCTATCCCGAAAGAGTTTATCCCTGCCGTAGACGCAGGTATCCAGGGCGCGCTCAATGCGGGCGTTCTTGCGGGATATCCCGTTGTTGACCTCAAGGTCGAGCTTTACGACGGTTCTTACCATGAGGTAGACTCGTCGGAAATGGCATTTAAGATCGCAGGTTCAATGGCAATAAAGGAAGCTCTGAGACAGGCACATTCGATAATCCTTGAGCCTATCATGAAAGTCGTAGTCGTTGTTCCCGACGATTATATCGGAAACGTTATCGGCGACCTCAACTCACGCAGAGGCATGATACAGGATCAGGAAACCAGAACAGGCAACGTTCAGGTAACGGCGCTCGTTCCGCTTTCGGAAATGTTCGGCTATTCAAACGATCTGCGCTCTAAGACACAGGGCCGCGGAAACTACGTTATGGAACCGCACAGCTATATCGAAGTTCCCAAGTCTATCGCCGAGGGCATTATGTCCAAGCGCAAACAGGGCGACTGAGTAAAAAATTTGCCGTATTGAGAAAAACTACTTGATTTTCGGCAGAAAATATAGTAAAATAGTATTACAAGATTATGAGCAGAAAGCTCATTCAGTTAAAAGGAGGAAATACCAATGGCTAAGGAAAAATACGATTCCAGCTTACCCCATGTAAACATCGGTACTATCGGTCACGTTGACCACGGAAAGACCACTCTTACCGCGGCTATCACCAAGTACCTCGCATTCAAGGGCCAGGCTCAGTTTGAGGCTTATGATATGATCGATAAGGCTCCCGAGGAAAGAGAGCGCGGAATTACGATCAATACCGCTCACGTTGAGTACAAGACCGACAAGCGTCACTATGCACACGTTGACTGCCCCGGACACGCTGACTATATCAAGAACATGATAACAGGTGCAGCTCAGATGGACGGCGCTATCCTCGTTGTTGCAGGTACAGACGGCGCTATGGCTCAGACCAAGGAGCACATCCTGCTCGCTCGCCAGGTTGGCGTTCCCGCAATCGTTGTATTCATCAACAAGTGCGATGACGTTGACGGCGTTGAGTATGACGCTGCTACAGGCGATTACAACGACAACGACGGAATGTTGGAGCTCGTTACAGAGGACCTCAAGGATATCCTTGCAAGCAACGGCTTTGAAGATGTTCAGTTCGTTTGCGGTTCTGCAAAGAAAGCTCTCGACAGCACTTCTACAGATCCCAACGCTCCCGAGTATGCTTGCATAAAGAAGCTCATGGACGTTGTAGACGAGTATATTCCTACTCCCGAGCGTGATGACGCTAAGCCTTTCCTTATGCCTGTCGAGGACACTATGACCATTTCCGGCCGTGGTACTGTTGCAACAGGACGTGTTGAGAGAGGTGCTGCTGTTGTAGGCGATACCGTTGAGATCACAGGTCTTACTACCGAGCCCAAGAGCACGGTTATCACAGGTCTTGAAATGTTCCACAAGAGCCTTGACAAGGCTGTTGCAGGTTACAACATCGGCGCTCTGCTCCGTGGTATCACGCGTGAGGAGATCGAGCGCGGACAGGTTCTCTGCAAGCCCGGTTCAATTCACCCGCACACCAAGTTCAGCGGTCAGGTTTACGTTCTTAAGAAAGAAGAGGGCGGCCGTCATACACCGTTCGTTTCCAACTATCGTCCGCAGTTCTTCTTCAGAACTACAGACGTTACAGGCGTAATCACACTTCCTGCTGACAAGGAAATGTGCATGCCCGGTGATAACGTTGTAATGGACGTTGAGCTTATCACACCTATCGCGATCGAAGAGGGACTTCGTTTCGCTATCCGTGAGGGCGGTCACACTGTTGGTTCCGGCGTTGTTACCAAGATTAACGAGTGATAAAAGCTGAAATCGGCAAATAGCTAAAAATCAATGAGGGGAACCAAACGGTTCCCCTTGTTTTGTACGTCATATTTTGCGAACAACTTTTAGGTTATTACTGAATACAGCGTTTTCCGTGAAGCGGAAAATGCGTACATTGTACACTGTCAGCTGCCAGCAGGGGTGGGGGGCGCGCAGCGCCCCGAACTTTCCCCCTTTCCCCTCGGGAAAGGGGGGCAGGGGGATAGGGCTGTAGTCAGTCGACAGTGTAAAGTAAAAGTTGTATTGAGCAGAGAACAACGTTTTCGCTATCCGACCGCGCCGTAAGGCGCGGTATATGGGTTTCCAAAGGGCGCATTGCGCCCTTTGGTGGGGGTGCGGGGGCAAAGCCCCCGCAAACGCGTCAGCAAGCGCTAAAGGGTGCGGGGAAAACAAGAGTTTTCCCCGCATTGCCTTTTCAAAGCTATGCTTTGAAAAGGCAATCCTAAAAGAGGTTTTGAGCGTAAAACGACCTCAAAAGTGAAACCGCTTTGGAGCGGGAAAGATGTTCCCTATAATAATTTAAAAGTGATGAATGAGCGTACTGCCTTTCGGCTGTTACTGAATACTGTACACAGCGTTGTACGCGAAGCGTTCAATGAGCGTTGTACGCGAAGCGTTCAATGCGTTCAATGTCAACTGTCAACAGGGGTTCGGGGGGCGAAGCCACCGAGGCGGGGCGCGGGGCGCAAAGCGCCCCGCATTCTCCCCCTTTCCCATCGGGAAAGGGGGCAGGGGGATAGGGCTGTAGTCAGTCGACAGTGTAAAGTAAAAGTTGTATTGAGCAGAGAACAACGTTTTCGCTATCCGACCGCGCCGTAAGGCGCGGTATATGGGTTTCCAAAGGGCGCATTGCGCCCTTTGGTGGGGGTGCGGGG
>CANQVE010000034.1 GCA_947627205.1 uncultured Clostridia bacterium | reverse complement strand
GGTGTGACAACTTTATTATAACAGATCTCAACCACTTTTTCTATACCTTTTGTCTCACATCTATTGTAACATAACACTTGCTTTTGTAAATTAAAAGAAAACCTATTTACATTTTTTAAATAATGTGGTATAATAATCGCAGAGCGATTATTATACCGCTTATGTCCACGCACATCCGCAAAATTTTTTCAAAATTTTGCTCCGTGCGGTAATGGACAATTATACCATAAATTCTTGCGAATTTATGGTATAATCTAAAGTGCAGAGTTACTGTAATAAATTGAAAATGAGGTAGAAAGAATGTTAAAACCGTTTTCAGACAAGGTGGCAAATCTTGCGCCGTCGGCAATAAGAGAAATACTTAAATTTACGGCAGATCCCGAGGTCATCAGCTTCGCGGCAGGAAATCCCGCGCCCGAGGCGTTCCCCGTTGATACTATTGCGAAAATCTCCGCGGACATTTTCAGAGAAGAACCGATAAACGCGCTTCAGTATTCCGTAACGGAGGGTTATCCCAAGCTCCGCGCTTGGCTCGAACAGGACTTGCGCGCGAAAAAGCTGTTTAAAGACGGAGATATGGTAGTAGTCACTTCGGGCGCACAGCAGGCTATAGAAGTAACCGCGAAAATTCTTTGCAACGAGGGCGACGTCATTCTTTGCGAAAACCCGTCGTTTATCGGCTCGCTCAATGCTTTCAGAAGCTACGGCGTAAAGCTCATAGGCGTTCCTATGGACGAGGACGGAATGCTGCCCGATGAGCTTGAAAATATCCTCAAAGCAAACCCCACCACAAAATTTATTTACACTATCCCGAATTTCCAGAACCCCACAGGTCAGACCACGACGCTTGAACGCAGAAAAGCTGTTCTTGCGCTGGCTAAAAAGTACGGAGTTTATGTGCTTGAGGACAACCCATACGGCGCGCTTCGCTTTGCAGGAGAGGACGTTACCTGCTATAAAGAGCTTGACGACAGCAAAAACGTTATCTATGCGGGAACATTCTCGAAAGTCTTAGCCCCCGGCATTCGCGTAGGCTATCTCTGCGCAGACGCGGAGCTTGTTTCAAAGGCAGTTGTAGGAATGCAGACTTCGACAGTGCATACAAATATATGGGCGCAGATGCTTGCTTACAGATTTGTGACGACAGTTAACTTTAACGAGCATATAAAGGGCTTGCAGGAAATCTACCGCCTGAAATACAACCGCATGAAAGACGCTCTCAAAGCACAGCTCCCCGATTTTATAAAGCTCTCCGAACCGCAGGGCGGTCTGTTTATCTGGGCAACGCTCCCCGAAAAGTACGACATGAACGCGTTCTGCGTTGAAGCCGTAAAGCGCAAGGTCGCTGTTGTTCCCGGAAACGCGTTCAACGCGGACGAAGCTGAGATTTCACATTCATTCAGACTGAACTATTCTACACCTACAAACGAGCAGATAGACAAGGGCTGTGAAATTCTCGGAAAAGCCGCGACAGATCTTCTTAAATAAGCACGAAGTACCTAATCTGAGGCTGTCGAGAAAGCCCCAGATGCTAGGAAGCGTGGCTGCGGCTAGGCTTTGTGCCTGCCGCAGTTACGCTGACAACGCAGATGGGGTTTTATCGACAGCCTGAAACAACTGAAAGGATATAATCATGGAAGAACAAAAGAAGAATATGCTCAGTCTTATCCAGCCTACCAACACTCCGCATTTGGGAAATTATCTCGGCGCAATGAGAAATTGGGTGAAAATGCAGAACGACTACAACTGCTTTTTCGGAATTGCCGATCTTCATTCTATTACAATAAGGCAGGATCCCGTAAAACTGCGCGGGCAGATAAAGGAAAGCTATGCGCTTTTAATTGCGGCGGGACTTGATCCCGAAAAGTCGGTGCTTTTTGTGCAGGGGCATAATCCCACGCACGCGGAGCTGTCGTGGGTGCTGTCATGTTATACGCAGTTCGGAGAATTGTCGAGAATGACGCAGTTCAAGGACAAGTCCGCAAAGCACCCCGACAATATAAACGCGGGACTGTTTACTTATCCCGTGCTTATGGCAGCTGACATTCTGCTGTATCAGGCGGACTACGTTCCCGTCGGGCAGGACCAGCTCCAGCACTTGGAGCTTGCGAGAAACATTGTTCAGCGCTTTAACGGCATTTACGGCGACGTGTTTACAATGCCCGAGGGGTATATAACAAAATCGACTGCGAAAGTTATGTCTTTGCAGGATCCGTCAAAGAAGATGTCAAAGTCCGACGAGAACACTAATGCTTCGGTCTGGGTGCTTGACGACCGCGACACGATAATCCGCAAATTCAAGCGCGCAGTTACCGACAGTGAAACGGAGGTATGCGCGCGCGAGGGCAAGGACGGCATAATAAACCTTATGTCCATTTACTCTGCGGCGACAGACAAGAGCTTTGAAGATATTGAGCGCGAATTTGCGGGCAAGGGCTATGGAGAATTTAAGCTCGCGGTAGGAGAAGCGGTAGCGGATATGTTAGCGCCGATGCAGAGCGAATTTAAGAGAGTGTTTGCCGACAAGAGCTATCTCGAGCAATGCATGAAAGAGGGTGCAGAAAAGGCGTTTAAGGTTTCAAGAAAGACGCTTTCAAAGGTGTACAAGAAAGTCGGATTTGTGACATTTTAATAAAAATGAGCCTGCTGTTTTGTGGTAAATGCCGAAAATAATAAAATCGTGTAAATACCACTTGCAATTTAGGGCGATTTCTGTTAAAATATACTTTGTCAGTTAAAAAAAGTTATTGGTCGAAAGGACGGTGTATTATAATGGCAAAATGCGATATTTGCGGAAAAAGCGTCGCTTTCGGAATTAAGGTTTCCCATTCTCATAGACGCAGCAACAGAACCTACAAACCTAATGTTAAAAAGGTAAGAGCTATTGTAGACGGTACTCCCTGCAGAGTAAACGTATGCACACGCTGCCTGCGTTCGGGGCTTGTTCAGAGAGCAGTTTAATTATTTTCGTAATAAAAGAAAAAGAAGCGCCTTGAAGATATTCAAGGCGCTAGCTTGTATAACTCCACTATTTGCGGTTCTTTTCAGCAGTTGACAGCGGACAACAGGGACAGGGGGATAGGGCGAATTAACGTTTTTAAAGTGATAACGTTTGAAAAGAACAGCCTTTCCGCACTTACTGAATACTGTACACAGCGTTTTCCGCGAAGCGGATAATGCGTACACTGTCAACTACCTACATACTCTTCAAGGCAAATGCCCTGCTCATGTATTTCCTCGGCGGCTTCTTTTCCGACATAGCGGTAGTGCCAAGGCTCGTAGTTTGTTTCGGTGATGTCGGTCTTGTCGGGGGGATAGCGCAGTATAAAGCCGTATTTATAGGCGTTTGCGTCGAGCCAATTATAAACGTCCCATGCTTGGCATTTGTCGAGGTCTGCGTTTATATCAACGGCTATACCGAGCTGATGTTCACTGTTTCCGACAGCGGCGGCGGCTTTTCTGGTGAGGTCGTATGCCTCGAATATGTTACAGCCCTCGTTCATGTGATCACCTATAAATTCTCTGATGATAGCCTTTTGCTCGTCAGCCGTCCTAAATCCCTCGCGCACAAAAGGATAAACCCCCTCGCTTCGCATATCGTCGAACATTTCCTGAAGTTCGGGATATATCCGCTCGTCTACCTTTTGCCCGTTTGAAAGTTCAAGAAGCTCGACTTCATAATCGCTCGGAATGTAATGGTAATTATTTACAAGAATTAAGTTCCACTCGGAATATTCCGCTTCTTCCCCGCTCGGCTGTGATATGATTATTTCAAAAGCGATAGCCGAGCCGCCGAAAACAACTGCCCCCAATGCAATTATTATCAACAATATAACAAGAATTTTCTTTAACGTTTTAGACATATTTTCCCCTCGTATTTTTTTAGAGCTCTTTTTTATTTTATCATCATTGCAGTTATTTTTCAATAGTATTTTTCTTGCAATTTTCTTACAATTTTTAAACTCACGGCAATTGTCCCGAACAATAAGTTATTGAATTTTTCGGGGAATTGTGGTACAATCAATTGTAGAATAACAGCGGAGGAAAATATGAAAGAAATATTTAAAACGGAAAACATCTTTAACGCGCCGTTTGTGACGCTGATAGGCAAAACTGCAGAGAATATGTACAGGCTGGGATTCGACGAGCGAAACAGCGGGAACATAAGCATGCTCCTCGACGAAAGCGAAGTAGCGAAATATCTTGATCTAAGGCTTGTGAAAAAGGAAATTCCGATAGGCTTTGATGCGAAAGAGCTTGCGGGGAGAATACTTATCGTAACGGCTTCGGGAAGTTATTTTAAAAACATCTCCTCAATGCCTGCGGAAAACCTCGGCATAATAAGGATAAGCCCAGACGGTAAAACGGCGGAGCTTTTATGGGGATTAAACGGCGGAGGCAGGCTTACGAGCGAATTTCCCGCGCATATCATGAGCCACATTTCGAGGCTGTCGGTCGAACCGAACAACCGCGTGATACTTCACTGTCACCCGACGAATATTCTGGCAATGACCTTTGTTCACGAGCTGTCCGAAAAGAAATTCACCCACACGCTCTGGCAGATGTGCACCGAAAGCATTATGATATTTCCCGACGGCATAGGGCTTCTGCCGTGGATGGTTTGCGGAACAAAGGAAATAGGCGAGGCGACTGCCGAAAAGATGAAAGAATTTCGGCTCGTTGTCTGGGCAATGCACGGGATATACGGCTCGGGGAGAAGCCTTGACGAAGCGTTCGGGCTTATTGAAACAGCCGAAAAAGCCGCGCAGGTCTATCTCCTGACGGCACATCTCCCGCGCCTTAACACCATAACAGACGAACAACTGAAAGCTCTCGCGGATAGCCTGAAACTGATGTATAGAGAGGATTTTTTTGAGAATTGTTGATAGTTGACAATGTACGCATCTGGGGGCTAAAAATTAGAGACTAGAATTTGTTTCGCAAAGAAAACAACTTTTACTTTCAAACTCTAGCCTCTAGCCACTAAGCCTCTTTCTCTGAAAAACAAATAACTTTTTCCACTTTTGAAAAATGCCTTATTGTAGAGCCAAAAACAGCAACAAAAGCAAGTAAAAAGCAACAATTTTTCCCACGTTTTTTCCCACGAAAAAGGGAAAATTGGGGAAATATGGAAATTATTGGTACGCAAGCTCACTTATAAAATCAAGAGAGAACTCGAAAGTTCTCTATTTTTTTGTTCTTGTTATTTTGCCTAAAAGCAAAACCAATAATTGTTAAAAATAAATAAAATTCAAAAAATCGTCTTGACATAATGTTCACAATAAGCTATAATGAATGATGGGAGAGTTTAAGATTGCTTTTCCCAACAACTATAGTTGACATAATTTAATATTGAAATGTGTTTCCCATCGGGCGCTTTCCGCGCTGCGATGGGATTCGCGCGTATAAGGGGGTGTTGATAATTATACACGGGTGAATTATAAAATTACGCGAGACCAAATATTATTAAATACTTAGAAAGGAAAAAAAGAAATGGAATTTACTGAAGAACAAATTAAACAGAAAGCTAAAGAGTTAAAGAAAGAGTATAATCGCGCCTACGCCGCCGCGCACCGTGAACAACGCAAGGAGTCGGTACAGAAATGCTGGGAGAAAAAGGCTCTCGCTGCACTTCGAGAAGAGCAACTCGAAAAGTAAAAAAGAAATGGTGGACGCTTGGTATCGTCCACCAGATGAAAGGAAGGTACGCATTACTTTTGGTACGCCTTTTGTAATACGCCCTGATTACCATTATCAGTATATCATAATTTTGCTCGTTTGTCAAGGCGTTTTTACATTTAACTATAAAAATAGTTGACAAATGCGTATCTTCCTATGTTGCTTACTATTATTTGTAAGATAACCAGAAAAAATAAGACATAATTAAAGTAGCAAAGGAAGTAATTTTATGAACGAATTTCAGAAAAATAAAAATGTTACTAAAGCATTTACAATCGGCAATCTCACATTCTACAAGACCATATTTGAAAACAGTTTTCGGGATAACTGCCAAACAAACTTCAACTACGAATCATTCATTTTTCCCGCTGTCTCCGATGAAACAGTGCTTATGAACGTGAAGCAAAAACCTTGCCTGCCAAACAAATTGATTGAAACAAACGATACAAGACAATTGTTGGCGTGGTACAATGAAGCAGAACGCATTTACATTTGTGGAAGCACTGACAGAGATAAAGCTACTGAGCAAGAAGATAGCACTTCGTCAAGAACAGCACCGACAAATTTACAAAACGAAGAAAGCAGCACTTCTTCTACAATGTCAATATCGAAAACCAAAAAGCCTAAACGCACCGAAGCAAATGTCGCGCTTATCGATAAGACATATTACTTCGGCGGTTCAGAAGCGGTAGATGTTGACCTCTACAACGGCTCGCTTGACTATTTTGATGACGATAAGGAAGATGTGGCTACATATCACTTCCGTGGACTCGCCAAACTGAAAAGAGCGCATAACGAAAAAACAAAAGAGGTACTTTTCAATTGCCACGAAAACAAAACTCTGTTTCTCTCGTTTAATTCGGGAAATAAATATGTAATTGACGAATTACAAAAAGTAGTCCGCGCGTTTCAGAAATATCTAAAAAGGAAATACGGCAATTGCCTAAAATATGGGGTAATCGTTTATGAGCCAAACAACGATGGTAGCTGGCACTTCCATTGCCTGCTCTGCTTTGAAACAGTTCCCGACAATTTTGAAACGTGTTTTGCAAAATGGGCTAACAATTACAATAACAAGCAAGGTGTTATAGAGCAGACAGATGTGGAGTTGTTAGAAACGAAACAAGATATACGTCGCGTTTGGGAATACCTCAATCCAGCTTTTATGAAGAAACGTGAACGCGCGGTTTTCTACCCTGAAAACTTTCACAATATTGCCTGTTTCGGTAATCGCACAACCCCGCCGTCAATGAAAGTAACAGGCGCAACATTACAAGAGTTGTTAGACGCAACAGACGCAGTTGAACTGTCCGCCGAACAAGTTGTTGTAATCGACAACGAAAGTGGTGAAGTCAACGAGTTTGCGGATTATTGGTTTAAGTTGGACAAAGCAAAGCTGGACAAGCTCGTTGGACAAACGATAATGGATGCCATAATGTGTGACGATGAGTATATACTCACGTTCTCGTTGGCGCGGGGTGATGATGACGAGGGTTCAAGGGGTTTCCCCTTGCCTAATGTGCGTTGCGGGTTTCCCACAATGCCATTAGGTTACTGCAAAGCAGTAAAACCCTTGACAGCAACGGAAGGAGATGAATTTAGTGATAGCAAGCAAAGTAAGTCTGCACCTCGGTTCTCGTTTCAACGTTCGCCACAACTTGCGACAATATGACAAGGAGAAATGGAACAAGGACGGTCACATAGACAAGGAACGCGAACGATACAACGAGGTTTTAACTAACGTTGATGTCATACAATTTTTCGATTCGGTTTTCGGAAATGCACTTGTTGATTATGATATGAAAAATGAGTCAAAGCACCCAGAGAGAGTTTTCGGCTTGAATAAAATTGATTATGAAACCGCAGTCCAAGAAAAAGGCACAGAGTTCGCCGATACGTTGAGAAGACAAAAAGCAGTTTCCAGATATTTCCAGCAGCAAAAAAAGAACATCAAGGAATGTATAACGCAGTTAGGAGATGAAACAGAGTTTAAGCAACTTGTTGAAAAAGTTGGGATAGATAAAGCGAGAGAAATTCACTGTGAGTATCTTAAAGACTTTTATGAAAAATGGCAAGAGCAAAATCCAACGCTTAAAGTTTTCTGTGCCACGATACATCTCGATGAAGCAACTCCGCATTTGCATTTAACGTTTCTACCCGTTGCACAATCCACAAAAGGATTGACAACTAAAGTAAGTATGGACGGCGCATTAAAAGAGTTGGGTTATGCTCGAAGTAAACAAGAGAAATACTCGGAGACACCTTTCAAACGATGGTTAAAAGATTTTCGGAGCAACAACGAACAGCGTTCCCAACATTTTCTCGACAAGAAAGTCCCAAAGACATTTTTAATACTTCCGTCTGAAACAACTACAAAAGGTCATACTCAGCCCGAAGAACACAAAGCCGAAGTCAAGAAAACGGAAAAAATGAAACAGGCGGTTAGCGATTTCATCACAGGCAGAGGGCGAGTTAAAGAACAATGTGCTGAACTAATAATTGCAAATGCAAAGATTGCAGAAAAGGCAATCACGGCACAGGCAAACGCAATTTTCGAGGAAAATAAAAAACAGAAAATGATTATCAATGCATTAAACGATGAACTTCAACGAGAAACCGAAAATTTGAAAATTCGTGAGGAGCAAGTTAGCGAACGCGAAAAAAATGCCAACGCAAAATCGGACAGTTTAAAAAAATACGAGCAAAGTCTTTTGGAACGAGAGGGTTCGCTCAATCAAAAATTGCTTGATACAATTTTGCGAGAACGGCAAGTGAGAGAGCCTTTAGAAGAAATCAATCGCCAAACCGAATATTATTTACAGCAAATAAGGCAACAACTTAGACAGAAAGGTAAACAAACACTTAAAGACAGGGGGTATGATGAGTAATGTATGTCGTGACGTTTCAAAAAACACTTCAGACAAAAATAATAGGTCAGCCACAACTGCGGAGTAATGCGCAGACAAAACGAGTGAACGGTTATACATATTGTTTTCTGACGAGTTTAGCACAAGATGATTTCGGCGGCGACTTTGAAACTCCAGAAGGAATAATAATCGCCTGCGTTCATCAAGGTCTTTGCGTTCCTGCGGACGAAAATCAATTGGCGGTTAAGGACTTTGAAATTTCTCTCGACATTGGTTCAGGTCTTTACTCCGTTCGGTTCACCACAAGTACCGTGTTGCCGTTTTTAACTTATGATATGCAGGTGTATGAAAATAAAGGTAACATTATTGTCAAACCGACAAACGAATAAATACTGAAAATCGGACAAACGAGGAATGGGGTTTGAAGATTGTTTCCGTACCGACAGCCACACCGAACAAAAAAGCTCTGTTCTCCCTCTCGCCGCGCCCGCCGTAAGGCGGTATGAGCCGCGACAGCGGCGATTGGGTTAAGCCGCAGGCTGATAGATAAGATACATAAACTCGGACAAACTTCAGAACAGCAAAAAATCGGACAATCAGAAAACGCCTGAAAATGCGCTGTATTGCATTTGTGGCATTATGTGTGTAAGTAATCTATAACGTTATAAAAACGCAAAAATAAGGAAAATGAGCGATAAATTAAGGGGTAAAAAGATGAATAAGCAAAAGCAACAACTACTTGACAAATTTATTTTTTAGTGGTACAATAGCATTGAGCTTGCGTACCACTGAAAGGAAAGGAATAATATTATGGTACGCAAATCGAAACAAAAGTTAGCGCTAGAAGTATTACCCTCTGGGCATTTCAGAAAAAAGATTAAATATACTGACATCTATGGAATGACGCACACGAAGTCAATAACAGGCGTGACAGAACTTGAAGTTCTACAAAAAATAGAGGACTTCAAAAGCGGCAGGCTCGTTGATGAAAAACTGACGGTTCGTAAGGCGATAAGGCGCTATATTGATGCGAAATCAAGTAGCTTACAGCCCACATCAATCATAGCGTATGAGAGTATTCTTCGGAACAACTTTCAGCCGCTTATGGAGAAAGACATACAATCGCTTAAGCCCATTGATGTACAGCAGGCTATTAACACGGAAGCAAAGGATGGCAAATCAGCCAAAACAATAAGAAATGCCCTTGTTTTGCTGAAATCCGCGCTTACGCTAAACAATGCACCGTTACCGAAGTATAATTACACTTTGCCACCGCAAAAAAAGAAAAAAGCTGAATTGCCTGACTTCAAAAAACTGTTGCAAGTTATTAACAGCTGTGACGATGCAACCTTAAAACTTGCGTGTCTGCTATCAATCAATTGCGGTGGAATGCGAATAGGCGAGGTAAGAGGGCTTCAATACGGCGACATCTTTGAGCAAAACGGCAAGAAGTATATCCACATTGAACGTCAGAGAACTTATGTGTCAGGTCACGAGTTTGAAAAAGGCTTAAAAACGGACAGTTCGGAACGGGATGTCCCGCTCCCGACATATCTATACGATATGATAATGGCAAAACCGCACAGCAGTGACACCGACTTCGTAATTAACAAGAAATATCACGTTATGGACTGGCAATTGAAGAAGTTGCTTAAAGACAACGGGATAGACAATTTCACCTTTCATTCTCTCCGCAAGGTTTTCGCAACCAAGATGAGTTTGTTGGGTGTGCAGAAGGAAGCCTTGCAGTTGCTCGGCGGGTGGGCAAATTCTGTTGTTCTCGATAGTGTGTATATATGCACGCCGAAAGAAGCGATTGAAAATGGCATATCTCAATTGAGCCAAATCGTGGAACAGGTGTTGAATGAAGAAGAAGTCAAAAACGGCTGAAAATCCCACGAAATCCCACAAAAATCCCACGCAAAATGCCCACGTTGCTGTTTGAACGTGATTTTGCGGCTTTATAATCAGGTTTTTTACGCTTTTTGACAAAGCAAATAACTTTACCCTTAAAACAACCTTTGACTTCTTACCTCTTACTTCTTACTTCTTACCTCTAGCAGGAAAACTCTTGTTTTCCCCGCACCCTTTAGCGCTAAACTGCCGTTTGCGGGGACTCCGTCCCCGCACCCCTGCCAAAGGGGAAAAATTTTTTGAAAAAAATTTTTCCCCTCTGGACTCCCCTTTCAAAAAAACTCTCGTGCGACGCCCGTTAGGTGGTTTTAATAGCAAAAGCACATTACCGCTCAAAACATCTTCTAGCCTCTTGCTTCTAGCCTCTAGCAGGACTCCCCTTTCAAAAAACTTTCGTGCCGCGCCTTACGGCGCGGTCGGATCGCGGAAACACTGTTTGTCTTAATTCTTACCTCTTACCTCTTATTTCTTACTTCTAAAAGGAGCTTTTATGTCCAAAAACAATTTCCTCATCTTCGCCGATCTCGACGGCACCCTAATCCGCTCGGCTAAAAACCGCTCGGACTCGGACATTATTGTCGAATATAAAAACAATGAACCCATAACCTGCGTTTCCGAAAATGCCGATTTTTCGCTTTTACAAAACGTCGTCCCCGTCACAACCCGCAGTATCGAACAATATTCCCGCATACATATCCCATATTTTTCTCCAGAATACGCCGTATGTTCAAACGGCGGGAACTTGCTTTTTAAAGGCGAGGTCTGTCGGGATTGGCTGAAGTATTCCCAAAGCGAATTTAACAAATGCCGTGAGCAAATAGAAGCCTGCAAAACGGTTTTTGAAAACGACCAAAACCGCAGTTTTGAAATACGCCTCGTGGACGGGCTTTTCTTGTTTACAAAAAGCACCTGCGTTTCAGCTACTCTTGAAAACGCAGGCAGATTTGGTTCTTTAAACTGTTTTTCCGTCGGCGAAAAAGTCTATGCATTCCCCAAAGCCCTGAACAAAGGCACAGCGGTAAAGCGCTTTATCGAGCGCGAAAATTTCCGCGGAACAGTCATCTGCGCAGGCGACAGCCTGCCCGATATTCCCATGCTCGATATCGCGGACATTGCAATTTTCCCCGACGACCTCGGAAACGTAAAAGCTAAAGAAAAGCTCACCGCTCCCAGAGAGGGCTTTTGTGATTTTGTCGTTAAAACGCTCTCGGAGCTTTGCTCTAAGTATCGGAAAGATTTCGGATAATTCCGCAAGCCTTGTAGTTTTTAAGAGGATATTCTTCTATTTCAACGCCCTTTTCCTTTGCCAGCTGATAAAGATGAGCAAGATGTTCATTGTCATTAAGGCTGTGTACAAGCAGTTTCCACGGCACTCTTCTGAGCAAAACGCGCGTTGCTTCGCCTATGCTCGGCTTTATAAGGTTTATATCGCTTATGCCGAATTTTTTTGCAATTTCATTTACTTCTTCAATGCCGCCGCGAAAGCCCTCGGCATTTTCTTTTTCGGGCAATTTCCGAGAATAGTCGAATTTGCTTTCGACAGCTTCTATAAACTCGTATGTCCTGTCCTTAGCAATCAGCTCTTTATAGAAAGCCGCGCCGTGAAAATCGTTTTCGCCGATAATGTCCGAGCGCAGAAATGTCCTGCTCAAAAGTCCCGAAACGGTAGAATTTAAAAGCGAGCTTGCGATAAGAAAATCCTCATGCGTTCCGCATTTTTCCGCAACGTATGCAGGATCCGACAGCACGGCAAGCCCCGCGCTTACTTGGGGAAAATCGAGCATAGTTTTGTTCAGCTCGCGCTGTATTGCTCCTTTGCCCGTCCAGCCGTCAACAAACTGTATATCTCTTGCAGAATGACGGCTTAGGATATAATTGAGCGCGTTTTTGTCAATGCCTTTTCCGCGTATTATTGAAATAGTATAATGCATAACGTCCGCGTTAAACTTACCCTTTATATAATGTTTAAGCAGGATACCGACAGGCGTTCCCGCCCTTGCGAGAGAAACCAGAACGGCGTTTTCTCCCTTGTCGCTGTATATCCTCATAGCGCAGTCCGCCACGGCGTCGGCTGTTATTTTTGAATACAGCGAAAGCGCGTTTTTATATGTACCGATATATTCTTCCGACGGCTCATATTCGAGCGGGAGCATTTCACAATAGTGAACGCCGCTTTGAATGCGCTTTTCGCGCTCTTTTGTCCCGAGAGGCTCTACAAGCCCCGTTATGTCCTTTAATAATACGGTAACGTCGCTTTCAAGATACGTTCCGAATTTATCCAACTTATCTGAATTATTCACCTGTCAAACTCCCAAAAAATAAATATCCCTGCAATCGACTTTTTTAAGCGCTGTGCACAAGTCCTCCATGCCCTTTTTAAAACCGCTCTTGCTGTCCGAAACAACTATGACACAGTCGTGAGGCGAAAGGTTATAAATAAACGTTTCGCGCTTGCTTTCATAAAAGCTCGCCAGCTTAAATCCGCTCTTTATCGGATAATTTTCAGCAGTGTTTATGCCTATAGGGCTTCTTGTCGCAGAATGGCACAAAACGCTTGCGCCCGTTTCTTCGAGGACTTCCCCCAGAATAATCGCGGGGTACATACATTCTTCCGTTCCTATGACAAGCACATCGGCTTTTTTGGGAAGTCCGAGCTTTTTAACCGCGCTCTCCATTATCTCTCTTACCGCGCGCTTATAGTCCCCCGCCTTTACGCCCTTTCTTGCATTCGGAATTTTCGGGCAGTCAAGGGCGGTATAATCGAAAGAAGCAGTTTCAAGCCGTTCTGCTTCGCTTACTTCTATATCCCTTACTGCTTCTTCATAATTTCCGAACGGCAGTTTTAAAAGGCACTCGGTCTTTATCCCTGCATTTATAAGACGCGCTTCGTTTTCACTTGACACACGGTTTATAATTGACGCGGCGACAAATTGTTTTCCGACCGTCTCGGGAATTTCCGCTTTTAATTGTTCTGCAATATTTATAAGCGTCTTGCCCGTCGAGATTTCATCGTCTATAAAAATTATCTCTTTTGATTTTTCAAAATACTCGCGGAGATTTTCGGCATAAAGTTTTTGTTCTACGGCGTGGCTGTGTTCTTCCGAAAAGCATATAAAATTCCCCGGAAATTCCTCGCGCGTTGTGTGGATATAAACGCAGTCGTCGGGGAAACATTCCGCAGCAGACGTGCCTATGGCTGTAGCCGTTTCGGCAAAGCCTATAATAAGCCTTGCTTCGGGGTATTTCCTATAGAGCATTTCTCCGAGAGTTCTCATCATTTCGAGCGATTTTTTTGGACTTACGGGGATATGTTTTGCCTGCAGGGGATTTACAAGAAGATAAGTGCGCTTTGTGTTATGAATGCGCTTTGCTGTTCTTAAAAGGTCATCTGATGTATAGTTCATGTCATTCACCTAAAACCAACGGAGTTTCAAGATTTACCACAGTAGGTATTTTCCTTTCGGGATAGCTCCAGGGGATATCGTTTCCCAAAAGCCTGTTGAGGGCGATATTCGGGATATTTATCCCCGCAGAATTGCACGAAAGCTGAAGTCCGCCCGACATACGCGGGTTTATTTCGAGAAGAAAGGGCTTGCCGTTTTCAAATTTAAGCTGGATATTCAACGGCATTTCGAGATTTATATTGTCAAGTATTTCTTGACACAGTGACATTATTTCTTTATCAAGTTTTACATTTGAATATCTTCCGTTTTTAAAGCGCGGGAGAATGATATATCCCTGCGCTGTATAAAGGCAGTCCGCGCTTATCTCCTGTCCGCCGAGATACGGCATAAGGAGAACGGGTATTTTAAAGTCGTATTTGCCTAAAATTTTAAGCGCAGTCTCAAACGACACCTTTGTGTTCGGGGCGTTTAAAAGCGCGGAAAGTTCTTCGGTATTGCCGTCAATAACGCGGAAACTCCTTGCGCCCTCGTCTGTTTCGAGCTTATAGCACACTCTCTCACAGCCGATTTTAAGCTCGTTATATGCGCTTTCAAATTCTTCTATGGAGTGAGCCGTTTTTATTTCGGGAACGATTTTCGGTATGCACCTTTTGAAATAATCATAAGAGCGCGCTTTATTGTCAAGGATACGGAGCATTTCGGCGTTTTTATCGGCAAAGAGTTTAACGCCCAGAGCCGAAAATTCTTCGTATCTTTCGGACACCGCAACAAGCCCTTTTCTCGGGACAAAGACGTCAACTTTATGTTCTTTGCAAAACTCAAGGCACCAATCGGCATAATCCTTTTCGGGCAGATTTTCGGGCTCGGAATATTGTTCATCGCAGGCGCGAAGATGTGCCATAAGGGGATTTGTGCTTGAACCGATAAATTTAAGCTCTTCGTTATTGCCGTTATTGCAGACACCGCCCTCCTGCATAAGGCGAATGAGATGATAGGCTGTACTGAACCAATGATTGAACCAGATACGCATAATTGAAAACTCTTTTCTCCTCTAAGTGATAAATTCGGCATTCAGACCAATTTTTATTTTACCACAATGCGCAAGTAAAATCAAGTAAAAAAATTCCGCAATATACATTGCGGAGAAAATTTTTCAGTTTTAGAGGTTAGATGTAAGAGGCTAGAGGCTAGAAGCAAGAGGCAAGAAGCAGTTCTGAGCGAGGAACAACGTTTCCTTTTAAAACAACTAAACGGACGGCGACATGAAAGTTTTTTGAAAGGGGAGTCCAGAGGGGAAAAATTTTTTTCAAAAAATTTTTCCCCTCTGGTCGCGGCAAAGCCGCGAAATAGCGAAGCGTGGCGCTAAAGGGTTTGGGGAAAACAAGAGTTTTCCCCAATTTCCCGTTTCAAATGCAAGCATTTGAAACGGGAAACCGCTGGAGGGGGAGCGGGGGAACCGGCAGGTTCCCTCCGCAGTTTGTTCTATCGACAGTGATAAACAAGCGGAGATTGTTGCGGTTGTGCTCGTATGAATTAACACAGCGGTTTTTCTTTCCCGCTCTAAGGCGGTTTCACTTTTGAGGTCGTTTTACGCTCAACACCTCTTTGCAGAATTGCCTTTTCAAAGCACAGCTTTGAAAAGGCAATGCGGGGAAAACCCCTGCTAGAGGTTAGAGGTAAGAGATAAGAGGTAAGAATTTTGGGGAGCATTTGAGAGAAAAAGTTTTTTGATTGTCACAAAGAAGAAGCAAGAGGCTAGAATATGTTACAAGCGGAAAACAACTTTTCCTCTTAAACTCTAGCTTCCAGCCTCATCCTCTAAAATCCAAATCACTTTATCTCCAAAACAACTTTTGATTTCTTACCTCTTACTTCTTATCTCTTACCTCTAAAAGGGAAACTCTTGTTTTCCCCGCACCCCAGGTTCAATGCCGTAGGCATTTAACCTGATGCGCTTTTGCTAACGCGTTTGCGGGGACTCCGTCCCCGCACCCCTGCCAGAGGGAAAAAATTTTTTGAAAAAAATTTTTCCCTCTGGACTCCCTTTTCAAAAAACTTTCGTGCCGCCGCTTGCGCGGCGGTCGAATAACAGAAGCGTTGTTCCTCTATCATTCAGACCTGCTCCTAATCAATTCCGCATAAAACCCTTTTTTCTCGATAAGCTCCGAATGCGTTCCCTGTTCAACTATATGCCCCGAATTCATAACAAGAATACAATCTGCTTCTCTTATCGTCGAAAGTCTGTGCGCGACAACAAAGCTCGTTCTTCCCTTTGTCATCGCATTAAACGCGCTTTGTATCTGCATTTCCGTTCTCGTATCAATAGAACTCGTCGCTTCGTCAAGAATAAGCATAGGCGGAAGCGACAGCATTACCCTCGCTATCGACAAAAGCTGTCTTTGACCTTGGGATAATTCCGCGTCATTCGTAATTACCGTGTCATAACCGTTTTCCAGCTTTCTGATAAAACCGTCCGCGTGCGCGGCTTTTGCCGCGGCAATTATTTCTTCATCTGTCGCGTCGGGCTTTCCGTATGCGATATTCTCCCGGACCGTTCCTTTAAAAACCCACGTTTCCTGAAGAACAATTCCGTAGTTTTCGCGCAGACTGTTCCGCGTCATTTCCTTTATCGGTATCCCGCTTACTTTAATTTCTCCGCCCGTAACATCATAAAACCGCATAAGCAGGTTTATAAGCGTCGTTTTTCCGCAGCCCGTAGGTCCTACAATGGCTATATGCTGTCCGATCTTTACTTTTAAATTCAAGTCTTCAATAAGCGGTTTTTCGGGTACATAGCTGAAATAAACATCACTTAGCGAAACATTCCCGTCGCAGTCTTTAAGAGCAATTTTGCCCTCGTCCGAGCTTTCAGCCTTTTCGTCAAGTATCGCAAATATCCTCGAAGCCGAAGCGAGCGCGCTCTGAAGCTCGGTCATAACTCCCGAAATTTCATTAAACGGCTTTGTATACTGATTTGCATACTGTAAAAAACAGCTTAGGTCGCCTACCGTAAAACCCCCGCTTACAGCTTTTACCGCGCTCAATGCTCCGAAAATTCCCACTCCTGCATACACAAGAGAGTTTACAAATCTCGTACAGGGATTTGTAAGCGCCGAATAAAACTGCGCTCTGCGCCCGCAGACATTTAACCGCTCGTTTATTTCGCCGAATTCTTCCTCGGAATTTTTCTCAAATCCAAACGCTTTTACCAGCCTCAATGCGCCTATTCTTTCATCAGTAAATCCCGTAAGCTCGCCTTTTATCGTGCTTTGCTCGCGGAATTTGTTGAAACAGAGCTTTGAGATAATTCCCGCAACAGCAAACGAAAGCGGAGTTATTATAACAACAATGAGCGTTATCTGCCAATTTAGACTAAGCATAAACACAAGCGTTCCTATAATCGTGACAACGCCCGTGAACAATTGATGAAAGCCCTGTAAAAGCCCGTCGCTCACCGCGTCTACATCATTTACCACGCGCGACAGAATATCGCCGTGAGAGTTAGAGTCAATATACGAAAGAGGCATTTCCTGCAAATGCGCGAAAATGTCCGTGCGAAGCTGTTTTACGGTCTTGTG
Organism: uncultured Clostridia bacterium; assembly: GCA_947627205.1. Taxonomy (GTDB): domain Bacteria; phylum Bacillota; class Clostridia; order Oscillospirales; family Ruminococcaceae; genus CAG-115. Next base: position 6,817 of record CANQVE010000034.1, on the reverse strand, counting down.
GGAAATCATGTTTGTGAGATAATACATCAGCCACTGCAAAAACGCTACTATAGGTATGATTATTGCAATTGTAATAAGGATAGGCGTCATTTTCTCAAAATCAACGCCATCAAGCGAGATACAGTCCACCGCTCTGCCTATCAAAACCGTAGTATAAAGCGAAAGCAAAACACTCCCCGCCGCGCACAAAAGGCTTATTATCACAAGCCCGAGCGAGGACTTTACATATTTAAGCAGGCGTATGAGCGCGTCTTTTTTGTTATTCATCTGCCGCCTCCATTTCTGCTATTTCCTTTTCGGAATATTGCGTAAGGCATATCTCGCGGTATACGGGGCAATTTTTGAGAAGCTCCGAATGAGTTCCCATTCCGACCGCTTTTCCGTCGTCAAGCACAAGTATCTTGTCTGCATGCAGAATTGAATTAGCTCTCTGTGATACAATAACGCAGGTCATGGAAAGTTCGCCTATTGCTTTTCTTAATTTCAGGTCGGTCGCATAGTCAAGCGCGCTGGAGCTGTCATCAAGAATTAGAATTTCGGGAGCATGGGCAATTGCACGAGCAATAGTAAGGCGCTGTTTTTGTCCGCCCGAAAAATTCTTTCCGCCCTGGAGTATCTTTGCGTTCAGACCGTCCTCGAGCCCGTCGGTAAATTCTTTTGCCTGTGCGACAGAAAGGGCGGTTTGTATCTGCCCGTCGGAAATATCGCGCCTGCCGAACGTCATATTTTCGCGGAGCGTTCCGCTCAAAAGCTCGGCTTTCTGCGGGACGGGGGCTATTATTTTTCTAAGTTCTTCAAAGGGATAACTGCGGATATCCGCGCCGTTTATTTTTATACTGCCGTCCGAAGCGTCATAAAACCTGCACATAAGGTTTATGACAGTGGATTTTCCCGAACCCGTTCCGCCTATTATGCCGAGAGTTTCTCCGCGCTTTAGTTCAAAGGAGATGTTTTCGAGGGCTTTTTCGCCTGCCGAATATGAAAAACTTACATTGTCAAAAACAACAGCAGGCGCGTTTATATCGGTCTTGGGAGCATTTTCGGGAGAAGTCATAGAGGGCTTTGTTTCAAAAATTTCGTTTATTCGGGCAGAGGACGCCGCGGCTTTTGTAAATATTGTGACAAGATTTGCAACTACCACAAGCGCCAGCGATATCTGCGTCATATAGTTTACAAGTGCAATTATCTTTCCTGCCGTCAGCCCGTCCGTTCCTGCGTCGGCAAATCCCCCGCCTATCCAGACAATGAGCAGGTATGCAACGTTTACTACTACAAATATCGAGGGATTTAAAAGTGCGTTTATTCTTCCTGCTTTTACGGCAAAGGTGCGATAATCCTCGGCTTCGCTTTCGAACCTTTCCTTTTCGTGTTCCTGGCGCGAGAATGCACGGACAACTCTTACTCCCGAAAGGTTCTCGCGTGTTATTCGCGAAATGCCGTCAAGCGACCTTTGCTGTTTTTTGAAGAGCTTTACGGTCACTTTCATTATCGGGTACATGATGAGGACGATAGCCGTCATTGAGCCGAAAAAGATGAGGGAGAGCCGAGGGCTTATTGAAAACGACATTATTGTCGCGCCTATTACAAGAAACGGCGCTCTTACGACAAGCCTTATGAGCATGGCAACGGCGGTCTGGACCTGGTTTACGTCGTTTGTTATGCGGGTTATGAGGGCGGAAGTTCCGAGCCTGTCGAGTTCTTTGTATGAAAGGGTGTTTATGTGGGAATAAAGATCGGAGCGCAGGCGTGTACCGACGCCCTGAGAGGCAACGGACGCCATATATTGGCATATCAGGGCGAACGAAAGTCCGCAGACGGCGAGGACTACGAGTATTATGCCGTTTTTGAGAATATAGCCCTCGTCGCGTTCGGCAATGCCTGTGTCGATTATTTCCGCCATGACGAGGGGAACGATAAGCTCGAATATAGCTTCGGTGAGCTTGCAGAGAGGACCGAGGGTTACATTGAGCTTAAATTCTTTTAAATATCGAGCGAGTTTTAGCAAAATAAAACCACCTTTTAAAATAAGAAATAAGAGGCAAGAGGCTGTTTTAAGCGGGGAAGCACTTTCTTTTTAAACCACAAAACGGGCGTCGCACGAAAGTTTTTTGAAAAGGGAGTCCAGAGGGAAAAAATTTTTTTCAAAAAATTTTTGCCCTCTGGCAGGGGTGCGGGGACGGAGTCCCCGCAAACGGCACAAGGCGCTAAAGGGTGCGGGGAAAACAAGAGTTTTCCCCGCATTGCCGTTTTAAAAACTTTGTTTTTAAAACGGCAATCCTACAAAGAGGTGTTGAGCGTAAAACCACATTCAGTATGAAAAAACCTTAGAGCGGTAAAGCAAGAAGTGAAAACCTATTTGTTGTTCTTTTCAAACGCAATTTCTCTTAACAACGTTTACTCGCCCTATCCCCCTGCCCCCTTTCCCGGAGGGAAAGGGGGAAAATTGCAGGGCGCTGCGCGCCCCGCGCCCCGCCTCGGGGGCGAAGCCCCCGAACCCCCTCACAACGCACAAATCGGGCGTGTTAGCTGGTTCGGGAACAGAGAGGGAGATTTCGTGTAACTGCCTTTCGGTTGGTACTGAATACTGTACCCTGTCTGCTGTCAACTGACTACAGCCCTATCCCCCTGCCCCCTTTCCCGAGGGGAAAGGGGGAGAGTGCGGGGCGCCGGCGCGCCCCGCGCCCCGCACTTTTAGAGGTTAGTTCTTGAGGGAAAGTGGGCGCGCCCCTGCCGGCAGTTGACAGCGTACAATGAACAGTATAAAGTAAATGGTTCATTTCAAGTGCTATTTTCTCCAAATACAATTCACTAGCCCTCCTAGAAGCCAGAGGTTATTTCGGGCGGAAAGCCTTAATTATTATGTCTTAATAAAAGTAAAAAATGAGCGGACAACTGTTCGGCTATACGCCTATAGGCTAAAACAACTTAATCCAAGGAAAAGAGCGTAGGGCGGCGCCGTGATTTTGCTGAGCGGAGCGAAGCAAAATCGCGAACGAAGTGAGCAAGCGTGAGCGAAGCTAACGCAACGGCGCCGCCCGAGCGGGGGCGGAGGCTCGGGAACGGAGAGTGTGCGGGCGGGAAACTTGTTGCGGGTGTGCACCTTTAAGGCAAATCCACGCAATATTGAACGGACAACTTTTCGGCTGTTACTGAATACTGTCCACTGTACTCTGTACACTGACTACGCCCCCGTAGCAGTCGCGGGGGCGCAGAATTTAATTGCAAAACGGTTTAATATGGTTCAATATTCAGCCGTCGGAAGATCAGCTGTGCTTCGGGAGATAACCTATGGGATTTACGCGGACACCGCCTACCATTACTTCAAAGTGCAGATGGTTTCCCGTGGAATTGCCCGTGCTTCCGACATAGCCTATTACCTGACCTGCGGTCACTTTCGTTCCGACTCGGATCCCCGACGCAATAGCGCTGCAGTGGGCGTATCTTGTTGAAATGCCGTTGCTGTGCTGGATAACAATGTGATTGCCCCAGCCGCTGCCCCAGCCGCCGCCCGAGTAGACGCTCGTGACAGTTCCCGATTCCGCCGCGTATATAGGCGTGCCATAAGGCGCAATAATATCAAGTCCGCGGTGGCTCGAATATCCGGGAGCGGCAAAGCCATATCCCTTTTTGCCTCCGTTTCCGCCGACAGGCCAGATAAACTTTCCTGCTTCCGTGACGGTTCCGGGCGCTGAGTTTGCGGGACGAGGAAGCGTTCCGACGTTTATTATCTTGTTTACAGGCTCTACGGTCGTCGTGCGGACAAGAACGTTTCTGCTTATCTCAACTCCGTTTAAGTATGAAACATCCGCCGTGACTTCGCGCGTGCCGTTCTTGCCCTCGCGCTTTATTACCCTCATTCCGACATAGCGGGTGTTGTCCGAAACATATTCCGTTTCATACGGGATAGTTTCTTCATACTGCTCCCTGCGTGTAACTACAACGTTCATAAAAGGCTGTTCCTGAGTTATCTTTATCTCGTCGCCTATATGTATCGGCGTTTTCAGACTGAAGCCCGGATTGAGCTGTGAAAGCTCCGCTATAGTCATACCGACCTTTTGTGATATCATATAAGGCGAATCGTTGAGGACAGCCGTATAATATGTAGCGACCTGCTTGTACGAAGTCACAAGGTCAATTATATCGCTCTCATCTACAAAACTGTCCGCAAGATAAAGCCCCGTAACAAAGGACACTTCTTTGTCAAAAGCGACCGTTTCTGTCTCGTCGCCCGTCCTGTATTGATCAAGAATACCGTCGAGCGCTTTATCGAGCCTTTCGTGACTTATGAGCGTTCCGTAATAGTTATCGCCGATATACAGTCCGTAGCCCTGTTCTACTTCTTCTCCCAAAAGCCTAAGCATTCTGTCGGCTATCTGGTATTTTGTAGAGGGCGCCGTGCCGTAGCTCATGGGGCTTACTTCATATTCGTGGGTGAAATTTACGCTGTCTGTGTCAGAACCCGTGTAGTTTATTCGGTTTATCAGAAGCTGTTCTGCGTCTGTATAAACGGTTTCATCTTCGATATAGCCGATAAAGTTTCCGTTTACTGTAAGTTTAAGCGCATAAGTACGGCTCGTGGCATAGCTCACGATATTGAACAAAAACACACAGCAAACAATAGGCAGTGCATAGTTGAATGCCGTTACCGCAATACCGCGCTTTCCGAACAATATCCTGCCCACAAATTTAAACTCGGCAAGAACTCCCGCAAAAAAGCCTTTTTCCTCTCTTATGTGTTCGACCTCTGTTCTACCGCTTTTAAGCGCTTTTCCATAGCGTCCGAACCGTGCCTTGAAGAAAGAGCCTATCTTTTTAAACAGCTTTTTCAGCGCGTTTTTTATTATAACAAACAGTTTCAGAAAGAGCGACGCCAGAAACATAAGCGCCAAAATCACATATTCCCCAACGACCGAAAGCGCCGTATACAAACGGCACCCGAACCTCGACATCTCGGCATAAAATCCTTTTTCGCCGCCGGGAATATCTCTCTCTAAACGTTTGGCTTTATATCTTAAAAATTTATCAAAGGAAGTCAAAATACACCCCCGTTGGCAGTTGACAGTTTAAAGTATACAGTAGTCAGTTATGGTGTCCGCCTTACGGCGAACAGAATTTAGATTGTTTTTGGTCAATATGCACACAAGCCTACCGTTACGGTTTTGTCCAAAACGCTTCAGTTTGATAACAATCTAAATTATGTCCGCGAAGCGGACACATTTGCTGTACACTGTTCACTGTACCCTGTATACTTGTACTACGCGATGTAAACTCCACCACGCATGAAAATCCACCGCTTTTAAAAAACAAAGAGGGCAGAGGATACACCCCCGCCCCCGCTCAAGTTATGCCTCGCCGATATTATTCGGCAAATTCGCTGTCTACCAGCTTTACAAGACCGTCGATAGCAAGCTGTTCGTCAGAACCGTCAGCGATGATCCTTATCTTCGCACCGCCCACGATACCGAGGGAAAGAATACCGAGAAGCGACTTAGCGTTTACTCTGCGCTCTTCCTTTTCAACCCAGATAGACGACTTATACTCGTTTGCTTTCTGGATAAAAAATGTTGCGGGCCTTGCGTGCAGACCAACCTGGTTTTTAACTTCAATGTCTTTAACGCACATAGTAGAAACCTCCATTTTTCAATCGTTTGTCTCAGCAGTAACCATAATGTACTTTTGCTCTGCTTATAGCATTTAAAAGGCGCCGAACCGTTTTTTCGGACTTATCTTTTTTATCCGTGACGTTTTCGTCTCGGTCACCTTTCTGTATGTAAGTATAGCCCAAAAAACTTTTTTCGTCAACAGTCATTTTTAATTTTTTGGGTAAATTTTTTTAAATTCGGCTGTTTTACTTATATTTGCACAAAGCCAAAGCTCAAGATTAGCGACTTTGCACAAAAAGTATTCAACTATGTATTCAACATAGACACAAGTTTTCAACATAGCTTTCCTGCAAAATCAGCGCAGAGCGCCGATCATTCGGCAGTATAAAACATTTGGCAGTTACTAGGTACTTATTCGGTAAGCGGTCCTTTTCAAACGTTGTTTCCCTCAATAACCTTTATTCGCCCTTTTAGAGGCTAGAGGCCGGAAGCAAGAGGCAAGAATAAGTTTTGAGCGGGGAACAACATTTCCGCTATCCAACCGCGCCGTAAGGCGCGGTATTTGGGTTTCCAAAGGGCGCATTGCGCCCTTTGGTGGGGGTGCGGGGGCAAAGCCCCCGCAATCCGCTTCAAAGGCGCTAAAGGGTGCGGGGAAAACAAGAGTTTTCCCCGCATTGCCTTTTCAAATGCTTGCATTTGAAAAGGCAATCCTACAAAGAGGTGTTGAGCGTAAAACCACATTTAGTATGAAAAAACCTTAGTGCGGGAAAGAAAATCCTCTCCGCTTACATAAGCCCCTCTATTTGTTGTTCTTTTTAAACGTTGTTTCTCTAAGTAACGTTTACTCGCCCTATCCCCCTGCCCCCTTTCCCGGAGGGAAAGGGGGAAATGTGCAGGGCGCTGCGCGCCCTGCACCCGCCCTTTTAGAGGTTAGATATTGAGGAAAAGCGGGCGCTCGCCCCGTTTCCCTTAAATGCACGTTCGACGCCTAAGGCAGAAAACGCGCAAATCGGGCGGGCAATTGCCTTTCCGCTGTTACTGATTACTGTACACTGTACACTGTACACTGTCAACTGACTACAGCCCTATCCCCCTAACCCCCTTTCCCGGAGGGGAAAGGGGGAAAATTGCAGGGCTCTGCGCGCCCTGCACCCGCCCTTTTAGAGGTTAGATATTGAGGAAAAGCGGGCGCTCGCCCCGTTTCCCTTAAATGC
>CANQVE010000033.1 GCA_947627205.1 uncultured Clostridia bacterium | reverse complement strand
AGCATTTTTCATCACCCTTCTATATTATACCACATTTTTTTCATAATGTATATGGTTTGGGGTTTATATACAAACTGCCCGCGCCGTAAGGCGCGGTATTTGGGTTTCCAAAGGGCGCAATGCGCCCTTTGGTGGGGGCGCGGGGGCAAAGCCCCATATGCACTAACTTTGTTAGCAAATGGCTATAATACTCACTTTTTCCATTATCATAAAAGATTAAATTAGTAAATATCTAATTATTTTTCAAACATTTTTAAGTTAAAAATTACGGTTAAACATCTAAAAACCGCGATATTTCGCCATTTTTTCTTACATTAGTGCATATGGGGCAAAGCCCCCGCAATCCGCTAACTAGCGCATCAGGTTAAATGCCTACGGCATTGAACCTGGGGTGCGGGGAAAACAAGAGTTTTCCCCGGATTGCCTTTTCAAAGCCGTGCTTTGAAAAGGCAATCCCAAAAGATGTTTTGAGCGGGGAATAGCCTCGAAAATGGATTTGCTTTTGAGCGAGAAAGAAAAACGATAAGGTTAATCAAAAGTGATGAATGAGAGGACTGCTTTTCTGCTGTTACTGAATACTGTCCACTGTACCCTGTCAACTGCCAACAGGGCGAAATAACGTTATTGAGAGAAATTGCGTTTAATTATAACCACAAATAGGCTTTTGTACAATCTCCCTTTAAAAACTTTTTGCGGTCTTTTCTATTGAATTAAATTCTCGATTATTGAGAAAATATTATTGTTTTTCAATAAAAAGCTATTGACAAACAAGAAACAATGTGCTATCATATATTCACAGATCACAGAAAGGAAAGTAAATATATGAAACGCATTTTAGCAGCAATTATAGTAATTATAACCGCATTATCCCTTAGCGCCTGCGGCTTTGACCGAACCCGAAGAACCGTGTCGGAGGAGCTTGGTCTGGAGCTTACGGACGGAGAAGAGATCTTGAACAAGGATACTCACGGCTCGTTTGGCGAGGGCATGACGCTTGTTGAATACAAGTTTTCCGATGACAGCCTTGTTTCGCAGTTGGAAAAAAGCAGCTCATGGAAGCCGTTTCCTCTTGATGACAAATCACAGGAGCTTATCTACGGGATTTCGGACGAAAACGGCAGAAGAGGTCCTTTTATTACCGAAAACGGCAGCGCAGTCTTTCCCGAAGTAAACGATGGATATTATCGTGTTATCGACAGAGATTTTGGCAGTTACACTGTCGGTATTTACGATGATATTTCCGATATATTATATTACTGTAAGTATGATTTCTAAATTGCCCTTGAATTTTCCGTCAGAATATGCTAAAATAACCGTATAGATTATTTAAAAAGAGGTATGATTATGACGCTTATTCTGGTTATGGACAATGACTGCGCTATCGGAAAAAACGGAGGGCTTTTGTGCAGGCTCCCGCTCGATATGAAGCATTTCCGCGAAACAACAAAAAATTCCGCTGTCGTCATGGGAAGAAAAACCTACGAAAGTTTTCCTAAACGCCCGCTCCCCGACCGTGAAAATATCGTATTATCGCGCAATTTGTCCAAAATCAACGGAGCAACGGTTTTCGGAAATGCCGAAGAAATGTTAAAATATGTAAACTCCCTCGAAAAGAAAGTTTTTGTTATAGGCGGCGCGGAAATATATAAACTGCTTCTGCCGTATTGTGATGAGGCGCTTATAACGCGCGTTTACGAGAACTTTTCGGGTGACGTTTTCTTTTATGATATCGAGCATGACAAAAGCTGGGAGCTTTCGGAAAGTTCCCCCGTTCTAGAAACAAACGGAAAGAATATAAGGTTTATGCGCTTTTTGAGAAAAAATTCCTGAATTGCCAAAATCACAAAGCTAAATTTCTCCGCTGATATTTGCACATTGAATGCAGATAATATAACGCGCGAAAAGATTTGCGCAAAATACGCACGAATAGGAGAAAAATTATGCTTAAAAATATAGCGGCCTCGGCAGTCGCGGCATTGTGCCTGCTCGCGGTATCTGCTTCGGCAGGTGCGCAGGGTATGATAGGCGGCGCGGCAAATGCAGGCGGAGATATTATAGACGGCGTTGCGGATGCAGGCGGAGATATAATAGACGGTGTTGCAGACGCAGGCAGAGATATCGCAAACGGAATTACGGGAAGAGACGGCGATTCGGGCGCCGACAGCGGCGCAGATAGCGGTGCAGACAGTGGAGCTGATAGCGGTGCCGATAGCGGTGCGGATAGCGGAGCCGACAGCGGTGCGGATAGCGGAGCCGACAGCGGCGCGGACAGCGGAGCTGACAGTGGAGCTGATAGCGGTGCTGACAGCGGCGACAACCGTCCCAACCCCGACACTGGTGTTTCGTTCGGTTATATAGCAAGCGCGGCAGTTCTCGGCGCGCTGGGCGTTGCAGTTACTGCAAACAGACGCCGCAGTTAATGACAGTTCAATAATAATTATCAAGCAAGGGAAGCCTTTTTTATCGGGTTTCCCTTGAAATTTTTTTCGGGCATTAACACTGAAACCGTCGGAATTATGTCAATTTTTGTGCAATTTGTAGAATTTCAACATATAAAATTTTAAAATGTGTTAAAAATGCCGATTGAAATTCAATGTGAAATATTGTAAAATATATTTAAATAGGGTAGTAGGCGGTAGGGCATGACCGCTTAGAATTGACTCTATTTGATCTTATTTGTGTTTTTGGAGGATAATATGAAAATCAAGTACATTCTTACGGCGGCGGCTGTATTTTGTACGCTTTCTGTCTCGGCATTTGCGGCGGATACAGCGAGCGGAGATGCGGCGTCAAACAGTGAAGCGTCAAGCGAGGCGGCGAGCGGAGATACGGCTTCAAACAGCGAAGCGTCAAGCGAGACGGCAGGCAGTGAAGCGGCTGAAAACAGCACAACCGAGTCAAAAGCTGATGACAACAGCCTTGTTGAAAGCGGCAAGGACGACGGAAACGTTGACACAGGTATCGGCGGCGTAGCGGCAGTTGTTGGAGTTATCACTCTTGCGGGCGCGGCGGTAGTTATCTCGCGTAAAAAGTAATAATACATAAAGACCGTTTAAAGCGGAAATTAAATGTAGAACAATTTGAGAGAGAGCATTATGAAAAAGAAGATCCCTGCTTATATTCTTGCTATGGCGGCGGTGTGCCTTGTCGGCTGTGCAGTTGACAGGCAAAATCAGTCAGTTCCCGACTCTGTTTCATCTGTCACGGAAAGTGAGAACACGGAGAGCAGTGTTTCGGAGGAAAGCAGTTTTGAAAGCGAAAGTTCCGACGGCGAAAGCAGTTCAGAAGAGCAGAACAGTTCTGATGAAAGTGAGCCCGAGGCTGAACGAATACATGTTTCCGTCTGCAAAGTTCCCTCATGGGGAATAATTGACGGCGAAGATTCTTTCAAGGCGGGGAGCGAGTATGAAACATACCGCGTTCTAAGGACGATTTCGTTTGAGAGCGGGAGCGTAAAGGAGATAAAGACGGAAGTTTATGTTATCTCCAAGGATTTTGACATGGACGCTTTCGAGGAAAAATGGGGATTTGAGCCTGTCTGGAACGGCGAATTTTACGAGGGCGAGGAGAATATTCCCGAGGAATATTCGGGAATGACTGTCGAGGAGATAAAGCTCAGGTTTGCTGAGCCTGTCTTAAAGAAATACGGCGCGGAGAGCCTTGATGGACTTTTTGAAGTTGTATTTGTAGATCCGACAATTGCTCCCGATCCCGCAATTGATTTTTGATTTTAATAATCGGCACAAGGAGGACCTTAAAATGGTTCTCCTTGCTCTGTTAGAAGTAAGAGATTAGAGGTAAGAGGTAAGAAGTTAAAGGTAGTTTTGGGGATAAAGTTTTTTGGCTTTCGGAGAAAGAAGCAAGAGGCAAGAATAAGTTTCGAGCGTAGAACCGCTATTCCGTGCGACGCCTGTTTAGTTGCTTTAAAAGGAAATGTTGTTCTCCGCTCAAAACAGCTTCTTACCTCTATTTTTTCATTATTTCCATTTTTCTCTTGACTTTATTGAAAAATAATGTTAAAATAAATGAAGAAAAAATTTACGGAGGATAACTATGGACATTACAAACGATATAAAATACGTCGGCGTCAACGACAGGGAAATCGACCTCTTCGAGGGAATGTACACCGTCCCCAACGGCATGGCGTATAATTCCTACGTCATTCTTGACGAAAAAATTGCCGTTATGGATACCGTTGACAGACATTTCGGCAGTCAATGGCTGGACAATTTAAAAAGAGTTCTCGGCGAAAAACAGCCCGATTACCTCGTCGTTCAGCACATGGAGCCCGACCATTCGGCAAACATAAAAGCCTTTACAGAATGTTATAAAACAGCAAAAATTGTCGCTTCGGCAAAAGCATTCGTCATGATGAAGCAGTTTTTCGGAGATGATTTCGCCGACAGACAGGTGGTTGTCGGAGAGGGTGACACGCTCTCCCTCGGAAAGCATGTTCTCAATTTCGTCACTGCGCCTATGGTGCACTGGCCCGAGGTAATTATGACCTACGACAGCACGGACAAGGCACTGTTTTCCGCTGACGCTTTCGGAAAGTTCGGTGCGCTTGATACCGACGAGGATTGGGCTTGCGAGGCTAGGCGCTATTATTTCGGCATTGTCGGAAAGTACGGCGCACAGGTGCAGGCGCTTCTCAAAAAGGCTTCGGCGCTTGATATTCAGAAGATACTCCCGCTCCACGGACCTATGCTTTTGGAGAACTTGGGCTATTATCTCAATTTGTACAATACCTGGTCGAGCTACGGCGTTGAGAGTGAGGGCGTTTGCATTATGTATACTTCGATATACGGACACACAAAAGCTGCTGCGGAAATGCTCGCGGAAAAGCTCGAAAAGGCGGGTTGCCCGAAAGTGGCAATAACCGACCTTGCCCGCGACGATATGGCGGAGGCAGTCGAGGACGCTTTCAGATACGGGAAAATGGTTCTTGCGACAACGACCTACAACGGTGATGTTTTCCCGTTTATGCGTGATTTTATAGAGCGCCTTTTGGAGCGCAACTATCAGAACCGCTTTATAGGTATCATTGAAAACGGCTCTTGGGCGCCGAACGCGGCAAAGGTAATAAAGAAGCTGTTTGAAAACAGCAAGAACATCACTTTTGCAAATACAGTCGTTACTATAAAGTCCGCGCTTAATGCCGAAAGCGAAGCGCAGACCGATGAGCTTTTAAAGGAATTGTTATAAATTAAAAAGCGGCATTGCAGGTAAACACTTGCAGTGCCGTTTAGTAATGTTCGGGGATATATGCATAGACAGAATTTGCGGCAATTTTGTCTATGTTAAAAGTTTGTACTGCGCGAAAAATCCCCTTGACAAGACGGCTTAAATATAATATAATAAATAAGAGCAATAATTCGCGGTTATAAACTGCGGTTATGCTCATATTTTCGGCGGTTGAAAATCTGCCGCCGTCTGACAATGCATTTGTATGCGGCATTGCCTTTAACAATATCAGACTTGTTTATAAACTCCTGTCAATGTTAAGCAGATGGGGTTTATAGACAGTCCGGATTTTATGCCGCAAAATTGCGGCTTTTATTTTGCCAGATTAAAGGAGGGCTTATGTCGCTTCTGCTTAAAAACGGATATGTAGTTGACAGTGTAAACAATTTCGAGGGAATTTCGGACTTGCTTATTGAAAACGGGATCATCATAAAGCGCGCGGAAAATATCGATGCGCCCGCAGACGAAATAATAGACTGCACGGGAAAGGCGGTCATTCCGGGCATTTGCGATATGCACGTTCATTTCCGCGATCCAGGTCAGACGCATAAAGAGGACATCATCACGGGCGGAGAAGCAGCCGCTGCGGGCGGAGTTACGGCAGTAGTATGTATGCCGAACACAACGCCCCCCGTTGACAGTCCCGAAACGGTAAAGTATATTCTCGAAAAGGCAAAGCAGTCTAAAGTAAAGGTCTATCCCGTGGGGTGCATAACAAAGGGGCTTAAAGGCGAGGAGCTCTGCGACTTTGAAGCACTGAGAGAGGCGGGGTGCGTGGCGGTGTCCGACGACGGAAAACCCGTCAGAAACGCGCGTATCATGGCGAGGGCGCTCATAAAGGCACACTATTCGGGGCTTAAAGTCGTTTCCCACTGCGAGGACCTCGACATAATAGACGGCGGTATAATGAACAGCGGTATTGTTTCAAAAGAGCTGGGAGTAAAGGGCATGCACAGGCTCTCCGAAGATATTTCAACGGCGAGGGAAATAATGCTCGCGGCGGACCTCGAAGTTCCCGTTCACATCTGCCATGTGTCAACGCAGGGAAGCCTTAAAGTCATAAAGCTCGCGGCGGAACAGGGCGTTATGGTCACCTGCGAAACTGCTCCGCATTATTTCATGCTGACGGACGAAATGCTTAAAACGCGCGATGCGGACTACAGAATGAACCCTCCGCTGAGAACGCGCAGAGACGTTGACGCAATAACAGAGGGCATTTGCCAGGGGGTAATTGACTGTATAGTGACCGACCATGCTCCCCATGCGCCGAGCGAAAAAGCGGATTTTGAAAAAGCGCCGAACGGGGTTGTCGGTCTTGAGACCTCGCTTGCGGCGACGCTCACCGCGCTTTATCATACAGGAAAAGTTAATCTCGGCAAGATAGTAAGGCTTATGTGCGTAAATCCCAGGCGCATACTCGGCATACCGGGCGGAAGTTTTTCGGACGGCGAGCCTGCGGATATTGCAATAGTTGACCTGAATGAAGAATGGACAGTTGATCCCGAAAAACTTCATTCAAAGTCGAAAAACACCTGCTTTAAGGGAATAACTCTTAAAGGCAGGGTAAAGATGACATTAGTAGACGGAAAGACGGTCTATACCGATGATTGATATAATTGCAGACTGTATATAAAGCCTAATCAGAGTTGTATGGTTATTCACCAAAGTCAGACAATGCGTACACTGCTAACAGGGGTTGCGGGGACGGAGTCCCCATCTAGAGGTTAGAAATTAGAGGTAAGAGGTTAGAGTTTTAGAGGAGAGGTTATTCGATTTTTGTAAGTATACTAGCCTCTAGCCTCTTTATCCGAAAACTAGGCAACTTTTTATTTCAGAAGTCCCCTGAAATTCTTATCTCTTACATCTTATCTCTAACCTCTAAAAGGGCAGGGTAAAGATGACATTAGTAGACGGAAAGACGGTCTATACCGATGATTGATATAATTGCAGACTGTATATAAAGCCTAATCAGAGTTGTATGGTTATTCACCAAAGTCAGACAATGCGTACACTGCTAACAGGGGTTGCGGGGACGGAGTCCCCATCTAGAGGTTAGAAATTAGAGGTAAGAGGTTAGAGTTTTAGAGGAGAGGTTATTCGATTTTTGTAAGTATACTAGCCTCTAGCCTCTTTATCCGAAAACTAGGCAACTTTTTATTTCAGAAGTCCCCTGAAATTCTTATCTCTTACATCTTATCTCTAACCTCTAAAAGGGCAGGGTAAAGATGACATTAGTAGACGGAAAGACGGTCTATACCGATAATTGATATATTGAACTAATAAACAGAAAGGACGAAAGGTTATGTCACTCGATAGGCTTATCGAAAAGATAGAGCAAACGCAAAACCCGACTGTTGCAGGTCTTGATCCGAAGCTCGATTATGTTCCCGAATTTATAAAGGAAAGGTGCTTTGAAAAATACGGCGAAACGCTCAAAGGCGCGGCAAAGGCTCTGCTCGAATTCAACAAGGCACTTATTGACGCGCTTTATGACATTGTTCCCGCGGTAAAGCCCCAGGCGGCTTATTATGAAATGTACGGAACGGCGGGGGTAAAAACGCTCTATAAGACGCAGGAATATGCCCGCTCAAAGGGAATGTACGTCATCACCGACGGAAAGCGCAACGACATAGGAACGACCATGGAAGCCTATGCCTCGGCTCATCTCGGAAAAGTAAAAGTCGGAAATGAAGAATACGAGCCGTTTCTTGGAAATGCTCTGACGGTAAACGGCTATCTCGGGAGCGACGGGATAAAGCCTCTTTTAAAGACCTGCCTCGACAATGACAAGGGCATTTTCGTTCTTGTGAAAACTTCTAATCCCTCGAGCGGCGAGCTTCAGGACAAGCTCATTGACGGAATGCCCATATATGAATACATGGGAAAGATGTGCGAAAAATGGGGAGAAGAACTTCCCGGAGCCTACGGCTACAGCGGTGTGGGCGCAGTCGTTGGCGCTACATATCCCGAGCAGATAAAAAGACTTCGCGAGATACTTCCGCATACGTTTTTCCTTATTCCGGGATATGGAGCGCAGGGAGCAACGGCGGCGGACATTGCGGCGGCGTTCGACAAAAACGGCTTGGGCGGTATAGTAAACAGCTCGCGCGGAATAATGTGCGCATATCAGAAACAGAAGTGCGACGAAAGAGAGTTTGCCCAGGCGGCAAGAAAAGAAGCCATTCGTATGCGCGACGAGATAATGACCTATGTCGGCAAAATAACTGTAAATAATTTGCAGAGTTAATTTCGGAGGCTGAAATGATCTTAGAGAACAAAAGAAAAGCGAGCCTTGTCCTTGCAAACGGCGAAGTTTTCGAGGGCGCAGGCTTCGGAGCAGAGGGAAAGACGGTGGGCGAAATCGTCTTTACCACCGCTATGACAGGCTATCAGGAAACGCTTACAGATCCGTCCTACTGCGGACAGATAGTAACGCAGACCTTTCCGCTTATCGGAAACTACGGCGTGAATAAAATTGATCCCGAAAGCAACGGGAGCGCGGTTTTCGGGTATGTTGTGCGCGAATACTGCGACGCGCCGTCAAATTTCAGGTGCGAGGACAGCCTTGACAATTATCTCAAAAAGCTGAATATAATCGGCATTTGTGATATTGACACCAGAAAGCTCACGAGAATTATCCGCGAGAGCGGTGTTATGAACGGCGCAATTGTCTGCGGAGAATACGACAAGAACGAGCTTTTAAGCGAGATAAAAGCCTATAATGTAGGCGAAGTCGTTTCAAAAGTAAGCGTAAAGGAAAAACAGTTTTTCCCTGCGGAAGATCCGAAATATAACGTTGTGCTTATGGACTACGGATATAAGTTCAACATCAGACGCGAGCTTGTAAAGCGCGGATGTAACGTTACCGTTATGCCGTATAACGCTTCTGCCGAGGAGATAAAAGCCGAGAAGCCCGATGGAATTATGCTTTCAAACGGACCGGGCGATCCTGCCGACAACGTGACCTCTATAAACACTTTGAGAGAGCTTATTCCCGCGCAGATACCTACTTTCGGCATTTGCCTCGGTCATCAGCTTTTAGCTCTTGCAAACGGCGCTAAGACCGAAAAGCTGAAATACGGTCATAGAGGCGGAAATCAGCCCGTAAAGGACATTGCCCGCGACAGGACATTCATCACCTCGCAGAACCACGGCTATGCGGTGATTTCCGACAGCATTCCCGAAAGCGCGGGAAAAGTATCCCACATAAACGGAAACGACGGCACCTGCGAGGGAGTAAGATACACAAACGCTCCCGCGTTTACCGTTCAGTTCCACCCCGAAGCCTGCGGCGGTCCGCACGATACTTCATATCTGTTTGATGAGTTTTTAAAGCTGATGAAAGAGCACAAATAGTTTGTGGAGCGGGTTTCATACTGCTCAATAAATCGAAATTTGAAGGAGAGTTTAATGTGGAATTAGCAGACTATACCGGAAAACTCAACAGTCACGAGGATTATTTGAACATACTAAAGCATTTGAAACAGAAAAGCAAATATATTGAATATGTTTTAGTGGACGAAGACGACACAAGAATTGTTGATAAGTTTAAGGATTTAGTTGTGTCTGTTCAGCCTAAAAATAAATGGTGGGGAACGAAATCAAGCAAAAAAAGCAAGGTGTATAAACTGACTGCTTCAAAAGAACTGTTTCAATACCTGCAAAGGTTTGAAACCTTTTGTAAATATGAAGTAACCGACATGGGAGACGTTGCGGAAAATACCGATTTCGGGTTTAACGACATTGCTTTTTTTGATGAAAAAGATTTGCCGTTGCTGTTTACAACAACGCATGAGGGATATATTTACATTCGGAGTGATTTGGAAGATTGAGTTTTTGAGGAGATGGTGTTATGGCTGAAAATGTATTGACGTTGGACGATATTCGCCAAGCGGTGAAACCGTTTGCCGAGAAATATAAAATAAGCGAAGTGTATCTTTTCGGTTCGTATGCAAGAGGCGAGGCGGACAGCCAAAGCGACGTTGATTTTCTTATCATAGGCGGTGAGGGTTTTAAACTTGTGGACACTTTAGGATTTGGTTATGAAATGAGCCTTGCTTTAAAACGTGATGTTGACGCTTACGAGATAAGGGAACTAAAGTTGGACACACCGTTTTATCACAATGTTATGAAAGACAGGGTGAGAGTGGCGTGAAATATTCGGATAAACAGAGAATTAAGAAAATTCTGTATTTTGCCGAAGAACTGATACAGTATAATAAAAGGCATAATGTAAGCAGAGACACTATTAAAGAAGACCATGATATTCAATGGGCAATAACTACGCCACTTTTTAATATAGGTGAACAAGCTTATTTGCTCACAAAGGAATTTAAAGACAAAAATCCTCAAATTCAATGGAATTTAATTGCGGGGCTACGGCACAGGCTTGTACACGATTATGACGCAACTAACTGGGAAATAATAGCAGATGTTGTGTTTAATGAAATCCCCGTCTTGATAAAACAACTTCAAAACTTAGCGAAATAAAAGGACAAAAAGAAAGGACGAAAAAACAATGCCTTTAAGAGAAGATATAAAGAAAGTGCTTGTAATAGGTTCGGGTCCTATTGTCATAGGACAGGCCGCGGAGTTCGACTATGCGGGAACGCAGGCTTGCAGAGCGCTTAAAGCCGAGGGGCTTGAAGTTGTGCTGATAAACTCAAACCCCGCTACCATTATGACCGACAAGCACATGGCGGACAAGATCTACATAGAACCGCTGACGCTTGACGTTGTAAAGCGCGTTATTGAAATTGAAAAGCCCGACTCGGTCGTTTCAAACCTCGGCGGGCAGACCGCGCTCACGCTTTCAATGCAACTAGCCGAGAGCGGATTTCTTGCCGAGCATAACGTAAAGCTCTTAGGCTCTAATCCCGAAACCATTCACAAAGCCGAGGACAGACAGGCTTTCAAGGACACTATGGAGGAAATCGGTCAGCCCGTTATCCCGTCGAAAGTTGTCGAGGACATTGACAGTGCTATGGCTTTCGCGGAAGAGATAGGCTATCCCGTTATCGTCCGTCCTGCGTTTACGCTCGGAGGAACGGGCGGAGGCATTGCCGAAACGCGTGAGGAGCTTCACGAAATTGCAACAAACGGACTAAGGCTCTCGCCCATTACGCAGATACTTGTAGAAAAGTGCATTTCGGGCTGGAAAGAAATTGAGTTCGAGGTCATGCGTGACAGAAAGGGCAACGTTATAACCGTCTGCTCAATGGAAAACTTCGATCCCGTCGGCGTGCATACGGGTGACAGCATAGTTGTTGCGCCTACGGTTACGCTTGCGGATAAGGAATATCAAATGCTCAGAACCGCTGCGCTTGATATAATTCAGGCTCTCAAGGTCGAGGGCGGGTGCAACTGTCAGTTTGCATTAAAGCCCGACAGCTTCGAGTATGCGGTAATAGAAGTAAATCCCCGTGTATCGCGATCTTCGGCGCTTGCGTCAAAGGCTACGGGTTATCCTATAGCAAAGGTTGCGGCGAGAATTGCCGTCGGCTATACTCTCGATGAAATTATAAACCAGGTCACGGGAAAGACCTACGCTTGTTTCGAGCCTGCGCTTGATTATCTTGTTGTAAAATTCCCGAAGTGGCCTTTTGATAAATTCGTTTACGCCAAGAAAACGCTCGGCACGCAGATGAAAGCGACGGGCGAAATTATGGCTATCGCTCCCTCTTTTGAGGCAGGAATGATGAAAGCTGTCCGCTCAATTGAACTTGGAATGGACACTCTCACAAAGCGCGAGTTTACGGCGCTTTCGGACGAGCAGGTGCGCGAAAAGCTCAAAGACGTTGACGTTGACAGGGCGTTCTGCATGTTCGAGGCATTAAAGCGCGGGATTTCCGTTGACGATATTCACGAGATAACGAAGATAGACAAGTGGTTTATTTCAAAGCTCCTGAACCTTGTAAACCTTGAAAAACAGCTTGCAAGCGGAGAGCTTACGCAGGAGAAATACGACCTTGCGAAGAAATATTGCTATCTCGACAGCTCTATTGAAAAACTTTCGGGGCAGAAACTTGCCGACAAGGGCATAAAGAGAAAGCTCGCCGTTTATAAAATGGTCGATACCTGCGCGGCGGAGTTTTCTGCCGATACTCCCTATTTCTACAACGACTTTGACGATGAGAACGAAGCCGCAGAGTTTATAGAACAGCACCCCTCGGATAAGAAAAAGGTAATAGTTTTCGGATCGGGACCTATAAGAATAGGACAGGGCATAGAGTTCGACTATTGCTCGGTACACTGCGTCTGGACGCTTAAAGAAGAGGGCTGTGAAGCTATTATCTGCAACAACAACCCCGAAACCGTTTCTACCGACTTCGACACGGGAACGCGCCTTTATTTCGATCCGCTGACGAAAGAGGACGTAGAAGCGCTTATCGCGACCGAAAAGCCGTATGGCTGCGTAGTTCAGTTCGGCGGTCAGACGGCGATAAAGCTCACAAAACACCTCACCGAAATGGGCGTTCGCATTCTCGGAACACAAGCCGCGGACATTGACGCCGCAGAGGACAGAGAGCTGTTCGACGAGCTTCTCGAAAAGTGCAATATCCCGCGTCCTAAGGGAGAAACGGTGTTCACTGCCGAAGAAGCATTGAAAGCCGCGAACGAGCTTGGTTATCCCGTTCTGCTCCGTCCGTCGTATGTTTTGGGCGGGCAGAATATGATAATAGCCCACTGCGACGCGGACGTTTCGGAATATATGGCGATAATAACCTCGCATGAGCTTGAAAACCCCGTTCTTATCGACAAGTATATGATGGGAACGGAAGTCGAAGTTGACGCTATCTGCGACGGAGAGGATTTTGTAATTCCCGGCATAATGGAGCACGTTGAGCGCGCGGGCATACATTCGGGCGACAGCATTTCGATATACCCCTCGCAGAATCTCACTCCGCATATCAAAAAGGTCATCATAGACTACACGGAAAAGCTCGCAAAGGCGCTTCATGTCATAGGTCTTGTAAATATCCAATATGTCGTTTATAACCACGAGGTCTATGTAATAGAGGTAAACCCGCGTTCTTCGAGAACAGTGCCTTATATAAGCAAAGTTACGGGCGTTCCTATGGTAGACCTTGCGACAAAGATAATCCTCGGCAAAAAGCTCAAGGATATGGGCTACAAGAGCGGGCTTTATCCGAACGCGGCTTATGTCGCGGTAAAAGTTCCCGTGTTCAGCTTTGAAAAGCTCCATGACGTTGACAACCAGCTCGGTCCAGAAATGAAGTCAACGGGCGAATGTCTGGGAATTGCAAAGACATTCGGCGAGGCAATTTACAAAGGACTTACCGCGGCGGGATATAAGTTCTGCCACCCCGACAGCGGGAAAAATCCCGATTCTCCCGACGGAACATACGGCGTTCTTATCTCCGTGCGCGACAGCGACAAGAACGAGATAATAGAAATTGCTTCGAGGTTTGAAGCATTAGGCTTTACTATCTACGCGACGGGCGGTACGGCGTCTGTTCTTATCAGAAATATGATCGCCGCAAACCACGTTTACAGGATACACGAGGAGCAGGAGCCGAACGTTATGACCTTGCTCGAAAGCGGAGCGGTGAGCTATGTTGTTTCCACCTCGGAAACGGGAAGAAAGCCCTCTTTGGACAGCGTAAGAATGCGCAGAAAAGCCGTAGAGCGCTCAATAGTCTGCCTTACGGCAATAGACACGGCGAACGCGCTTCTTGACTGCCTTGAGGCAAACAGAAGCATAGACGATATTGAGCTTGTTGATATTACGAAGATTTAAAGCGTTCAGGCTGTAAGATAAAGCCCCATCTGCGTTGTTAGCGTTTAGCGTGCATAATGTGCTAAACTCTAACATCTCAAAAGGAAATAAGCTGTCGGGGTTTAACCTCTAACCTCTAACCTCTAACCTCTAACCTCTAGCAGCGCATAACTCTGTTTAAAATACCGATAATATAACAGGTAAAACGACTAAAAACGAAAGGGAGAGAATATGAGCTTTTTTTGCGGAAAATATCCCATAATCGAAAAGCGTACTCTTGCGAAAGGAATTTATTCGGTAGTTATTGACGCGCCCGAGCTTGCAGACGAAGCCGAAGCAGGTCAGTTCGCGAATATCGGCGTGCAGGGATTTACGCTCCGCCGTCCTATCTCTATCTGTCAAATTGACAAAGAACACGGAACGCTTAGGTTTGTGTTCGAGGTGCGCGGAAAGGGAACTTATGCTTTAGCACAGCTTTCCGAGGGAGATTCGCTCGATGTTCTCGGTCCTTTGGGGCGCGGGTTCAATATCCCCGAGGGAAAGAAGATAATAGTTGTCGGCGGGGGAATAGGCGTTCCGCCGATGCTTGAAATTTCCCGCGAAACAAGCTCGCTCTGTACCGCAATATTGGGATTTCGCGATTATACGAGGATAATTTTAAACGACGAGTTCGAGGAGTTCGGAACGAAAACAATTCTCTGTACTGACGACGGGAGCGTCGGCGTTCACGGGCTTGTGACAGTACCGCTTGAAGAAGAGCTAAAAAGCGGAAATTATGCGCTGGTCTGCGCCTGCGGTCCCGAGCCTATGATAAAGGCAGTCATAAAGACCTGCGAGGCGCATAATGTTCCGTGTCAGGTATCGCTCGAACAGCGAATGGGGTGCGGAGTGGGAGCGTGCGTTGTCTGCTCCTGCATGACCGTCAGAAACGGTCAGGAATATTATTCGCGTGTCTGCAAGGACGGACCTGTGTTCAATGCCGAGGAGGTGAGGTTCAATGGTTGATATGTCGGTAAAAATAGCGGGAGTTGAGTTTCCTAACCCCGTTATTGCCGCTTCGGGCACTTACGGAAACGGAGAATGTTATACCGACCTTTATCCGCTTTCAAAGCTCGGAGGAATTTCCTGCAAGGGCATGACTATAGAACCGAAGCTCGGAAATCCTCCGCCTCGCATTGCGGAAAGCTATTCGGGAATTTTAAATTCCGTTGGACTTCAGAATATCGGCGTTCACGGTTTTGTGGAATACTATCTTCCCACTCTCAAAGAAGAGGGGAACGTGATAATCGCAAACGTTGCGGGAGCGACAATCGACGATTATGTCGCGGCAGTGGAAGTTCTCGACGCTTCGGACGTTGATATGATAGAGCTTAATATTTCCTGTCCCAACGTAAAACAGGGCGGGGCTTCGTGGGGAATATCCTGCGAGGGAGCGGCTTCCGTAACCTCGGCGGTGCGCAGAGCAACAAAAAAACCGCTTATCGTAAAGCTCACGCCGAATGTGACCGACATAACCGCTATTGCAAAAGCGGCGGAAGCAGAGGGCGCGGACTGCATTTCCCTTATAAATACGCTCCTCGGAATGAGAATTGACGTAAGGACAAGGAGACCTATTCTTAAAAACAACGTCGGCGGACTAAGCGGACCTGCGGTATTTCCCGTTGCAGTGAGAATGGTGTGGCAGTGTCACAATGCCGTAAACATTCCCATAATCGGCATGGGCGGTATTTCAACAGCCGAGGACGCAATTGAAATGATGCTTGCGGGAGCAAGCGCCGTGCAAATGGGAACGGCGATATTTACAGATCCCTATTCTCCGCTTAAAGTAATAGACGGCATAGAAGAGTATATGGAAGAAAACGGCATAAAGTCCCTTTCGGAAATTGTCGGACAGGTAAAGCCGTGGTGAAAGAATGGTAACTGAAGAACTGACCAGAACGGCTTCGCTCCTGGGAGAAGACGCAATAATAAAGCTAAGCAAAGCCAAAGCTGCGGTATTCGGGCTTGGGGGAGTGGGCGGTTACGCGGCGGAATGTCTGGTAAGAAGCGGAATAGGCGCAATTGACCTTATAGACGGCGACAGAGTTGCGCTTTCAAATATAAACCGCCAGATAATCGCGCTCCACAGCACTGTCGGAATGCTTAAAACCGACGCATTTGCAGAGCGTTTTCTTGACATAAGCCCCGAGATAATACTAAGGAAATTCCCGCTTTTTCTGAATGAAAACAGCATAGGCGCGTTTGATTTTTCGGAGTATGACTATGTTATAGACGCAGTGGACGATGTTTCGGCAAAAGTCCTTTTAGCCGAAGTCTGCAATAACTTGAACGTAAAAATAATAAGCTGTATGGGCGCGGGAAACAAGCTCGATCCCATGGGTTTCCGCGTTGCGGACATCTTTTCGACAAAGGTCTGCCCGCTGGCGAGGGTAGTAAGGCACGAGCTTAGAAGCCGAGGCATTGAACACCTAAAGGTCGTTTTTTCGACCGAACTTCCCATAAGAAACGACAGAGTCCCCGCGAGCTGTGCGTTTGTTCCTGCGGCGGCGGGACTTCTGATAGCGTCTGAAGCGGTAAAGGACATTATTTCGGAAAGCACGCCTGTTCCGAACAGCGGAGAAAGGACAGAAAGTGAAGTTTGAAGATGAAAGCACGGCGTATGAGCTGATATCCGAAACCGTCGTAAAGGCGGGAATTTCGCTCGTAAATGCGATAAAATACATCTGTGCCGTTTCCGAAAAGGATCTTTACAGCATAAGCATAAGAGACATTCTGAAAAATTCGCTAAAGGACATAACGAACACAAAGTCGCTCTTTGACGAGGGAGAAACCGAAATAAAAGCTCCGAAAGACGCGGGATTTGAGCGGGTTTTGCCTCTTGTTGTTTATTCATTTGCGGTAAGACTGCCCGAACTGAAATACATAAAAACGAGCGGGGGAAGTCTTACCGACAAGCAGATAAAGGACATTTTCGATATAATATCCGCAAAAGGCGCGGCAAACTACGGCGGTGTTATAGAAGAAGATATCGGCTATATAAACAAGCTCGTAAAAAAGAAAAAGCCCGTGCCGGTATACGACGCGGACTGGTTTAAAAGCTACATTATGAATTTCCTGCCGTCGCTCAGAGAGTTTACAAACGCGAATATGTTCCTCCTCGGAAGCTGTGATATACTGTTTACGCTGTTTTATGAAAGTTTAATGGACAGGCTGGGAATTCTGGTGTGTTCGCTGGCGGATTATTGATTGTAGTTTTATGTTTACACATTATCCGCTCAAAGGTTTTTCAATCTTAAAGAATTTCCCCGCACCCCAGGTTCAATGCCGTAGGCATTTAACCTGATGCGCTGTTGAAGCGTTATTGAGGGAAAACTTTTTTGAAAAAAAGTTTTCCCTCAAGCTCCCTTTCAAAAAACTTTCGTGCGCCCGCTCGTTAGGCGGTTTGAAAGTAAAACGTTGTCCGCCGCTCAATACAACTTTTACTTTACACTGTACACTGTATACTGTCAACTGCCTACAGGCGCGGTCGGATAGATGAAACGTTGTTCGTCTAAAAAAGCCCGCTATGGCTTTATCAACAACCTGTTACAAAACCCTTTCCAGTATCCCACAGGCTATCTTTGGTTCGCTGTCGCCTGCTTTTATATGGAGCATGATCGCTTTCCCCGATATTTCGGACAAGCCCGGCTTATCAAAATAATAGTGCGCGTCCGCTTCTCCAAAGCGGTCGGACATAATATCGGGAAACTCTAAAAGATGTTCGCCCGCGTCCGAGCAAATAAGCCCCTTATGGATATGAAACGGCAGATACTGAGAAGCAGGAACATCCGTAAAATGCGCGTAAAGGCAAAGCCCGTTTTTCGTCTGATAGACATTGACCTCTCCTTTAGCCTTTTCATAGCCGTTAATACCGTTCATTACCGCATGTAAAACAGGTCGCTCCTGTTCAATATATGAAAACTCCGACATAAAAAATCACCTCGGAAAATTATATTCACGAAAGGAAATCATTATGAGTGAAATAAGAAACGAAGCTCTCTGGGAGAGCGGAAAAAGAAAAATAGAATGGGTTAGGAGAAATATGCCCCTCTTAAACGGCATTGAGCGCGACTTTTCGCAGACAAAACCCTTTTCGGGTTTGAAAGTTGCACTTTCGGTACACCTCGAGGCAAAAACCGCATACCTCTGCAAAGTCCTCGCAGAGGGCGGCGCGGAAATGTATGTCACAGGCTCAAATCCGCTTTCAACACAAGACGACGTAGCCGCCGCGCTCGTGCATGACGGGCTTAACGTTTTCGCATGGTACGGCTCTACCGAAGAAGAATATAACCGCCATATCGCGAGCGTCATAAACGCTGCGCCGAATATTATCATAGACGACGGTGGCGACCTCGTAAATTACATTCACACCGAAAAGCCCGAGCTTATCGAAAATGTTCTGGGAGGCTGTGAGGAAACGACAACGGGCATAATCCGCCTTAAAGCCATGGACAAGTCGGGGAGACTGAAATTCCCCATGGCGCTTGTAAATGACGCAGACTGCAAGCACCTTTTCGACAACCGCTACGGCACGGGACAGTCCGTCTGGGACGGAATAAACCGCACTACAAACCTTATCGTTGCGGGGAAATATGTCGTTGTCGCGGGTTACGGCTGGTGCGGAAAGGGCGTGGCAATGCGCGCAAAAGGTCTGGGAGCAAAGGTCATTGTAACTGAAATTGATCCTATAAAAGCAATGGAAGCCGTTATGGACGGATTTACGGTAATGCAGATGAACGAAGCCGCGAAGATCGGCGACTTTTTCGTTACCGTTACAGGCTGTAATGACGTTATCGGCGAGCAGGCTTTCTTAAACATGAAAGACGGCGCGATATGCTGTAATGCGGGACATTTCGACGTTGAAGTCAATATGGCGAAACTGCGCGAAATGGCAGCGGAAAGCTATCTCGCGAGAAACAACATCATGGGCTATAAGCTGGAAAACAACAACACTATATTTGTAATAGCCGAGGGCAGACTTGTAAACCTTGCGGCGGGCGACGGACACCCTGCCGAGATCATGGATATGAGCTTTGCCATACAGGCGCTGTCTGCGGAATATATCGCGAAGAACGGCGCAAGATTAAAGCAGAACGGCGGTTCGATGACCTTTAATGTTCCGAAAGAAATTGACAGAAAAGTTGCCGAGAGAAAACTCAACGCATGGGGAATAACGATAGATAAGCTAACCCCCGAGCAGGAAGCCTATCTTAATTCCTAAAGCATAAGCGATTTTAAATTATTATAAGGAGATGAGGGCTTTGTTCAATATTTTGGTTGCCGACGACACGGCGAACATTCGGCGCTTGTTTGAGTATACTCTGGAGAAAAACGGCTTTAAGGCGTATACTGCCGAAAACGGCGAAAAGGCTCTCGAAATAATCGGAAATACGCATATTGACCTTATGATACTTGATCTTATGATGCCGAAAATGGACGGCTGGGAAACGCTGAAAGCCCTGCGTGACAGCGGAAGCAGTCTGCCCGTTCTTATAATAACCGCAAAGGACAACGCCGACGACGTAAGAAAAAGTTTTATGCTCGGAACGGACGACTATATGACAAAGCCCGTAGACGAGGTAGAGATGATACTTAGGATAAAGGCACTGCTCCGACGGAGCAGGATAGCCGAAGAACAGAGGATAGTAGTAGGAAACACGGTTCTTGACTACGGCTCGTTTTCGGTCACGGCAAACGGCGAAACGGCGGTGCTTCCGAGAAAAGAGTTTCAGATATTGTTTAAGCTCCTGTCGTTCCCCGGAAAGACCTTTACGCGGACAGCGCTTATGGAAGAGTTCTGGGAAATGGATTCGGACAGCGAGGCGAGGACTGTCGATGTACACATAAACCGCCTGCGCGAGCGTTTCCGCGACAGCGAGGACTTTTCAATAACGACCGTCAGGGGGCTTGGCTATAAAGCAGAGGTAAAGACCGCAGTATGAAAAACGCCATGAAAAAGACAAAACAGCGCCTGCGCCGTATCTTCAAACCGTTCAACCGCGTAAACCGCCTCGGAATGAAGATGATGGTTTTCACGCTTCTTATAATCTTAGCGTCGGATATACTGACCTTTACTTCTACAATTGTCATAGGCTATGTTACGGGCGGAGGAGCGACGGACGTTTCAACGGTCATAGGCTCCGTTGTCGCGAGTATACTTATAGGCGGAATACTTGCGTTTTTTGTCACGAACACTATCCTGAAACCTCTTTCGAGCCTTACTAAAGCGACAAGGCGAGTAGCAAACGGAGATTATTCCGTAAAAGTAGACGAAACCGATTTTATAACGCGCCATACCCTGAAAGAACTAAGACAGCTCATTTCGGACTTTAATATAATGACGGAAGAGCTGGCTAATACCGAGCTTTTCAGAAACGACTTTGTGTCGAATTTTTCGCACGAATTCAAAACTCCGCTCTCGTCAATAAGCGGATTTGCGCGTCAGCTAAGCGACGGGGATATCCCCGAAGAACGACGAAAGGAATTTTCAAAGATAATCCTCGAAGAGGCCGAATATCTGTCCGCTCTCGCGGCGAACACACAGCTTCTTACAAGCCTTGAAAACAAGGAGATAATCGAGGACAAGAAAGAGTTTTCCCTTGATGAACAGCTAAGGAACTGCATGTTAAGTCTTGAACCGCTGTGGAGCAAGAAGAACATTGAAATAAACATGGGCGACGTTGAAGAAGTAAAGTTTTATTTTAACGAACAGCTCATGTCCCACGTCTGGCACAATCTTTTTGACAACGCCGTAAAGTTCACCCCCGAGGGCGGAAAGATAACTGTTTCCTGCAAGAAAGCGAACGCGCGCATTCTTGTAAACGTTTCGGACAGCGGATGCGGAATACCCGAAGAAGCAATATCGCACATCTTCGAGAAATTTTATCAGGCTGACCGCTCTCACGCCTCAAAGGGAAACGGTCTTGGTTTGTCGCTCGTAAAGAAGATAACGGAGCTTGCGGGAGGGAGAATTTCGGTTTCCTCAACAGTCGGAGAGGGAACGACCTTTGCCGTTGTTCTTCCCGCAAGTGAACATAAAAAATCGGATAACAAGAAGCCGTGAATATTGAAAGGAAAAGAATATGAACACTGTTTATGATAAGCTGATTAAGTGTTATGAGCAGATCGAAAAGGGAATCATATTAAAGCCCGAGATCGCGCTTGTGCTGGGGAGCGGTCTGGGAGATTTCTGCGATACAATTGAGATAGTTGAAACGATCGACTACGGAGAAATAGAGGGCTTTCCGAAAAGCACCGTTTTGGGGCATAAGGGGCGCTTTGTGTTCGGATATTGCGGAGAAAAGCGCGTGCCTATAGTAGTAATGCAGGGCAGAGTGCATTTTTACGAGGGATATTCCGTCTATGACGTTGTTCTTCCGACTAGGCTTATGAAGCTGATGGGCGCAAAAACCCTTTTCCTCACAAACGCCGCGGGCGGTATAAACCCCTCTTTCCATGCGGGCGACCTTATGCTTATAACCGACCATATAAGCTCGCTTGTGCCGTCGCCGCTTGTCGGGGAGAATATAGACGAGCTGGGAGTAAGATTTCCCGATATGAGCGAGATATATTCAAAGCGCCTGCGCTCGCTTATAGAAGAAACCGCTGCGGAGGTTAAAGTGCCTCTCGTGCGCGGAGTTTATATCCAGACTTCGGGACCGAATTATGAAACGCCCGCCGAAATACGCGCCTATGGCAGACTCGGAGCGGACGCCGTGGGAATGTCAACGGCTGTAGAAGCGATGGCGGCGCGCCACATGGGAATGGAGGTATGCGGTATCTCGTGCATTTCAAATCTTGCCGCGGGGATATCCTCAAATCCCCTTTCGCATAAAGAAGTACAAGAAACAGCCGACAAAGCCGCGCCCATGTTCAGACGGCTGGTGACTGCATCAATTGAAAAAATTGCAGGCAAATAGACAGACTGTATATAAAGCCCCATCTACGTCGTAGCATTATCCGCAGAAGGCGGATAATGCGGCGGCTTACTGCGGCAGGCACAAAGCCTAGCCGCAGCATCGCTTCATAGTATCTGGGACTTTCTATACAGTCTGAAACTAGATTTTTTATACAGACTATAATAGAGGTGATTATTATGAATGATATTCAGAAGAAAATTATTGAACTTAAAGAAAAGAACGACGTGTGCATTCTGGCGCATTGCTATCAGACGCATGATATCCTCGAAATAGCCGATTATGTCGGCGACAGCTTCGGTCTTGCACAAAAAGCCGCAAAAGCTCCGAATAAGACCATAATCATGTGCGGAGTCAGGTTTATGGCTGAAACGGTAAAAATACTTTCTCCCGAAAAGAAAGTGCTTATTCCGAGAGAAGAAGCGGGCTGTCCTATGGCTGAACAGCTTGATCCGGAAATGCTGTCACAGCTTAAAGAAAAATATCCCGAACATAAAGTTGTAGCTTATATAAACACGACCGCCGCGCTGAAAACCTTGTGCGACGTCTGCGTTACGTCGTCCTCGGCAGTGAAGATAATCAAAAAACTTGACGCTCAAAAGATACTGTTTATCCCCGACTGCAATCTTGGCGATTATGTAAAAAAGCAAGTGCCCGAAAAGGAAATTAAACTCGTAAGCGGGGGTTGTCCTACTCACGCAAAGCTCACCGCCGACGATGTTAAAAAGGCAAAGGCAAAACACCCGAAAGCGCTGTTTCTCGTTCACCCCGAATGTCAGCCCGAAGTGGTAGCTATGGCGGATTTTGTCGGAAGCACAACGGAGATAATGGACTTTGCCGCGAAGAGCGATAATGAAGAATTTATAATCGGCACGGAAAACAGCATTGTCCAGCACCTCGGCATAGACCACCCCGAAAAGCTGTTTTTCCCGCTTTCAAAAGACTGCGTTTGCCATAATATGAAAGTGACGACAATTGCAGACGTTCTCCATACAATAGAGGGCAAAGACGGCTTTGAGATAAACATAGACGAGGACGAGCGGATAAAAGCAAAGCACTGTATAGATGAAATGCTGAGGCTCGGAAATGGCTGAGACCGTCCTTGTTGCGATGAGCGGGGGAGTAGACAGCTCGGTAACTGCGGCGGTGCTTAAAAAGCGCGGTTATGACTGCATAGGCGCGATGATGAAACTTAGAAAGGACATAGACAGCGGTTTCGGAGACAAGACCTGCTGTTCGGCGGACGACGCTCTTGACGCGCGGAACGCCGCGAATGCCCTCGGGATAAATTTTTATGTATTAGACTTTACGAGGGAATTTGAAGAAAACGTTATCGACCGTTTTGTCAGCGCATACGAGCAGGGTTTAACGCCAAACCCCTGCATTGACTGCAACCGCTTTATGAAGTTCGACTTGCTTTATCGGCGAGGCAGGGAGATAGGCTGTGACTATATTGCGACGGGGCATTATGCGCGGATAGAATACAGTGACGAATATAAAAGGTGGATATTAAAAAAAGCGAAAGACAGCGCAAAAGACCAGAGCTATGTCTTGTATTCGCTTACACAGGAACAGCTTTCGCACACGCTTTTTCCTCTCGGTGATTTTTCGGGAAAAGACGAGGTGAGGGCGTTTGCCCAGGAGCTGGGACTTCTTAACGCTAAAAAGCACGACAGTCAGGATATTTGCTTTGTTCCCGACGGAGATTATGCGGAATTTATCTGCAAGAGGACGGGGAAGAGCTATCCGCGCGGAGATTTTGTTGACATAAACGGAAATAAGATAGGCGAACATCTCGGTCACATCCGCTATACCATAGGTCAGCGAAAGGGCTTTGGAATGGGCTTTGGGGAGAGAATGTATGTAAAGGCAAAGGATGCGGAAAAGAATACCGTCACGCTTTCGAGAGACGAAGAGCTTTATTCCTCGTCGCTGACAGCGGACGATTTCAATTGGATATTGTTTTCGGAACCGCCGAGGAAGCCTGTTTCGGTGACTGCGCGGATACGCTATCACGGGAAAGAGGCGACAGCCAAGGCATACGCCGACGAGAGCGGTAAAGTTCATGTAGACTTCGACCAACCCCAGCGCGCTGTTACGAAAGGACAGGCAGTCGTTTTGTATCAGGGCGATATTGTGGTTGGTGGAGGGAGGATCGACAGTGTATAGTGTACAGCAAAGGTATCCGCCTTTCGGCGGATAAGATTTAGATAGTTTTGAGCGGCGAAGCGCTTTTCATTTTCGAACCAACTCTCAGGCGGGCGCACGAAAGTTTTTTGAAAAGGAGTTTGAGGGAAAACTTTTTTTCAAAAAAGTTTTCCCTCAATAACGCGTCAGCTAGCGCTAAAGGGTGCGGGGAAAACAAGAGTTTTCCCCGCATTTCCGTTTTAAAAACTGTGTTTTTAAAACGGAAATCTTACAAAGATGGTTTGAGCGTAAAACCGCCTTGGAATTGTATTTGCTTTTGAGCGGGAAAGAAATAAGAAAAAAGAGGTTAGAGCTAAAATTCTAACCTCTTACCTCTAATCTCTAAAATGGGTTTTCCCCGCATTGCCTTTTCAAAGCCGTGCTTTAAAAAGGCAATCTTCAAAAAAAGTGACGAGCGGGAAAAAACTTCTAGTGTGAAAAGCCTTTGAGCGTGAGAGCGCGTCCCTTTCGGCTTCTAGTCATCAATCTCCTAAAAATAAAATTTCGGAGCAAAGGACTTTTGCTCCGAAAAGTTTTATATTATGCTTCGGCAGTTGAACTGTTTCTGCTTCTGAAAAGCATCGGAACAGCCCAGATCGCGGCAAGGGCGACCAGGACATATACAATTCTGCTTAAAACCGCAGTCTGTCCGCCAAAAAGCCAAGCAACGAGGTCGAACTCGAAAATTCCGACAAGGCCCCAGTTAAGACCGCCTATAATAAGCAGCGTAAGCGCGATTTTGTCCATAATCATCATAAATTTCCCTCCTTCCGAACTTTTCGCATTTATTTTTCGACATTTTCAAAACTTTATGTAAGGTAAGATTTAGCAGACTTTTTTGTCTGAAATCTACGAATGTTGTTGATTTAATTTGGGCAAAATGTAGAGAATTATGTAATTTTTTACAGCATTAAAAAAGCCCTTGACAAATCTTGAAAAAAGTTGTATAATAATCAGGCTATGGAAGTTTAGCTCAGCTGGGAGAGCATCTGCCTTACAAGCAGAGGGTCATAGGTTCGAGCCCTATAACTTCCACCATTCCGTAACTCTTGGACGATAGATGCCTGAAATATCGGGTGTTATTCGCCGAGGGGCTGCGGTAAACGGCCCGGTAGTTCAGTTGGTTAGAACGCCGCCCTGTCACGGCGGAGGTCGTGAGTTCGAGCCTCATCCGGGTCGCCATCTAGAGGCTAGAGATAAGATGTAAGAGTTAAGAAGTCAAAGGTTGTTTTGGCGATAAGGTTATCTAGCTATCTGGGGAAGAAGCAAGAGGCTAGAGTTTAAGAGGAAAAGTTATTTGCTGAATAGGTAAACTTAATATTGCGTATTTAGCCTTTTAGAGGTAAGAGATTAGAGGTAAGAGGTAAGGGTACAAGAGGAAAAGTCGTTTGCTGAATAATCAGCGTTAATACTGCGGATTTAGCTCATCCGGTAGAGCGCCACCTTGCCAAGGTGGAGGTAGCGAGTTCGAGCCTCGTAATCCGCTCCACGCGTTTTTACTTTGAATTGCCCTTATGGCAATTCAATTTTGCTCGCTACGCTCGCAAAACCGTAAAAATGCGCTGATGTGGTCTTTCTTGGATAATGTTTTCAAAAGTTAAAAGTAAGAGGTGAGAATTTAATTCCTGCCTCTTATTTCTTTTAAATAGGATTTTTAATAATAGGAAAAATTCTTTACGGTCCAAAACAAACTCTAGCCTCTAGCCTCTATCTCCAATAAACAAATAACTTTATCTTCAAAACAACTTTTAAATTCTTACCTCTTACATCTTACCTCTAACCTCTAGATGGGTAGCGAGTTCGAGCCTCGTAATCCGCTCCACGCGTTGAACCCCGCTGTTTCACAGCGGGGTTCAACGCTGCGACATTTTTACTTTGAATTGCCCTTATGGCAATTCAATTTTGCTCGCTACGCTCGCAAAACCGTAAAAATGCGCTGATGTG
>CANQVE010000032.1 GCA_947627205.1 uncultured Clostridia bacterium | reverse complement strand
TTCAGCAAATATCCTTTCGCCTTAAACTCTAACCTCTTACCTCTAACTTCTTACTTCTAGCAGGATAGGGCGAGTGAACGTTATTGAGGAAAATACCGTTTGAGAAGAACAACAAATGGGGTTTTGTGCAAGCGGGGCGAATTTGCTTTCCCGCCCTATCGTAATTACATATCAAAGGCGGTTCCCCTCTCAAAACCTCTTTCAGGATTGCCGTTTCAAAGCACGGCTTTGAAACGGCAATGCGGGGAAAACTCTTGTTTTCCCCGCACCCCAGGTTCAATGCCGTAGGCATTTAACCTGATGCGCCTTTGCTGACGCGATTGCGGGGGCTTTGCCCCATATGCACTAATGTAAGAAAAAATGGCGAAATATCGCGGTTTTTAGATGTTTAACCGTAATTTTTAACTTAAAAATGTTTGAAAAATAATTAGATATTTACTAATTTAATCTTTTATGATAATGGAAAAAGTGAGTATTATAGCCATTTGCTAACAAAGTTAGTGCATATGGGGCTTTGCCCCCGCACCCCCACCAAAGGGCGCAATGCGCCCTTTGGAAACCCATATACCGCGCCTTACGGCGCGGTTGGATAGAGGAAACGTTGTTCACCGCTCGAAACATCTTCTTGCTTCTAGCTTCTAGCCTCTATTTTCCAAATCTCTTTTGCATAACCCTCGATCGTTCGGTCGGAACTAAACTTCCCAGCCGACGTCATGTTTATAAAGCACTTCTTCATAAACTCGGGGTGGTTAAAGTGGAAGTCGCTGTTGGCTTTGAGCTTTGCCTGAACATAATTTTCAAGATCGCCCAGAACATAATAATGGTCGGGTTTATGCCAGCTCGCGCCGTCAAGAAGCGAATAATAAAGCTCTCTGAAAGCACCGCTCCCGCCGTCCGAAAACGTCCCGTCAATAAGCGTATTCAATACTCTCGCAACTCTCGTGTTCTCCGAATATATCTTGCGCGGATCGTAATTCGGCATTATCTGCTCAAGGTCGGAAACTCTCGCGCCGAAGATATAGTTGTTCTCTTCTCCCGCTTCTTCCGCAATTTCAACGTTCGCGCCGTCATAAGTTCCGAGTGTCATTGTGCCGTTGAGCATAAACTTCATATTTCCCGTGCCCGAAGCCTCGGTGCCCGCAGTCGATATCTGCTCGGAAATATCCGCCGCCACAACCAGCTTTTCGGCGTATGAAACATTATAATTCTGCACGAAAACAACTTTCAGCGCGCCGTTTATCGACGGATCGTTGTTTACAAGGTTTGCCGTTTCGTTTATAAACTTGATTATAGCCTTTGCTCTCGCATAGCCCGGAGCGGATTTCGCGCCGAAAATAAACGTTGTCGGAGCAAAGTTCGCTATACTGCCGTCCTTGATCCCGAAGTAAATATACAGAATACTGAAAGCGTTCAAAAGCTGGCGCTTGTATTCATGCAGACGCTTTATCTGAATATCAAACATGCTGTTCGGATCTATAGAAACTCCCTCGTGCTTTTCGATATAATCTGCCAGACGCTTTTTGTTGTTCTGCTTTATCTCGGTAAAACGCGCAAGGGCGGTGCTGTCGTCCGCGTATCTGCGAAGTTCTTTCAGTTTTCCGAGGTCTGTTATCCAGCTTTCGTCTCCGACAAGCTCGGTTATCATTGCCGAAAGCTCGGGATTGCAAAGAGCCAGCCAGCGGCGCGGGGTTATGCCGTTTGTTTCATTCAGGAAACGCTCGGGATAAAGCTCATACCAATCATGGAGCGCGTCGTTTTTGAGAATGTCCGTGTGAATTTTAGCCACGCCGTTTACATGCGAAGAACAGTAGATAGCCATTCTCGCCATGTGAACAGTCCCGTTTGCAATTATCTGCATAGTTTCTGTTTTTTCGCGGGAAACGCCCTTTCTGTACATATCCGAAATGAACGCCTCGTTTATCCGCAGAATGACAGCATATACTTCGGGGAGAAGCTCTTCGACAAGGTCGCTTCCCCATTTTTCGAGCGCCTCTGCCATAATGGTGTGGTTGGTGTAATTGAATGTCTTTTTGGCAGTATCGAGCGCCTGTTCAAAGCCCATTCCGCGCCTTGTCAGATTTCTGATAAGCTCGGGGATAGCGATAACGGGGTGGGTGTCGTTGAGCTGAATTGCGTTGTATTCCGCAAATTCCGACAGCTGTCTGCCCGCCGCAAGATGTTTTCTTATAAGGTCCTCAACGGAAGCCGCGCTGAAGAAATACTCCTGTTTAAGTCTTAAAAGTTTTCCGTTTCTGGTGTCGTCGTTAGGGTAGAGCGTGCGGGAAATGTTTTCGGCTTCTATCTCGCCTCTTGCCGCCTCGAAATAGTCCTGTCTGTTAAATGCGTCAAAGTCAAACGCGCAGACAGGCTCCGCCTGCCAGAGCCTCAATGTGCAGGCATAGTCGTTCTTATAGCCGAATATCGGCATATCATAAGGCACTGCCTTTACATCGCCCGTTGAAAAATGAACAATAACGGTGTCGCTTTCAGTGCGTTTGCTCCAGGGATCGCCGTATCTTGTCCAGTCGTCGGCGTATTCTTTCTGAAAGCCGTTTTCAATGGTCTGCTTGAAAAGCCCGTATTTATAGCGTATGCCGTAGCTCGTCATCGGCAGTTTAAGCGCCGCCGCGCTGTCGAGAAAGCACGCCGCAAGTCTGCCAAGACCGCCGTTTCCGAGAGCGGCGTCCTCTATTTCTTCGAGGTCGTTTAAGTCACCGCCCGCTTCTTCAAGAAGCTCCTTTGCGGCATCGGCAATTCCGAGGCACATAATGTTGTTATAGACCGCGCGTCCTACAAGAAACTCCGCCGAAAGATAGCTCGCGCTTCTGCCCGCGGGGCGGCTCGAGTTCATTATTTGAACGGCTTGCTTCATAATTGCGCCCCCGAGGGCATTGTGAAGCCCCATGGGCGTATAGCGCCCGTTTTCCTTTACTTCATCGGACAGCTTATCGGTAAAATCTTTTTTCAGTAATTCCTTGTCTATCATAGCAGTTGTTCTCCTTTAAATAAAGTGTATACCTAATTATAACATATTTTTTTGAAAAATCAATACAATTTAAGAAAATCATCACTTTGTGTATAAAATATGTCCAAATTTCACCTCAACTTGTACGATTTTTTGATTTTGTTGTTAAATTGCACATAAAAGGCTGTCGAAATTCTACATTCAATTCCTTGTTTTTGAAAGCTAAATGTCGGCGCAGTGCTTGAAAAAATTGAAAAAATGTGTTATAATTATAAAACAAGTAAACGGGTATGGGCATTTTGCGCCCTTTTATAAAAAAGGTATATAAGATGTGCAGTTCCCGCTTCAAATCAAATCCCGAAGCAAACGCTTCGGACAGGAAACGGAGGTTTTCAGGTGAAAAAATTCTCGTATGTTGCCACTGACGCGGGCGGTAAAACGTTCAGAGGTCAGGAAATGGCGGAGGATTTTAAGGATCTACAGACTAAGCTCAGAGAACGAAACCTGTATGTGACGAGCTACCGCGACTTGGGTACGAACAGCATTGACGTAAAGTACAAGTTCAAAACCAAGGAAGTTTCGTTTATCTCCAGACAGCTTGCCTCGATGACGTCGGCGGGTTTGTCTCTGGTAAGAGCACTGTATATTCTTCAGGACCAGCAGGAAAACAAAAAAGCGAAAGGCGTGCTCCTCGAAATTTATGAGGAAGTTCAAAAAGGTACTTCTTTCTCGGACGTTTTGAAACAAAAGCCCGGCGTTTTCCCCGAAATGTTCGTAAGCCTTGTGGCGGCGGGCGAGGCATCCGGTATGCTCGATATGATGCTGACCAGACTTTCGGACCACTTCGCAAATTCAAATAAGACTGCGAACAAAATTAAATCCGCGATGGTTTATCCTATCATACTTCTTGTATTGCTCCTTGCGGTTATCATACTCCTGTTCACGCAGGTATTGCCTATGTTCTCGAGCCTCGGCGATCCGTCTACATTCTCGATACTTACAAAGGCGCTGCTTGCATTCTCGGATTCGCTGATAAACTATTGGTATGTTTACATAATCGTTATAGTAGGTATAATAGTGCTTTTCTTCATTCTCCTGAAAACAAACGCGACGCGACTGAAGATTGACGAACTGCTGCTGAAAATACCGAAAGTCGGAAAGCTCGTTGCGACGATGTATACGGGAAGATTTGCGAGAAACATGGCCGACCTCTACGGCGCAGGCCTGCAGATGGTAGAGTGTATTGAAAAATCCGTTGCGGCTATAAATAACTCTTATGTCCAGAAGAGATTTGTGGACGTTATAAACGACATAAAGCTCGGCGAGAGCATGTCGAAAGCAATTGAAAAAACAGGCATTTTCGAGGGCATGTTTACCTCGATCATATATGTCGGCGAGGAATCGGGTACTCTCGATACCATCCTCACCAAAGCGGCGGACTATTACGACGACGAGGCGGACTCGGCAGTTACAAAGCTCGTAAGCCTTATGGAGCCTTTGATGATAATCCTTATGGGTATCGTAATAGGTCTGTTCCTTGCGGGAATGTTCCCTCTGCTCTACGGCGGAATGCTCAGCGCGGCAGGCTGATAAAGCAAAAAACGAATTTGAATAAATATGAGGTGAATTTATGCTTTCATTTGAAATTACCGACAGCCAGATAAAGCTCATCAGAGGCGTTCAGAGCGGTGCGAAAATCAGAATCCAGGACGCTGATATTGTTGATCTTTCCGAGGGCTATGTACAAAACGGCTATGTGTCCGAAGTTCCTATGGTCGCGGCCGCTCTCAGCGAAATGCTGAAAGTCAAGAACATAAAGGAAAAAGAAGCGATAGTTTCTATCACGTCAAGCTCCATTGTCTACAAGGAAATGGCTGTAGCAAAGCCCAAGAACATGAAAAATCCCGCGATCATCGAAGCAATGATCCAGGCGAACATGAACATAACGAACGACTACAACATATCCTTTACCATAGCGGGCGAATTTGAAGACGAGGAGAAAAACAAAATGCTCAGCGTTATCGCGGCGGCTTGTCCTCAGCGTCTTGTTGACGGATATGTAAGACTGTTCTCCCATGTAGGACTTCAGCTCAAGGGCGCTTATGTCGCTAACAACTCCGCGACAAGACTTATACTCAGCGCTCCGAAGATGGAAGAAAGAATGCCGCTCCTTGCAGTTCAGGTCGACAAGAACTTCCTCTCCATGAACCTTTATGAGAACAAGCAGATAGCTTTCTCACGTTTCTTTAATATCGATCCTGCGGACTATGACAATGCTCCCGACTATGTTTCAAGAGCGCTCTATGATAACCTGTACAGAATGATACAGTTTATCAAGACTCGTTCTAAGGACAGCCGAAACAACGACACCAGACCGCTCCAGGAAATAATGCTCTACGGTGAGTGGGACAGCTTCAGCGAGATAAACAACGCTGTTTCGCAGTTCGACAACGTCAGAAACTCGACGTTCTCAATGCCCGCAAGCGTTTCCACCGCAACTCCGTTCGATTTCCCGAAGTTTGTAAACGCAATAGGCGCTCTTTGCCGTATAAATAAAGATAAGGAATTTATTAACCTGCTCGAAGCTACGTCGGCTAAAAGCTCGACCGCCGCGAATACGTTCTTCGTATCTCTCGCAGGCGCAGTCCTCGGCTCGGCGGCTCTCGTAGGAGCAGTTGTGGTAGTGCTGAACATTGTAAACAGCTCTATCCAGGCGCAGATAAGCGACTTCCAGGCAAAGATAAGCGATCCCGTCATGCAGAACGACCTCGCTATAGTTGACCAGCGCAACTCAATGCTCGCGGGCTTCCAGAGCTATAACGACACCGTAAACCGCACGACGATGCTCTTTAACTACCAGCCGAAAGTTCAGACTTTCGTTATTGAAAAGCTCCGCACTCCTCTCGACAGTGAGAGCGATCCGCTTCTCGTTGAGGGCGAAGAGCTTGATATAACACAAATCTCCATGAGCGGCTATAATGTTACGGCAACGCTTGTCGGACGCTCAAACGGCGATCCGTCCTCCGTTCCGTCAAGATATGCACAGTATCTTGCAGAAAAGGTTCTTAATAAGTATGACGAGCCTTACTTTATAAATGTAACCTATTCGGGCTTTACCAAAGAAAATGAAAACATAAACGGCGAATACGCTTATCTCCAGAGCGGCGGTACGGTAGAGCTTGACACGGTATTTACGTTCAACATTTCAATGTCACTCCAGATGGGCAGCGACGAAGCGAACGCAAATTACGAACCCGAAACAAACACTGAAAATCAGGAAGGAGCGGATCAGAATGCGGCTCAGTAAACAAGAAAGAATAGGCGTTTTAATAATCCTTGCGGTAGTTATAATCGGACTCGGAATTTTCCTCTTTATAGTGCCTGCGGCGCAGACTATAGGAACTTCCCTCGAAAACCGCCAGAATAAGGAAAACGAGTATAACGCGGCAGTTGAAAAGGCAAACCAGAAAGGCCCGCTCAAAGAACAGATCCTCGATGCATACAAAGACGGCGAGCACCTCGCAGATATGTTCTTCTCCGAAATGAAGTCATACGAAGCGGACGCGGCGTTCAGAGAATTCCTCGCACAGTGCGAGTCAAACGTTCTCGTAACTTCTCTCACCGTTTCCGAACCCGGAACGGCTACCCTTTCGCCGAGCTTCCCGACAGAATCTGAAGTTACATACGATCTTAAACAGTATGCAAATCAGGGCGTTGAGGTAGAAGAAGCCGTTGCAAAGCGCCTCGCAAGAATTAGTCAGCTCGCAACTGCTCTCGGAACATCTCAGACGATCGGCGCAAGCACCGTTTCATTCAACGTTAAGGCTAAGAACACCGAAGAACTTTTGAAGTTTGTCGATGAGATAAACAACTACACCAAGACCGAAAACGGCGTTGAAATCAGAAAAGCTCTTATGCTTACAAGCGGTATCGGTATTGAATACCCTGACGTTGCGGCAAAGTTTGACCAGTATGTTGTAGAAATAAACGAACAGGCTCAGGCAGCCGGCTTGGCAGCTATAGCGGCGGGCATTGACGGAGAGTTTACTTATGAAATTCCCGAGCGCACCGAGCCCGAAGAGCCCGAAGAGGGAGAAGAGCCGACAATCGAAACCACCTATGTAAACTGCGGTATGACGCTTACGTTCTACAGCATTGAGCGCATGCAGAATCCTCAGGCTCAGCTTGACGCGCAGGACGGCGGAGCGGCGGCGTAAGCCGATAGATGAGCGGGAAAAACAGTTTTCTGTTTAACTTTTGAAGAAGGAGGATAAATATGCACACTTTCAGAAAATACATAAGCAATCGCGGTAGTGCATTGTTTATGGTCATTAGTACAATGACCGCCCTGATGATAACGTGTATGGCTATGTATTTTACGGTTCTGGCGTCAAGATCGACTATCTATGCGGTCTTTAACCAGAAGCAGTCGTATCAGAGTTCATCTTCTATATACGATATGGTCGTCAACAACGGTCTTTCTCCGACGAGCGATCTTTATAAGCAAATGGAGAAAATGGCAGTCGGCGATACTCTAACGACACCCCCGACCGAAGACCAATATCTCGGCACATACACGGTTACAATAACGAAGCTGTCCGAGAATGAATACGATATAATTGTGTCCTCTACGGTAGACGGCGTGACCGAAACCGTCCACAACGTTATATCTATCACAAACTCGGTAGAAGAAGTGCCGTTAGACGGAGGCTCGAACGTTTCTTTAGCACCTACGTTTGCAGCTACAGGATATGTTCCTAACGACGTTTATCTTGATAAAGGACATTTCTATTCGGATATATTCTTTGATAACGAAGTTACATACTTCGGCGCGTATGATTTGAGTGAGTTGTTCGGATATGGCGATATAAGTTGCGGCGGCTCGGTTGTAATGAGGGAAGAAAAAGGTATGTCTCTCTGTGATGACGGTAATCCAATAACGTTTTCGGTTAGAAACAATCTCACAATTCCACATCTTAACCGTGATCCGGGATTTAAACCGGGAAGTAAAATCCTTGTAGGTGGAAATCTTTATCAGTCATACAAAACGGAACATTGTGACATATATGTAAATGGTGATTTATACCTTTATGCAGAATGTAGAGACAATTGCAGATATTTTGTAAACGGCGATGTTTATTTAGAGGGTAATTTTAACCCATTCAGCAACATTTGGTGTAATGGAACACTTCACGATCCGTACAATAAAACAACCAGCAGAGGAAAATGGGATTATGTTGATCCCACTACAGGCAATCATGAGGGCGTGTCCGGTCCCGGCACCGAAAACAAGGATTTAGATGGTAAAACTGTACTTAGCTACAACACAATGATAACAGAGCTTGATAACAGAACTCAGACCAACACTTATTATAAGTGGACGGTAAAAGATTCCGAAATATCAAAGAACGGCTCTATAAATCACCAGACCATTGTAGTGCCTAATTTCAACCAGCCTGCAGAAATAGTCTGGGGTTCAGAACAGTGGGGAACAGGTTGTGATGTTGATAATATCATCATAAACCACAATGGAGGTGCTGCATTTATAATCATAGACACGGGTGATAATCCCGACAATGTTTATACGATGCGCCTTGAAGCTAACAGAACAGGTCCCGATGGAGAGAAAAACCTGTTTTCATGGACGGGCGAAAAGGGCGACGATATACACATAAGAGTTCTTGTAAAGGGCAGAGGCAGCGTTGTATTTGATATTCCGAAGGGTGTAACATATCAAGATACCGATCAGAGCATTATCGCTCATTACAATTTCTGGATAGCTGCCGGAGGAAAGAGCCCGGATGATTCATCTTATGGTTCAAGTACGAGCGATAATAACACAAGAAGACTTGGTCCCAATATAATGAAAAATTTAGTCCACAAGTGTACGGGGAATGATTGTGATGACTATATAGATGATCCCGTAATTGCAAAAGATGCTGACGGTAATCAAATAAGATGTTCGAGAGAAGTTGCATACGAAGTAAACGGCACTATTCAGCATAAGATATGTAATGAGGTAAAACAAACAGTAACCTGTAAAAAGCATAATGTAACGGTTACATTCTGTCCAAAGTGCGAAAAAAGTTATGTTTATGATTTGGATGGAAATTATATTATTTGTGACAACCATGTTGATTTAGATGCTGTAAAGGCAGCTGGAAATGATGCTGATTTTGAAAAAATCAATGGAGAAGTAGTTACACCAACAACAAATATCTACTTTGTATCATGTGATGAAAGTGCAAGTTTTAATTTCGGTCTACGTCCAGACGGACAGACATATTTGATTGAAAATTCTACAGCAGGTTATGTATATGCCCCATATATCACATTCTTTGCAAACACAGGTTCAGGTGCAAACAATGCTGTAAAATTTATGGGCGGTATGACTGTTTCGGATTATAACTTCCTCTCTGACCAGTCATTTATTATGTGCGTACCCGACAAGAGTCCTACAGACCTAATGGATCCCGATGACCTGAAACAGAAGTTCACGGTATCAAAGGACTGGAAGATAGACCTTGTAACACACTAAGCAAAGGAGGCGCTTTATATGCTGAAAAGAATATTCTCAAAGAAAAGCGGCTTTACGCTGGTGGAAATTATAATTGCTTTTGCGGTGTTTGCTATCATGTCGGCTATGATTCTTCAGATATTGAATGTCGTGGCTTTCCAGAGAAAATCGAACACAGAGCTTTCCGAAACGATAGACGAGCAGGAGCAGTACCTTATAGAACACAATAAAAATCCCTTTGACGCAGGCGCTGATACGGACGGAACACTTTCGTTCGACTTCGGCGCAGGCGG
This sequence comes from uncultured Clostridia bacterium, assembly GCA_947627205.1. Taxonomy (GTDB): domain Bacteria; phylum Bacillota; class Clostridia; order Oscillospirales; family Ruminococcaceae; genus CAG-115. The sequence goes on along the minus strand of CANQVE010000032.1, from coordinate 17,308 downwards.
AAAGTTTGATGTTCCATATCAGATGAACGGCGCAACGGAAACGGGAGAAGTAGACGGCCTTGCTTACTTTGTAGCAGATAAGGCTGAAATGACAACTCCACCCGAAGAAGACGACGATGATGATGACGACGATGACTTTAACGACAACGGCGGTTCGCAGATGGATCGTTTTAATACGAGACTGACGGGTACAAGAGGATTTGATTATATAAAAATCAATAAGGTTTCGTCTTATGTGGGCAAAAAAACATCTACTACTCAAAAATGGACTTGTAATGTATGTGGAAGAAGCTGGGACGATGGAGACCAGTGGTGGTCGGGTAACGGGGGTAACACGCGTTGCCCGAGCGGAAGCGGCGAAAATTGTTCTGCTCACTGCTCATGGAAAAAAGTAGCAATTTCAAGTGGAGATGATTGCTATATTTACTGTTTTGATATATGTGCTCAAGCCGGTAGTGCAATGAGTAAAGGCGATGTAGGCTATGCAAATTACAGACTATATTTCTATGATAAAAACGGTAATCCTGTAAATATAGTGTTTGCAAATTATTTAAATGACGCTAACCCGAATGCCGAGCTTACGGCAATTAGTTCAAAGTCAGAAATTAGTTCAGCTACAGGTGCGACAAGCAATTCGCCGAGCCAATATAATCTATATACAGCCTCAATAACCGGTCCGAACGGTATAAGAATAGGAACACCGTTCCAAGGCAACGGTATACGCTTTGATAGCAATAATCACACCAGAATAGAAGTTGGGTTTACTGTTGATCCCGAACTTACAGTCGATTCTTTCGGAGCTAACAGCGAAAACGGCGTTTACAGGGCAGAGGCAGTTGTAGGCGGAAACAGCACAGGTCCGAACATTTACGGCGCATTCCCGAAATAAGGCGGTGACTGAAATGAAATTTCTGAAAAGGTTACTATCAAAACGCAATAATGCGGGTTTTACGCTTTTGGAAGTTGTAATTTCCGTCGGACTTATGGGACTGCTTGTTGTGAGCATGACAGTTTTCGTAACGCCCGTTCTGAAAGTTGCCGCGGGAACTCAAAAAGACAACCGCGCGACACTGCTTGCAGAAACGCTCGAATCCTATATCGACAGAAACACAAAGTATGCCGAGTTTTTCGCAGTCTATACGGGCATAGCGAGAGTAGGCTCGGACGCAGGAAACGTTCAGAGAACCACCGACCTGCAAAATATGTTTGCCGATTCCGACCTGCAGAAGTTCAAGTCGTTTATGGCTGACAACAGCGCTAAATATCAGGTAAGGTGCATAAGCGTAAATTGGCAAATGTACAAAAGAACAAACGAAGCGAAGTTTATGCTGAACCTGAATAAAATTGAAGACGGCGTCGGCGGAAAATACACCATAGCCAAGACAAATCAGGTTTTTGACGACTGCTTCTATGACATGCTCTATCCGACAATAGAAATAGAGCAGGTAATTTCCAAAACCACCGCACAGCCTGCCGCGGCGCTGAAGATAAACGTTGATGTTTACGACAGCGGGACAATGACAAACTATGCCGCAAGAGGCGAAGGCTATGTCAGCATGCTGAATATTGAACTGAACGCGTCTAAGAACCCTAACGATAGAATGTTCTTTAACCAGGTCAGAACGCCCGAAGAAGGCGAGCTTACCGACACCTACATCTTCTATATCACAAGAAACACATTCTGAGTTTACCGACAAAAATTCGGGGCGAGAAGCTCGCCCCGAATGTTTGTCAGTTTTTATCAAGTTATAAAGCTCGTATACCAGCCGACTATAATGCCGCCTACGAGCCACGAAACGGCAATTCCTACCGCCAAAAACGGTCCGAAGACCATTCTCCTCGAATACTTCACTTTCTTTACGCGGTCTTCATCAATGTAGATCCTAAAGCCGCCCTCGCGTTCATCTGTGATGTTCTCGCGAAGCATGCGGCTAAGCTCCGATTTATCGGGCAAACCCACCCAGACTTTCTCGTCGAGAAACTCCCATTCAATGTCGGGGTTTCCGTCGCTGATACTGCCGACGATTATGTCGGTGTGACCGTCGGAAACAAATCCGACTCCGCGGTCGAGCTGGTTTTCATACCACCTTGTGACAATTTCACCGATCTGCTCGCTGAGTTTCTTTTCGGTCTTGTGGTCGCGGAATTTCTTTATTGAACCGTAAACCGCGCCCGTGACAATGCCTATGAACAATCCCACGAACACTCTGTATCCAAGTAACAGCGACGCGCCAAGCATGAGCTGAAGATCGCCGCCGCCCATTCCTCCGATAAGGACAAGGACGGAGAACAGAACGAGGATTATTCCCAGAGCGATGAGGCGCTCATACCAGACAATTTCTGTCGGGAAAATAAATATCGCGGCAATGCCGAGAACAGCCATGACTCCGCTGCACCAATAAGGTATTTCAAATCTGTCAATGTCTATCATTGAAAGAACGATAAGCACGGGGAACAATATCGCGGAAAATCCTATTTTCCACCAATCAACGGGCTGAAATACCGCGAACATGAGATATGACAGGCAGTATAAAACAGCCGTCATAAGCTCAACTATCATATACCTCGGCGAAAACTTTTCTCCGCAGTAGCGGCAGCGTCCGCGCAGGAATATGTAGCTGAATATCGGAAACATATCATACCACGCAAGGCGATGTCCGCAGGAAAAACAATGCGACGGCTCGGAAACTATCGACATCTTTTCGGGAGTGCGGAGAATTACGACGTTTAAAAAGCTCCCGATAATTGAACCGAGTATAAACGCAAACACCGCATAAACTACGATAACAACAACAGGCATATACTTGCCTCCTTGATATAAAAATATTTGTGCTTATATTGTAGCACAAAATCACATCTTTTTCAAGATGATAAACGCAAAAACTGAAAATTAAAATAACAGGCTCTAACCAAAAAGCCTAATAAAAATTTGAAAGGGGAAATTTTTATGCCGATCGGAAGAAACGTCCGTATAGGTGACTTGCTCGTAGAGAAAAACCTTATCACTCCCCAGCAGGTCGAGTCCGCTCTTAAATATCAAAAAGAAAAGGGCAACGGTAAAAGACTCGGAATTATCCTTGTCGAGCTTGGCTATGTAAAAGATGTAGACCTTGCAAAGGCGCTCGCCGAAAACCTTAGAGTGCAGTATGTTGACCTTGCCAGCATACAGATAAATAAAGACGCTGTAAATAAGGTTTCGGAGGATATGGCAAAGGAAAAGATGTGCTTTGCATATCAGTTCCAGAATAACCGTCTTTATGTCGCGACAGACGATCCCGTAAACTTTATGGTATTCGACGACCTTAAAGTTCAGACAGGTATGGACGTTGTTCCGAGAATTGCCACCCGCGCGCAGATAGAAGCCGCCATTACGAAATATTATTCGTCACAGGCTCTCGACAGCACGATGAACGAGCTCGAAAGCGAGAATATGTCCGAAGAGGACGTTGCGGCTAACCTTGCAAAAGCAGAGTCCGAGGGAAGAATTGACAACGCACCTATCGTTAAACTTGTAAACATGATGATAGAAAGCGCGTTCAGAACAAACACTTCGGATATTCATATAGAAGCGTTCAAGGACAGAACAAGAGTTCGTTTCAGAATAGACGGCGAACTTGTTGAACAGCAGATGAGAATTCCTCCCGCGCTTCATAACTCCGTTATTACCCGTATAAAGATTTTGGGCGGAATGAATATCGCCGAAAGAAGAATACCGCTTGACGGACGATACGGAACGCGAATTGACGGAGTAAACCTCGACGTCCGTATCTCGACGATCCCCTGCGTTTACGGCGAAAAGTGCGTTATACGTCTGCTTTCAACTGCCGACGAGAAAACCCGTAAAATTACCGACCTCGGCATGACCGACTATAACTACCAGATGTTCAAGCAGATAATCAAATGCCCGAACGGCGTTATGCTCGTTACGGGACCTACGGGTTCGGGTAAATCCACGACGCTTTACGCTACCCTCGGCGAGCTTTCACAGCCGAACGTAAATATCGTTACGGTCGAGGATCCTGTCGAAAAGAAAATAGACGGCGTAAACCAGTGCCAGATAAACGACAAGGCGGGCATGACCTTTGCGGCGGCGCTTCGTTCGATACTCCGTCAGGATCCCGACATCATAATGGTCGGAGAAATTCGTGACGGTGAGACCGCCGATATCGCCATAAGAGCGGCTATCACGGGACACTTCGTGCTTTCGACGCTCCATACAAACGACGCGGCTTCGACAATTATACGTCTGGTGGATATGGGCGTTGCGCCGTACATGGTCGCTTCGTCGCTCGTCGGAATAGTTGCACAGCGACTTGTAAAACTGCTTTGCAATGAGTGCAAGGAAAAGTTCACGCTTACAGATCCCGACGAACTTAAACTTATGAGCAAGAAAGAGCCTGTCCAGATATACAGACCTCACCCGGGCGGATGCAGAGCCTGCCACAACACGGGCTATTCGGGACGTACCGCTATTCACGAGATAATCGTTACAACTCCCGACGTAAAGGAGCTTATTTCCTCGGGCGGCACAGCGGAGCAGATAGGTGAGCTTGCTACGAAAAACGGCACGCTTTTGCTTCGTGATAACGTAACAAAAATGGTGCTTGCGGGAAGAACGTCAATGGACGAGCTTGTAAAGGCTACTTACAGCGTATAATAATAAGGAGGACAAGGCATTGGAAACTGAACTCGACATAAACAGAATACTCGACGAGGCGAGAGATTTGGGCTGTTCGGACTTGCATTTTACAAAAGGACTTCCGCCCATTGTCAGACTTCACGGTTCTATCAGAAAACTTTCGGGCTATGAAGAATGCACCGAAGAAATGATAGTAGGCGTTATAAACCAAATTACAAAACCCAAGCAGAAAGCATCTATCTCAAAAGGACTTGACACGGACTTTTCGTATGTGTCGGCTTCTAAATTCAGACACAGAGTAAACGTCTACAGACAGCGCGGTTATCATGCGGTCGCTATCCGTCTTTTGAGAGACGATATCCCTACGCTTTCCGACCTTAATCTTCCCGCTGTACTCGGAGAGTTTGCGCTTGCGCCGAGAGGACTTGTGCTTGTCACGGGACCTACGGGCTCGGGTAAGTCTACGACGCTCGCGGCAATGATCGACCACATAAACATAAGAAAGAACTGCCACATAATCACCGTCGAGGATCCTATAGAATATGTACATGAGCATAAACAGTGCATGGTAAACCAGAGAGAGATAGGCCAGGACGTTGACAGCTTCGCAGGCTCGCTCCGTGCGGCGCTCCGTGAGGATCCCGACGTTATACTCGTCGGAGAAATGCGTGACTTTGAGACGATAAACGCCGCCGTAACTGCCGCTGAAACAGGACACCTCGTTCTTTCAACGCTCCATACAACGGGCGCGGCTGATACTATCGACCGTATAATCGACGTTTATCCTCCTCACTCTCAAGGACAGATACGCTCACAGCTCGCAAACTCCATTGTCGGAATAGTTTCGCAGACGCTTGTTCCGACGGCTGACGGAAAGGGACGCTGTGCGGCGCTCGAAATTCTTGCGGCAACAGACGCCGTAAGAGCAATGATACGCGAGGGCAAGATATTCCAGATACCGACAGCTATCGCAACGGGAAAGAAGCAGGGAATGTTCACACTCGACCAGGATCTGGCGCGCCTTGTCCGCACGGGAAAGATAGACGACGCCGTTGCAAGAAGCCGCTGTCAGGATATTACCGAATATAAGCGCTACCTCGAAATGGGCTGATCGGCAGTTGACAGCAGACAGGGTACAGTAGTCAGTTTTGGTATCCGCTTCGCGGATATGATTTAGATTGTTTTTGGACAATAGGCACACAAGCAACTTAAAAGCTCTTCGTTGTTACAGCGGGGAGCTTGTTGGCAGTTGACAGTGTACAATGTACAGTGCACAGTATTCAGTAACATCCTAAAAGTTGTCCTCTCATTATCTCGTGGATTTGACCTATAGGCGCAAAGCTGAAACGTGCTTTCCCGCTCGAAAGTTTTCCGCACCATACGCACAGCCCCCGCTCGGGCGGCGCCGCGCCGCTTGCGCGGCTAACTCGCTCCGCTCGTGATTTTGCTTCGCTCCGCTCAGCAAAATCGCGGCGCCGCCCCAGGTTGTCTTTCTTGGATAAACTTGTTTTTATTCATAGGCGTGCACCCGAAAAGTGCTTTGTTTGCGGTCGCAAAAAGTAAATTTCACCAAACCCCCCTTATTAAACAATCAACATCGTGTGGAAAATCCTGTCGGGTATTGTTCAAAGTTGCGATTTTTTTCAACAATTTCAACGATTTCCTTGTTAAATTGCACAAATGAAAGTTTTGCGTTTGAATAAATATTAACGAAAATTGGATATTTGAGAATTTTTTTTTAAAAAACGCTTGCAATTTCCGAAAAGTTTGATATAATATAAATACAAAAGCAAATTACAGAAAAATCTGATAGCTTTTGTAAACGTTTACGGATATAACTCCGCCGGGGTTATACATAACAAATTCTTTTTTACAGGAGGTCTTTACTATGATAAAGAAACTTCAGGCTTTGAAAGCCAAAAAGGGCTTTACTCTCGTAGAGCTCGTTGTAGTAATCGCTATCATTGGCGTACTTGCTGCAATTCTTATTCCTACGCTGATCGGCGTTGTCCAGGATGCGAACATCACATCTGCTGACTCTGCGGCTAACACCCTCAGAACCCTTGCTGCTACGTTTATTACAAACGCAAGCAACATGCACAAGGCTACTTTGGTAATGAAAGAGAACCCTGTCGTATTGAAGTTTACAGTAGATAGTAATGGTGCGTGGGATTATGAACCGAATACAACAGACGATCCTACTTTCCCCGGAAGTAGCAAATGTTCATGGGAAGGCAAAGATGATAAGGATTACGACTTCTGCACCTACATGGAAAGTGAAGCTCGTGACGTTAAGGGCGCTAAAGTTGAGCTTGCTATCGAAGACGGCGGTGTTGTAGGTCTCGCAATTCAGATGGGCGCTGACGAAACAACAACAATCGGTACAACAGCAGCTGAATGGAAATCCCTCAAAACAGCTATATTCCCCAACAAGAGCGGCGTTAAATCTGACAACCAGATCGTTGGTACTAACCCCAAACTTGCAGCAGACAAGAGCTAATTAGCGATCAATCTTAAAAGCGCAAATTCCTCGGCGGGAAATATCCCGCCGAGGGATATTGTGTATTTCGGACAGGTAATTCTTATGAAAAGACTTTTTCGCCTAAAATCTAAAAAAGCGTTTACGCTCGTCGAACTTGTCGTAGTTATAGCTATAATCGGAATTTTGGCTTCAATTCTTATCCCGACGCTTATCGGCGTGGCACAGGACGCGCGCCTTGCTTCGGTAAACAAGACCGCGACGGACATAAGAACGTCTTTAAACTCGTGGCTTTTGAACGCAGACCGCGACGGTCATCTGATAAACAAGTCGGACAATTCGGGAAAAGATCCCTCGGTTAAGATAACAGCGGATAAAGGCGAATATAAATCGGACTTTTCCGACGGCTTTTGGCTTGAAAAAGAAAACGAAGAAGAAATGGAAAAGAGCCTGAGCGACTATCTTATAAAGAATTTAGGCTACCGCGAGATGTTTGCCGTAGGGTATATAGACAAAGGCGCGGTCGCGGCGGTGTGCTATTGCATAAACGAAAGGGAATCGACCGAAAATCTCCCGACATTCGCGGACTTTTCGAGAAATGATTTCTGGGAGGGCTCAAACGGCATTGCGAGCGACGGAACGCTTGTCGGAACTTCGCCGCAGCTATTAAACGGCTGAGTTCTTGTTTTTGTGGTATTGACGAAAATTGATTGCATAAAAACAAAAATTCAGCGGGAGGTTATATATGAAACTGCATAGAAATAAAGGTTTTACGCTCATTGAGCTTGTCGTAGTACTTGCGATAATCGCGGCTATGCTTGCGGTTGTTCTGCCGTCTTTTATCGGTATTGATGAAAACAGAAACCGTGTAACAGAGGGCGCGAGGGACTATTATACGGCTGTACAGCACCTGATGTCGAAGTTTTCGAGAGTTGAGCGCGACTATACGGGCGCTCACGAACTTGACACCAACGCAGGAAACAAGGTCATGATATATGACAAAAACTTCGGCGGAAACCGCCCGATAAGGGAATATGTGTTTATAGCTATGGAAGTTAAGGACATGAAGATACAGTGGGTAGACGCGTATGCATCTGACTATGCGGATGTAGCCGAGGCGAATGTTCTTTCGAGAAAGCACAGATCCGACGAGGATTGGAACCATGCGTTTGTTCAGGCTTATCAGGAGGAAATGGACGCGCTGTTTGACGGACAGGACGGGTTCTACTATGCGCTTGTACATTATGATGATACGCTTGAGGACGATCTGAACGGAACGCCGGGAAACAACCTTGTAAAAGTATTTTTCACGGGCTACGGCGACCATGAGTTTCCTATGTACACGGGACCTTTAAGCGAAGACGCCACGGAAATGCCTCAGTTCTTACAATACACTCTTGATAATCTTCATTTCACCGAAGTTGGCAGACTTGCAAACGGATCGTTTTTCGGCGTTCAGTCGAGCGAGGTTTCGTCCACGAAAGACGGCGTGAATAATTACTACGGCGAGGGCGGAACGTACTTCAGACTTAACGTAGGTTCATAAAATCTTTTAGAGGTCAAGAGGCTTAGAGGCTTGGAGGCTAGAGTTTAAAACCTAGCCACTAAGCCACTAAGCCTCTTTTTTTATTCAGCGGAGAGCGTTTCGGCTATCCGACCGCGCCGTAAGGCGCGGTATTTGGGTTTCCAAAGGGCGCATTGCGCCCTTTGGTGGGGGCGCGGGGGCAAAGCCCCCGCAAACGGCAAAAGGCGCTAAAGGGTGCGGGGAAAACAAGAGTTTTCCCCGCATTGCCGTTTCAAAGCCATGCTTTGAAACGGCAATTCTAAAAGAGGGTTTGAGCGGGGAACAGCGTTTTATTTTCGAGCCACAAAACGGGCGTTGCACATTTGGAAGTAAAAAAATAAAAAAAGCCCTTGACTACGTGTAAAATACGTGTTATAATTCAATCAAAAGGCAACACGCGTTTAATTACTAACCTCTTATGTCTAAAAGCAAGCGGTGTTGAAACAATCGCGCATTTTGAACGGAGATAATTTTATGTCAAAATATGTATTTCCTGCAATTTTTACAAAAGAAGAAAGCGGTTTGTTTTCAATAGCATTTCCCGATGTAAAGTGTTGTTTTACACAAGGGAAAAATATAGTTGACGGCATTGAAATGGCAAAGGATGCCCTTTGCTTAATGCTCTACGATATGGAGGAGCGCGGAGAAAAGATACCTGCGCCGTCCGATATAAAGTCAATAAAGTGCGGAAAAAACGAGTTTGCAACTTTGATTTCCTGCGACACTATGGACTATCGCATTTTCTTTGAAAATAAATCCGATAAGAAAACGCTCACCGTTCCCCATTGGTTAAATATTATGGCGGAACGAAAGGGGATAAACTTTTCTCAAGTTCTGCAAACGGCATTGAAAAAAGAGCTTAATATTACTGATAGATAAAAGAAGAAACGCTTTCGGAAAACCCGAAAGCGTTTTTATTTTCCTTGGAAGAAAAGATTAAAAAAAGCCTTGACAAATACGCATTAAAGGCGTATAATATAATTATACAGAAGAGGTGATACTAACGAAACGAATTGACTTAATAAAATTGCTTGAAAGAAACGGTTGGTATTTAAAGAGAAACGGCGGAGACCACGACATATACACAAATGGAATTGACAAAGAATCCATTCCGAGACACAAAGAAGTCAAGGAAAATCTTGCAAAGGCTATCATCAAAAGGCGAGGGCTGAAATAAGCTCCTGTGCCTGAAAATAATTATATTATTACGGAGGTTTTTATTATGAAAAATTCTTACCCTATTGTTTTAACACCCGATGAAAAGGGGTATACCGTGTTTATTCCTGATTTCAATATCAATACCGAGGGCGACAGCTTGACAGAAGCAATAGAAATGGCGCGCGACGCTATAGGCTTAATGGGAATTGATATGGAAGATGACGGGGAGAGCATACCGCCTGCGAGGAGCGCAAAAGATATAAAACCGGAAAAGGGCGAAATTGTGTCGCTTGTTGATGTTGACTTTACGGAATACCGCCGTAAAAGCGAGACAAAAACAGTAAAGAAAAATTGCACTCTGCCGAGCTGGCTGTGTTACGAAGCGGAAAAGGCAAATATAAATTTTTCACAGCTCCTGCAAACGGCATTGAAAAAAGAGCTTAATATAACCGATAAATAAAAACAAAAAGGGAAAGCAGTTTGCTTTCCCTTTTTAAGTTCCTGTGACTTCTTCCCCCACGCAAAACGTGTCTTCCGCTTTTACTATCCTCACGGGGAGAAGCGTGTGGCGGGGGATATTTTTGCACATTATCCTTACGGGTACATATTTTTCCGTAAAGCCTTGGCTGTATTTCGCCGATTTCGGCTTTTCAATAAGCACGGTCTGAAGCGTCCCGACCTGCCGTTCAAAAAACGCGCGTTCGAGTTTCTCGGCTTCGGCGAGAAGTCGCTTCGCCCGCTCGGAAATTACGCTTCTGCCGAGCTGTTCCATTTTCGCTGCGGCAGTTCCGCTCCGAGCCGAAAACGGGAAAACGTGAACTTTGGCGAATTGCATTTTTTGTGCAAATTCAATGCTTTTTAGAAAATCATCTTCGCTCTCGGTTGGAAATCCGACAATGATGTCGGTCGTTATCGAGCAGTCGGGAAAAACCTCGCGGAATTTCCCAGCAATATGCGCGTATTCTTCGGACGTATAGCGCCTGTTCATTTTCTTCAGCACACTGTCACTGCCCGATTGAAGCGAGAGATGAAAATGCGGACAGAGGTTTTTAACCCCTCCGAGGCGCTCAATAATGCCGTCCGAGAGCATTTCGGGCTCAAGCGAACTTAGCCTTAACCGAGAAACGCCGCTCCTCGCCGCGGCTTCAACTGCGTCCGCAAGCGTCAGCCCGTATTCCTGCCCGTAACAGCCGAGGTTAATCCCCGTGAGAACAAGCTCCTTGTGCCCGTCATTAACGCACTGCAAAGCCTGCCCGTAAATTTTCTCAATTGAAAGCGACCTTACTCTGCCTCTTGCAGTAGGAATTATACAGTACGAGCAATATCTGTCACAGCCGTCCTCTATCTTTATAAAAGCGCGCGTTCTGTTTTCGTCGGGAACAGCCGAGTTTTCGTCATAATCCCTCGGGAGCGCGTCAATTTTAACGACACGTTCTTTGTTTTCTAAATAATTTTCTATCATTTCGGGTATCTTGTCTTTCGCAGAGTTGCCCGTGATAATGTCGGCGGAGCATTCATTCAAGGCGTTCGGAAAACTTTGCGGATAACACCCGCACAAAACGACGGTGCATTCGGGAAGCTTCTTTTTCAGGCTCTCAACCAGCCGTCTCGCCTTGTCAACGCTAGCTCCTGTCACCGCACAGCTGTTTATAATGTATATGTCGGGGAGGTCGGCTTCTTTAAAGCCGTATTCGAGCATATTCTTTTCAATTAACGCGCTCTCGCAGGAATTGACCTTACAGCCGAGCGTTATTACTTTAAATGTCCTTATATCCACGGTTATTCTCCTTAAACATTCGGTCGGGAAAAATAAACAAATTCTTCTGCCGTCTGTATTTTATTATACTTTAAAACAACAAATTTTGCAAGAATGTATTGACAATTTTTAAAAAACTTGATATACTGTCACTGAAAGAAAGGAAGATGAGTTATGAAAGAATATAAAGTACAGCTTTCGTCAATAAGCGACGTAAAGGAATTTGTGACAATTACAAACGAATGTCCGTTTGAGATCGACGTCTGCGCGGGAAGATACGCCGTAGACGCAAAAAGCATTATGGGAATTTTCAGCCTTGACCTTGAAAAACCCCTCACCGTCACCGTCCACGGCACAGACAAACAGTGCGGTGATTTCGCTGACGATATAAAGAAGTTCATTATAGGATAATCGAAAAATATTCGTAAAGCGCATAATGCGTGCATTGTATATTTTTAACAAGCGCCGAGAGGTATCGGCGCTTTATTTTTGTTAAAATTCTCCACAAAATTCAACTTTAGCTTTTTAGCTAATTTAACAACAATCTTTTTGACATTTTACAGTATCTTCCAAATTACGCACTCGATATTTCGGGTTTACAAATTTGTTTCAAAACATTTTTGGGCAGATTTAACAAATTTAACAATGTTTTTATGTTTGACATTCACGAAAGAAATTGGTATAATAGGAAAAAAGATAAAAGACCGAAAAGGAAAAACTCTCTGTAAAGTTTTAGCGCCGCGGGCGGGCATACCCTTGGCACTGTAAAAAACTTTACGGGTTGACATAAAGACGGTCTGTAAGGCTTAAGCGTCCGGGGAGGGCATGCCCCTGACGCTTGAAAAACAAGCCTTACGGAACGACAGATAATGGAGGGTGTTCGGAATTTCCGAACAAAGGCTGATTTGGAGGATCAGAGAAAAGTATGAAACCACAGGTAATAAAGGAGAAGATGAAGAGCTTTGCGAGCCGAGGAAAGGTCATAAAGCTCACGATCATTATTTCTATGGCGCTTATGGTCGCAGTTATAACGGGTGCGCTCTATTTCAGAAGTACCGTTTATATCACGGACAACGGCGCTGTAAAAGAGTTAAAGACAAATGAAACGAACCTTGACAGCATTCTCAGCGAAGCGGAAATTGAAATTTACGACGGCGACGTTGTGTCTTTGGTAAACACGAATGACAAGATATACATTGATATAAAGCGCGCATTCGACGTTACTGTCATAGCCGACAAAAAGACAAACAAGCTCAGAATGACGGGCGGAAATGTAGCCGACGCTCTTGCAGAGGCGGGAGTTAAACTCGGCGAAGATGATATCATAAACACGGAACTTGACGAAATGCTTTATTCGGGTATTGCTATAAAGGTATCCCGCGTTAAGTATGCAAACAGAGACGCATGGATGGAGCTTCCGTATAAAACGGAGTATGTTGACGATCCAAACCTTAAGATCGGCACGCAGGAAGTTCTTTCAAGCGGTAAAAAAGGCGTAAAGACCACTACTTACAGAGATCTCTACATTGACGGAGAGTATGTGGAGAGCGAGATGATAGACGAGGTAATTTCAAAAGAACCCGTAAACGAGGTGATCGGCAAAGGTACATCGCTTCAGGTGCCTTATGCAAAGCTCGATAATGACGAGCTTGACAAGGTAAAACTCGTAAACGGTATCCCCGAAAATTATGTAAAGGTCGTTTCGGGCAAGGCTACAGCCTATTCCGCGCACGCAGGCTCTCTTACGGCGAGCGGACGTTATGCGGTAGTCGGAACAGTAGCGGTAAACCCGAAAGTTATCCCCTACGGAAGCGAGCTTTATATCGTTGCACAGAACGGAAAACGCGTCTACGGCTATGCGATCGCGGCGGATACGGGAATAGGACTGCTCGACGGCAGAGTTACGGTAGATGTGTTTATGGGAAGCTATAAGGATTCCTGCAAATGGGGAGCGGTAAATGTAGACGTTTATGTCCTTAAAATGGGCGACAACAGATACATCGGCGCAAAAGAACGTAACGCTACAAGGTAAAAAGAAGTAATAAGTAAGAGGTAAGAGTTTAGATTCTTACCTCTTTTTTATTTACACATTATATTCAGCGAACAGCCGAAAGGCAGTTCTCTCATTATGTACCGTTGAATAGCCTTAATGACTTTGCTTTCCCGCTTTGAGGCTTTTCGTATCGAATGTACTTCCTCGCTCAAAACTTGTTTTAGGATTGCCGTTTTAAAAACACGGTTTTTAAAACGGCAATGCGGGGAAAACTCTTGTTTTCCCCGCACCCTTTAGCGCTTTTGAAGCGGATTGCGGGGGCTTTGCCCCCGCACCCCCACCAAAGGGCGCAATGCGCCCTTTGGAAACCCATATACCGCGCCTTACGGCGCGGTCGGATAGCGGAAACGTTGTTTTCCGCTCGAAACATCTTCTTGCCTCTAGCCTCTAGCTTCTAGCCTCTTACTTCTCACCTCTAGAAGTACAAATTAAACAAAACCGTTTCCTAATTACGGTTGAATTTTGTGTAAAAAGCTATTGACGTGAAAATCCAAATAAAGTATAATAAAACTGTAGACACTTTTTTGTCCTGCTGTGCGTTAGTTTTTTATGGGAAGATTTGACGTTTACAGCCGTTTCGGGCAGTATTCGCCTAATATCTTATATTGAAAGGATAGTTTTATGCTTTGCAATAAATGTAACAGTGAAATACCCGAGGGAGCAAAGTTCTGCATTGTCTGCGGAGAGCCTGTAAAGAAAACAAGGTATTGCAGGCAGTGCGGCAGCGAGCTTCTTGAAAATACAAAGTTCTGCATAGTCTGCGGAACGAAAATAGAAGAAGAGCCTGCCGTAAACAGCAGTATGCAGGCGGTATCCGCGAAAAAAGAAGAACCTAAAATTGAAAACGATATAAACGAGGATATCGACTTTGAAGTTCCCGTTATTGCGCCCGTTATAGAAGAAGTTTCACAGGCATTCGGCAGCTTTGATATGGACGCAGCTGTTTCGCCCGATGAAAATAACGGAGCGGACAGTGCCGTTTCGCATAGTGCAAAAGCGCCCTCTGATGTTACTATATCTGTTTTCGACGGGAACAAACCGAAGCCCGATAATCACGAGGCATATTCTGTTCCGAAAAAGCAGACTTCTTATGGCGGACCGTCTGATGATATTAGCAAAGGATATGTACCGCCGTATGATCCAAATAAGACAAGAGGAAACTCCGAGTCGCCGAATGTGGTTTCAAACGCACCCGTTGCAGTAATAAAGAAAAGCCGTAAAAAGCCCGTTATTATCACGATAGTTATTATACTTGTGCTTGCGCTTATTGCGGGGGCTGTATTCTGCTTTACTAATTCGGCAACGGTACTAAGTACATTTATGGGCAAGGCAAATTACGGCGCAATGGTCGAGGGCAATTCGCTGAAGAAAATGAACGAGGAGCTTGACAAGAGTTCAATTTCCGGCAGTATAAAAATAACGAGCGAGCTTTATTCCGCTTTAGGTTCTCTTGCGCTCGGCAATTTTAACGGAAGAGCCGTTGTGTCCGAAAATATGCTTTCGGGAAATACGGTGAATATGAGCGCGCTTATTCCCGCATTTAACAGCATTATGAAAGAGACCTGCGGAACAAATTCCGCAACAGTGGCTTTTGAAATAAACGCCGAGCTTTCCGACGGGGCAAAGTCTGCTCTCGCAAGAGAATACGGCATGAGCGCGGACGAGGTTTCAAAACTTTTAGAGAATATAAACGGCTCGAAGTTTAATTTCGGAGCAACTTCTGGCGAAAGCTCCGCGGCATTTAAAGCAAGCGCGGACATAAAGGGCTTGAAAACAGATGTGAAAATTCTGTGCAATTCCGAGGGCAAGACTTATATTGTGTTCCCGTTTGCGTCGGCAAAGGCTTTAATGGCTGACACAGGAGAAGTTAATTCGGAAAAGACCGCGTCGCTGGAGCTTGACGGAAAAGAAATAGAGCGCCTGATAGGTGAAGTTATTGACATTTATATAGAAGCCTATAAGCAAAGCACGGTCACTATGGAAAACGGAGAGCTTTCAGTTTCGGGAGTTTCCGCTTCGGGAAAACTTATCACTGCCGATTTCAGCAAGAGCCGGACCGAAAAGCTCATTTCGGATATATGCAAGAAAGTTGCAAATGACAGTTATTTAAAGGGCAAGCTGACGGAATATTTAAACAGCATAGGAACGGAATTATCCGACGGCGATCTTGAAGATACAATTAAAGACATGCTCGGGGATATAGATAATTCGGCGCTCCGCTCGAAAATTCTTGTGGACAATGCGGGAAATGTCCTCGCAAAATCGTATGAATTGCGCGCGGACGGCGAAACAGTCTATGGCGTTTCTTATGTTGACGGAAAGAACGGCGCTTTTGAGGAGAAAAACAAAAACGGAGTTAAGGTTTCCGTAAAGACCGAAAGCCAAAGCAACAGCGCGGGCAAGTCAAAGATCACAATAACGGACAGTCAGGGCAATGAGGCAAAAGCTGACATTAAATATGACGGTCTTAAATCGGCAAAGTTCTGCGGGAAAGATATAAAGGTCGGAACGTTTGACATAAGCGTTTCGGTTTCCGAGGAATTTGCGAAAGATTACAACATTCCTAATGAAGCAGTTGACGCGCTTAATAATTCACCGTGCAGAATAACGCTTTCCGTAAGCGGGAAAACGCTTAATACCGTAACTGAATTTAAGTCGGAAGAAACGGGAAGCATAACCGTAAAGTGTGATATTACAGCCGAAGCCAACACCGAGGACCTCAGCGAGCCGTCCGAAACGATAGATGTAACGGCGCTTTCAAAGGGCGGTGAGCTTGGCGAAGATGAAAGAAGCGAATACATAGCGCTTCTTGAAGAAATGCGCGATAAGATAAGCTCGCAGAATGCGGGAGAAGCGGGAGACGCAGCTGTTGAATACATAAACGCGCTTATAGACGCGGCAGGAAAGATAAGCGAAAGCGAGATAAACGGTCTTGCGGGCAGTATAAGAGACAACGCGAATGAAATAACGGACTTTGCGCAGAAGTATAATGTAAACGACAAGGATCTCCGCAAGCAGGCGGTGGACATACATAACCGCTATGCAGAGCTTTACAGTGAGCTTGCGAATGCATACAGCGAAAGCGATGGTGCTTTAAGCTACGAGCAGTATTCCGGCTTTAAGGACCGCGCAAAGGCGTTAGATGCCGAGAAAGATGCGCTTGAAAAGAAGTACAAGATAAAGGCGGGATTGATCCCCGATTTCACGGAGATAAAGGCGGATAAGATAGTTGCAGTGCTTGGCGAATACAAGGGCAAGCTCGACGCGATAACGAATGACAGTGAAATGATGTCGAAGATAGAAGCGGACAGCGTGCTTAAGGGCATGTATGACGAATGCTCGGAGATCTACACAAACGCATATAACAGCGCAATGGACGCATACAAGGATCTTATTAAGGGCGAGATAGACAACGATCGCTTGAATAGTGCAAGAGAAACCCTCGAACAGTTTATAACTTCGTTTGAGGAGCTGGAAAAAGCGGTAGGGTAAAAAGGAAACAAGGGGGAAAACCTTTTAAAAAAGGTTTTCCCCCTTGAACCCTCTTTCCAAAACTTTTAATTCCCGCGCCGTAAGGCGCGGTCAGTTCGTATATAAACCCCTTTCTCGTTCCGACAATTTATATAAAAATTAAGATACAAAAGAAAAATTTTTTGAAA
>CANQVE010000031.1 GCA_947627205.1 uncultured Clostridia bacterium | reverse complement strand
CAAATTCCTATCCTCAACTTTATTTTGATCTCCTTATTTTTTTATATTTTTTGTCTCACATCATTGACAAAAGTACAGTTTTTTGTGAAATATAATGCCGATGAATTCTGACAGTTCTTCAGCAATCTGTTGACAAAGAGGACTTCTTGTGCTATAATCGTCTTAAGCATAGATTTTAGTCTTAGAATTATTTTTACTAATGAAAGGAAGTAACGACCATGAAAATTAAATCTATTGCGGCGGTATTGGCGGCGGTGCTTATGTTGTCGGCTTGCTCTGAAATGACCGATATAGACTGGGACATCAGCGGAGATTACTTATCGTTTTTTACTTTTCAGTATGAGGTTTATGAAACTCCCGATGAACTTGCAGACGCGGCGGATATGGTATTTATCGGAAAAGTAAAGTCTTTATCGTTTGAAGTACTTGATTTTCGTACAGGACTTCCCCCGACAGCACAAACAGAGGAACATGATAAAATGTTGTATACAAATTATACGGTCGAAATTCTGAAATCGTATAAAGGCAATGCTTCGGGCACTTTTACTTTTAAAGAATACGGCGGAATAAGAGACAGGCATATTGACGAGCAGATCATCGCGCTTTCGAAAGTCAAAGAACATCCGACCATAAGCGATATTTCTGTCGCTGAAGATGAAAATTATATACTCGAAGAAGAACATACATATTTGCTTTCACTTCATAAGCTCGACAGCGGTTCCTTTTGTTTATTGAATCCCGACAAACAAAGCGCTTTTCCTGTTGAAAATGCTGAAGAGAAAGATCAGTATGGGTATCTTTCGGTCAAAGATGTTATTTCATATTTCGGAGAAGATAAGTGGAACGAATTTAAGGCGGGCAATATCACCTAAACAGAATTATACGGAACGTAAAATAAATCAATATCAGGCTGTCGGATGAAATGGCTCGACAGCCTGATACTTTTTATTGACAATTTCTAAAAGATGTGATACAATATATAGAGTCAGAAGTTTTTGAAAACATCACTGTCGTATCATCAAAGATAAGGAAAGGAAACAGTCTATGGAAACCGTAGAAATACTTGCGCTGGTTTGTTCGGGAATAAATGTCGTTTTGCTGATAATTATGCTTGTATTGCAAAGCAAAAGGAAACCCGACAGCCGGCAGGAAGAAATTGAAGAAGAGATAAGCGAACTTTCTCAGGACATTGAAGTTTTAAAACAACAGTCCGAATTAAACTCCAAAACGCTTATGGACGAGGTGAGCAGAGTAAACAACTCTGTTGTCAATAATATTTCAATGCTCGGAGACAACCTCCGCAGTTCTCAGGAAATACAGCAGAAAAACGCAAACGAAAAGCTCTCTCGTCTTGAAAGCGAGTTCTCAAAAATAAGCGGAGATATTTCCTCTTCTCTTGAGCAGATAAGAAGATCTAATACCGAAAGCATGGACAAACTTCGCGGAGAAAATCAGCAGAGCCTCGACAGGATAAACAATAACGTAAACGAAAAGCTCCTGAAACTTGAAAATGACTTCAATAAGATACGCGAGGATATACTTGCTTCGCTCGAAAGCTCCAGAAAGCAAAGCTCCGCCGATACGGAAAAACAGCGTGACGAAAACCGTCAGAGCCTCGACAGAATAAACAGCAACGTAAACGAAAAACTCCTGAAACTTGAAAATGACTTTAACAAAATACGCGAGGAAATTCTCGCTTCGCTTGAAATCGTCCGCAGATCCAACAGCGAGAGCATTGAGAAGCTCCGCACCGAAAACCGTCAGAGCCTTGACAAGATAAACGATACGGTAAATGAAAAGCTCCAGAAAACGCTGAATGACAGGATCGCACAGTCGTTCTCGGCGGTGAACGATCGTCTTGAACAGGTACATAAAGGGCTTGGCGAGATGAAGAGCGTTGCTACGGGTGTTTCAGACCTCAAAAATGTTCTAGCAAACGTTAAGACAAGAGGTACTCTCGGAGAGATACAGCTCGGCGCTATACTCGATCAGATACTTGCCCCGGGACAGTACAGCTATCAGCAGGCTGTTGTCCGCGGCAGAGATGAAAAGGTAGACTATGCTATTAAACTGCCAAGCTCGGAAAAGAACGGTTTTACATATCTGCCTATAGATTCCAAATTCCCGCAGGATAAATTTACGGATCTTCTGGAGGCTTATGAAAGCGGAGATAAGGACGCCGTAAAACAAAAGCGCTCGGCTCTTGAATCGGAGATAAAGCGCGAAGCAAAGAGCATTCGCGACAAGTATATAGTTCCTCCCTATACAACCGATTTCGCGCTTCTGTTCCTGCCGACAGAGGGGCTTTATGCCGAAGTGATAAAAATGGGGCTTGTAGAACGTTTGCAGAACGAATACAGAGTGAACGTCTGCGGTCCGTCTACAATGGCGGCAATGCTGAACAGTTTGCAGATGTGTTTCCGTGCTGTAACTATTCAGAAGAAAAGCGGCGAGGTCTGGAAAATACTTGAATCGGCAAAGAAAGAATTTAAGTCATTCGGAGATGTGCTTAGAACTGCACAAAAACAAATCAGACAAGCCGATGAAAATCTCGGAAAACTTATCGGACAGCGTTCGCAGGCTATTGAAGATTGCCTTATCAATGTCGGACAGATCGACAGCGATGACGATAATGTTTTAAAAATTGAAGACGACAATAATTCGGACGCAGGCAATTAAAGGCAATAAGGGTATTGACAAGTAAAATACTGTCAAAAATAATTCGCAAATATAACTTTTTAGCACTCTCAAAGCGAGAGTGCTAATTTTCATCTTATTTTCACAAAACCATAACACAGTTTTAACAAACGGGACTTAGAATATATTCAGAAAGAAAAAAAGAAAGGACTGATCCCGATGAATTTAAAGAGGACAACGGCAAATAATACTACAGTAAAGAATATATTTTCAGGAGGTATGTTTTATGTTTGATTTAAGACCTTATCGCAGAATGAGCGATGCTTTGTACAATCCGTTCAATGAAATGGAAGAATTTGAAAGAAAGTTTTTCGGAGACTCGCCTTTTTTCCGCAGCGGAGATATTGCGGAATTTAAGACGGACATTACGGACGAGGGCGATCATTTCGTGCTTGAAGCGGATCTGCCTGGATTTGACAAGAAAGACATTCATCTTGACATTACCGACAACACGCTGACTATAAATGCCGAGCGCCATTCGGAGCACGAGCAGAAAGAAAAGAAAGATAAATACGTCCGTATCGAGAGGTCATACGGAAAGTACAGCAGGCAGTTTGATATTTCGGGGATCGAAGCCGACGGTATCAAGGCGAAATATGATAACGGCGTGTTGACGCTTAATCTGCCGAAAAAGCAGGAGAAAGCTCCGGAAGCAAGACATCTTGAAATTGAATAACGACCAAGGGGGAAACTTTTGAAAAAGGGTTTCCCCTTTTAGATGTAAGAGATAAGAGGTAAGAGGCTAGAATTAGTTTTGAGCGGAGAACAACGTTTCCGTTTAAAACGACCTAACGGGCGTCGCACGAAAGTTTTTTGAAAAGGGATTCCAAAGGGGAAAAATTTTTTTCAAAAAATTTTTCCCCTTTGGCAGGGGTGCGGGGACGGAGTCCCCGCAAACGGCAAAAGGCGCATCAGGTTAAATGCCTACGGCATTGAACCTGGGGATGCGGGGAAAACAAGAGTTTTCCCCGCATTGCCGTTTTAAAAACCATGTTTTTAAAACGGCAATCCTAGGAGAGGTGTAGAACGGAAAACAACCTCAAACGTGAAATAACCTTATAGCGGGAAAAATTGTTAAGGTTATTCAAAAGTGATAAACGAGCGAACAGCTTTTCGGCTGTTACTGAATACTGTACACTGTCTACTGTCAACTACTCACGGGTGCGGGGAAAACAAGAGTTTTCCCCGCATTGCCGTTTCAAAGCCGTGTTTTGAAACGGCAATCTTACAAAGATGTTTTGAGCGTGGAACAACCTTGAAAAGGGATTTACAGTAGGGCAGGTAAAAAGAGCGATAAGGCTGTTGAAAAAGTGATGAATGAGCGAACAATCTTTAGGCTACATGCGTTTAAACCAAATCAGAATATAAAATAACGAAATACCTTTTTCCTTTTTTCTAAATTCCATATAGACTTTTACACACCCTTGTGTTATAATGTATATTAAGGTAATTTTTGAAAAATTAAAAAAGGAGTTATGAAGATGAAGAATATCACCGAACAGCTTATTCTGTCGCTTGCGCCGAACAGCGCCGCGGCGGCAAACGGGAAAAAGATCTCGTCGGGCGGCGGGTTTATAAACCGCTTTCGCTCGGAGGACGGAACGTTCTTTATGGGCGAATGTAAGGGAAGCGGGAAAAACCCTTATGTCACTTCCGCCGACTATATAGACGAAAACCGCCCCGTTTTCCGCTGTTCCTGCCCGAGCAGACAGTTTCCCTGTAAACATTCGCTGGCGCTTATGTATGAGATGATGACGGACAAGGAGTTCAGCTTGTGCGAGATACCCGAGGATATTCTCTCAAAACGCGCGAAACTTGCAGCGAAAACGGCTAAAGCTGAAAACGCCGAAGCGCCGGAAACCGAACAAACCGAAAAGAAAAAAGCCGCCGCAAAGAAAACGGCAAGCTCCGCAAAAAAGAAAAAGTTCAAAAAACAGCTCGATGGTCTTGAACTCTGCGAAAAGGCAATAAAGGAGCTTATCTCGGCGGGCTTGGGAACAATGGGAGGCGCGTCGCTGTCGAATTATCAGGAGTTATCAAAACAGTTCGGCGACTATTATCTTATAGGAATACAGCGCCTGTTCAACAGACTTATAATAGAGATAACCGAGTATCAGAAAGATGGTCTTGAAACCCATTATGACACGGCAATCGACACTCTCGAAAAGTTAAATTCACTTATCAAGAAGTCTAGAAAGTACATTACGGAAAAAATCGAAAACGACGATCCCGCACTCGACGATACGGCGCTTTATGAAGAACTAGGCGGGAATTGGAAACTTACCGAGCTTGAAGCTATAGGCAAATGCGTGAAGAACGCGAGAATGGTACAGCTTTCTTTTTGGGTTAACTTTGACGACGCGAGAAAGGAATACATAGAAACAGGCGCTTGGATCGAGCTTAACAGCGGAAAGATCTATCTCACAAAGAACTTCCGCCCGCTTAAATCTCTGAAACATATTAAAGCGGACGATTCCGTTTTCGGCGCGGCTGATATCCCCGTTATGGCGGTTTATCCCGGAGAGGGCAATGTCAGAGCGCGCTGGGACAACGCAAGTTTTTCGGAACTTAGCGCTGAAGATTTCAGCAAACTGCGCTCGTATGCTTCAACTTCCGTTAAAGCGGAAATTAAAAGCATTAAGAACTTTTTGCAGAACGCAATGTCAAGCCCCGTTATCTATAAGCTGATAGCTTTTTCTGAAATAGATAAGATCGGCGAAAAAACCGTTCTTAAAGCAAAGGACGGCGACAACATAGAGCTAAAGGATTATGATGAATACGAAACCATGACGGACCGCCTGAGAATGCTCCCCGACAAAAAACTTCTTGAAAACGGCGTTATGCTTTGCGGATTTCATTATGACAACGCCGAAAACAGAATTTGCGCACAGCCGATGTGCATTATTCCCGACAGCGAAAACGCTGTAGTAAGACTGCTTTATTGACGGAGGTAATTTATGGATATAACTGCTATTTCGGAGCTTCGCGCACAGCTTCGCTCTGCGGCAATTTCGGGCGCTTCTTTGCTTTCGGAGAATTTCAGACTTAAAAGAGCTGTGAGTGCATTCGCACCGCTTAAAGACGCTTCTCCCGTTTTCGGGAAGATATACGAGTTTTCAAGCTCGCTTGTTTCGGAAAAATGCGATGACGCGGCGGGAACGCTCCTTGACGCGCTGTCGCTGACTGATTCGGTAATGACAACGCTTGCAAAAGCAGACGTTGAGGGAGAAGCCGAAAAGCTCCCTGTTTTTGAAGTTCCCTCAAAGATAACAAACGCGCCGTATTCGAGCCTGTCAAAACTTATAAACGCGCTTAGTGGTTCGGGAAACGGCAACTACAAAATAATAACGGACGCTTTGCAGAATGAACCCGAATTGTTCGAGGACTACCGTGTAAAACCCGCGCTTGTTGAGTCTCTGGGCGCGTCTTACAGCGAACAGTCGGTTCTGGCGTTCAGTACCGTAAAGAGTATGGGAAAGACAATGCTCCCGCTGCTGAAATACGGCTTTGATCCGAAAGGCAAAAAAGGAACGATAAACCGCATTTTGCTTATTGACGAACTTGGCGGAGCCGAAGAAAACGACTTCTACCTTGAAAACATTCCTCTTACGGAAAAGGACGCGAAAAAGCTCCTTATCCGCGCTTTGAGACATGATGTGAGCAACGCCGACAAACTCATTGAACTCACACAAACCGAAAAAGGCGCGATAAAAGAACAGGCTTTCCACACGCTTGCAAGCCTTGACTGCGACAAGGCGCGGGAATTCTTTGAAGAAATGGAGAAGAAAAAACCGCAGGAAACTCTTGCATACCTGACGTACAGCCGCGCCCCGTGGGCAAGCAAGTTAGCTGCGAAAATTGGCAACAGGCTTTTCGACAACAACGACGGCGGCAAGTACAAGATGAACGGCTTGGGGATTGTGGACATTGATTATTATGCGTTTCAGGGGAAACTCGGAAAGGACGTTGCAGAATTTTTCAGAAAAGCCGCCGCCCCCGAAGAAGAAGATAAAAAAACTCTCCGCTCGCGTATAAGAGAGCTTATAAACAACGCACTTGCGGTAACTGTCGCAACAACGGGCAACCCCGATATGTGCGCGCTTGCGCTGGAGTTTGAGAAGAAATATCCCGCGCAGTTTGAAGAAAGCGCGTTTTACGCGCATATTCTCGGCACGGACGACTGTACGGACTATTTCAAAAAGAAAATTCTCGAAGCAAAGGAGCGCGCTCAGACACAAACCAACAAGGGCGTATTCTATACTCCCGCGATGTCCTGCGTTAAGTACATAACGTGCATTGACGGGAAGTATTACATTCAGTATAAGGTGTATGACAGCCATACAGCCGCTGCGGAAGTGTACGAAACCTACACCGTTCCCATTCGTCAGCCCGTAAAGGAAAAATGGTTCGATATGTTTTTAAGCTGCGACTGGTATATGCCGGAATATTTTGCGAGCGAGTTATATGATAAGAATGACAAAGAAATGCGAGAGAAATTAAAACAGTATTTCTTCAACAGGGTGGTTTACAGCGAGGACTCTTTAAACTATCTTCTTATTCTTAAAGGCATGGGTTATACAAATATCGAGGGGCTTGTATTCCGATATTTCAAGGAAAACCACACGAAGTTCAAGGACAAATACAGAGACGCGTTTAAATTCCTGCGGTTTGTTCCGAGCGATTATGAATACCTTTGCAAGGAAATGGACGACCTCGAAAACTATGCCAAGGCTAACAACATAACGCTGAACCTTGATTTAGAGGATTTAAGGGCAGATATATATCATTACTGGGCTCCTCAACACTAAACAGACTTAAATTTTCAGTCAATTTAAAGGAGAAAATTATGGACAATTCAGTTTTAAGGCTTCCCGCCGAACAGCTTTTTGAAGATGAATTAAACGCGCTGATAAAAGCGGAGACCGATCCCGTTCCCGAGGGCTGGAGAATGTCTCCGCGCTCGGTAAAGACCTATATATGCGGAGGCAAGGCCGGGAAAACCGTAATTACGCCGAAATATATCGGACACGAGCGTTTAGTTGAAATTGCAATTGCAACGCTTGTCACCGACCGTGCTTTACTCCTTATCGGTGAACCCGGAACGGCGAAAAGCTGGCTTTCCGAACATCTGACGGCAGCGATAAACGGCAATTCCTCCCGCGTTATACAAGGCACTGCGGGCACAACAGAAGAACAGATACGCTACTCGTGGAATTACGCCATGCTGATAGCAAACGGACCGTCCGAGCAGGCAATGCTCAAAAGCCCCGTCTTTACGGCAATGGAAGAGGGAGCTATCGCGCGTGTAGAAGAAATTTCAAGGTGCGCGTCCGAAGTTCAGGACACGCTTATCTCCCTGCTTTCCGAAAAGCGGATAAGCGTTCCCGAATTGTCGCTCGAAGTTCCCGCGAAAAAGGGATTTTCGATAATCGCCACCGCGAACACCCGCGACAAAGGCGTAAACGATATGTCCGCGGCGCTTAAAAGGCGTTTCAATATCGTAGTTCTACCCGCACCCGAAACTCTTGAAGAAGAAATGAACATTGTAAAAACGCGCGTAGAACAGCTTTCGGGAAGCCTTGACCTCAATGCCGCGCTCCCGAAAGACAAAGTAATAGAAAAGATCTGCACTATATTCCGCGAGCTGCGCGGCGGCGAAACGCTTGACAAAAAGCAGAAAATAAAAGCTCCGGCGGGAGTGCTTTCTACTGCCGAAGCAATCTCGCTTTTGTGCAACAGCATGGCGCTCGCGGGAAGTTTCGGAAACGGCGATATATCCGACGACGATATAGCCGCGGGGCTTCAAGGCGCGGTAGTAAAGGACGACAAGGACACCGTAGCATGGAAAGAATATCTCGAAAACATCATGAAAAAGCGCGGCTCGGAATGGAGCGGGCTTTACAGAGCTTGTAGGGAGCTTAACGAATGAGCGGCGTAAACTTTTTCGGCATACGCCACCTTTCTCCTGCGGGAGCGTTTTTCTTGCGGGAATTTCTCTATGAAACAAAACCCGAGCTTGTTATTGTCGAAGCACCTATGGATTTTGAAGATACCGTTTCGGACATTGTGCGCAGTGAAACAAAACCGCCGTTTGCAATTCTCGCTTATACGCAGAGCGTTCCCATAAGGACGATACTCTATCCCTTTGCGGAATATTCTCCCGAATATCAGGCAATAAAATGGTGCGATGAAAATAATGTAAAGCTGAAGTTTATGGACTTGCCGTCCGAAACTTTTCTTGCGCTTTCGGATGAAAGGATAAGAGAAGCCGAGCAGGACACTGACGAAACTAATGAACAAGACGACAGCCAAAATGAACATAACGCCGAAACAACACCCGACCAAAAGCCCGATGTTTACGAGCTTCTCTCGGAAAAAAGCGTGGACGGTTCGCACGAAACGTTCTGGGAGCGGACGCTCGAACACTGCGAAAACGCGGAGGCTTATCACCTGGGCGCAAATCTTTTCGGTGCGAATGTACGCGAATTGTCCGAAAAGAACGGTATTGACGAAAAGGAGACCGCCCTGCGCGAAAGCTGTATGCGAAGCGTGATAAGAAACGCGGTAAAGAGCGGTATTTCTCCCGAAAGAATTGTTGCAGTAACGGGCGCGTATCATGTCGAGGGGCTGAAAACGTGGGAAACAGACGAAGAAATGCCGGCGTTTCCGAAACTCCCGTCGCTTCATACGCTTATGCCTTATTCATATTACAGGCTCTCGACGCGGTCGGGCTACGGCGCGGGAAACAAAGCTCCCGCTTATTATGAGCTTATATGGAACGGTCTTTGCCAAAACGACCGTCTTTACGCGGCGAACGCCTATCTTTCAAAGATCGCGGAGAAAATGCGCGAAAGCGGAAACGCTGCTTCGTCCGCGCAGGTAATTGAAGCTCTTAGGCTTTCAAAAACGCTTTCGCAGCTCCACGGAGGGAATATACCGACACTTAGGGATATACGCGACGCGGCGACGACTTGTATAGGAGAGGGCAGTTTTGCCGCGATAAGCACGGCGGTCGCCGATACGGAGATAGGAACGCGCCTTGGAGAGATACCCGAGGGCGTTTCAAGAACAAGCATACAGGACGACTTTTACCGCCTGCTTAAAGAATTAAAGCTCGAAAAATACCGCTCTGTTACCGCGCAGGAGCTGAAGCTCGACTTGCGCGAGAATTTAAGAGCAAGCTCGGAAAAGTCGGCGTTTCTCGATCTTAACCGCTCGTATTTTCTCCACAAGCTGCGTGTTTTGGAAATTAACTTTGCACAGCTTATCCCGTCAAAACAGGACAGCGCCACATGGGCTGAAACATGGCAGATACAATGGACGACCGAATGTGAGATAGTTCTTGTTGAAAGCGCACTTAAAGGCGACACAATTGAGCTTGCGGCGGCTTATGAAATTAAAGAAACCGTAGAAAACACGGGGAATATTTCCGTTATCGCAAAGGCGGTAGAAAACGCATTCTGCTGCGGAATGTCAAGTGCGGCGGGCTATGCGGTAAATGCGCTCCAAGCCGCGGCGGCAGACAATATCCCGTTTTATGAAACAGCAAAGACCATGTTCAGCCTTTCAAACGTCATAAGCTACGGCGACATACGAAAAGCGGACTGTTCCGCCGTAGAGCCGATATTAAAACAGCTTTACTACCGCGCCTGCCTTATCATGAGCGCTTCCTGCATTTGCGACGACGACGCGGCAAAGGAAACGGCAAACGCGATAAATATGATAAACTCCGTGGAGCTTGCGCAGTGCTTTCTTGAAACGGAAAAATGGACAAAAGCGCTTTCGGAGGTATCTTTCCGCGACGACCTGAACACCGTGCTTTCGGGACTTTGCGCGGCAATTCTCCTCGAACGCAACAAGATAACGAACGAAGAGCTGAAAACGGAAGTTTCGCGCAGACTGTCAAAAGGCGTTCCCGCAGACCTCGGCGCAGGCTGGTTTGAGGGGCTGGCTATGAAAAACCGAAACGGACTTATAGCGAGGCTGTCGCTTTGGGAAAGTCTTGACGATTATCTTAAAGAGCTTGACGACGAGGAATTTAAACGCGCGCTCGTGTTTTTACGCAGAGCATTTGCGGATTTTTCTTCGGGCGAAAAGGACGCAATAGCCGAAAATCTCGGAGAGATCTGGGGACTGAACGGAGAAGAAGTGAGCGAAGCGCTCAATGCGCCTCTTGACGCGGCTTCACAGCAGGCTATAGACGACCTTTCGGGCTTTGATTTCGATTTGTAATTGATAGGTGAAAATATGGATAAAACGGTACAAATGCAGCGCTGGCGGCTGATACTCGGACAGGAGAGCAAAAATCGCTTTGAAAAAATGGATATGCCAGCCCTGTCCGAAGAACAATTGCTTATGGACAGCGCCCTTGCTTCTATTTACAATAAAAGCGGTGAGGGCGGTTTTGGAGCGAACGGCGGAAAAGGTCCGTCAAACCCGCAGATATCCCGCTGGCTCGGCGACGTCAGAACGCTTTTTGACAAGGAGATCGTAAAGGTCATTCAGAATGACGCAATGACGAGGTGCGGACTGAAACAGCTAATTTTCGAGCCCGAGATACTCGAAAATGTAGAGCCGGATATTTCCCTTGCGTCCGCTATACTTACGCTGAAAGAAATGATACCCGACCGCTCAAAGGAAAGTGTAAGAGCGTTTATAAAGAAAATAGTTGACGATATAAATAAACTGCTTGAACAGGACATAAGGCGAGCAGTGACCGCCGCAGTAAATAAGCGCGAACACTCTCCCATACCGTCAGCGTCCGCGCTCGATTATAAAATGACTATCCGCAGAAATTTAAAGCACTATTCGCCCGAACTTAAAACAATAGTTCCCGAGCATTTTTATTTCTTTGAGCGCGCCGCTTCTTCCGCCGCAAAAAAATGGACGATAATTTTAGACATCGACCAGAGCGGATCAATGGGCGAAAGCGTTATATTTTCATCAGTCGTAAGCTGTATTTTGGCGAGCATGAATTCCGTAAAAACGCGCGTTGTTGCGTTTGATACAAATGTAGCAGACCTCACGGACAAATGCTCCGATCCCGTAGACCTGCTCTACGGTTTTCAGCTTGGCGGCGGCACGGACATTGACAAGTCGGTGGCATACTGCGAACAGTTTATAGAGGAACCGAAAAAGACGCTGTTTTTCCTTATTTCCGACCTTTACGAGGGAGGAAACCGCGCCGCGCTCATAAGGCGAATGGAAGAAATGAAAGCGTCGGGAGTTACAGTAGTATCGCTTCTCGCCGTAGCCGACGGAGGAGCGCCGTTTTATGACGAAAGCGTCGCAAACAAGCTCGCAAAGCTCGGTATTCCCTGCTTTGCCTGCAATCCCCAAAAGCTCCCCGAATTGCTCGGTCTTGTGCTTAAAGGGCGGGATATTGCCGAATTTTCAAAAACAGCGCATAATACCGGGAAATAGGTGCGGTTAATTCTCTCTCTTTTTGTATAGCACGATAGACAATGCCCATGACAGCGCGTAAATTCCCGCTCCGACAAGGACGACCGCCGCAATTATCCAAATGTTTCCGAGCTTTTCTATAAAATGCGATATAATTTCGTTGTCCCAAGTTGCAATATATAAAACGGTAAACGGTAGCACTATAATAAGCCTTAAAATAATTCCGTAGGCTCTTCCTTTTTCAACTCCCAGCCTGAATGAAACAGGAAGATCGACCGCTGAAATCAACATCCCGACAAAGAATAAAACCGCAAGGACCGCGTATTTTTCAAACTGCATTTCGTGAGTTATCAAGCCTTTTATTAGGTTCACCGATACTATAATGACATACATCGTAAGCTGTGAAAAAAGCCCGATGAGATATTTTGACGAAACAATCTGCGCTTTTGTATACGGGAGCGCGCCGCTGTATCTGTCCCAGCGGCTTTTCTCGTCGTCGGAAAGCAGATTTATGGGTATATTCGCCGTACTGCACGCCACAACCAACATTATAAAATCCGTGATGTCATTGAAAAAAATCGACGCCGCTATAAAAAGCACATCTGTAATCAATATGATTTTATAAGATCTTATCGTCACATAAAAATCCTTTAACAACAAACCTTTCATCATTTCTCCCCCTTTACCATAAATACAAACAGCTCTTCAATGCTTATGGGGCTTATGTTTATCCCCGCGCCGATTTTTTCCCTGCAGACCATTGCTTCGACCCCGTAAGGGGTTTCTTTTTTATACTTTATCGCGCTTTCATTTAGCGTTTTGAGCTGTTCGGCTGTGCAACGAACAATGCCGTAACGCGACAGAAGCACGTCTTTTTCTTCGCACAGAATGAGCTTTCCTTTGTGTAAAAACGCAATGTAATCGCACAGCTTTTCGAGGTCGCTTATGATATGCGATGAAATAAGTATCGAGCAGTTTTCGTCCCGCGTGAAATCAATAAGCATATCCACAACTTCATCTCTCACCACGGGATCTAACCCCGACGTCGGCTCGTCAAGAATAAGCAGTTTTGCGTTATGAGAAAGGGCAACAGCTATACCGAGCTTCATTTCCATTCCGCGAGAAAAAGTTCCGAACCGCTTTTTTTCGGGAAGCGAAAACTTTTCCGAAAGCGAATAAAACTTTTCGCTGTCCCAATTTTCAAATGTTCCACGCATGACCATATCAATTTCCTTTAAGGTCAGGCATTTGGGAATACCGATAACGTCCGTCACCACGCCGACTTCCTGTTTTATAAGCTCAAGGTTTTGAGAGTTGTCGTTCCCGAAAATTTTTACAGAGCCGCCGTCCTTGTTGAGCATACCTAAAATTAGCTTTATGGTCGTGCTTTTTCCCGCGCCGTTTTCCCCGACAAGTCCCATAATACAGCCGCTCGGCAGGCTGAAACTAATATCGGAAAGCTCGAAGCCCTTGAATTTTTTTGACAGGTTTTTAATTTCAATAGCGTTTTGTGTCATTTTTCATCCTCCATACTGAAATTTATCATTTCGATTATTTCTTCTTTGCTTATATTTCCGCACGCGCAAAGCTCGGTAATGCGCGAGATAAGCTCCTCTATTTTTCTTAGATTTTCCTCGCGGATAAGCTCGGCGTTCCTTGCCGCAACATAACAGCCCTTTCCCTGAACGGTGTAGATAAATCCCTCTTTTTCAAGCTCGTCATAAGCGTGCTTAGTTGTCAAAAAGCTAATGCGGAGATCTTTCGCAAGCCCGCGTATAGACGGCAAAGGCTCGTTTTCTTTAAGCTCCCCGCTTATTATCTGACCTTTTATCTGGGAATAGATCTGGTTGTAAATAGGTTCGCCGTTTTTGTTGTCAATAAATATGTTCATAGTCATGACCTTTCTGTTATATCTGTTATAACTGTATAATATCACAGCATAACAGTTTTGTCAATAGCTTTTTTTAAAAATTTCAAAAATAATTTTAAATAAGCAACAGTGTGTAGCATAACTATCCGAAAATATTGCAATTCAAAAATATTTTTATAAAAAATGTGTAGTTTTTAAGAAAATTTAAAACTTTATATTTCTTTTTTCAGAAAAATATGTTATAATGGAATTGTATTTTAAAAAGTAAGCTGTCTTATGCTTTTCATTTTTTAGATGAATATGAACAAGCATTTAGAAATCTTCTTTGCTATAAAAATTAAACGAAAGGAATTTTTAATGAAACTGAAGAAAATTATTGTATTTGCATGTATCTTTTTATGCGCGGCGATCCTGTCGGGGTGTGAATTAAAATTCGGTACAAATCCTAAGGTCGATCCGAAACTTGTTGTTGCAAAGCCCACAAGGCTTTGTTTTACGGGAGAGCTCGACATCACCTTTGAAGAATTCAACAAAGAATATCTGTTCTATATGAATGCAAACGACTTGAACGAGGAAACTTCCGATGCGGAAACGTGCAGACAGCTTCGCGAGTCGGTCATAAACAATCAGATCTATGACAAGATAATGCTTTTAAAGGCAAAGGAATTCGGCTGTGACACACTGACGGACGAAGATACAAAAGCTGTTCAGGAAGAATTTGACAATGAAATTGAAAACCAGATAGCGACCTTTGGAGAAAACGCCGACTACAGCGACCTCCCAGATGGAACGGAAATAACCGACGAAATCAAAAAAGAGCGCGGCGAGCAGGAATTCAACAAAATGCTCGAAAGCTGCGGGATGGTGCGCGAGGACATTTACGGGTGGATAAAAAATTATTACATCTCGCAGAAGATGATCAATTACTATATAGATAAGGTCGATAAAAGCGAATCAGAAGATATGCTCGACGAATATATCGAGGAAATAAAGGGTATCTATGAAAAAGATCCCGCGACTTATGAACAGGGAGGCTATTCGTCATTCTGGATCCCCGAGGGTTCGCGCTATATAAAGCATGTTCTGCTTGGGTTTGACGACGAGACTCAGGAGGCTATAAAGAAATACCGCGACGAGGATAACGACGAAGCTGCCGACCAACTTAGAGAAGAAAAAGCCGCAGAGCTTGCCGATAAACAGGCGGAAGTAGAAAAAGCGCTCGACGACGGCGAGAAATGGGACGACATTCTTCTTAAATACAGCGCGGACGCTACGGGAAGTTCGGCATATCCCGACGGTTATCTTGTAGTTCCGAACGGACAGTCTTATGTAGAAGAATTTCAGGAGGCGGCGTTTGTTCCCGAAAATGTCGGCGACAGAACGGTCTGTGTCTCGGACTATGGTGTTCACATTATGATCTATGCGTCCAAAGCGGAGATCTCGGAAAAAGACAGAAATGATATTCTCGAATATCTTTCATACAACATTGCTCAGAACGATTTTGCGGAAGAAATGAACAAATGGATGGAAGAATATGCGTTTGATATCGACAAAGAAGCACTTAGGATAGAAACAGCGGATAGCTCAAACTGATCTGACGGAGTTGAATTATGAACACACCAATTTGTAATTTCCTGGAAAGGTATGAAAACGAGGGGCGTTTAAGACTTCATACGCCCGGACACAACGGCGCTGTCCCGAACGACATAACCGAGATATACGGCGCGGACAGCCTGTATCATTCGGACAAGTCGGGCGGAATAATCTCCACGAGCGAGGCGCTAGCGGCGGGAGTTTTCGGTGCAAAGAAAACCTGCTATTCCTGCGGGGGAAGCACCCTTGCGATACAGACGGCTCTCGCGATATTAAAGGCGCGCGGCTGTCAGACAATTGCCGCGTCAAGATATTCCCACCGTTCGCTCGTATCTGCGGCGGCGCTTCTAAGGCTGGATATAAAATGGCTCTATCCCGACGAGTTTATGAGCGCGGACGTTCCGTATAACGTAAACGGACTTTGCGGAACAGACGCTGTTTTTGTTACAAACATCGACTACTACGGCGGAACATGGAAGTTTGTCCGCCCAAATATCCCCGTAGTCATAGACAATGCCCACGGAGCATACCTGCGTTTTGTCGATAAGCGCAGATTCGGAACGGAATATCTCCACCCGCTCGAACTCGGATTTCCGCTTATCTGCGCGGATTCCGCACATAAGACTCTGCCTGTTCTTACGGGTGGAGCGTATCTTCATTTTGCTCAGGGTGAAGATCCCTCAAATGCAAAAGAATTTATGGCAATGTTCGGCTCGACAAGCCCGTCATACCTTATTCTCGAAAGCCTTGACCGCTTTAACGCTACTATAGCAGACAACATACAGCTTATAAACAACGCCTGCGATGCGGTAGCCGATCTCAAAGAAAGGCTCGAAAGAAACGGAATTCCTCTAAAGAAAAGCGATCCTTTGAGAGTTACAATAAACGCGAGGGAATACGGGCTGAGCGGTTTTGAGTTTGCTTCTTATTTAAGGACAAACGGCGTCGAATGTGAAATGGCTGACGAAAACTATGTCGTACTTATGTTCTCGGCAACGTCTACCGTTGAGGACTGCGAGCGCGCAGAAATGGGAATACTGCTTGTTCCTGCTGCCGCTCCGAAGCCTTTTGTTCAGTATGCTCACATAAAGCCCGTTGTTGAAATGCCCGTCTATGAGGCTGTTTTCAAACCGCGCAGGATAATTCCTCTCGAAGCAGCGTCAGGAGAGATTTGCGCGGGGCTTGACTGTCCGTGTCCTCCGGGAGTTCCGCTTATAATGCCGGGCGAAGTTTTCGACCACAATGTCATAAACGCGCTGAAAATGCACGGCATAAAGAATGTTTCGGTAGTATCAAAAGAAATGCTATGATTTTTCGGGTGTCGTTCAGTTTCGGCTCGTTTTAAAAGGCAGCTGCCGAGCACGAAAACTTTTTCTGCCGACGATAAACGCTTTATAGTCGCACAGATGAGCAGTGCGCTGGAAAATATTCTGCGAAAGCGCAAAACCGCGCAATATTTCACGAGAAAAGAAAACGGAATATAGAGCTGTTCCGCGCCTGAAAGAGAGTTTTATACGAACATCTCCGAAAGAGCTTTCTGCGTTTTTCACCAAAGCTGTGCCGAAAACCGTGATATAACCGCTCGAAAATACGGCGCAGTAAAGCACGGTCTTTAGTATCTGCGCCTCGTTCAAGTTCAGATAGTAAAACACAAATAGCGACGACGAGGAAATTATAAATGCCCAAAAAGGAACGGTTATATGTCCGAATATTTTCCTCAAAGGAGTTTTCAGAAGCGCAGTGTTTTCGTTAGGTATGCCGAAAAAGCGTTCGGAAATTTTCGCGAAAATTTTCTCGGACGCGGCGGGAAATATCATATCGGCTCCGTAATAAACGGGAAAACGTTTTATAAACATACATACCGCGGTCTTCCGCAAAAGCAGGGCGTTTGTATTTTGTACAAGCGCGGTTTCATATAATGTGATAACTCCGCTTTTCACAAAAACGAATTTTCCGCTTTTTGAAAGGCGATATCCCGAAAGCCGAATGAGCTTTGAAAGGAAAGCGAATATCCACGAAAAAGTTGCAAACGCCGCCGCAAAAGCCGCAATGCGCGGTACGGCGATATGGATAAGCAAAAGCGTTTCCGACAGCTTTTCGGCGGTAGTCATAAGCGCGGAAATTATCCCGTCAAAATAGCTTCCGCCGACTATACTTCCGATTTTTTGCAGCATGGCGGCAAAAAAGACTATGCCCGCAAGAGCGCGGGTGTCGATAAAAGCTCCGAACAGTATCTCAAAAAAGCGCGGTCTTATGCAATATTCGGGCATTTTTGAGAGAAACGGCGTCTGTTCGCCGATACTAAGGAAAAATTCTGTTTTGCCGTTTAAAGTGTAAACGGTCACTTCTCTTGCGCGGAATATCCGCATTATGGGAGAAATTCTTGTGACTGTCTTTATTATCGCGGAAAAGGGAATTACCGCGGTTTTTTCGATAATTATACGTTTTGTGAGCGTGATTTTTTCGTCGGCGTATTCGAGCCTAACGAAAAATCTGCGCAGAATGTAAAACAATAAAAATTTCATAACAATTAACTATGGGGGTTTAAATATGACGACAGGCTGTATTATCCTTGCGGGCGGAGCGGGCAAGAGAATGAAGTCCGAAAAGCCGAAAGTTTTGTGCGAGGTACTTAAAAAGCCTATGCTCGCATGGGTTTTGGACTGCGCAAAGGAGTTCGGGTTTGACAGGATAGGCGTTGTTTCGGGCAACAAGCGCGAAATGACTGAAAGTTTTATAAGCGAAAACTATGAGGGTATCCCGACTTATTTTCAGGACGAGCAGAAAGGCACGGGCGACGCTGTTTCGCGCGCGGAAGAACTTATAAAGTCGGTGGACAGGGTGTGCGTTCTTTGCGGAGACGCGCCGTTTATTGACGCCGATACGCTTAAAAACGCCCTCGCGCTTCATGAAAACTCGAATGTGGGAGTTACGGTCATAACCGCGACACTCGATGATCCGAAAGGCTATGGGCGCATTATCCGCGATAAAAGCGGAAAATTTACCGAAATACGCGAACAAAAGGATTGTTCCCCCGAAGAGGCTGAAATATGCGAGATAAACAGCGGTGCTTATTGGTTTTCGTCAAAAGCACTGCTTGAAGCGCTCCCAAAACTTAAAAACAACAATGCTTCTGGCGAATACTATCTTACAGACTGCGTAGAGCTTATAGGAAACGCCGAAGCATATACGAGCGAAAATCCCGTTATTGCATACGGAGCGAATACTAAGGCAGATCTGTACGAGCTTAACAGCATTGCCCGCCTTGGCGTTTTGTCAAAGCTAATGGAAAACGGAGTGTGCTTTATTACGCTCGACGGCATTATAATCGGAAAAGACGTTGTCATAGGCGAGGACACGCTTATTCTTCCGAACACCATTATACTCGGAAATACCGTTATCGGCAAAAACTGCGAGATCGGCGCAAATTCCTGTATCACAGACTGCGTGATAGGCGACAATGTTATCCTCGATAACGTAAAAGCAACGTCGTCGGTCGTAGAAGATGATGTAAAGATAGGTCCTTTTGCCCAGCTCCGCCCGGGAACAGTGATAAGAAAGGGCGTAAAGATAGGCGATTTTGTAGAGATAAAAAACAGCGATATCGGAGAAAAGACCGCTGTTGCACATCTTACATATCTCGGCGACAGCACCGTAGGACGCGGAGTTAATTTCGGGTGCGGGTGTGTTACGGCAAACTATGACGGAATAAACAAGTACCGCACGGAAATAGGCGACGACGCGTTTATCGGCTGCAACACAAATCTTATCGCGCCCGTAAAGATAGGAAAGAATGCTACGACCGCCGCAGGCTCTACAATAACAAAAGATGTTCCCGAAAACTCGCTTGCCGTAGAGCGCGGAAAAACGCGCATAATTGAAAATTGGGAAAAGAATTTCCTGCGTAAAAAGAAATAGAATTGACTTTCCGAAAAAAGGAGGCGGGCATTTGACGAGAAAAGAAATTGAAGAACGCTGTCAAAAATTGAGCGCTTCCGAAAGCAAATGCTCGTTTACAAGCGGTGATATATGGGGGTTTATAGACACTTCTCCGCGGCGCGACGGCTCGCGGGGAATAGCGTTTTATGAAAATTCAATGACGATAAAGTTAGGCAGTTCTTCCGACGTCATTGCTTATGACAATATTCGCTCGGTCGTTATATGCGAAAGCTATGAAGACAGCTTTGCCGACGAGCTTATTATTTCGGCAGATGAAAACGAAATAAGGATATCGGACTATTCTCTCGACAAATCCGAGCTTAAATCGCTTATAGACAAGCTATGCAAGAAAGACAATATCCCGCAGAACATTCCTGCTTTTGAAGAGCTTTTTTCAATAGAAAAAGATGATGATAATGAAACAAGGATAATTCCGACAAGGCAGGCTGAAAAATCGGAAAGTGTCACGGACAGCAGTCTATTAAATGAAGATAACAATGTTAGCGAAAGCGAGCTTGTTGTTTCGGAAAATGAAGATACTTCGGAGCTCACGGAAAACGGCGAAAATTCCGATGTTTCGGTAAATGAAGAAGTTTCGGGAATTGCAAAAGCTGACGGAAAAATTTTTTCGGCTATTGCTGTCGAAAATAAAGATGTTGTTTCGGAAAATGACGAAAAAGATTTTGACGAGCAGGAGGAGCTTGAACGCATAAGCTCAATGTCGCATGAACAGACGGTGAGCTATCTTGCAGACGCATTTGAAGAGCTGAACAGCACAAACAGTTCAAGCAGTCCGCAGAATGTCACAAATAACAATAAAGTGAAAAAATCGGTTCTTTCCGAAGAGCCTGATTATGAGGACATTTATATAAAAGCAAGCCGAAAGCTCCGAGAGCTTTGCGAAGAAGAAAAGCTGTCTATGGAAATGATCGAAGATGAACTTCGCAAAAATCTTATACGTTCTGCCAAGGATTTTGCAGAGATAATTGAAAACAACTCGGAAATACCGAGCGGGCTTTCCGAAAAAATAAATGAACTGAAAAATTCGACAAACGATTTGGACAAGTATTTTTCATACGGCGAGGATATAGGCATAAGGGCAATGTTTTTTATGCTGTTTCAGATGCTTTCTTATTCGGACAGGATAATTGAAGACGCAAAGACAAAGGAAAAGCTGAATGATTTTTTCAGAAAATTCGGCTCAGCGGGCATAACGCTTTCAATGCTCGATATGAGAATATAAGGATATAAACGGGGCAAAGCCTCTTTAAAAACAAATGAAAGGGTTATATGATCTATGTTGAACGAAACGGTGCTTGTAATTGATTTTGGAGGACAATACAACCAGCTTATTGCCCGCAGAGTGCGCGAGCATAACATTTACTGCGAGGTAATTTCCTACAAAACTTCCATTGAGGAAATAAAAGCCAAAGCTCCAAAGGGAATTATTTTTACGGGAGGACCAAACTCGGTCTATCTTGACGACTCTCCGAGAATGACGGAAGATATTTTTAAACTCGGCGTGCCGATACTCGGAATATGCTACGGCGCGCAATTTATGGTATACGGTCTTGGCGGAAAGATAGGAAAAGCAAACGAAAGCGCAGCGGCAGAATTCGGCAGGACGGAATGTGAGTTTGACACAAGCTCTAAACTTATGAAAGGGCTGAAAGAAAGCTCTATTGTCTGGATGAGCCACAACGACTACATAGAGGAGCTTCCAAAGGGCTTCCGTGCGATAGGTCACAGCGCGAAATGTCCGTATGGAGCGATAGAAGATCCCGAGCGCAAATTCTACGGAACGCAATTCCACCCCGAAGTAAACCACACCGAGCAGGGCTTTGATATGCTGGGGAATTTCCTGTACAATGTCTGCGAATGCAAGGGCGACTGGACAATGGAGGGCTATGCGGAAACGGCGATCCGTGAAATTCGCGAAAAGGTCGGAAGCGGAAAAGCACTTCTTGCGCTTTCGGGCGGAGTTGACAGCTCGGTCGCATGCAAGCTGATGGCAAAAGCGATAGGCTCACAGCTGACGTGCATATTCGTAGACCACGGCCTTATGCGAAAAAACGAGGGCGATGAGGTCGAAAATGCATTTAAGGACAGCGGTATAAATTTCGTAAGAGTAAACGCAGGCGAAAGATTTCTGACGAAGCTGGCGGGTGTGTCCGAGCCCGAGAAGAAGCGCAAGATAATCGGCGAGGAATTTATCCGTGTATTTGAAGAAGAAGCGAAGAAGATAGGAAAAGTGGACTATCTTGTACAGGGAACTATCTATCCCGACGTTATAGAAAGCGGAACAGGCGACGCGGCGGTCATAAAATCCCACCACAATGTAGGCGGACTTCCCGATTATGTTGATTTTAAAGAGATAATAGAGCCCCTGCGTTTATTGTTTAAGGACGAAGTAAGAAAGCTCGGCACAACGCTCGGTCTGGACAGCAAGCTGGTCTGGCGTCAGCCGTTCCCGGGACCGGGACTTGCGATACGCATAATCGGCGATATTACTCCCGAAAAGGTAAAGATACTCCAGGATGCGGACGCAATTTTCCGCGAGGAAATAGCAAACGCAGGACTTGAGCGCAGTATAAATCAATATTTTGCGGTGCTTACAAATATGCGCTCGGTAGGCGTTATGGGCGACGGCAGGACGTATGATTATACGCTTGCGCTGCGCGGCGTTTCCACAAGCGACTTTATGACCGCCGATTTCTCGCGGATCCCTTATGACGTCCTCGAAAAGGTTTCCGTGCGCGTCGTAAACGAGGTCGGAAATATAAACAGAGTTGTTTATGATATAACAAGCAAACCCCCGGCAACGATTGAGTGGGAATGAGTAAATCTCCAAAAGAATGGCTCAACAAAGCCATTTATAGCACTTCAACCCCCGATTTGATAGCAGAATGATAGCAGGCGCAAAACCGCATTTGTTGTGATTATCGCAAGCGGTTTGCGGGTATATCCAAATAATTAAGGCATTATCGACTTATGCAGTCGGTAATGCCTTTTTTGTTATTTAGGGGCTTTGCGCTTCTCGCTCAAACGTTTGTGAGTGCGCTCTGCTTCAACAAGGGGATAGCGGTAACGCCACTGGTCGTATTCCTCTTTGGTTATCTCACCGTTGCGCCACTTCTCGGCTTCCCTCTGCCACGCTTTGAACATATCGTACATCTTGGAGTATTCCCTGCTGTTTGCGTTCAAGCGGATAACAGGCTCGCCGTCAACCTCGTCAATCTTAATACCATACAGGTCTTCGAGGGCGAACAGCGTGTGCATAACTCCCACATAGCTTTCTATGTCGGGAACATTCAGAGCCGCAGGAGATACATTCAGCGCTTCGGCTATCTTTTCAGTCTGGTCTGCTTTAGGAACACGAGTTCCGCTTTCGTACTGCGCCATACGGATATCAGCGGTCTTTTCGGGCAGTCCGGCAGATATGCCAAGCCACTTTTGCGTCATACCCCGTAAATTACGGATAAACCGTATTCTTTCGCCTATTGCCATACAAATCAACTCCTTTTATACCATTTAGTATAACATAAAGGTTTAGGATAGTCAATATAAAATAAACAAAAATGTTTATTTTTTTCAAAAAAGGTATTGACAAAAGCATTTTTGTTTAGTATAATGCAATATAGTTAAACATATTTGTTTAATTGAAGAAAGGAGGTTTTCTTATGTCAAAGTCCATATTTATGCGTGTTGACGAGGTGGCAGAGATGCTCGGTGTTTCCGAAGCATACGCCTACAAGCTCATCAGACAGCTAAACAAGAAGCTTGAAAAGACAGGCTGCATTACAATTTCGGGAAGAATTGACAGAAATTTCTTTATGGACCAGTTCTACCGCTCGGACAAACTGCCAAACGATGGAAAGGAGAGTGATTGATTATGGCAGCATTCAAGGACAAGAAAAACGGCTCGTGGTACGTTCAGTTCCGCTATGTGGATTGGAAAGGCGAACGACAGCAGAAGCTGAAGCGTGGTTTTGCCACAAAGCACGAGGCGCTCGATTGGGAACGTGAGTTCCTTATGCAGAAAAGATGCGACCCGAATATGACCTTTGATAGCTTCGCAAAGCTGTATGAAAAGGACGTAAAGCCCCGTTTGAAGCTGAACACTTGGCTTAGCAAGGAAAGCGTTATTCAGAAGAAGATACTGCCCTACTTTGCCAAGAGAAAGCTATCGGAAATCACACCTAAAGACATCATAGATTGGCAGAACGAGATACGACTGCTTACCGACAGCAAGGGAGAACGGTATTCTCCTACATATCTGAAAACAATCCATAATCAGCTTAGCTGCATATTCAATCACGCCGTGAAATACTACGGTCTGACCACAAATCCTGCGGCTAAAGCGGGAAATATGGGCAAGGAAGAACGGCGGGAGATTATCTTCTGGACAGCGGAAGAATATCACAAGTTCTCCGAAGCGATAATGGACAAGCCCTTATCGTTCTACGCCTTTGAAATGCTCTATTGGTGCGGTATTAGAGAGGGTGAGCTGCTGGCGCTTACGCCAAACGATTTTGATTTCAAGGCAAAAACGGTGACGATAAACAAGTCCTATCAGAGAATTCACAAGGAAGATGTAATCACCTGCCCGAAAACCCAAAAGAGCAACCGCACTATTGTAATGCCCGATATTCTTTGCGAGGAAATGCAGGAGTATATAAGTATGTTCTACAAGCTGGAGGAAAGCGACCGCCTGTTCCCTATTACAAAGCACTATCTCAAGCACGAAATGGAGCGAGGGAGCAAAATCGCAGGGGTTAAGCGTATTAAAATCCACAATCTACGGCATAGCGCTATTTCCCTGCTGATTGAAATGGGCTTCTCGGCGGTTGCTATTGCGGAGCGAGTAGGACACGAGAGCATAGACATAACCTACCGCTACGCTCATATATTCCCGTCAACGCAGACGGAAATGGCGGATAAGTTGAATAATATCAGAAAGGAGAGCGAGGAAAATGTCGGCTAAAGTTCTTGACACAAAAGGTCGTTTTCGTGGGAAAATCGTTTCGTTCCGCTGTTCCGAGGAAGAGAATGCGGCGCTTGATGTGGCAGTACAGCTTTCGGGGCTTACGAAGCAGGACTATATCATATCAAGGGTACTGCAAAGGGATATTGTGGTACAGCCAAATCCGAGGGTTTACAAGGCTCTGAAGGACAGGTTGGAATTGGTGTTTACAGAACTGAAAAAGAATGAGGAAGTCGCCACAAACAGCGACCTGCTTGAAACAATTAACCTTATCGCCGTTACGCTTAACGGGATAAAAGGCGGTGAGGTATAGTGCAGGAAAATGAAAAGACCGCCCCTATTTCATCTGTTGGCGCAGATGAGGGGCAGTCTATCCCAAGCAACTCCATTATACCACAATCAAAGTCCGAAATCAAGTGGTTATCAGACGAAATGAAGATAAACGAGCCGCTTTTCTGCGAGAGCTTCTGCCAAAGCCGTGAGCTAAAGTGCATTGACGGCATATTCTACTCTGTGGACGGAGCGGAAAGCCAAGACAAAATCGCCGCTGAAATCTCCGAAATGCTTATCAAGAACGGAATTACAACGGGAATTGCCAAGCGGTCAAAGTCGCTGCTTGAAGCGCTGAAGCTCTATTGCCACAGCGCACCGATTAAGCCGAACGAGGAAGAAATCCACGTCCTGAACGGCGTTGTAAAGGTGGACGGCGATTATGGCAAGCCGCCAACTTTCATATCCGAAAAGAAATTCTGCGTAAATCGGCTCAACATCAGCTACGACCCCGAA
Source organism: uncultured Clostridia bacterium (assembly GCA_947627205.1). GTDB lineage: Bacteria > Bacillota > Clostridia > Oscillospirales > Ruminococcaceae > CAG-115. Next base: position 3,023 of record CANQVE010000031.1, on the reverse strand, counting down.
ATCTGGGAACATAGGTACTATCCCGAACACTTTCAGACATTCCTTTTACAACTTCTTGATTTGGAAGATATATTAACGCTGCAAGAGTATCTCGGCTACTGCCTTATACCGTCAACAAGGGCACAGACCGCCCTATTCATCATAGGCAACGGCGGCGAGGGCAAGAGCCGTATCGGCGTTGCTATGAATGCGATATTCGGCTCGGCTATGCTGTCGGGCAACTTTCAGCGTGTGGAGGACGACAAGTTCTTCCGCTACAACCTCATCAACAAGCTGCTGATGAATGATGACGATATGCAGATGACCGCCCTTAAATCTACGGGTTACATCAAGAATATCATCACCGCAGAGATACCGATTGATGTTGAAGCAAAGGGAAAGCAATCGCAGCAGGCGCAGGTGTATTGCCGCTTTCTGTGCTTCGGCAACGGCTCTCCGAAAGCCTTGTACGATAAGTCGGACGGCTTTGCTCGGCGCTTGCTTATTCTCTCAACCAAACCCAAACCCGTTAACCGAAAGGACGACCCGTTTCTTGCAGATAAATTCATAGCTGAAAAAGAAAATATATTCTGTTGGATGCTGGACGGTCTGCGGCGGCTGAAGAAGAACAATTTTCGGTTCACGGTAAGCGAGAAAACAAAGGAGAATGTAGCCGAAGCGGTTGCGGAAAACTGCAACATCGTGGATTTCCTTGCGGAAGCGGCTGTCTTTTGTGAGAGTTCCGCAATCAGCTCCACCACGCTTCACCGAGTTTATTCCGAGTGGTGTGAGGAGAATGCTTTGACCGCTCTGAAACGGGAAACTTTTATTAACTGGCTGAAATCCAACGCCGACAAATACAGCGTCAGATACTCCAACAACATCTACGAAAACGGTAAGCGTGTCCGAGGGTTTGAGGGAATTTCCCTTAATAGGTAAATTCGATGTACAGGTGTACGGTTGGCTATACAATGCGGAATATCGGCAATACCGGCGTGTACAGAGGGTGTACAATGGCGTACAGAGTACAAGGTTGGTACGCTGCCGTACATCAGCGGTAATCCCGTCAAGCCGCTTGGTTATGCGGAATGTACGCCTGTACACCAAAAGCGGCTCAATTTTCCTTATAATTCTTTTCAGCTTTGCCTTGATTAGTGGTACAGCGAATTATCTTGCAAAGCTGAAAAAGAAAATGGGGACACTGCTCGCCGCAGCTCCCTGCCCCTATCCGAGCGCCTTTCTAGCCCAATCGCCACATTTTCTTTTTTCAGATTTGGAGTTGGAGGCGTTGGTGGTAGATAAGGAGCGGGCGAGCAGAAAGCAGTAACGGGGTTTGCAAAGGGAACTCCCTTTGCCCCTCGGAGAGCGCCTTACCCTTGATGTTGATTGTAGCTTGCGGAAATCAATGTCAAGGGTATTATGGCGTTACTGTTGGCACAACAGTAAAAATACCACAGCGAAAGGAGATTATACTTATGAGCGAAAAACGCATTTCCCATTGTCAAGGCAAAGGTAGCCTTACCCACAACAACCGCAAATTCAACGCCAAGAACGTGGACGATACCCGAACGAAAGACAACATAGTTTTCGTGCAACAGCCTATCGAAGAAGCTTACGAGCACCTGTTCGGTGCTGCCGTTGAGCGATACAATGCAAAGCAGAAGCGACCCGGCAGGAAGATTACCACAACCTACTACGAGCATACTTTCAAGCGAGATATTTCGCAATCCGTGGTTACCTCCGCCGACAAGCGCAAGAGCTTCTATGAAGATGTGGTGCAAATTGGAGATATGAAGAACACGGGCGTTGGCACGCCTGACGCTGAAATCGCTACCGCTTGCCTGACCGAGTATATGCAAGGCTTTCAAGAGCGAAACCCGAATTTCTATGTGTTTAACGCTGTCTTGCATTTGGACGAGGCTACACCTCACCTACATATCGACTATATACCTGTTGGGCATTATAAAATGGGCGTTGACACTCAAAACGGCATAGCGCAGGCGCTCAAAGAAATGGGCTACGGCAGCGGCAAGGACACCATAAGCCGTTGGCGTGAAGCTGAATGTAAGGTATTAACCGAGATTTGTAATCGCCACGGAATACAAATCGCCGCTCCCGAAAAATCCCGTGGTAGCCTGACCGTTGAGCAGTACAAGGAGTATGCCAAGATAACGGAACAGGTTGAGGAGAAGAAAGAGGAAGTCGCTCGGCTTGATGAACAAGCCGAGAGCGCAGATAGACTTCGTAAACACCGTGAGGAACTGCGGATACATATTGACGAGGCTATTGATAAGCTGGATGAGAGGTTTCAAGAGAAGAACGCTGCCGTTGCACATCTGGACGAGGAGATAGCGGAGAAATCCTCTGTCTTAACGCAGACCGCCGCCGAGCTTGCCGATAATCAGACCTTGCTTGAAATGAGCGCAAAAAAAGTGACAAAGCTCAAATCCATAGACGAGATTGAAACCGGCAAGACAATGTTCGGCGGTAAGGTTACGCTCTCCAAAGTGGATTACGGAATGCTGACCGACCTCTCCAAGAAGCAGATTGCCGCCGAGAACAGGGAGAGCGAACTGACCGCCGAGATTGCAAAGCTGAAAAAGGAGAACGAGGAAGCCGCCGAAAGGAACGCTGCTCTTGAACAGAAAGTACAGGAGATTTACCCGCTCCGAGAAGAACTCCGTAAAACAAAAAACGAGCTTGGAAGCCTGAAAGCAATGTACAAGAAGGTACTGGACTTTATTGAGAGCCTGAATCTCACGCAGAAGCTGCAGGAGTTCTTGAAGCAGAGGGCGAGAGGGGTGAAGCGGTGATGATAAATCTCAAACGTAACCAATATCACGATACAGCACCTTTTCTGCTATCCGTAAGAAATTTTTAAGAAATCCCCCTTGACAAATCTATTTAACAGTTGTATAATAAGCATAGATTTAACAAATGTTAAACAAATAATGAAAGGAACTGACACAATGCTCATGTACGGTAAGGAAGCAAGCAACCGAAAACAAGAGATAGACCGCCAGCACTACACTATTCCGAACCAA
>CANQVE010000030.1 GCA_947627205.1 uncultured Clostridia bacterium | reverse complement strand
AGCATTTTTCATCACCCTTCTATATTATACCACATTTTTTTCATAATGTATATGGTTTGGGGTTTATATACAAACTGAGAGGGGAATAATTTCCCCTCTCTATTTTGTCCGATTTTATTATGTGAAATCTCCGTCGTTCAGCGTTTCTATGCCGTGCTGTTTTAAAATGCTTTCTGCGGTTTCGTTGTCGCCGACTCTCAATACCACATAAGCGTCGAGCGCGGGAGATGTAAACGCGTACATATAGTCAATGTTTATGCCCGCTTTGTCAAGAACAGTCAGTATTCCGCTGAGCGAGCCCGCCTTGTCCGACATCTTTACCGCAAGCACTTCAATTGCCGACATTATGCTTTCGCCTTTCAGCGCTTCCTGCGCTTTTTCAAGATCCGAAACGATAAGCCTAAGTATTCCGCAGTCACTGCCGTCGGCTATGCACATTGCACGAATATTAACGTCTGCATCCGAAATGAGCTTTACTATTTCGGAAAGTTTGCCTGCCTTATTTTCAAGGAAAACAGTAAGCTGTTTTACTGCCATAAAAACACTCCTTTCATCTCGCTCAATCGTGGAGCTTGCGCTTGTCTATAACTCTTACAGCCTTGCCCTCGCTTCTTGCAACGGAATGCGGAGACATAAGATGTATCTTAGGACCTATTCCGAGCATTGTTCTCATCGCGCTTTCGAGCTTTTTCTCCCTTGCCTGGATATCGCTTATCTTGTCAGAGAACTGCTCGGGCGGAAGTTCAACATTTATATCGAGAGTATCGGTGTTGTTTACACGGTCGACAAGTATCTGATAGTTCGGCGGGTAGCCCTCTTTGAGCAATACCGCTTCTATCTGGCTCGGGAATACGTTTACTCCGCGTATTATCATCATGTCGTCGCTTCTGCCCATAGGCTTGCTCATCTTTACATGAGTGCGTCCGCAGGAGCACTTCTTGCGCGAGAGAACGCATATATCGCGCGTTCTGTAGCGCAAAAGCGGGAACGCCTCTTTGTCGAGAGAAGTGAACACAAGCTCGCCCTTTTCTCCCTCGGGAAGTACCTCGCCCGTGTCGGGATCGATTATTTCAGCATAAAAATGGTCTTCATTTATATGCATGCCCGTCTGTTCTTCACACTCAAACGAAACTCCGGGACCGCTCGTTTCCGTAAGTCCGTAAATGTCATAAGCCTTTATGCCGAGGCTCTTTTCAATGCTTCTGCGCATTTCTTCCGTCCACGGCTCAGCGCCGAAAATGCCTGCCTTGAGCTTGTTGTCCTCGGGCTTATATCCCATTTCCGCAAGGCTCTCGCCTATGTACGCGGCATAAGACGGCGTACAGCAAAGTATGGTAGAACCCAAGTCCATCATAAACTGTATCTGCCTTTCGGTATTTCCCGACGACATGGGAAGCGTCAGACAGCCGACCTTGTGTGAACCACCGTTAAGTCCCGGTCCTCCCGTAAACAAGCCGTAGCCGTAGCAAACCTGGCATACGTCCTCATTCGTGCCGCCCGCCGCGACGATTGCTCTCGCGCAGCATTCCTCCCATATATCGATATCCTCCTGGGTGTAAAAAGCTACGACGCGTCTGCCTGTTGTTCCCGAAGTAGACTGGATACGCACGCAGTTCTTTAAGTCCGTTCCGAGAAGTCCATAAGGGTATGCGATCCTCAGGTCTTCCTTTGACAGAAACGGGAGCTTTTTAATGTCGTCGACGCTTTTTATATCGTCGGGCGTTACTCCCTTTGCGTCCATAAGATCGCGATAGTACTTCACGTTTTCGTAAACATGGCGTACCTGTTTTACGATCTTCTCGTTCTGGATCTCGAGAATTTTCTCTCGCGAAGCTGTCTCGATCTCCGGCTGGTAGTAGTTGGGCATTTGCTGTAAACCTCCTTGTTATTATTCCCGAAAAATCTGTTTCGGGTAATTCGCTGAAATTATGACGAAAAACCAAGCTCGAAAGCCTTTTTGTTTATTTCAATGAACTGCGGTTTTACGGTCTTTTCTATTGCCGAAAGCCATTTTTCTTTGTCAAGGTCGAAGTATTTTGCAAGTCTTCCCATAAGCACGATATTTACGGCCTTTGCGCTTCCTGCCTGCTCTGCAAGGCTAAGCGCGTCTGTCTCGTCAATGAAAATGCCCTTTGATTTTAGTTCTTCGAGGACATTTTCGGGATATTCAGACGCTCCCGTAATTACGGGCATGGGATCTATCTGCTGGATATTTACGACTATCTTTCCGCCTTTTTTAAGACAGCTCACATATCTCGCCGCTTCGAGCTTTTCAAACGACACGATAAAGTCCGCTTCTCCCTCGGAAATAACGGGAGAATTTACCTTTTCTCCGAAACGGACGTATGTAACGACCGATCCGCCTCTCTGGCTCATTCCGTGAACTTCGCTCACTTTAACGTCGTATCCCTCGTCGGTAAGAAGCACGCCGAGCAGTTTGCTCGCAAGCAGACTTCCCTGCCCTCCGACACCTACTATCATCACGTTTTTTGTTTCCATATCCGTATCTCCCCTCTCTTAAACCTCAATTGCGCCCTTTGCGCAAAGCTGTGTGCATACCGCACAGCCGACGCACTGCGTTGCGTCTATAACGGCTTTTTTGTCCTTTACGCTTATCGCGGGACAGCCGAGCTTCATACACATCTTACAGCCTATGCACTTTTCGCTGTTTACTTTCAGCGCAGGCTTCGGCTTTACATATTTAAGCAGCATGCAAGGTCTGCGGGAAATGATAACGGACGGCTCGTTTACCGCAAGCTCTTCCTTTACGGCTTCTTCGCATTGTTTAAGGTCATAAGGATCTACAACTCTGACGCGCTTTATTCCTATCGAGTGTACAAATTCCTCGATATTAACGGCAGTAGCAGGCTCGTTCTTAATGTTGTAGCCTGTGGTGGGGTTCTGCTGGTGTCCTGTCATTCCCGTAATTGAATTATCAAGAATAATTACCGTGGAATTAGAAGCGTTGTACGCGATATTTACAAGCCCTGTCATTCCCGAATGCATAAAGGTAGAATCGCCTATAACGCAGACGGTCTTGCTTTCGCTTTCAGCACCGCCTGCCTTGTTAAAGCCGTGAAGTCCCGAAACAGACGCGCCCATACAAAGCGTACTATCAAGCGCAAAAAGCGGTGCGGCGCTTCCGAGAGTATAACAGCCTATATCGCCCAAAACGGTTATCTTGTTTTTAGCAAGAACATAGAACATTCCTCTGTGAGGACAGCCCGCGCACATAACGGGCGGTCTTACGGGAACAGGCGCGTCAAGCCTTACGCTTTCGGGGAGCGTCAGCCCGAACGCTTTTCTTATCGTCGTCTGGTCGTACTCTCCGAGCGGGGAGAACATCTCTTTTCCGACGCAGTCAACGCCGATATTTTTAACGAACGTTTCAATTACTCCGTCAAGCTCTTCTATAACATACAGCTTTTCAACGCTCTCTGCGAAATCCTTTATGAGCTTTTCGGGAAGCGGGTTTACAATTCCGAGTTTAAGCACGCAGACACTGTCGCCGAAAACCTCTTTTACATACTGATAGCAAGTGCCTGCGCAGATAATTCCAATTTTGCTGTCCGTTCCCTTTTCAACGCGGTTTAAGGGGCTTGTCTCGGCAAACTCCGCGAGCTTTTTCGTGCGCTCCTCTACAAACGGGTGGCGTCTTACGGCGTTTGCGGGAGCCATTATGTACTTCTGCGGATTTTTTTCATATTCGGGAAGTTCTGTTTCCTTGCGTTCGCCAAGCTCCACAATGCTCTGCGAATGTGCAATTCTTGTACACATTCTGAACAACACAGGCGTATCGAACTTTTCGGAAATATCAAACGCTTCTTTTACAAACGCCTTTGCTTCTGCCGAATCAGACGGCTCTAACATCGGAACTTTCGCGGCTACGGCATAATGGCGCGAATCCTGCTCGTTCTGCGAGGAATGCATGGCGGGATCGTCGGCAACGAAAATCACCATTCCGCCCGTAACACCCGTATATGACAGCGTAAACAGCGGATCCGCCGCAACGTTAAGCCCGACGTGTTTCATAGCGCAGGCCGAGCGCGCTCCTCTCAATGAAGCTCCGAAAGCTGTTTCCGTCGCTACTTTTTCATTCGGCGCCCACTCGCAGTAGATCTCGTCGTATTTCGCGGCGAACTCCGTTATTTCCGTAGAGGGCGTTCCGGGATAGGACGAAACGAGCTTTGCTCCCGCCTCGTAAAGTCCTCTGGCAATTGCCTCATTGCCGAGCATAAGTTTTTTCATTTGCAAAATTCCTTTCGTTTTATTTTAGATAAAAACACATTGATTTTTCTGTTAAACTATGCTATAATCATAGTTGTTGAATGAAAATAAAAGGAGATAAAAATATGATCATAGATTTCCACACCCACACTTTCCCCGACAAAATTGCCGAGAAAACAATTGCCTATCTTGCAGAAAAAGGCAACGTAAAGCCCTTTCGCGAGGGAACTCTTTCTTCGCTCAAAGAAAGCATGAAACGCTCGGGGGTAGACTATTCGGTGATACTTCCCGTGGCGACTGTGCCGAGGCAGGTCGTTTCGATAAACAATCTCGCCGCCGAGCTTAACGGAAAGGACGGCATAATCTACGCGGGCGCAATTCACCCCGATCATGAGGATATAGACGGCGCGCTTGATTTCATAAAGAACGCGGGGCTTTTTGGTATAAAGCTCCACCCCGACTATCAGGGAGTTTATTTCAACGATCCGCGCTGTATTCGCATAATGGAGGGCGCGGCGAAACGCGGACTTTATATTGTCACGCACGCGGGAATTGACGTAGGTTATCCCGACGACGTACACTGCACGCCCGATATGGTGCTTGAAGTCCTTGAAAAACTGAAAGGGATAATCGACGGCAAGCTCATTCTGGCGCATCTGGGTGGCTGTGACCTGCCCGATGAAGTTCTCCAAAAGCTGTGTAACAAGCCCGTTTACATGGACACTGCGGTAGTGCTTGACCGTTATCCCGAAAAGTCTGTTGAAATAATCAAAAAGCACGGCGCGGACAAAATTCTGTTTGCAACGGACAGCCCGTGGGCAGACCAGAAAGCGTTTGTCGAGCTTCTTAGGAGCTTTGGATTTTCGGAGAACGAAAATGAAATGATGTTCAGCAAAAATGCCGAAAAAATTCTCGAAAGCGCGGGAATTGTGCTATAAATCATTATAACATTTTTGCAGAAAAAAGTCAACCCTTTTAGAGGTAAGAGGTTAGAAGTAAGAGGTAAGAATTTAAACCAAAAGAGCGTAAACCCTTTTAAATGTAAGAGGTTAGAGGTAAGAGATAAGAATTATAGGGGAAAAGATTTACTTTTCCCCTAATATTTTTATAGCTAACCTGTCAGACTTTTGTTTCTTACATTTTTCCCTGCGAAATTATTTTACTTCCGTTACCGTTCCGATGAACAACGGCAAGTTCGCGTTGGCGTCGATTATCATATAAACAAACGGTCTGTCGAGTATCACTTCTTTTGCTTCTGCGGGAGCTGCCGCACCTTCGCCGTTCATTATCACTGCGGTTGCCGCGCCCGCGCGAGTTCCTTTTTCAGCAACCTCAATAAACGTTTTGTGAAGAACCGAGCCTATATAAATCTTTCCGTCAGAAAAAGTGCCGAGCCTTGAAAAATCGGCTTTATCGGCTCTGAAAGCGTCCGTCATTCCCATTTGCTCCAGTATTTCGTTCATCTCATAGCTGCACTCGCATTTGAATTTCGGAAGCCCCGTATCAACAGGACAGTTCTGTTTTCCGTCAAGCAACGCTTTGAGCTTCTCACCAGTCAATGACTGTACATAATCAGAAACGGAAATTCCCTCATTGGGGAGCAATGCCGCAAAAGCATATCCCCCGTCCGAATAGTATTTTAGAAATCCCTTTGCGCTTTCATCTTCAAGATAAGTTCCCTCATTTCCGTACATCATTTCAACAGTCTGCGTTGTATTGTCGGATTTCGTGAACTGCGCGTCAGCCACATCGCCCTTTTCATATTTTCTTCCCCACTCCGCCTCAAACGCCAGCGCGTTTACAAGGCACATAACCGCGTCGGGCGAAAGGTCTTTCAATACTTCCTTTATCATTCCGTCTGTCTTTTGGCTTACCCATGTGTTTATGTCGCGAACGGTCGAGCTGTCAAATTTCGCTCTGTATACGCTCGCGCCGTAATAGTCGGCATTTAGCTGCAAGAAATCGGCGTTCGGCGTAAAGCCTTTTCCCTCTGAGAACCATATCGAATTTGCGGCGCTTAGTTTCACTTTTTCGCTCTGCGGGAGAGTTTCCGCATATTTATGGATATATTCGTTCAGTTTACCCGCGGACATTCCGAGCGTTTCTTCCATTTGCGAAAGCGTTTCGCCGTCCGCGCCGTTTGCCGTCATAGCCAGCGCGCACATTACAGAAAAAGGTGACACAAGCGTGTTTTCTCCGTTTTCGGAATTTTTGAAAAGCTCAGTTGCAAAGTCCATAATCCCCGCGTTGTCGCTAAGATCTATGTCTGTTTTAACTTCATTTGCCGTTATGCCGCTCATCAGGTCTTCTGCGCTTACGCTCATCGCGCAGCCGGTCACCGATAATGCAAGAACAGTGCTTAAGATTATTGCAGAAATTTTTTTCATGATTATTCCTCCTTTTTATTTCAGTTTTTTAAAAGCACACTTTGAGTTATATTATTATGCTTTCATAAACAATACTTTTCAATTATGTAAAAAGTTTCAAAAATTTCGCTCTATTTTAAATATTTTTATTGAAAAAAAGGTAGTGACAAATACTATTACTTATGGTATAATAACAATTAAGAAATATCATGGCGCAAAAGTTTAAACGGCTAACAAATTATTGCTCAATGATATTCCAAATTTTTTTAAAAACAGGAGGCAGTAAATGAAAGAATACGGTATCGTTGACAGCGTCGAAAAGCTTGAAGAAACGATCGCAAGCGTAAGAGAAGCTCAAAAGAAGTTTGCCGAGTATACTCAGGAGCAGGTAGACAAGATCTTTCTTGCCGCGGCGACCGCGGCGGACAGAGCGCGTATCCCGCTCGCAAAGCTTGCTTATGAGGAAACGGGTATGGGCGTTGTCGAAGACAAGGTCATCAAAAACCACTATGCGGCGGAGTATATCTACAATGCCTACAAGGATGTAAAGACCTGCGGAGTAATTGAGGAGGACAAGGCATACGGCATAAAGAAAGTCGCGGAGTCAATAGGCGTTGTCGCGGCGATCATTCCTACAACAAACCCCACCTCGACCGCAATATTCAAAACCCTCATCTGCCTTAAAACACGAAACGGCATTATCATAAGCCCCCACCCCCGCGCAAAAAAATCCACCATTGAGGCGGCAAAGGTCGTTCTCGAGGCGGCTGTAGAGGCGGGAGCGCCCGAGGGAATTATAGCATGGATAGATGTTCCGTCGCTCGATATGACAAATCTTCTTATGAAAGAATCGGATATTATACTTGCGACAGGCGGTCCCGGAATGGTAACGGCGGCTTATTCAAGCGGAAAGCCCGCTCTCGGCGTCGGCGCTGGAAATACCCCTGCGATAATCGACGACACGGCGGATATTCTGCTTGCGGTAAACTCAATTATCCACTCAAAAACTTTCGACAACGGAATGATCTGCGCTTCGGAGCAGTCGGTAATTGTCCACAAAAATGTCTATGAGGAAGTAAAGAAAGAATTTATAAACCGCGGATGTTATTTCCTCAAAAAGAACGAGATAAACAAAGTCCGCAAGACCATAATCATAAACGGCGCGGTAAACGCAAAGATAGTCGGTCAGTCGGCATATAAGATAGCAAAGCTCTCGGGAGTAGATGTTCCTGCGGGAACAAAGATACTGATAGGAGAAGTAGAGAGCGTAGATATTTCGGAAGAATTTGCGCACGAAAAGCTCTCCCCTGTTCTCGCCATGTACAAGGCAAAGGACATTCAGGACGCTTTTGAAAAGGCGGAGCATCTTATCGCCGACGGCGGATACGGGCATACCTCGTCTATCTATCTCAACGCTCAAACGGAAAACGAAAAGCTCCTTGAATTTGCGGAGCGCATGAAAACCTGCCGTATACTTGTAAATACGCCGTCTTCTCACGGAGGAATAGGCGACCTCTACAACTTCAAGCTCGCTCCCTCGCTTACGCTGGGCTGCGGCTCGTGGGGAGGAAACTCCGTTTCAGAAAACGTAGGTATAAAGCACCTGCTCAATATCAAAACCGTTGCCGAGAGGAGAGAGAATATGCTGTGGTTCAGAACTCCGCAGAAGATTTTTATCAAAAAAGGCTGTCTGCCTGTGGCTCTTGAGGAGCTTAAAGGATACAAAAAGGCTTTTGTCGTTACAGACAGCTTCTTATACAAAAACGGAAATGCCGATCCTATTTTCAATAAACTTGACGAAATGGGAATACAGCGTGCGGCGTTCTTTGATGTAGAACCCGATCCGACGCTTTCCTGCGCGATAAAAGGCGCGGAGCAGATGAGAGCGTTTGAACCCGACGTTATTATTGCTCTGGGCGGCGGCTCGGCAATGGACGCGGCAAAGATAATGTGGGTGCTTTATGAACACCCCGACGCTGATTTTGCGGATATGGCTATGCGCTTTATGGATATAAGAAAGCGCGTGTACACGTTCCCGAAAATGGGAGAAAAGGCATATTTCGTAGCTGTTCCGACCTCTGCGGGAACAGGCTCGGAAGTAACTCCGTTTGCAGTAATAACCGACGAGAAAACGGGCGTTAAATATCCGCTCGCAGACTATGAGCTTCTGCCGAATATGGCGATAATTGACACGGACTTCCATATAACGGCGCCAAAGGGACTTACAGCCGCTTCGGGCATAGACGCAGTTACTCACGCGCTCGAGGCTTATGCGTCGGTTATGGCTACGGATTATACCGACGGTCTTGCGCTCCAGGCTCTCAAAGTTATATTTGAGTATCTGCCCATAGCATATAACGAACCCGACAACGTAAAGGCGCGCGAGAAGATGGCTAATGCCGCGACAATGGCGGGTATGGCGTTTGCAAATGCTTTCCTCGGGGTATGCCACTCTATGGCACACAAGCTCGGAGCTTATCACCACTTGGCTCACGGCGTAGCAAACGCGCTTCTTATCGAAGAAGTTATGCGCTTTAACGCCGAAGAAGTTCCCGCGAAAATGGGAACGTTCTCGCAGTATGCTTATCCGCATACCCTTTCGCGCTATGCAGAAATAGCGGACTATCTCGGAGTAAAGGGAAAGACCGACGCAGAAAAGCTCGAAAATCTTATAAAGCTCATAAATGACCTCAAAGACAAGATAGGAATTAAAAAGACCATAAAGGACTACGGAATAGACGAAAAGGTATTTCTTGATACACTCGACGAGATGACCGAAAATGCCTTTGACGACCAGTGCACAGGCGCGAACCCGCGCTATCCGCTTATGAGCGAGATAAAGCAGATGTACCTGAACGCATACTACGGAAAGAGAAAGTGAGGGACGAAATATGAATTTGGATAAAGTTATTGCTGTTAGGACCACAAAGACCGTTTACCGCGACGGCGACAAGTGCATAAAGCTGTTTAACGAGGATTATTCAAAAGACGACGTTTTAAACGAAGCGCTAAATCAGGCGCGTATCGAAAAGACAGGACTGAATATCCCGAAGATAATCGAAGTTACGACCGTTGACGGAAAATGGGCGATAGTGTCCGAATATATCGAGGGAAAGACACTTTCACAGCTTATGAAAGACGATCCGTCAAAAGCGGGAGAAGCTCTCGATATGCTCGTAAATTTACAGCTTGAAGTTCAGTCGAAAAAATCTCCGCTTCTCAATAAGCTGAAAGACAAAATGCACAGAAAGATAGACGAGGCGGATATTGACGCGAACACGCGCTATGACCTGCACACACGCCTCGAGGGCATGCCTAATCACAACAAGGTATGCCACGGCGACTTCTGTCCGTCAAATATTATCATAAAGCCCGACGGCACGCCTTTTATCATAGACTGGGCGCACGTTACACAAGGAAACGCTTCTGCGGACGCGGCGAGAACGTATCTCGTAATGTGGCTTTCGTGGAATGAGGAGCTTGCTAACCGCTATCTTGACCTGTTCTGCGAAAAGAGCAGGACAGACAAGCGCTATGTTCAGAAGTGGATGCCTATTGTCGCGGCTTCTCAGTCCGTAAAGGGAAAGCCCGAAGAGCGCGATTTCCTGCTTTCGTGGGCAAATGTCGTAGAATATGAGTAATAAGGACGGTATAGTATGTTAGTGCAGATTTGCGTAGGAAGTTCCTGTCATCTGAAAGGCTCGCAGGATATTGTAGAGCTTATGAGAAGCGCCGTTGAAAAGCACAAGCTCGACGGCTATGTAACGCTTGCAGGGAGCTTCTGTACAGGAAAATGCAACCGCGAGGGAGTTTCCGTTACTGTAGACGACAAAGTTTATACGGGCATAACCCGCGAAAACTTCAGCGAGTTTTTTAGCGAAAAGATCCTTAGCAGTTTTGAAAGAGGAATTTAATATATGCAGAATTGTCTGACACTGAAAAAATCAAATTGCAAAAACTGTTATAAATGCATACGTCACTGCCCCGTTAAATCAATAAGATTTTCGGGAAACCAGGCGCATATAATCAACAACGAATGTATACTCTGCGGACAGTGCGTTGTGGTCTGTCCGCAGAATGCAAAGGAAATAGTAAGCGAAGTCGAAAAAGTAAAAGTGCTTTTGCAGAGCGGAGTTCCCGTTATAGCGAGCCTTGCGCCGTCATTTATCGCAAATTACGGCGGTGCGGGCATTGAGGCGCTTTCCGACGCGCTGAAGAAGCTGGGCTTTACCGGCGTGGAAGAAACGGCGATAGGTGCTACTATTGTTAAAAAAGAATACGAAAGGCTACTGAAAGAAGAAAAGCGCGATATTGTCATTTCTTCCTGCTGTCACTCGGTAAATCTGCTGATACAGAAATATTTCCATGCGGAGCTTAAATATTTAGCGGACGTTCTTTCTCCCATGCAGGCGCACTGTATGGACATTAAAAAGCGCGTTCCCAATGCAAAGACTGTTTTCATAGGTCCCTGCGTTTCAAAAAAGGACGAGGCGCAGTACTATGACGGTATGGTAGACGCGGCGCTTACATTCGACGAGCTTTCGGACTGGCTGCGCGCGGAGAACATAACGCTGGAGCAGAAAACCGACTCAAACGAAAAGAGCCGTGCGCGCTTTTTCCCTACGACGGGCGGAATACTCAAAACAATGGACCTAGACGCAGAGGGTTATACCTACCTTGCGGTAGACGGCGTGAACAGCTGTATAGCGGCGCTTAGGGACATTGAAAGCGGAAAGATACATAAGTGCTTTATAGAAATGTCAGCCTGCAAGGGGAGCTGTATAGGCGGTCCTGCTATGGAAGTGCGCTCGGCGGTCGGAGGTACGCTTGCCGTTGCGACTTATGCAGGCAAGGAGGATTTTGAAACAGCCGAGCAGGACACAAACGATCTAAGAAAGCTGTTTACGCCTATCGAGCTTAAAACACAGCAGCCCACCGAGACCGAGATAGCTTCTATTCTGCGTCAGATGGGAAAATTTAAGCCGGCAGACGAGCTGAACTGCGGTTCCTGCGGATATAACACCTGCCGCGAAAAAGCGGTCGCGATATACAACGGAAAGTCGGAAATTTCGATGTGTCTGCCGTTCCTCAAAGACAAGGCAGAGAGCTTTTCAGACAATATCGTAAACAACACCCCGAACGGTCTTATTGTCGTAAATGAAAATCTCGAAGTCCAGCAGATAAACAATGCCGCGCGGAAAATCATGAATATCCGCTCTGCATCTGATGTGCTTGGAGATCAGGTCATAAGGATAATGGATCCGAAGCCGTTTATTGAAGTAATGAATTCGGGAAAAGACCTGCGCGATGTAAGGACTTATCTCGCGGAATACAAGAAGTTTGTAAAATTCACCATTGTTCACGACCACGAATATCACATTCTTATCTGCATTATGCGCGACGAAACAATGGAACAGACCGAACGCCAGAAGAAAGAGAACATAAGCCGTCAGACCGTTGAAATAGCGGACAAGGTAGTTGACAAGCAGATGAGGATAGTTCAGGAAATAGCGTCGCTTCTGGGAGAAACTGCCGCGGAGACAAAAATTGCGCTTACAAAGCTAAAGGAGTCGATAACCGATGAATAATCTGTGCTGTGAAGTCGGGTATAAAAGCATAAACCATTTCGGCGAACAGCTTTGCGGCGACCATGTGGACGTTGTCGAACAGGGGGAAAATTCCTCGGTCATTGTTCTTGCGGACGGTCTGGGGAGCGGTGTTAAAGCGAGCATTCTCTCCACCCTCACCGCGAAGATTATTTCAACGATGATGGCTGAGGGGCTTTCGCTCGAAGACTGCGTTGAAACGATAGCTGCGACGCTTCCTATTGACGCACAGCGCGGAGTTGCCTATTCGACATTCACCATTATCCACCTTATCGAAAACCAAGTTGCGGAGCTTATTCAATATGACAACCCCTTGATAATACTTCTGCGCGACGGGAAAAATCTTGACTATCCGCGCACGGAAACTACTATCGGCGGAAAGAAGATATACAGCTCCACGGTAAAACTGCGCGAGAACGACGTTTTTATTGCCATGAGCGACGGATGTCCGCATGCGGGCATAGGCAGGGCGTATAATTTCGGCTGGAAACGCGAGGATATTATCGACTATATGGAAGCGATAACAGCGGGAGGTTATACGGCAAAGACGCTTTCGACAATGCTTGTTGACGAATGCGACAAGATATACGGTCACGAGCCGGGCGATGACGCGACGGCTTGTGTTGTCAAGGTGAGAAAGCGCGAGCCTATGAACATTCTGTTCGGTCCTCCGTCAAACCGCGCGGACGGTGACAGAATGATGTCGCTGTTCTTCTCGAAAGAGGGAAAGCACATCATCTGCGGTGGAACGACTTCTACAGTTGCGGCGAAGTATTTAGGAAAACCGCTTCGCCCAACTCTCAACTTTGAAAGCTCGGATATTCCGCCGACAGCGGAGCTTGAGGGCGTTGACCTTGTGACGGAGGGCGTTATAACCGTAAACCGCGTGCTGGAATATGCGAAAGACTATCTCGAAAAGAATGAGAGCTATGAGGTCTGGGGCTTTAAGCGCGACGGCGCGTCGCTTATTTCAAGGCTTTTGTTTGAGGAAGCGACGGACATCAACTTTTATGTAGGCAGGGCAATAAATCCCGCCCACCAGAACCCCGAACTTCCGATCAACTTCAACATAAAAATGCAGTTGGTTGAGGAGCTTTCGGATTGCCTGAAGAGAATGGGCAAAAGGATAAAGGTGAGCTATTTTTAGAGATAAGAAGTAAGAGGTAAGAGGTAAGAAGTCAGAGGTAGTTTTAAAAATAAAGTGATTTGGTTTTCAGAGAAAGAGGCTAGGGGCTAGAATTTAAGCCCTAGCCTCTCTGTTTGCATAATAACTTGTTGTTCTTTTCCAAAGCTATTTTTCTAAATAACACTTACTCGCCCTATCCCCCTAACCCCCTTTCCCGGAGGGAAAGGGGGAAGTATGCGGGGACTCCGTCCCCGCAGCCCCTGCTGGCAGTTGACAGTATGCAGGGTACAGTATTCAGTAATAGCCGAAAAGCAGTCCGCTCATTTACCACTATTGAATAATAACGCTCTTGCTTTTCCGCTCTAAGGTTTTTTCATACTATAAGAACTTTCCCGCTCAAAACATCTTTGTAAGATTGCCGTTTTAAAAACAAAGTTTTTAAAACGGCAATGCGGGGAAAACTCTTGTTTTCCCCGCACCCCAGGTTCAATGCCGTAGGCATTTAACCTGATGCGCTTTTTTGATGAAATTTCGCGGCTTCGCCGCGACCAGAGAGGAAACTTTTTTGTAAAAAAGTTTCCTCTCTGGTCTTTTCTTCAAAAAACTTTCGTGCACCGCCCGTTTTGTATTTTGAAAATGAAAAACGGTCCACCGCTCTAAACAGTTTCTAGCCTCTTGCCTCTAACCTCTAGCCTCTATTCGCACTGCGCTATAGTCGTAATGCACTTTCTCGGGCAAGCCTTTGCGCACTCGCCGCAGCCGTTGCACTTTGAATAGTCGATAGACGCGTGATTGTCGTTTACGGTTATTGCGCCGTTCGGGCACTTCTTCTCGCAGATCTTGCAGCCTATACAGCTGTTCTGGCAAATTGCCCTCGCAACCTTTCCGGGATCTTTTGAAGAACAGCGCACGTCAACTTTCTGCGACGCGGGGTGAATAACAATAAGCCCGTTAGGACAAGCCTTTACGCACTTTCCGCAGGCTACGCACTTCGACGGATTTACCACAGCCACGCCGTTTATTATCGAGATAGCGTCATGGTCGCAGACGCTCACACAGTCGCCGTATCCGTCACAGCCCGTGCGGCAGTTCTTCTTGCCGTTGTAATAGCGCTCAACAGCCTTGCAGGAGGGCGTTCCGATAAAGGAATATCTGTCTTCGACTGCCGTTGTACAGCCGTTACAGCGTACAAACGCAACCTCTTTTTCCGCTTCGAGAGCTTCTTGTCCCATTATAGCGGCAATTTTCTTCGCCGCTTCGGATCCGCCCGGCTTGCACTTGTTGTTGGGAGCACCGCTTTCAACTACAGCCTTTGCATAATCCGCACAGCCCGCATATCCGCAGGCACCGCAGTTTGCATTCGGGAGCGCCTCGGTTATCTGCGATACTCTCTCATCGACCTTTACCGCAAGCACCTTTGAGCCGACAACGAGCAATACGCCCGCGACCGCTCCGATCGCCGCGAAAATTAAAATGGGGAGAATGTAAATCGTAAAAATATCCATCTTCAAACCTCCTCAGACTCCGAAAATGCCGTCAACAAGACCTCCGAAGCCGACAAACGACAGCGAAACTATCGAAGCCGCTACAAGAGTTATAGGCATTCCCGAAAATGCTTTCGGAACGGGGCAGCGTTCGAGCCTGCCGCGTACTCCGGAGAAAATAAGCATTGCTATCATAAATCCAAGTCCGCCGCCGAGCGCGCAGATAATGGCTTCTCCGAAGTTATAGCCGTTCTCGATGTTGAGAAGCGTAACGCCAAGGACCGCGCAGTTTGTGGTGATAAGCGGAAGATATACGCCGAGCGCTTTATAAAGCGCAGGGATATATTTTCTTAGTACCATTTCTATAAGCTGAACAAACAGCGCGATTATAAGGATAAACAGTATAGTGTTCAGATAGGTCAGCCCCATAGGAACAAGGAACAAATGGTAGAGCGGATATGTAACAGCCGTTGCAAGTACCATTACTATAGTAACCGCACAGCCCATTCCGAGAGAACCGCTCGTTGTCTTTGAAACGCCGAGGAACGGACAAATTCCGAGGAATTTAGAGAGGACGAAGTTGTCCGTGAGTATTCCCGTGAAGAGAATTATCATCATACTTTTTGCAAGTTCCATTATTTATTCTCCTCCTTTTTCTCGGTGTTCTCCGGTTTTTCTGCGGGCTTTTCAAGACTTATACAGCTGTCTCTGTTCGGACAAGCCGCACAGCCCGTAGCCTCGGGAGGCTTTCTGTTGGCTATCTTGTTTACAAGAGCTATTACACAGCCAAGTACGAAAAATCCGCCTGCAGGAAGAATAAACAGCGTCATCGGCTCCATAATGGGAGGGCAGACCTGAATTTCAAAGCTCGTTCCCGAAAACCATGTTCCGCTTCCGAAAATCTCGCGTATCGAGCCGACTACAAACAGCGCAAGGGTAAATCCTATGCCCATGCCCGCGCCGTCGAGAGCAGATGAAAGCACGTTGTTTTTAGAAGCAAACATTTCCGCTCTGCCGAGGATAATGCAGTTTACCGTGATAAGAGGCAGATAAATTCCCAGAGCGTCATAAATACTCGGCAAATATGCCTGCAATATAAGCTGAATAAGCGTTACAAAGCCCGCTATAATGACGATATAGCTCGGAAGTCTTACCTGCTTCGGGATAACCTTTTTAAGAAGCGAGATAACAACGTTTGAGCATATAAGTACAAATGTCGCCGCCGCGCCCATTCCTATCGCGTTGAACGCCATTGTCGTAATGGCAAGCGTAGGACACATTCCGAGCAGTGTAACGAGCGTAGGATTTTCCTTTATAAGACCTTTGGTAAATTCCTTAATATAGCTCATTTAAACTCACCTCCGCACTTTTCATACGCTTTAAGCGCAATATTTACGGCGCTTGCAACTCCCTTTGAGGAGAATGTCGCGGAAGTAACGCCGTTTACTTCGTTGTCCGCGGGATTTGATTTGTTCTTTACGATTACTACTTCGCCCGACTTGCCTTTAAACAGACCGAGGAAAGCAGGATCGTTTGTCTTTGTGCCGAGACCGGGGGTTTCTTCTCCGACGGAAACTACCGAAACGCCCGCGACTTTGCCGTCTTTAACTCCGACCATAATGTCATAGCCGTTTTTATAGCCCTTTACGACTGCCTCAAAAGCAAGAGAGCCGTCTTTGTTCTTTATGACCTTTGTTATCTTTGAAAGGTCGCCGTCGCTGAACATATCCTGCCATTTTTCCGCAGGAACGACTTCATAGTCGTCTTTTGTTCCGCCGTAAATTTCTGTAACTGCAGCGGCCTGCTTGTCGGTGACAATGTTTGAAGTGTCAACATACGTTGCGTTGTACACAACGATTACAAGTCCCGATATAAGCGCCGCAATAAGCGCAAGGACGATAACGGGTTTTACTTTATCCATTCTTTTCGCCCTCCTTTTTCTTCTTTTCGGGAACAAGCGCTCCAAGAGGCTTCGGAACGGTAAATCTGTCTATCATCGGAGTAAGGCAGTTCATAACGAGAATTGAGAACGAAACGCCCTCGGGCATTGTCGCAAACTGTCTTATGCCGAATGTAATAAGTCCGCAGCCTACCGCGAAAATTATCTTGCCCTTTGTGGTAACGGGCGTTGTCGAATAGTCTGTCGCCATGAATACAGCTCCGAGTACAAGACCGCCGCTCATAAGCTGATACAGCATATTTGTAAAGTCAAAGCCGTTTTTCAGAAGCGTGAGTACCGCGACCGTGCCGATAAAGCAAACGGGAGTTTCAAAGCGGATAACGCCTCTTGCGAGCAGGTAAATACCGCCTATCAGAAGCGCAAGTATGCAAGTTTCTCCGAGACAGCCCCCGCGAAGACCAAGGAACATATCCAGAAGCGAATAAGTCCCCGTTATGTCCTCTCCGCCTGCCATCATTGCAAGAGGAGTAGCGACCGTTGTCGCGTCAACACTGTTTTTCCACGAAGCAAGAGGAGCCGCCCATGTCGTCATTGCCGCAGTGAACGAAAGCATAAGCGCAATTCTCGCGGTAATGGCAGGATTTGCGAAGTTCTGTCCTATTCCTCCGAACAGGCATTTTACGATTACAATTGCAATAAAGCAGCCTATTACTGCCATATATATGGGCAGGTCAACGGGCAGATTGAACGAAAGGAGCATGCCCGTAACCACCGCGGACATATCGGAAATCGTGCGCTCTTTCTTTGCTATGATATTGAACAAAAGCTCAAAAACAACACAGCAAGCACAGCATATAACCGTAAGCACGAGCGCCTTTATGCCGAAAATGATCGTGGCAGCAATAAGCGCGGGGCAAAGCGCAATTACGACGTCGAGCATTATGTTCTGCGTTGTGCGCGAACTTCTTATATGAGGCGAAGCCTCAACAAACAGCTTATTCATTCCGACCACCTCACTTTGCTTTAGCTTGCCTTAAAAAGTCCTTGGCAAGCTGATTTTTCTCGGCAAGATTGCGCTTTGCGGGACATACAAAACTGCATGCACCGCAGTTCATACAAAGATTTACTTTCAGTCTTTCGAGCGCCTCAGCGTCTCTCGCATCGTATGCGCTTTCAAGCTCTGTCGGCATAAGATTTAAAGAGCAGGCTCTGACGCATCTTCCGCAGCGTATACAAGCCGTTGTCTTTCTTTCAACGGTATCCGCGAAAAGCAGAACGGCGTTGTTTGTTTTCGCAAGCGGAGTATCGGGATCGAACGCGCAGTTTCCCATCATCGGTCCGCCGAGGACTATTCTGTCGGGCTGTTTTTTAACGTCCGCAAAGCCGACTACGCTGTGCAAAAGCGTTCCGATAGGCACAAAGAAGTTTCCGGGAGAACTTACGACATTTCCGTCTATTGTAATTCTGCGCTTTACGAGAGGAACGCCTGTCTGTATGTAGCTGTAGATAAATCCCGCAGTAGAAACGTTCATGACCATACAGCCGACATTTGACGGGAGCATTCCCTCTTTAACTACTCTGCCCGTCAAAGAATGTATAAGAACTTTCTCCGCGCCCTGGGGATAAGCTCCGGGGAGCTTCTTTACGGAAATGTTTTTATACTTCGCACAAAGCTCAGTCAGCTTTGCGATAGCCTTAGGCTTGTCTTCTTCTATTCCTATTATAGCCTGCGGAATTTCGAGCATTTTCATTATGAGGTCAATTCCAGCCAGGACATCATCGGAATTTTCCATAAGCTCGCGATAGTCGCTCGTTATATACGGCTCGCACTCCGCGCCGTTTAACAGCAGATAATCTATCTTATCCTTTGTGGCGAGCTTTACATGTGTAGGAAATCCCGCGCCTCCCAAGCCTACCGCTCCGCTCTCGCGGACAGCTTTTATAAAATCTTCCTTTGTGTCGGCTTTCGGAGGCTTTATATTTTCGTACATTTCGTTTTTGTTGTCGTTTGTTATGACAACTGTTTTGCAAAGTCTTCCGCCGACGTTCATAACGTCCTTTATTTCCTTGACGGTGCCGCTTACAGAAGCATGGACGGGCGCGGACATAAACGCCTCGCTGTCGCCTATCTTCTGCCCCACCTTTACATAGTCGCCTACTTCAACACACGGCGTACAGGGCGCGCCGATATGCTGTGCCATACTTATGGCGACTTCTTCGGGTGACGGGATCTTTCTTGTCGTCTCCTCGGCAGACGCGCTGAAATGCGGGAGCTTTACAGAATGGAGCTTTGACAAATCTACCAATCCTTTCTTAGTTTTTATCCGCCGCAGAACCTCGGCGGTATTTCAGCATAAAGCCGCCGAAAACCTTACGGCGGCTTATTTGCAAAAAATTTCTGTTGAACTTTACATC
The DNA here is from genome assembly GCA_947627205.1 of uncultured Clostridia bacterium. Classification (GTDB taxonomy): domain Bacteria; phylum Bacillota; class Clostridia; order Oscillospirales; family Ruminococcaceae; genus CAG-115. Next base: position 10,662 of record CANQVE010000030.1, on the reverse strand, counting down.
TGAATGTTGCCGATATCGCCGCTCTTAACGGTTATTTCGCTTTCGCCGCCGTCAGCGGGAACGTCATCATCATGTTCGATAGGCTTTACGTCCTCAACGGCTTCTTCCTCGTCCTCTGCTTTTTCGGCTTCGGGTTCTTCTGCGGGAGCGTCGGAATAGTTGTCCTCATACCACTTTGCCGCCATCATCGGGCTTAATACAAAGTCGAGAACGTTGCTTTCGCCGTCGTAAACATTTTCGGTTATCGTAACGCCGTTTTTATCGGGCTCGCAGATGTCGTATGTGACCTGCTTGCGGTATTTAACGCGGCAGTACATAAACTCGGGAGGGATAGTGTCAGTCTGTGAAATTTCGTCAAGCCATACAAACGGCGACATACCGCCTATGCTTACATCATCGAATATCCAGCCCGCCGCAGCCGCTGCGTCGTTGTGGCAAAGGTAGAGAGCAAAGCTGAACTTCTGTTCTTTCTCGCCGTTCATAATTCCGATAGAGAAGCGCTTTACCTCAAAGCTGTTCAGAACTCCCGTCGCGTATCCGCAGAACGGGCAGACACCGCCGTAGCCGTAGAGCTTTGCGTTTACGTCGCGTGCAAAATAGTTTCTGTATGCCTTTCCGTTTTCCTTTTCATACTTCGCTATCTTTCTCACTTCAGCCCTCAGATAGTCGAACTCTCTGCGTGTCATTGTGGGAACGGGCTTGTAGTAATAAGGAAGCTGGTCGGAAAGGATAATGTTCGGCTCTTCCGTTCCCGAATAGAGCATAAACAGCCTGTTCTGATTTGAGTTTGTGAGCAAAAACTCTACAAACGACGCATACTGGGGCTTTGTCATGCCGTCGCGGAGGATAACGAACTTGTCTGTCTTTGCGCGCTCCGCATCATCAATGGGCGCGTCCGTGCCGACAATCTTCATCAGCTTGTTGTTTTCGTCAATGAGCGCTATTTTATCCATTCCGAGGTCGCAGATATAGATTTTTTCAAGCTGTGCGGCAATTTCGGAAGTCGAATTGCACTCGGGAAGCGCCGCCTTTAGGTCTGCAATATCCAGCGCAAATCTTCCGGGCGTATATGCAAAGTCGAAGCTCTTGTTGTTGAACAGTCCGCTTTCAATAAGCGAATAAACGTCGCCGACAATTTCGAGAAGTTCCGAGTTTGTAATTGTCGGAGGTATCATAAACTGCTTTCCGTATACCGAGAAGCGATAGCGCTTGTTTATATCGAGCGCAAGCGTAACATCTCCGCCCTGTGCCTTTATCTCCTTTAAGAACGTAACGGTATCCTTTCCGTTTGAGAAAGAGTTTACCATAAGCGTTACGACCTGGTTGAAGATCTGGTGGTTTTCAAAGCGCATTTCGTGCGCCGCGAGAACGTCGTATGCTTTCTTCATATTTCCGATATTTATCTTCGATATTTCAAAGCTGATGTTCGCTGTTCCCGAAGTTACGACAAATTGGAAATACTTCATCGAAATGCGGTAGTCGTCTCCGAACATTTCGTCAATGACCTCAAACGCCTGTGCGAGAGCGTTTTCGTCCTGAACAGAACCGTTTACAATGCACTCGTTGAGCTTGAGGCTTATTATGCTCTTAAAGGTCGAGCCGAGCTCGTAGTCCTTTACTTTCTTAGAGCCGTATGACGGCATGAAATATTGGTGACCGTCCAGATAGAAGCAGTACAGATATTCCATACCGCCCTCGTCGGTTCCCAGAACGTCCCATTTATATCTCGCGATAAGAACGTGGCTGTCGTCCTTGCCGTACCAATTGTTCATCTGCTCAAGGTCGGTATACAGCGCCTTTGCCGCGCTTCCGTCCTCATGCTCTTCTTTTGTAACGCCGGCTCTCTCGCTGAAATATCCGTTCTTTCTCAGCTCGCTGAACTGAACGGGCTGTTCGCTGTGCGGGAACAGGATAGAAACGCTGTTTCCGAAACGCTCGCGAAGTCCCTTTGCGATCTTGCTGGTCGTGACATAATTATAGAAGAACTCAAACACATACTGCCTCGGGCGGAGCATATAGCTGTTCTCCAGATCGGGATTGGGCATAAGCTCAATGACAAAGAGCTTTTTGTATTCGTCCGCGACATAGAGTATGCCTCTTTCTATCTTCTGAGAACATTCTTCAACCGAATCATATTTTATACCCGAACGGTTGTTTGTAATATATTTATTCGGGACAGACACAAAGAATGCCGAAAGCTGTTCGTCTACAAACTCCTTGCTGTCGGAACGTACAAATCCCGTAAGCTCGAATGTCGAGAAATAATTGTACTTTGACATAAGAACTTTTCCCGCTTCGCGCTTTGCGTTTGAAATAGCAAACGGGATAAGGTATGTAAAGCCGTCATGCTCGGAATGGATAAAGTCTGCTACGCTCTTTCCGTTTTCAAGGAAACGTACTTTCGTTATATCGCTGCCCTCGCGGCGGTTGTTGAAGAGCCTGTAAACGACCTCGCCGCGCCCGTAGTTAGCTATCGCGATATTGAATGTGCGGTCAAAGCACTCTTCATCGTCAACTGCTTTAAGGTTCTTTTTCCTGATAAATGCGAAGCACAGATCCACCATATTGATATAACTGCCCTTTTGCGAGCAGATAGTGCGCAGATTTTCATGAAGCGTTTCCTGTTCATTCAAAGGAAGCGCGAACATGACTTCCGTGTTTTTAAACGGCTCGGCATTGAGCTGGAGGTCGCGCACTTTCAACACTCCGTCGTCGTTTACGACACGGAGACGATAGCTGTTCGACTTCATTTCAAACCAGTCAACGTTTAAGAATACGCTCTTAGCACCAAGACCGAAACGGCCCTCGCGCTTTCTGTCGCCCTCGTTGCGTCCTATCGAAAGATAATAGAACACCTGTTCAAGATTAAATCCGACTTCGTTATAATTCAGTCTTACTTTTCCGTCGTCGAGGAAGTCAACTTCTATCTTTATATCTTTTTCATCATAATCGCACCCGAAGATGTTCTGAAAAAGCTCGCGGATAATCGATTCGCGCGGATAATCGTTCGCCAGATTTACCGCGTTTATCGCTCCTCTGCCCGCGTACATATTGTTGAAATAATCCTTGAACGCCGAATCGTCCGCTTCGCCGCTGCGGATCTTCTGTTCTATCTCCTCGATGACCGCCTTTATTCCCTCTTTGTCGCCAGCGGTATTTCTCTCAAAAAAATCTCCAAGAAGCCTTGTAACTGTTTCGCTGCTTGAGCTCATATATTCGCCTCATTTCTCCGCAGATGGCACCTGCCTCGCGGTAGTTATTGTAAGCTAAACTTTATTTAGCGTCAGATCCCGTCGTTGAATATCCGTATATATTCCCTGAACTGATGTCCCGAATTTTTCTGCTTTTCACGATATTTCCAGATACCGTACATTACAGGATACTTGATACAGTCGTTAAGCTCGCTGACTGCGTCTTTTATCTTGATATGAAATCTCTCGTCATTCTCCATTGCATCGACCTCTGCCTTTGCGTCTTCGAGACCTTTTACGGCTTCGGACGCAAACGGCTGGTTTGAATACGACTCGTCGGAGAACGACGCCGCCATTTCGCTTCGGTTAAGCGCTTTTTCGAGCTTTCCGTCATTACCTACGAGGCACAGACCGCTAAGCGCGTTCATAGCCCCCGCTATCTCTGCCGCCGTCGAGCTGTCGTTTATGCCGAGCAATGCATAGATCTTTGCAAGATTTTTCTCGGCAAAATCTACAAGCTGTTTCGTATTTGTGATACTGTCGTCATCTATAAGCGAATAGTCGCCTCTTACTTTCTTTATGAAATCAAATCCCGCGTCGGACTGTTTTGCATGATCTCTTATGTATTTAAGAGAGCTTACGAGATTTGCCGTAAACGTGCCTTTTTCCTTTATATCGAGGAGGATATTTCTTGTAGGAAGTCCTCCGCAGAAGCCCTCGCCGAGACTTCTGTAAAGGTTCTTTTCAAGAATTACCGTATCGAATACCTTGTTTGAATCGCGGAAAATAACGAACTTTCTGTCTTTCTCGCGCGCAAAGCCGTGGCGCGTCATTCTCTTTTCAAGCACCGCCGAAGAAGTCGGAAGTTCGTAGTTTATTATGCAGGTGACCGACTGCATGCCCTCGCCCGTTGTAGAAAGGTTATCCATACCGATGATAATTCGCGGTCTTTCATCAACGTCCGTATCAACAGACAGCTTTTTGATGATTACCTCGGGCGTTATCGTTTCGCCTCTCTCTACAAAGACTGCGCTTCCGTAAAGCGCGGAAAATACTTTTCTTAAATATTCTATCGTCTTTTTATGACAGCAGTAGATTATAATTCTCGAATCCTCGTCCTTTAAGATCTCCGAGCTGTATTTAAGGAGCGCTTCGAGCTTTTTGTCAAGCTCCGCCAGGTCTTCAACGTCCGAGCGCGTAAAGTATGACTTCATGTATATCTTCTTCTGCCTGTCAAATTTATCAACGTCATACTGCTCGAAAATATTTCCGCCGTAGGTGTATGTCGGAAGACCTGAGCGCACGTCCACACGCCGTCTGAACGTGTTTATGACCGATTCCTCAAAGCCGTAGTCGAGGAAAACAACTTCTCTTTTATAATCGTCCGAATAAACCAGCGGATCGTAATATCTCATAACAGCGCTGTCGTTGTTCAGCGCACAAGCCGAAGCGTCGAGAGCCATGGAGCTCACGGCATAAGCCTTTTCGCTGTTTGCAAGAACGCTCTTTATAAGCTCCGCAAGGTTGTTTTTGTCATCGTCGGATTTTGCGGGGAACGGTGCGTTTATAAGCAGTTTTTCCGTTTTCCATACGATATGCTTTTTATAGCCTATGTAGTCGGGTACTCTGTTGTTAAGTTCCTCATCAATTATAATAAGATCCCACTTTACATTCTCGCCCGCCTTGCGTCTAAGGATATTGCCGTCGGAAAACAGGGTGTTCTTTGACATCAGGAACAATCCTGCGCCCTGTTCGTCGAAAAACAGCAAAGCATTCTGCGCGCCTGAAACCATCTTAAAGTCCGCGCCTATGCTTGTGATGAGCATTCTGTACCAGCTGTACACTTCGCTCTCTGCCGTGATGACAAGGATATTCGGATTTTCCTTTTCAACCAGAACATCATATACGCTGAGCGCGCACTTTACATATTTTTCCGAGCCGAACTCTCCGCAGTTAAGCGCAAAGCCGAACTTCCTCAGTTTTTCCGCCGCGGCGAGATTAGCGGCGGACAAATTCTGTCCGACAAGCGGAATCCATTTAAAATTGCCCAATATAACGCACCTCCGAATTATTCGCTATTTACAGTGCTAAACTATAGCTGAACAGTAAATGAGCGCAATTTGCTATCTTTAATTATACACCAAATCCGAATTTATTACAAGTATGTCAACCCACATAAAACTGTCAAAATCTAAAGGCGAATTTTTGTGCATAATAGACAAGATGTGGTCAAAAAAGGAAAAAATTGTTTAATTTTGTGAATATTTTACAGAAAATATTACTTATTCTTAATAAAACAGGAAAAGCCGAAGAAAATTTCATAAAATTACCATTGAAAGATTTTGCGGAATATGGTACAATAAATTATGAACGGAGATGTATCATTCAATGTTAAAAGCTGTTTTATCAAGAAAAAACATACTCGAATGCAGAGATTATATTTCCTGCGTTTCGGATCTTTTAGAAAATGAGAACATTCTGAAACTGAGAGATTTCAGCCACCACATAGGAACAACGCGCTATCAGCATTCGCTGAATGTATCGTACTATAATTTCCTTTTGTGCAGGTTTTTCGGGCTTGACGCAAAAAGCGCGGCGCGCGCGGGACTTATGCACGACCTTTTCTATTATGACAGAAAAACTCACGAAAAAGCCGATGGCGAAAAGTCGCATATTTCACAGCACCCGAAAACGGCTTTTCTTAACGCAAAAGAAATGTTTTCGATAAGCGAACTTGAGGGCGACATAATAGTAAACCACATGTGGCCCGCGACTATGCACCTGCCAAAGCACAGAGAAACATTTGTTATAACGTTTGTTGATAAATTCTGCGCGGTGGCGGAAGTTGCTTCAAGCGTGAAAACAAGGCTTAGGCACAAACACTAAGATATGCAGGGGGATCTTTTTGAAAAAGGGTTCCCCTGCTTGTATGTAAAGTCATATTTCAGGCTGTCGGTAAAGCCGTTCGCTTGATAACACTCTTATATTCGTTTTTCATCAAGCAATAATAAATTCTTTCAAGAATTTCTTCTTTCATTCCCTCTGTCAATTCCTCCTTTCCGCGCGAAGCGCAGGAGGGATTGATGACTTTGGATTGATGACTTTAGATTATTTTCTTTAGATTTATTACTTTAGTTTATATATATAGGATTTGCAATTTTTTTACAAATTGATTTGCAACTTTCTTACAAATTGATTTGCAACTTTCTTACAAATTGATTTGTAAATTTCTCGCAAATTGATTTGTAAATTTCTCGCAAATTGATTTGTAAATTTCTCGCAAATTGATTTTTAAGTTTTTAACAAATTGAATTCCAGCTTTCTTACATCTTATATCCGTAAGCATTCTTCATCCAGCAAAACTTTTAGAAAATTTTCACAAAAAAATGTGGAAATTATTACTTAAATATGTTATAATAATCTTTAAGCTGAATTTTTATGAAAAGGACTGATAAAAATTTTTGAACGGAAAACCATATCCGACGGGGTAATGTTTTCAAAGATAACCGATCCGCGCTATAAACAAAACCGATTTTTCATCTCCCTCTTTACCGACATTTCCGAGATACCCCGCGGTGACGCCGCTCTTGCGGCTTATGAATTTACAGAGTGCTGTGAGCGATACCCCGAATACAAACAGCTCTCCTCCGCGCTTCTTGACCTCTATGACGCGTCGTTGTCATCTCAGACGGCATTGTTCTGCGGTGCAAGGCGTACCGACGTATGGGCTGACACTATCGACGACAGATACGCTCTGAACGGCGAAAGGCTTGAACGCGAACTAGCGGTGCTTCTGTGCGGATGCATTCTGCGCCCACGCGCAAAAGACGGTATGTTTGACGAAAAAACCGTTGAAATGCTCCGCGCACAGCTTATCGACAACATAGACAGCGTAATAAACGACAAAGCCGTCTATGCCGCCGAGCGCGCCGCAATGACCGCTTTTGTCGGAGAAGCCGAAGAGCTTCCCGCGTCGGGCACTCGCGAAAATGCCGAAAAGATAACCGCAAAGTCCGCTTTCGATGCGTACAGGGAAATTCTCCGCACCGCCCGTATTGAGATATTCGCGGTCGGCTGTTCGGATTTTTCCGAAAGCGAAAAGATTTTTGCCGAGGAGTTTTCAAAACTTGACCGAGGTGAAATATACAGCTTTAATTCAAAACCGTCCGCTCTAAAGGACAAGCCCGCTTATGTCGAAGATGAACTCGATATGCAGCAGGCAATTTTAAGAATGTACTTCAAGGCTCCCGATTTGGACGACCGCCCCGCAAATGCTCTTTTCTCAAACATTCTCGGCGGAATGACAACATCGAGGTTTTTTGAGAATATCCGTGAAAAAAGGTCGCTTTGCTATTACTGCGGATGTCATTCAGCCCGTTTCAGCAAAACGCTTTTCTGCTCCGCAGGAATTGAACCTGCAAACGCCGAACTTACAAAAGAAGCAATGACAGCAGAGCTAATGGATATATGCGAAAACGGCGTTTCGCAGGACGAACTTGAACGCGCAAAGCTCGAAGTTTTGAATGCTCTTACTTCAATATACGACAGTTCGTTCGGCATATCGAACTGGTATCTCTCCCAGATACTTGACGAGAAATTCCTATCTCCCGAAGAATATGCCGAACAGATAAAAGCCGTAACGCCCGAACGTGTCCGCGAAGCCGCGGGGAAATACAGCCTCGATACGGTCTATCTGCTGAAGAATAAGGAGTAACCCAAAAATCATGATCGAAAAGATTTACAACGACATTATAAAAGAAACGTGTCTTAAATATGTCTGCTCGTGCGGAACGGAAGTATATATGCTCCCGATGAAAGGGTGGAACACTGCCGTCGCGCAGTTTACGGCGCGTTTCGGCTCTCAGGACAACGCATTTTCCGTCGGAGACAGGCTCGTTGAGATACCCGACGGCACGGCGCATTATCTTGAACACAAGCTGTTTGAGAGCGAGGAAAAAGACGCGTTTTCGCTCTTTGCCCAGACAGGCGCGTCCTGCAATGCGGGAACGAGCTTTGACTATACGCAGTATTATTTCAGCTGTGCCGATAACTTCAAGAAAAATCTGGAGATACTTTTAGGGTTTGTGAGCGAGCCTTATTTTACGGAAGAAAACGTTGAAAAAGAACGAGGCATAATCGGACAGGAAATAACAATGTACCGCGACAATCCCTCGTGGCGCGTTTTTACAAATCTTCTTGAAAGCGTCTACTCGAAAAATCCCGTTCGTCTTGATATTGCAGGAACAGTCGAAAGCATTGCGAAAATTACTCCCCAAACGCTTTATGACTGCTATAACGCTTTTTACAGCCCGTCGAATATGTTTTTGTGCGCGGCGGGAAATATCGATCCCGACGAAATTGTTGAGGTATGCGAGAAAAAGCTGAAAAAAGCAATCACTCCCGCTATGGCAAAGACCGCGAACTTTGACGAGCCTTATGAGGTGAACAAAAAAATAACGCGTTTGTCCATGCCTGTTGCAAAGCCGATATTTGAAATAGGCTTTAAACGTCCCGCAGTATATAAAGAACAGGAGATAAGCGACTATATCTATTACAATATACTTCTAGATATGATATTCGGCGCTTCGTCGGAATTTTATGAAAAAATGCGCGTAAACGGCATTCTTAATGACGAATGGTCGGTGAGCGTATTCAACGGGCGCGGGCATTTCTTCCTCGCGGCACGCGGAGAAAGCGAACAGCCCGAAAAAGTTCTCGAAAGCATGAAAGAAACTTTCAGACACTATAAGAAAAACCCTCCCTCAAAAGAACTGTTCGAGCGCGTCAAAAAGGCGACATACGGCTCTCTTGTAAAGGAATTTGTAAACGTCCGCTCGGTTTGCAACACCCTTTCGGAGGCGGTTTTGTCGCGCGTTTCACCGTTCTGCGCGGTAGAACTTACGGCGGCGGCCGATTATGAAACGCTTCTTGAAAAACTTTCGGACATTGACGAGGAAAACGCAAGCATTTCGATAATTGAGACGCTTTAATGACAGCAAAGGAGAACTCAGATGGATCATTTAGTTTCGGTTTCCGCAACGGAAAAGATAACGGTTGAATTTCCGAATTTGTTTAACGGAACAGAGATAACCTACACGCGCGGATTTGAAGTTTTCGGGCTTTCTATCTTCTGGTACGGGATACTGATAGCGTCGGGAATACTTATAGCGTATCTTTATGCGACATTTCGCTGTGACAAGGTTTTCGGACTTCCGAAAGGAAGATTTTTCGACGTTGTGTTTGCCTCGGTCATCGGAGGATTTTTAGGTGCAAGAATTTACTACTGTGTATTTACTACCCTTGATCCGAATTCGGGCACGAAATACGATTTCATAACCACATTTACAAAGATACACGACGGCGGTCTGGCGATATACGGCGGAATAATCGGCGCGTTTATAGTGGGCTTTATAATGTGCAAGATAAGAAAGCTGAACTTCTTCGCGACCTGCGATGTTGCCGCGCTCGGTTTTCTGATAGGTCAGACGATAGGCAGGTGGGGCAATTTTATAAACCAAGAGGCTTTCGGCTCGGAATGTGACAAAGACTGGCTCTTTGCAATGAAAGGCACTATAATAGGCGATACGCCTGTTCACCCCTGCTTTTTATACGAGAGCGCATGGTGCCTGCTGGGCTTTATACTGCTTCATTTTTATTCAAAGAAGCTCAGGAGCTTTGACGGGGAAATAATGCTTCTTTATCTTTCGTGGTACGGGCTCGGACGGTTCTTTATCGAGGGCAACCGCTCGGACAGCCTTATGGCGGGAAGCCTGAAAATTTCTCAGATAGTCGCGGCAGTGTGCTTTGTATGCGGTGTTGCGCTGTTTATTGTTTTCAAGATACTCACAAAGAAAAAGAACATTCCGCTCTATTTAAACACCGAACGTTCCAAAGAGCTTATCGCAAAGGAAAAGCAGGACGAGCTTGACGCAAAAGCAAAACGCGAAGCCAAAAAGAACAAAAAAGCTCCGAGCATTCTTGAAGATAATGCACAGCCTGCCCCGAGACCTGTTGAAAAAACTGCTGACGATAGCGAAACGGAAGAAGTTGCTTCCGATGATAATTCAACAGGCGATACCGCAGAAGCGGAAGAACCTGCTTCGGACGATACTTCAACAGACGACACCGCAGAAACGGTTGAATCAACTTCGGACGATACTTCAACAGACGACATCGAAGAAACGGTTGAACCAACTTCGGACGATACTTCAACAGACGACACCTCGGAAGAAGATAAATAAAACAACAAGGGAAACCATATTAAACGGTTTCCCTTTATTATTAAGTTTATGTCGGCAAACGACCTTTTCTCCAAAACTCTAGCCTCTAGTCTCTTCCCTCTGACAACCAAACAGCCTCCCCTCCAAAACCGCCTCTGTTTTCTTACCTCTTACTTCTTACCTCTTACTTCTTACCTCTTACTTCTTACCTCTTACTTCTTACCTCTTACTTCTTACCTCTTACTTCTTAC
>CANQVE010000029.1 GCA_947627205.1 uncultured Clostridia bacterium | reverse complement strand
GTGTGACAACTTTATTTTAACATATCTCAACCACTTTTTCTATACCTTTTGTCTCACATCTATTGTAACATAACAGCGCCTGTGCTCTTTTTCCAAAATACATATTGAAATTTCCCGCGGAATATGCTATAATAAAATATAATGTTTTTATATATAAATATATTACTAAGGAGATAATGTTATGAGCAAAGTTGTAAAATTCGGCGGAAGCTCGCTGGCTGACGCAAAACAGTTCAGAAAGGTTGCGGACATAATCCGCGCGGACAGCGAGCGCTGTTATGTCGTTCCGAGCGCCCCCGGAAAGCGCTTTAAGGACGACACCAAGGTCACCGACCTCTTATACCGCTGTTATGAAATGGTCGTTTCGGGCGAGGATTTTGCAAAGGCTTTCGCGCCGATAAGAGAGCGCTATGACGGAATAATCGCCGACCTCGGTCTTTCGCTTTCGCTTGAGGACGAATATGTTAAGATCGGCACGGAATTCAGAAACGGCACAAACCGCGATTATGCCGCTTCGCGCGGAGAATACCTGAACGGTATCATTCTCGCGGATTATCTCGGATACGAGTTTGTAGACGCGGCAAGGGGCATTTTCTTCGACCGTGACGGGAAATTTGACGCGGACGTTACAAACGCCTGCCTCGGTGCAATTCTCGACAGAACGCCGCGCGCGGTAATTCCCGGCTTTTACGGAGCAATGCCCGACGGCTCGATAAAAACGTTTTCGCGCGGCGGCTCGGACTTTACGGGTTCTGTCGTTGCAAAAGCAGCGAACGCTTCTCTTTATGAGAATTGGACGGACGTTTCGGGATTTCTTGTTGCAGATCCGAGAATAGTAAAAGATCCCAAGGGCATTGAAGTTATAACCTATTCCGAGCTTCGCGAGCTTTCGTATATGGGCGCGGGCGTTCTGCACGAGGACGCTATCTTCCCCGTAAGAAGCGCGAATATCCCGATAAACATCAAAAACACAAACGCCCCCGAGGATAAAGGAACGCTTATTGTTCCCTCTGCGGAGAATATCCCCTCGAAATACGTCATCACGGGCATAGCGGGCAAAAAGGACTTTTCCGCTATCTCAATCGAAAAAGACAGAATGAACACAAGCAAGGGCTTTATGAGGAGACTTTTGCAGGTGCTTGAAAATCACGAAATATTCCCGGAGCATATCCCCACGGGAATTGATACCGTAAGCGTTGTAGTAAACTCAAAAGAGCTTGACGGACAGCGCGAGAAATTGTCCGAGAGAATACGCGAAACGGTGCGCCCCGACCATTTTGAAATTATAGACGGGCTTGCGCTTATCGCCGTAGTAGGACGCGGAATGAAGTCCGTAAAGGGAATAGCTACCCGCGTATTTGCCGCGCTTTCGCATGCGGACATAAACATTCGTATGATAGACCAGGGTTCGTCCGAGCTTAATATTATCGTTGCAATAAACGAGGCTGATTTTGAAAAGGCGATACAGGTCATCTACGATATGTTTATACTAAGTGAACAGTAATTCTTGAACAGGTTTAAAGAACGGAGATTTTTATGAGCAGAGCCGATGAGATCTTTATACAAAACTGCCGTGATATAATCGAAAACGGCGTTTCGGACGAGGAATATACCGTCCGTCCGCATTGGGAGGACGGAACTCCCGCGCACACAATAAAGCGCTTTGCGCTTGTAAACCGATATGACCTTTCCGAAGAATTTCCTCTGCTGACGCTTCGCAGAACGTTCTACCGCTCGGCGATAGAAGAAATTTTGTGGATCTATCAGAAAAAGTCAAACAACGTAAACGAGCTTTCCACAAATATATGGGACGCCTGGGCTGACAAAAACGGAACCATCGGAAAAGCCTACGGCTATCAGATGAGCGTAAAGCATAAATATCCCGAGGGCGAAATGGACCAGGTCGATAAAGCGCTTTACGACTTAAAGCATAACCCCTCGTCAAGAAGAATACTGCTTACTATGTTCATTCCCGAAGATCTCCACGAAATGGCTCTTGCGCCGTGCGCCTATTCGCTCACGCTGAATGTGGCAAAGGGCAAACTCAACGCAATTTTAAACCAGCGCTCACAGGATATGCTCACTGCTTCAAATTGGAACGTGTGTCAGTATTCCGCGCTTGTCATTATGCTCGCAAAGGCGAGCGGGCTTGAAGCGGGAGAGCTTGTGCATGTCATAGCCGACGCGCATATTTACGACAGGCATATCGAGACCGTAAAGCGCCTTATAGAAAAAAAGCCCTATCCTGCGCCGAAAATGAAAGTCGAGGATATAACGGATTTCTATAAATTTACGAAAACCAGCTTTACCGCCGAAGATTATAAATATCATGAGTTTACGGAAAAGATACCCGTAGCTATCTGAGGAGAGATTATGACAGAACAGAAAAGGCTCGCGCTTCTTATAGACAGCGACAACGTTTCGGCAAAATACGCGCCGTTTATACTTTCCGAGGCGTCAAAATTCGGCGAGCTTACCTATAAGCGCATTTACGGCGATTGGGAAAAAGGCTCTAACGGCTGGCACTATCCCGCGCTCAATAATTCAATTATGCCCGTACAGCAGACAACTTATATCACGGGCAAAAACGCCACGGACTTTTCCATGATAATCGACGCTATGGATATCCTCTATACGGGAAATGTAGAGGGGTTTGTGCTTGTTACAAGCGACAGCGATTTCACGCGCCTTGCGATAAGACTGCGCGAGGCGGGAAAGTTTGTCGTCGGGATAGGCGAAGTTAAAACTCCGCTTCCGTTTACGTCGAGCTGTCATAGGTTTATATATCTAAATCAGGTGTTCGAGCAGACAATGACCTATGACGAAAAGACGCTCCGAAAAGCCGTTCTGGATTATGTCTCGGAAAATGACGACGGCAGGCTCGACCTGCTGAAAATTCAGGCGTTTCTTACGTCGAAATACGGAAGTATAAACTATGACACGATAGGCTTCAACCGTTTTTCAAATTTTATAGACAGCTTTCCCGAGCTTCGCCGAAACAACACTTTTGTAACGCTTAAAAATTCTCCGAAAAAGCCCTCGAAGCAGAACGAAGATCTTCCGACAGACCGCGAGATAACGGACGTTATTGTCGGCTATTTAAAGCGCAAGAGCGGCGGACACGAGGACATCTCAAAGATCGAACAATATGTCACCGCGACTTTGGGAAAGATAGATTATTCGCGGTTCGGCTCAAAGCGCTTCGCAAAGTTCCTCGATAAACAAAGCGCGCTCTACCGCAAGAGCACTGCCGTTTATCTTGCGGAAAATGCTCCTAAGCCCGTAAAGAAGCCCGAACCGAAGCAAGAGCAGAAGCCCGAGCAGAAAATTGAACAAAAGCCCGAAATTAAACAAGAACAAAAGCCCGAGATAAAACAGGAGCAGAAACCCGAAATAAAGCCCGCTCTTGCCGAGGCAAGACTGCCCGACGAAAGCGAGATAACGGATATTATCGTAACATATCTTAAAACCGCGAAAAACGGTTCGGAAAATCTCTCCGCTGTCGAAAGGCAGGTCGAAAGCTCTTTCGGGAAATTGGACTATACGCGTTTCGGAGCGAAAACTTTCGCGAAATTCCTCGACAAGCAGAGCGCACTTTGCAGGACAAATACTTCCGTTGCTCTTTCGGAAAGCGTTTCCGATAAAAAGCAGGAAGAAAAGCAGGACGCAGTTCCCGCAAAGAAAGCAGGGAAAAACGACGTAAAGAATGACAAGGAGAATAACGAGAAGAAAGAAGTTTCCGAAAAAGCGGATCTGAATACCGTAAAACGCGAAATTCAAATTCAGACCGTGAGCCGAAGAAACAGGATATCTTTGCCTGTCTTAGGAAAAATTTTAAGAAAGAAATACGGCGAAAATTATCTGAAAGACATCGGCGCGCTCACTTTGAAACAGCTTGTGACCGCGGTGGCGGGCGTTGAGATAGACGGAAGCTATATCAGGATAGGAGACGCTTTCCTTGAGCGCACGGAAGAAATAGAACAGTTTGTCCGTGACTTTGTTGCCAAAAGCGGAAAGCCGAGCATAAAATCACTGTCAACGCAGATAAAAAAGAAGTTCGCGGGCTTTGATTTTACGGACTACGGATATTCGCGCTTTTCCGATTTTATAAATGCAATTGACGGAGTAAGAGCGGACGGATATTACGTTGAACAAATAACTGAAAAGCTGTAAAAAATTTTTAAACTCTGATTTTTTCGGAAAGAATGTGAAGTCATTGAAAGAAGAGATAATATACAGCCTGACGGGATTATACCGAGGCGACTTCTGCGTAAAGGGCTATAAATTCGGAAAGGGCGAAAAAAGCTGTTGTATAATCGGCGCGCTCCGAGGAGACGAGATCCAACAGCTGTATATGTGCGGAAAGCTCGTAAAGATACTCTCAAGGCTTGAAAAGCAGGGCGATATTGCCCACGACAGGGAGATTTTGATAATCCCCTGTGTAAATAACTACGGCATAAATGCAAACCGCCGTTTCTGGTGTCTTGACAATACGGACATAAACCGAATGTTCCCGGGAGATGAAAACGGCGAAACGACCGAGCGAATTGCCGCGGGGGTTTTCCGTGAGATAAAGAATTATAAATATTGCGTTCAGTTTGCGTCGTTTTACATTTCGGGGCTGTTTGTACCGCATGTAAGAATGATGGAAACGGGAAAGGAAAACACCTCTCTTGCGAACCTTTTCGGGCTTCCGTTTGTTATATTAAGAAATCCTCTTCCGCTTGACAGGACGACGCTTAATTACAATCTTCAGCTTTCGGGGACGAGCGCATTTTCGGTATACACCGAGACCAAAGAGCAGATAGACGAAGAATCGGCTAATGTCGGGGTATCCTCGGTCTTGAGATTTTTGTCGAGAATGGGAATGATAAAGTACAAATGCCTTGGCGGTTCAATGGGGATAACGATAAACGAGGAGGATATGATGAACGTCCGCAGTCCGTCGGCGGGGATATACCGAATAGTCTGCGAGATAGGCGCGGAAGCGGTGAAAGGCGATGTTCTGGCGCAGATATACCACCCGTATGACGGGGAACTTATCGGCGAGATAACCGCGCCTGTAGACGGGATAGTATTCTTCGCGCATAATAAACCGCTGATAGCGGAGCGCGAGCTTGCGTTTAAGATAGTGAAGAGAATGCACATCTAGAGGCTGGAAGCTAGAGGCAAGAGGCAAGAATAAGTTTCGAGCGGTAAACAACGTTTCCGCTATCCGACCGCGCCTGCAGTCAGTTGACAGCATACAGTGTACAGTGTAAAGTAAAAGTTGTATTGAGCGGAGAACAGCGTTTCCGCTATCCGACCGCGCCGTAAGGCGCGGTATTTGGGTTTCCAAAGGGCGCATTGCGCCCTTTGGCAGGGGCGCGGGGACGGAGTCCCCGCAATCCGCTAATTAGCGCATCAGGTTAAATGCCTACGGCATTGAACCTGGGGTGCGGGGAAAACAAGAGTTTTCCCCGCATTGCCTTTCCAAATGCTTGCATTTGGAAAGGCAATCTTAAAAGAGGTTTTGAACGGGGAACCGCCTAAAAAATAGATTTACAATAGAGCGGGGAAAATTCTGCTCCGCTTGCATTAAAGTTGTTCTTCTCAAACGGTATTTCTCTCAATAACGTTATCTCGCCCTATCCCCCTAACCCCCTTTCCCGATGGGAAAGGGGGGAATTGCGAGGCGTGCCAGCGCCACGCACCCCGCCTGTTGATAGTTGACAGTGTACGCATTGAACGCTTTGCGTACAACGCTGTGTACAGTATTCAGTAATAACCGAAAGGCAGTCCGCTCCTTTATCACTTTTGAATAATTATAGGGAACTTCTTTCCCGCTCAAAGGTAAATGCAATTCCAAGGCTGTTTAACGCTCAAAACATCTTTGTAAGATTGCCTTTTCAAAGCACGGCTTTGAAAAGGCAATGCGGGGAAAACTCTTGTTTTCCCCGCACCCCAGGTTCAATGCCGCAGGCATTTAACCTGATGCGCTTTTGAAGCGTTATTGAGGGAAAACTTTTTTGAAAAAAAGTTTTCCCTCAAGCTCCCTTTCAAAAAACTTTCGTGCGACGCCCGTTAGGTCGTTTGAAAATTTAAAGTGCTTCTCCGCTCAAAACTTATTCTAGCCTCTTGCTTCTAGCCTCTAGCCTCTATCTGTACGCTCCCGTCAGCACTCCGCCGTTCTGCTTTGACTTCAGCCTAAGATGATCCGCAATAAGCGCGATAAACTCCGAGTTTGTCGGCTTTCCCCGCGAGGTATGAACAGTGTACGAAAAGAACTTGTCCAGAACGTCTATATTACCCCTGTCCCATGCGATCTCAATTGCATGGCGAATAGCCCTTTCAACCCTCGACGACGTTGTCTGATACATCTTCGCAATTGTCGGATAAAGCAGTTTCGTTATGCTGTTTATCATTTCATCATTATTGACCGAAAGCATTATCGCCGTTCTCAAATAATGATAACCCTTTATATGCGCGGGAATTCCCACCTGATGAATAATTTCCGTCACCGCCACTTCAAGATCGGTGTCATTCGGCGCCGTTTTCTCGCTCACTCCGCACATTTCATTTATCTTTGCCGTCAGCATTTTAGTGTCAACAGGCTTAAGCACAACGCATGCTCCGAGATTAGCCGCCTCTCGCTCGAGCGCAGGATCCGCCGAATTTGACACGATAATAACGTTCGGCACATATTTCTTTTCCGCTTTCAGCCTGCGGATTATCTCAACCGCGTCGCAGAACGGCATTTTTGCCTCAAGCACAGCCGCGTCTGGAGCTTCGGACTTTATTGAATTAAGCACCGAATTTCCATCGCACCGCCGCGTTATAGCGTACATTCCCGCGCTTTTGAGCGCGCCCGCCCATGCCATTCCGCAGTCCGCGCTGTCGTTTCCGATAAGTACCTTGATTTGATTTGCCATATTTTTACCTCCGATCAATTTAACCGATTTCCATTTATTTCCATTCGGTCTGACTTTATTTTACCAGAATTTTACAATTGTGTCAACAGATTTTTGGAAAAATCTGGAAATTATTTTAAAAACCTCAAAATTCACGGCAGTTATCGGAAATGCGGCGTTTTTTCGAGTGCTTTCAGAAAGGGGGTTTTGAGGGATTTTGTCGGTATTTCGGGGATTATAACGGAATTTGCGCCTGTCGGCTGTTGACAGTATACAGGGTACAGTATTCAGTAACAGCCTAAAGGCTGACCGCTGAATAAACGCAAAAAGAGGCTGGGTTTAAGCTCTAGCCTCTTGCTTCTTTCTCCGAAAGTCAAAAAACTTTATCTCTCAAAAACTCCCCGAATTTCTTACCTCTTACATCTCATTTCTTACTTCTAAAAGGGCGGGGCGCGGGGCACGCCAGCGCCCCGCAATTTTCCCCCTTTCTCATCGGGAAAGGGGGTTAAGTGGATAGGGCTGTAGTCAATTGACAGTATACAGGGTACAGTATTCAGTAACAGCCGAAAGGCTGTTTGCTCATTTATCACTATTGAATAATAATTACGCTCTTGCTCGCCCCGCTCAAAGGTTTTTCTCGCTCGAAGTGCTATTCCGCCCAACACTTGTTTTAGGATTGCCGTTTTAAAAACACAGTTTTTAAAACGGCAATGCGGGGAAAACTCTTGTTTTCCCCGCACCCGTCGGCAGTTGACAGTTGACAAGGTACAGTATTCAGTAACAGCCGAAAGGCTGTTTGCTCATTTATCACTATTGAATAATAATTACGCTCTTGCTCGCCCCGCTCAAAGGTTTTTCTCGCTCGAAGTGCTATTCCGCCCAACACTTGTTTTAGGATTGCCGTTTTAAAAACACAGTTTTTAAAACGGCAATGCGGGGAAAACTCTTGTTTTCCCCGCACCCTTTAGCGCTAATTAGCGGATTGCGGGGGCGTTGCCCCCGCGCCCCCACCAAAGGGCGCAATGCGCCCTTTGGAAACCCATATACCGCGCCTTACGGCGCGGTCGGATACAATAAACGTTGTTCTCCGCTCAAAACAGCTTCTTGCCTCTTGCCTCTAGCTTCTAGCCTCTAGGCGAACAGCCTGCTCAACAGTTCATAGATCGCAAACTTCACCGTTATCTTCTGCGGTTTACCAAAGGTTTCAAGTATCTGCGACGAATTGTCGTCCGTGTCCTGCTTTTCGCTCACTGCAGGAATGCATAACTGCGGAAAGATCACGCACCACCAATTTTCCCCCTCTCCGCTCCCCAGCGTCACCCTGAGAGCTTTATAATTCCCCGCGGGCAGGATAAGCCTGTCGTATTCCCTTGTCGTGAAATACATTGAAACAAGCTCCGCCCTCGCCCCGTAATCAAACCCGCGCTCCGCTAAAAACTCCGTGCTTTTGCGTTCAATTTCGGGCAGAAGCTCTTCGGCTCTTTCCTCCGCCTCTTCTAGGTCCCTGCACTCCCCAAGCTCCCTCCCGAATTCATCGAGCAGATAGTCCCTAAGCTCTGTTTTTACTTTCTGATCCTCCGCCGAATTTGAATTTGCGGGAATGTGGAGCCTCAATACTTCTCCGCTCACCTGCTCGCATTCCTCGCTGAAAACAATAAACGCTCCCGATATCGTGCAGAAAATTGCCCCCAGCAAAAGCAGTATCGCATACAATTTATTTTTCATGATGTCAATTCCCCCTGATGAATTTCTTACAAATATTTTTGACAATTGTCCAAATTTTAAACAAGTTTTACAAAAAACACTTGAAAAAAATTATCAATTAAGTTATAATATAAGGTAGTCGTATTATAATCTTTATCTAAAAGGAGAATTACTATGCCTTTGGAAGAAGCAACAAGGGAACGGTCTTTCCCGCTTCATAAAATGATCGAAGAATTCAAGCTCGAAACTCTCTATATGCCCGAGGGCGGCGAAAACTCGCTTATCTCAAACAACGACACAAACCGCCCCGGACTTCAGTTCGCGGGATTTTACGAGTATTTCGACAACACCCGTATACAGGTAATGGGCAAAATGGAAACGGCTTACCTTTCGGGACTTGACTCTGAAATGCGCAGAAAGCGCATTGCCGACCTTTTGAGTTATCATTTCCCTGCTCTTGTAATTACAAGAAAACAGGAAGTTTTCCCCGAAATGCTGGAGCTTGCGCCAAACTATAATATCCCCATTTTCCGCACCGAAGAAAACACCTCGGTTTTCATTTCAAAGCTCATGGCGTTTTTGAGCTTACAGCTTGCCCCGAGGATAACCCGCCACGGCGTTCTTATAGAGATTTACGGCGAGGGCGTACTTATTCTCGGCGACAGCGGAGTAGGAAAGAGCGAAACGGCTATTGAGCTTGTAAAGCGCGGTCACAGGCTTATAGCAGACGACGCGGTAGAGATACTCAAAGCCTCGAACATAACGCTCGTCGGTTCTTCTCCCGATAATATCCGTCATTTTCTGGAGCTTAGAGGCATAGGTATAATAAATGCACGCCAGCTTTTCGGAATAGGCGCGGTAAAGATGTCCGAAAAGATAGATATGGTCGTGGAAATGGAACTTTGGAACCCCGAAAAGACCTATGACCGAATGGGCGTAGATACTCACTATATGACCATTCTCGGAGTAAAAGTTCCGCTTTTGAACATTCCCGTAAAGCCCGGGCGCAATCTCGCGGTAATACTCGAAGTCGCAGCAATGAACAATCGTCAGAAGAAAATGGGCTATAACGCCGCAAAGGATCTTTTAAGACAGCTCGGCATTGACTCCGACAGCGAGGATATAATGAGCGATATGAATATCTGAAATAAAATGTGAAAAGGTGGTAATGCAATATGTACAATATAGGTATTGACCTTGGGGGAACAAATATAAAGGTCGGACTTGTAAACGAAAATTATGAGATAATCGAAAAGGCAACCGCGAAAACGGACCTCCCCAGACCTGCCGAGGAAATATGCAACTCTATAGTTTCTCTTATATGGAAAGTGCTCACAAGCGCAAAGGTTGCTTTAAACGAAGTAAACGCCATAGGCATAGGCACTCCGGGCGTTGCCGACAGAAACAGCGGAATTGTGCTGTATTCCTGCAACCTCGATTTCCACAACACAAACCTCCGTTCTTTCATTGAAAAGAAGCTCGAAAAGCCCGTTTATGTCGAAAACGACGCGAACGCGGCGGCGTTCGGCGAGGTGCTTGCGGGAGCGGGAAAAGGCTTCAGCGACGTTGTTGTTGTAACTTTAGGCACAGGCGTAGGCGGAGGAATAATAATCGGCGGAAAAATTTATACGGGCTTTAATTTCTGCGGAGCGGAGCTAGGTCATACCGTTATACAATACGGCGGCAGGCAGTGCGGGTGCGGAAGAAAGGGCTGTTTTGAGGCATATTCTTCTGCTACTGCGCTTATAAATATGACAAAAGAGGCTATGGAAGAAAACAAGGACTCGAAGATGTGGGAGCTTTGCGGCGGGAACATTGACAATGTAGACGGAAAGACCGCATTTGACGGACTAAGAGCAGGCGACAAATCCGCAAAGGGCGTTGTGGATATGTATATAGAATACTTAGGGTGCGGACTTACGAATATTGTAAACACTTTCCAGCCCGAAATGCTTCTTATTGGCGGGGGTATCTGCAAAGAGGGAGAGCTTCTGACAAAACCGCTTTCGGAGATAATAAAGCGCGACAGCTATTGCATAGACGCGGAGAAAACCACAAAGCTCGATATATGCAGGCTGGGAAATGATGCGGGTATTATAGGAGCTGCGTACCTTTATACTATAGCGGAGTAAACAGCGTTTTTTAAAAACAAACGGGGCGGGCATTGTCCTGCCCTTATTCAATATTTTTAGGAGTTTAGCGTATAAATATGGACTATTCATTGTTAGAGGCGCTGTGTGTTAAATACTCGGCAGTGTTTGAATATAACGCTTCTTTGGAACAATACTGCTCGATGAAAGTCGGCGGGAAGTGCGATATACTCGTAAAGCCCAACAGCGAGCAAGCCGTCTTAGAGCTTGTCGGCGTATGCAGAAATAATAACATTCCGTTTTTTATTTTGGGAAAAGGAACGAATGTTCTTTTTAAAGGCTTTCGCGGAGCGGTTATTCTTATCGGGAATGAAATGGGCAGTATAACCGTTGAGGGAAACAAGATAACAGCGGGCGCGGGAGCTTCGCTGAATGCCGTTTGTAGAACGGCTCTTGAAAACTCACTTTCGGGCGCGGAAGCTCTCTACGGAATACCCGGCTCGGTCGGCGGTGCGCTGTATATGAACGCGGGAGCATTCGGAAGCGAAATAAAGGACATTGTCCTTTCCGCAAGATGTATAGACGAAAACGGAAATGTTGTCGGCATAAATGCAGAGGATATGGACCTAAGCTACCGTCACAGCATTTTCGGCAAGAACAAGTGGATAATTCTTTCCGCCGTATTCGGCTTTAAGAGCGGTGACAAGACTGCAATAAAAGCGAGAATGGACGAGGTAATGCAAAAGCGAAAGGACAAACAGCCCCTCGAATACCCATCCTGCGGAAGCACATTCAAGCGCCCTGCAAACGGCTTTGCGGCGGCGCTTATTGAAGAATGCGGGCTTAAAGGATTTCAGATAGGCGGAGCGCAGGTGAGCGAAAAGCACAGCGGTTTTGTCATAAACAAGGGCGGAGCAAGCTATGACGATATAACCGCGATAGTTGAACACATAAAAAAGACCGTCCAAAAAGAAAAGGGCGTAGAGCTCGAATGTGAAATGATAATTGTAGACAAATGAACAGGAGCTGATATTAAGTGACATTTTTGATAGTAACGGGGCTTTCGGGCTCGGGAAAATCCTCCTGCATAAAGGTTTTAGAGGACATAGGATTTTTCTGCATTGACAATATGCCCCCTCAGCTTATACCGCATTTTGCGGAGCTTTGTGCCAGGTCGGGCGAAGAGGACGAAAAGCTCGAAAAGGTCGCAATTGTTACGGACATACGCGGGGGAACGATGTTTTTGAGGCTTTCGGAAAATATCTCAAAGCTGAGGAGCATTGACGGCGCGGAAGTAAAGATATTATACCTTGACTGCGCCAAAGACGTGCTTATGAAACGCTACAGCGAAACAAGGAGAAAACATCCTCTGGACGAAGCGTCGGGCGGTAATCTCTCAAACGCCATAGACGCCGAAAACACGCTTCTTGCAGATATACGCGCAAACTCCGATTATATCATAGACAGCTCGCTTCTTACTGCTCGGCAATTGCAGGAGCAGGTCGCGGGGCTTTTTTTGGACAAGCCGTCCGACAGAATGATAATAAGCTGTATGAGCTTTGGTTTTATGTACGGCGTGCCGGGAGAGGCGGACCTTGTGTTTGACGTGAGGTGTCTGCCGAACCCGTTTTATATCCCCGAGCTTAAAAAGCTGACGGGAACGGATGCGAAAGTGCGCGATTATGTCATGAGCTTTCCGCAGTCTAAAGCGCTCGAAAAAAAGCTCTACGACCTTGTGGACTTTCTCGCTCCGCTCTATGTCGGAGAGGGAAAAAGCAGGCTCGTAGTTGCTTTCGGCTGTACAGGGGGCAGGCACAGAAGCGTTACGTTTGCCGAGCGCGCCGCAAAGCACTTTGAAGAACAGGGCTTTCGCGTAAGGTTAAATCATCGGGATAAGGATAAGTAGGAGCTGATAAAAGTGTCGTTTTCGTCCGAAATTAAACAGGAGCTTTGCAGAATAAAGGACCTTTCCGAAAACGAAGCCTCCGCAATGCTCTACGGAATGTTCTTCGCAGGAAAAACTGCAGGAAAAAAACAGGTGATACAAACCGAAAATCTGAACATTATAACCGCCGCGCGTGCGCTCAGCGAAACAGTCTTCCCCGACGCAAAACACGAAACAAAACGCCTCGTAAAAAGCGGAAGCTCCCTTTATACCTTTGAGATAAAGCCAAGCACCGTACTTTCAGAAAAGTTCGGAGAATTCTCCGGCATAAACAGCGGTATCGTTTCGGGAAACGACCAGAGCGGAGGCGCATTCCTGCGCGGAATTTTCATGATCTGCGGTTATGTCACCGATCCGAAAAAGGAATATCATCTCGAAATTGTCCTTTCGGACAATAAAAAAGCGGAACTGCTCTCAGATTTCATAAGCGAACACGGCATGACAATAAAGTCCACAATGCGCCAGAAGAATATTGTCTTATATGCAAAGACAAGCGAAATTATAGAGGATTTCCTCACATATATAGGCGCAGGCAGTCATTCGCTCGAAATAATGCGCGTGAAAATTGAAAAGGACCTTAGAAACCGCGCAAACCGCTCCGTAAACTGCGACAGCGCAAATCTGGACAAAACAGTCGCGGCAAGCGAAAAGAGCCGTCGCGATATTGAGTTTATTCTTGAAACAGTCGGCGAAAGCGAGCTTTCTCCAGAGCTTCGCGAAACGGCGAGGCTAAGGCTTGAAAACCCCGAAAGCTCGCTTTCGGAGCTTTGCCGTATGTTTAACGAGCCTATAAGCCGAAGCGGTCTTGACCACCGTCTGAAAAAGCTCTCCAAAATAGCCGAGGAACTTAGACGAAACGGGGTTTAAGGCTTTGCGCCGATTTACGGTAATCCGAAATAAAATCACTGAAACGCGCGGCGATCTCTTTTTCGCCGGGCGTTTTTTCTCCCGACAAAAGACGCTTTAGGGCAATTTCTGCCGCCGCCATGGATATCCCGCAAAGGCGCGAAATTTCTTCCGCGCGCTTTATCCCGCATTCCCGCAGAACGCATATCGGCGCTAAAAGCTCCGCCGCGAACCTGTCAGCCTCACGCTCGTTTTCGGGTGAGTTTTCGCGCGAAAGGTGTCCTAAAACGCAGTGTCCTATTTCATGTGCAACGGTAAATCTTCTTCTGCGCTCTCCGCAGGAGCATTCGTTTATTGCTATAACAAACCGTCCGTCCTCGCAGAACGAAAATCCCAGACGGCTCTTTTTATACAGCCCGACCGTTGAAATATCGTAAACTTCGGTCATTGTCCTATAGCTGACGAGCTTTATCCCGACGCGCCTTGCGGTCTCTTCGGGACTTATGGGGAGCGAACGTATGTCCGCTTTTTCGTAGACTTCTTTTATTGTCAATTTCTGTCACCCGTTTACCTTTTATAATCTTCCGCATCGAAAATGCTCTTTGAGGAGCGTTTTTTGAGCGCAATATCCGAACTGCCGTTTCTTGCTGCGATCTTTATTGTCCTGAAAAATTCAGCCTGCGTACATTCGTCCACTCTGCGCTTTCCGATTTCATCAAGAGAAGCGTAGAGCCTAAGATGTTCATAATCATCATGACAGCAACCGTCACTGCACAAAAGCTCGTTCGGCGTACAGCAAAGCGCCTCGAACAGTTTTTCGAGCACGCTTTCTTTTGGAAAGCTGACGTCCTGTTCATAATTCCCGACCGCTGCGGGAGTAACGCCTATTTTTTCCGCAAGCTGTGCCTGTGTAAGCCCTGCAATTGTTCTTAGATACTTAATTCGTTTTCCGATAAACATTTTGGTTCCCCCTTATGACTGCCGTATTTTTCACTTAGTTTCTTCATTGCGGACTTTCGGTAATTATAGACCTGCCGTTCGCTGAAGTACATTTTGTCGGCAATTTTGTTCCAGCCCTCGCCGAGGATGTAATACCTGTAGATGACCGTTCTTTCATAGCCGTTGAGCGCGCTCATTATGCAGAGTGCCTTTCGCTTTATGTCAACGGCTGTGTCGATTTCTCTGTTCAGGTCGGTTTCGAGCATAGCGAGCTTTGATGCGATTTGCTCGGCGTATCTTCGGCTTTTGCCAGAGGTACGCATTATACGGTGGAGGCGCTCTATATGTTCAATTTCCGCTTGAACGCAAAGCTCTGCCTGCCGAGCCTTAATCAATAATTCAAGACAATCCGTAACCATCACTTCTTTCATATTTTATCCTTATATGAACAATTATACACAATTTTCTTGTAGTTGTCAAGATGTTTTTTCATAAAATTTTATTTTGTGAACAATGCATCTAGAGCTAGGAGCTAGGAGCAAGAGGCAAGAATTAGTTTTAAGCGGGGAAACAGCGTTTGATTTCCAAACCGCCAAACGGGCGTCGCACGAAAGTTTTTTGAAAAGGGAGTCCAGAGGGAAAAAATTTTTTTCAAAAAATTTTTTCCCTCTGGCAGGGGTGCGGGGACGGAGTCCCCGCAACGCGTCAGCAAGCGCTAAAGGGTGCGGGGAAAACAAGAGTTTTCCCCGCATTGCCGTTTTAAAAACCGTGTTTTTAAAACGGCAATTCTGAAAGAGGTTTTGAGCGTAAAACGACCTCAAAAGTGAAACCGCCTTAGAGTGGGAAATTAAGTTCGTTAAGGGTTATTAACATTGATAAATGAAAGAACAACCTTTCGGTTGTTACTGAATACTGTACCCTGTATACTGTCAACTGTCAACAGGGGTTCGGGGGCGAAGCCCCCGAGGCAGGGCGCGGGGCGCGCCGGCGCCCCGAACTTTCCCCCTTTCCCATCGGGAAAGGGGGTTAGGGGGATAGGGCGAGTAAACGTTACTTAGAGAAACAACATTTAAAAAGAACAACAAATGGGTTTTGTACGTCCTGTTCGGCAAACAGCGATTGAGAAGAACAACTTTTATACAAGCGGAGCGGATCTTCT
Source organism: uncultured Clostridia bacterium (assembly GCA_947627205.1). Lineage (GTDB taxonomy): Bacteria > Bacillota > Clostridia > Oscillospirales > Ruminococcaceae > CAG-115. The sequence continues at coordinate 16,252 of CANQVE010000029.1, read as the reverse complement.
TTCCCGCTCTATTGTAAATTCATTTTTTAGGTGGCTTTACGCTCAAACCCTCTTTTAGGATTGCCTTTTCAAATGCAAGCATTTGAAAAGGCAATGCGGGGAAAACTCTTGTTTTCCCCGCACCCTTTAGCGCCTTTGAAGCGGATTGCGGGGGCTTTGCCCCCGCACCCCCACCAAAGGGCGCAATGCGCCCTTTGGAAACCCATATACCGCGCCTTACGGCGCGGTCGGATAGAGGAAATGTTCTTCTCCACTCAAAACAGCTTCTTGCCTCTTGCTTCTAGCTTCTAGCTGGACTCCCTTTTCAAAAAACTTTCGTGCGACGCCCGTGCAGTGCTTGAAAATTAAAACGTTCTTTCCCGCTCTATTGTAAATTCATTTTTTAGGTGGATTTACGCTCAAACCCTCTTTGAGAATTGCCTTTTCAAATGCAAGCATTTGAAAAGGCAATGCGGGGAAAACTCTTGTTTTCCCCGCACCCCAGGTTCAATGCCGTAGGCATTTAACCTGATGCGCCTTTGAAGCGGATTGCGGGGGCTTTGCCCCCGCACCCCCACCAAAGGGCGCAATGCGCCCTTTGGAAACCCAAATACCGCGCCTTACGGCGCGGTTGGAAAGTGGAAACGCTGTTTACCGCTCAAAACAGCCTCTTGCCTCTTGCTTCTAGCTTCTAGCCTCTAGACGCTTACTTCTTTCCGAAAAGTCCGCCTATCTTATCGGCGATACCGCCGAGGTCAACTTTCGCCTTTACGCCGTCTACCAGACCTTTTATCTGGTCGTCGGGAAGATCAACGCCTACAACGTCCTCGACTGCCTTTACGGGTTCGCTCTTGAACTTGTCCGCAAAATCCTTGTCATTCTTGACTTTGTCTACAATTTCGTCAATTTTTGCCTTAATGTCCATTTTTAAATCCTCCTGTTTTTTATATCAACGGGCGCTGTTGCCCATTGTTATTATGTTTAATTCCTGTCAGCCAGAGCCTCCGCCGATTTTTTAAGCGCGGTCTTTCCCGTGTCGAGAATATTCATAAGATAAAAGCTGTCCTCGCTGTAACTGCGCTCTAGCGGTGTTTTTTCAAGGTTTACAAATGCAACAACTACCGCTCCGCAGAACGCCGCGGAATTTGCCGCGCGGACAGTGTTTTCCGAAAGGTCAGCGGTTATCATAACAATTATCGACTGTTCTCCCGCATGAATATCCTCCGCAAGAGCGCCTATCCCCAAACTTTCGGGAGACGGCGATATTTCAGCCATCGTTTCATATAAAAACTCGAAGTCCGTCGTGTTTCTCACAATTAAAGAACCGTTTATATCGGTATCGCCGTAATCAACGCGCGTCGCAATTTCCTCGCTCACAAAAGCTCTCGTTATTGCCAAGGCAGTCTCTATTATTGTATCAATGCACAATAAAACGTCCTTTTTGTCCTTACAGCTCTCAAAATCGCAGATAACTCTCGCTTTCCTGTCGTTTATGCTTTCATATTCCTTTATCATAAGCTCGTCGGATTTTGCGGTGAGCTTCCAGTGAACAAACTGCATAAGATCGCCCTCGCGGTAATCGCGGACATGGGAGAAATCTTCTTTATCGGAGTTTTTGCTGACAGTTTTTGAAACGGTAGTTTTCCCGCTTGAATGCGTGTTTATATCTTCGAGCGTAAATCTTCTCGGAAGAAAGATCATTTGCGTGCTTCGGTTTCCCTTTTTTGAAAAGCGGATTATTCCGAGCGGATCTACAACATATATCTTCCGTATCTCCGATTTATAATGCCCTCTGTATTTATGCCTGCAATTTACGGCAAGAACTGTTTTTCCGAGAGGCTGGAGCGTAGCGAAAATTCTTCTTTCGCAGAAAACGCCCTTTTCTCCGTCGGGAATATAACAAAGCAATTCTATCGGTATAAACGGGAAAATAAAGCGGTTTTGAACTTTTATCTCGGCATTGAATTTATGATCCTTTAGCTCGATATAGCTGTCGCTTTGAAAGTCGGCTTTCGCGCAAAAGAGCGAAACTGCCGTAAATACCGCCGCCAACGGCAGATATGCCAGAACGGTTATCATAATTATCGCCGAAAAATTTGAACGGTATGCAATTGCAAACGTTACGCATATAACCGCAAACAAAGCGTAAATAATACGATTTTTTGCCATGGCTATTTATTTATCGGCGGTGTGACCGATTTTACAACTTCTTCCAGAACTTGTTTTACCTGTGTCTTTTTAAGTCTTGCTTCCTGTTTTAAAACAATTCTGTGTGCAAAAACGGGTTCGATAAGCTCCGTTATATCGTCGGGAACAACATAGTTTCTTCCGCAGAGATATGCAAAAGACCTGCTTGCCTGCATCATAGCAACGGAAGCTCTCGGGCTTACTCCGAGGGAAACGAGGGAATGTTCTCTTGTCGCCGCGGAAATTTCCGCTATGTATTTGCAGATACTGTCCGCAACATTAACTTTCTCGGCTTCTGTTATACAGCCGTATAACTGCTCGGCGGACATCACCTGTCTTACATTGTTAACGGGGTTTGCGGAAAGCCTGTCGCGCATTATCTGAGCTTCTTCTTCGACATTCGGATAACCCATGCTCATTCTCATCATAAAGCGGTCCATCTGCGCTTCGGGAAGCGGGAATGTTCCGACATAACCCGCGGAGTTCTGCGTAGCTATGACCATAAACGGCTCGGGGAGCGGGTGGACTTCTCCGTCTACCGTAACGCGCTTTTCTTCCATTGCTTCGAGAAGAGCGGACTGTGTTTTCGGGGAAGTACGGTTTATCTCGTCTGCAAGGAGAATATTCGTCATTGCCAAGCCCTCGCGGTATTCAAATCGGCTCTTCTCCTTGTTGTACATTGTAAATCCCGTAATATCGGACGCCATAACGTCGGGCGTGAACTGCGCCCTCTTGAATGAAAGCCCCGTAGCTTTTCCCAGAGCCATGGCGAGAGTGGTTTTTCCGACTCCCGGGACGTCCTCTATCAGAAGATGTCCTCTTGAAAGAAGAACATTTATGATGAGGAAGATCGCGGTGTTTTTTCCTTTTATGACTTTTCCGAGTTCTTTTGCGAGCTGTGAAAGCAGTTCCTGATATTCAGACTGATATGACATAAAATAGCCTTTCCAAAATATTATAAAAAATTAAGCCAAAGCCCTAACAAATATATTTTACCATATTAATTAAATAAAATCAACTGTTTTTTAAAAAAGGGGTTGAAAAAGTAAAAAAATGGTGATATAATAAAAACGTTCTTTAACGAACAAAATGTGGGAAATACTTTCACACAGGCAACGTGTATAAAAGCCTGTCGGCGGTTCTTTTCAAACGCTGTTTCTCTCAATAACGCTAACTCGCCCTATCCTGCTAGAGGTTAGAGGCAAGAGGCTAGAGTTTAAACCCTTATCCCATTTTAATACGTCATATTCAGCGGACAGCCTTTGGGCTATTACTGAATACTGTACCTTGTCTATTGTCAACTGACAGCAGGGGTTCGGGGCTTCGCCCGCGGGGTGCAGGGCGCGCCGGCGCCCTGCGCTCTCCCCCTTTCCCTCCGGGAAAGGGGGCAGGGGGATAGGGCGAGTTAGCGTTATTTAATGAAACAACGTTTAAAGAGGACAACAAATGGGTTTTTGCACGTCAAATTCGGCAAACAACCTTTCAATTTAAATTCTTACCTCTTACTTCTAATCTCTAACCTCTAAAAGAACAGGGCGAATGAGCGTTGTTTAGAGAAATTGCGTTTGAAAAGAATTGCAAATAGGTTTTTATACACACTGCTGTAGGAATGTTTTCCGCATATTTTAATACAATGTTGTCCTTGATAACCATTGTAAAAAATACAAGGAGATTTTTTTATGCAAAAAAATGAAATTTTCAACACGGTGAATATCGTAAGATTAGCCCTCGTTGCGGCGGTCTATGTGGCAATGTCGCTGGTAATTCAGCCTTTTATCTACGCTCCTGTTCAGTGCAGGATATCCGAGGCGCTTGTGCTTCTGTGCTTTTACAGAAAGGACTATTGCGCGTCTATGATACTCGGCTGTTTTATTGTAAACCTGTTCAGTCCGTTCGGGCTTTATGACATTATTTTCGGAACACTTGCGACGGCTGTCGCGGTAATTCCGATGTATTTCATAAAAAACTTATATGCGGCGTCGCTTTTGCCCGTTGTGGCAAACGGCTTTATAGTTGGATTCGAGCTGTTTTTATGCGGAGAACCTTTCTGGTTCAGCGTAGGTACGGTAGCTCTCGGAGAAGCTGTGGCGGTGTGCATTGCAGGGATATTGCTTTTTAAGCTCGTATTTGAAAAAAGCTCACATCTTTTAAAACTTATAGGAAACACAAAGGTAGAAAAGAAAACTGCGCTTCAGTAAGCGATATTTGGCGCGGCGCTGTAAAGTGACAGTAACAAAAAGCAGAAAATTCGGTCTGAAAAGAGGCAGTTTGTGGCTAGTAAAATTTCTTCGCAGTTAAAGACTATTGTAAAATCGAAAACATTTTCGGAAATGCTCGAAAACATTCCGTGGGTATATATTGAATTTCTGGCGTTTTTTCCGCTGTTGTTTTTTGTGCTGACGCCGTTTTTACAGCTTATACACGACCTTATAGATCCCTATGCGCATTCCGTTGCATACGCTACAAAAACGTCCGCCGCCTTTATCTGCGCGGCGACGGCAGGAATGATCGGCGTTTTGCTTTATATTTTAAAATCAGTGCATACAAATGGAAAGCCGTCTTTAAAGAGCGTCATAAAACAGAATATACCCATGGTATTCTTTTTGTTTGTGATACTTATGATAATAATATCGACGCTTATAAACGGCTTTACGAAAGAGGCTTTATACGGCGATGTTTACAGGCAGGAGAGCTTTTTTGAATTTATAGGATATTTCGCGGTATATTTTCTTTCGGCGACAATTATTTCCGACAAGAGGCTTAAAGCTGTTATTTTATACACGCTTATTTCCTCGAGCATTCCCATTGCTGTTGTCACGATACTTGACAGCAGGTTTTTCAATATTCCCGCGCTGGACGAAAGCACGGGCGCTTCGGCGGTGTTCCATCAGTTCAACCACTATGCTTACTATCTGATAATTGTGATACTGTTAAGCGCGGTTTTATTTGTAAAGGAAAAGAAGCCTTGGGCGAGGGTGCTTTGCATGGCGTCGTTTTTAATTAACAATGTCATGCTGGTGATAAACAACACGTTCGGGTGTTATCTGGCGTGCTTTATTGCGCTTGTGTTTGCGTCGGTCATTATCTCGGTAACGGAAAAGAAGTTTAATATAATGTCGGTCGTTATGGTCGTTATTTTTATAGCGATATCGGGAATTATGAGCATTTGGGAGCAGGCAATATCTTCAAATATTTTTACATTTGCGGGAGATATAGGAAATGTCATAGAAAAACCCGAGGACGCAGGAACGGCGGGCACAGGCAGGTGGACGCTCTGGACGCACACGATGGGATATATAACGGAAAAGCCGTTTTTCGGGTTTGGCGTAGACGGGATAAAAGAGAGGCTGACGCTTGAAACGAACAATGTAAACGACCGCCCGCACAACGAATTTCTGGAATACGCGGTGTTTTTCGGAATACCTGCGGCAGCGGCGTATATCTGCGGGGTATTTTCGGTATATCTAAGCGGACTTAAAAACAGGATGAAGCTGGATATATACGAAGTTGCGGCGCTGGCGGCGGCGTTTGCGTATCTGGTGTCGTCGGTTTTCGGGAATACGATGTACTATACCGCACCGTTTTTGTTTATTATGCTGGGAATAGGCTTTAAGCGTACAGAGGCTAGAGGCTAGAAGCAAGAGGCAAGAATAAGTTTTGAGCGGTAAACAGCGTTTCCACTTTCCAACCGCGCCGTAAGGCGCGGTATTTGGGTTTCCAAAGGGCGCATTGCGCCCTTTGGTGGGGGCGCGGGGGCAAAGCCCCCGCAAACGGCACAAGGCGCTAAAGGGTGCGGGGAAAACAAGAGTTTTCCCCGCATTGCCGTTTTAAAAACCGTGTTTTTAAAACGGCAATTCTACAAAGTGGTTTTGAGAGTAAAGCCACCTAAAAAATGAAATTACAATAGAACGGGAAAGAAATTTCGCTTCGTTTGTATAAAAACCTACTTGTTGTCCTCATCAAACGCAATTTCCCTAAATAACGTTTACTCGCCCTATCCTGCTAGAGGTTAGAGATAAGATGTAAGAGGTAAGAATTTCGGGGAACTTTCGGAAGATAAAGTTTTTTGGCATTCGGAGAAAGAGGCAAGAAGCTAGAGTTTTAGGCGAAAGGCTGTTTGCTCATTTATCACTATTGAATAATAATTACGCTCTTGCTCGCCCCGCTCAAAAGTTTTTTCATACTGAATGTACTTCCCCGCCCAACACTTGTTTTAGGATTGCCGTTTTAAAAACACAGTTTTTAAAACGGCAATGCGGGGAAAACTCTTGTTTTCCCCGCACCCTTTAGCGCCTTGTGCCGTTTGCGGGGGCTTTGCCCCCGCGCCCCCACCAAAGGGCGCAATGTGCCCTTTGGAAACCCATATACCGCGCCTTACGGCGCGGTTAAATAGAATAAACGTTGTTCTCCGCTCAAAACAGTTTCTTACCTCTTACTTCTTATCTCTTACCTCTAGCTGGACTCCCTTTTCAAAAAACTTTCGTGCGCCGCCCGTTTGGTTGTTTTAAAAGGAAACGTTGTTCTCCGCTAGAAACTTATTCTTGCCTCTTGCTTCTAGCTTCTAGCAGGGCTCCCTTTCAAAAAACTTTCGTGCGACGCTCATTTTGTGGTTTGAAAAGGAAACGCTGTTCCCCGCTCGGAACAGCGTTTTACTTCTAATTTCTAACCCCTTGTTCATTTCATTTTTCTTCTTTTTATGACCTTTTGCCTCGAAAACTCCTCGCGCTCCTTTTCGTCAAGTGCGCTTGAAATAAACTTCAACTGTTGCTGAAACCGCGGTATCATTATGTTTTTAAGCGCGTTCGCGCGCTTCTGCGTTTTCTTTATCGCTTCCGCAAGGCGGTAAATGCTGTTCTCCGTTTCGGCAAGCCTTACCGTTATCTCTTTCGCACGGTTGAATTTTATATACGCCTCGTCAAACGCCGAGCTCGTCAGCGTCATAGGATATGCCGGTCTGTCAGACGGCGAAAGTTCAGCCGTCAGCTTCGGAAGTTCAACGCTCATGACCGAGCGCACCGACAGCTTCAGCGAATTTTCTATAGGAAACGTCTTTGCTATCGTGCTCACAACTCCGAGCGTCATATTCGCATATTCAAGAGCGCGGTAGGCTTCGGAATAAGTCGTGTCTATCTCATCGCGCAATTCCCTCGCTTCGTCTATATGCGACATCATTTCGCGGACAAGCACGCTCCGTTTCCTGTCCATAAGGTCATATCCGAGCTGCGCTTGCCTTAGCGAGCGCCTTACTTTTATAAGATTGCCTTTAGTCGCAAACAATTGCTCCGCCACAAGCTCACCCCCTTGATAAAATTTTAAACGGCATTATCTACAGCTTGAACTTCTCTCCTCTTTGCTCGTTGTATTGCTCGTCAAGCAGCTTCTCGTCAATTCTGTCAAGCTCCGACCGAGGGAGCGTGCAAAGCAGATCCCAGCCCAAATCAAGCGTTTCGTCAATAGTCCTGTTTTCGTTGAATCCTTGGTTTAAAAAGTGCCTTTCAAAAAGCTCGCCGAACGCCATATATGCACGATCCGTTTTTGACAATTCTTCTTCGCCTATGACCGACGCAAGGCTTCTCGCTTCCTGAACTTTCGCGTATGAAGCAAAAAGCTGGTTCGACACCGCCGAATGGTCCGCGCGCGTAAAGCCCTCTCCTATTCCGTCTTTCATAAGTCTCGAAAGCGACAGCAATACCGAAACTCCGGGATAAATTCCCATCTGGTCTAGCTCGCGGTCAAAAACTATCTGCCCCTCGGTTATATATGCCGTAAGGTCGGGGATAGGGTGGGTTATGTCGTCGTTGGGCATGGTGAGTATAGGTATCTGCGTTACGCTTCCCATGCTTCCCTCTATTATCCCCGCGCGCTCATATATCGACGCAAGATTTGAATAGAGATAGCCCGGATAACCCTTTCTTCCGGGTATCTCGCCCTTTGACGACGAAAATTCGCGCAGTGCCTCGGCATAGCTCGTCATATCCGTCATTATTACAAGTATATGCATATTCTTTTCAAACGCCAGATATTCCGCCGCCGTCAGCGCGCACATAGGCGTTAAAAGTCGTTCAATAATAGGATCGTTCGACAGGTTCAAGAACATGCACACTCTTTCAATTGCGCCCGTATCTTCAAACGAACGTCGGAAATAATCCGCAACGTCGTTCTGAACGCCCATTGCCGCGAACACTATAGCAAAGTCGGCGTTTTCTTCGCCCGTTATCTTCGCCTGGCGCGCTATCTGAACAGCGAGCTTGTTGTGCGACAGACCAGAACCCGAAAATATCGGGAGCTTCTGCCCCCTGATAAGCGTCATAAGCGCGTCTATGGAAGATATTCCCGTATGGATATAGTTTCGCGGATACTGCCGCGCAACGGGATTTAAAGCCCTGCCGTTTATATTCCCCATTTTTTCGGGGAACACTTCGCCCAGACCGTCTATGGGCTTTCCCGCGCCGCTGAAAATTCTTCCGAGTATCTCGGTTGAGAGCGGGATCTCGAGGGGCTTTCCCGTGAATGTTGTGCGCGTATTTTTAAGAGAAATTCCGCGCGTACCCTCAAAGACCTGTAACATTACTTTGTCGCCCTCAAGCTCGACAACTCTCCCTATACGCTCCGAGCCGTCCTCGAGGCGTATCTTTGCTATCTCGTCAAATGCCGCGCCCTTTACTCCCTCCAGCGCAATGAGCGGACCGTTTATGTCCGTAAGACCTATATGCTGAATATTATTCATAATAACCTCGTTTAAGAAATTGAAAGAGCGTCAATTTTTTCTTCAATTTCCTTGAAATAATCGTCAAACATCGACAGCTTGTCGTTCGGGATATCGTATTTCATCTTTACCGCCTTATCAAAAAGCCCGAGCGCTTTTATGTCCGAAAGCGGAACTCCCGCCCTTATCGCCGAAAGCGCCTTTTTATAAAGGTCAACAATTACTTTCATCATCAGTCTTTGCTTTTCGAGCGGAACATAAGTGTCGTCCTTGTGATAGGCGTTCTGCTGTAAAAATCCCACGCGCACTATTCTTGCCGTTTCAATTGTCAGTTTCTGGTCATCGGGGAGAACGTCCGCGCCTATCAGCTTTACTATCTCCATGAGCTTGTTTTCTTCGCTTAATATATACGAAAGCTCGTGCCTTAACTCCGTAAAATCGGGATTTACTGAATTGAAATAGTCCGCCAGCTCCTCGGCATATTCCGAATAACTGCTGTTCCAATCGATAGCGGGGTAATGCCGGGCATAAGCCAGCGACTTATCCAGCGCCCAGAAGCACCTTACAAAGCGCTTTGTGTTCTGTGTTACGGGCTCCGAAAAGTCCGAGCCCTGGGGAGAGACTGCGCCTATAATAGTAACGGAGCCCTCTTTGCCGTTTAATGTTTCAACATAGCCCGCGCGCTCGTAAAACTCTGCGAGCCTTGACGGGAGATAAGCGGGAAAGCCCTCTTCCGCTGGCATTTCTTCAAGTCTGCCCGATATTTCGCGGAGCGCCTCTGCCCAGCGCGAAGTTGAGTCCGCCATTATCGCAATATGATAGCCCATGTCGCGGTAATATTCCGCTAAGGTTATTCCCGTATAAATAGACGCTTCGCGCGCCGCCACGGGCATATTCGAGGTGTTTGCGATAAGTACCGTCCTGTCGGTGAGCGGTCTGCCCGATTTCGGATCGGTAAGCTCCGAAAATTCTTCAAGCACCTGCGTCATCTCGTTTCCGCGCTCCCCGCAGCCGATATAAACGATAATGTCCGCGTCGCACCATTTTGCTAGCTGGTGCTGTGTCATGGTTTTTCCCGTGCCGAAACCGCCGGGGATAGCCGCCGTTCCGCCCTTTGCTATGGGAATTATTGTGTCGATAACGCGCTGTCCCGTTATAAGAGGCACTGTCGCGCGCAGATGTTTTTTAATAGGGCGCGGTTTTTTAATTGCCCATTTTTGAACAAGCGAAAGCTCTTTTATATCACCGTTTTCGAGCTTCAGTTTAAGTACAATATCGTTTACCTTATACTTCCCGTTTCTTGCGGTATACACGACCTCACCGCTCATATCGGGCGGTATCATGCACTTGTGAGTAATAAGCGGAGTTTCGGGCGCAGTACAGTAGATGTCTCCGCCTTTAAGTTTGTCGCCGACCTTTACGGTCATAGCAACGTCAAATTCCCGCTCGGTATCGAGCGAGAAAAGCCCGCTCCCCTCTGTCACAAACGCCCCTGTCAGCTTTGTCATATCCCTAAGCGGGCGCTCAATGCCGTCAAAGATGTTCGAGATTATCCCGGGACCTAAGTTTGCGCAGACGGGCGCGCCCGTGCCAATGACAGGCTCTCCGACTTTAAGCCCCGCCGTTTCCTCGTAGACCTGAATGGTCGTAAGCTCGTCGGATATCCCTATGACCTCGCCGATAAGCCGTCTGTCTCCCACAAGCACCATTTCGAGCATTGAAAAGTCCTTTGTGCAGGCGGTCTTTACGACAGGTCCGTTTATTGAATAAATCGTGTTCAAAAAATTCACCCGCTCACAATCTTAATTCTTTTTTGTCGGAAAACGCGCTCTTTTCGTCACTAAGCGCCTTGTCCAGCGTAAAGTCGCAGAACAGACCGTTTTCCTCGTTTGCCGCGCTTATACCGCCGAGCAATATAGAGCTGTCCGTGCGCACCTCGTTTTTGCAGAGCTTTTTCACTTTTTCGGCGTCTTTCGGCGCGCATATAACAACGCAGTTTTCGCCGAGAGCGGTTTTCGCTTTTTCAATTGAACGTTTTAGATAGTCGGCGTATTTTTCGCTCTTTGCAAAAGCCGAAAGCTCCTGTTTTATCTCGCCGAAAAACTCTTCGACAAGCTCTTTTCTGTATATCCTTACAGCCTTTACCGTTTCAAAGTCGCACCTTGACATTTCCTTTTTATAGCGCTGTTCAAATACGGCTTGTTCGCGGCGGAGCTGTGAAAGTTCATTCTGCGCCGCGGCTTCTTCTTTTTCAATGCCCGCGGCGTTTTTCCGCTCGCGTATTATCTCGGCAGTTTTGGCTATTTCCCTTTCGGCCTGCTCGTTTATGCTGTCCGAAAACATTTTCATTTTCGAGCGGTTTATTTCATCAAGGTCCATTAAATAATTCTCCTATAGGAAATAATTTAAAGTTTTATACCAATGGATTCTTCTACATAACGGCTCAAAGATTCCGTTATCCCCTTTGAGCCGTGTCTGTCGGGAATTTCAACAATAAGCGGACGGCGAAGATTGAGCTTGATGTCATAAATTTTGTCATGGCACAGCTTCGAGCATATCTCCGTTATCAGGACAACAGCAATCTCACTGTCGTTTACTGCGTCGTCGAGAGCCTTTGAAACGTCCTCTGCCGTATGCACGACAACGCCCTCAATGCCCGCAATTCTCATTCCCATTCGCGTGTCGATATTGTCGCTTATAAGAAAAAACTTCATTTTACTTATCTCCGTGTTAAAGTTTCAGTCTATCAGCCGAACAGAATAAGTATCGATATAAGCAGACCGTAGATAGCGACGCCCTCGCCGAGCGCAACGAAAATAAGCGCCTTTGAGAACACCTTTTCGTTTTCGGAAATCGCTCCGATAGCTGCGGGAGCTGCCGCGCCTACGGCTATTCCCGCGGCGATTGAGCCTACGCCGGTTGAAAGAGCTGCGGCGAGGTATTTAATCCCCGAATCGGTAAATGCTCCCGCGGCGTTTACGGCGTCAGCCGTCTCGGCGAATGCTCCCGTAAAGGGCAGGAGCGTTGTCATAAGCAATACTCCGAAAAACGAGGCTATGTTTGTTATAACGGCGCGCTTTGCGTTTACCTTTTTGCCCTTGCTCTTTCTGTAGAGCGCCACGAAAACGGGCGACATAACGAGCGCCACGGCTATAAGCGGTAAAACGAAAAACATTATCTTGTCCATAATAAATTCCTCCGAAATTAAATTTGTTCTAAATTAACGTCAAGCGACACAGGCTCGAAAACTTTTCCGTTTCCGTCGTAGAAACGGCTGAAAACCTCGTAAAATTCAAGTCTCAAAACTTGTATTCCCGAAAGCAAGCCCTCAATTCCCATAACCAGAAGATTTCCGATGATATAGGTTATCACCGTGCCTATAGTAACGGGCGCATTCGGCTCCGCCGTCCCCGCGAGCTGTGAAACTACGAGCATAAAGCCCGCGTGCGAAAGTACGAACCCGCCTATTCTGAGATAGCTCATAGTGTTTGACAAAAACGTAATTGCACCCTCTAAGATGTCAATAAACGCCTCGGCTATGCTGAACTCCGTTTTCCTGTGTTCAATGAGCGAAGTAAGCGGTGCTTTCAGGAAAATCAATACCGCGGGCAATATAATAAGGCAGATAACATACGGAACGCTGAACATATTCAGTCCGCCCAGAAGCGTGCCTCCCGCTCCGCCTAACAGCGCGGCGTAAACTACCGCTCCGCAGACGCCGTTTACCGAGAAAAGCGCCTCGCCTATCTTTTTCTTGCCGAAATTCTTTGCGGTGTTTAGAATTATCGAAATAAGTATAAGTACCGCTCCGACTATCAGGGCGAAGATAAGCACCGCCATCGCCGCCTGGAAAATGTTTTCGGGGTGTTCGGGTATTCCCAGCCCGCCGAGCAGTTTGCATACCCCGTGCCAGATGTTTTCGCGGTGGTATATGGGCGTTATTATCGTTTCAATGCCGAATACAGAACCGTAAACACAGCCGAACAATGCGGAGAATATCCCGAGCCTAGTCATTATGGGCGGGAGGGGATTTTTCGTGACCTTAGTCAGTATCAGCCCCAGAAGCGATATAAGAATTCCCTGTCCGACGTCTCCGAACATTATACCGAACATCAGCATATAAGTGACCGCGACATAGGGCGTTGGATCAAATCCGCTGTAACACGGCAGTCCGTACATTTTTATAAACATCTCGAACGGGCGCGTTATGATATTGTTTTTAAGTTTTACGGGAACTTCGTCCGAGGCGTTTTTATGTTCTATCGGTATCTCGTCACAGCTTACTCCCGCTTCTTTCAGAAGCTCTGACAGCTTCTTGCTCTCGGCGGTCGGAGCGTATCCCGAAAAGGAAAATCTGCCCGCGGAGATAATTGCCTTTTGTCTTAATTCAAAACATTCGCTCTTGAATTTCAGTTTTGACATTATCGGCGGAAGCTCTTTTTGCGTATTTTCAATGAAATACGAAAGCTCCTCTTCGAGCTTCTTTTTCTGCGCTTCTTCCTCCGCAATAAGCCCGCCGAGCTTTTTGTCCGCGTCCTCGGCGTTATCCTCGATATAATCGGGAAGTATCGTTCTTTCAAAGCCCAGCGCGTCCATTATCTCGTCGGAAAACTCCGCGAGGTCATTCGGCACAAGATACACCCCGTAGACAAACTCTCCGTTTCGCTCAAACGGCTGGAACACAAAGCACTTTTTCGTGTAATAGCCGAGCTTTTTTTCGCTGTCCGCGGGAAGCCTGCCTATCCGCGTCTTAACGTATTTCATCGAGAAAAGCTCTTTAAACGAAACGTCAAGCCCCATAAGGTGCTTTACATATTCGTCCGTCCGCTTATGCTCGTCGAGCTTTCCGCTTATATCCGCCAGCGCCTCGGACAGCTCTCCGTAGCGCCCGACAAGCTCGTCCGAATACTTCGCGAACTCTTCGGGCGTTTCAAGTTTGACCTCGTCAAACGGGCAATTCTTTGCGGAAAGTTTAAGGTTTGAAACAAGGTCCGTAAGTTTTGAAAGCGTTTCTCTATAGGGATCCTGTTCGCTTGCCGTGCGCTGTTTCGCGCCCGAGGAAAATTGGAACGCTCCGCTTTCACAGCACGCCGCCAGAGCCTTGTCGAGCTTATCCTCCGTCCCGTCTACAGACCACAGCGACATTTTTTCGATCGCCATTATTATATCACCGCCTTTGGTTGTGTGGGTTAACTATCAATAGTTGTATTTAAATTTGAACATCATTCTCTTTCAAAAGTGGTCTACTGCCGACCACAGTATACAGAGTACAGGGTACAGTAATCAGTATAATGTGTCCGCTTCGCGGACATTATTGGATTGTTATCGGACTGAAACGTTTTTGGGCGTAACCGTAAAAGTTTTGCTTGTGTACCTCTCGGATAAAAACAATCTAAATCTTATCCGCGAAAGCGGATACATTTGCTGTACACTGTGCACTGTACACTGTATACTGTAATCCGCGCTTATTCAACGATAGTGGCTTATTGCACGAGCATCTTCATGATCTCTTCACCGCTTAGCCCGTACCTAACGCCCTCTATAAGCGTTCTTATGTTTTTAAGTTCAATTGAAAGGCACTGCGTCAGCGCGAAATAAACGACTGCGGGGCTTCGCGACAGGCGCATTGCTTTTTCAAGACTTTTCAGATTTATCGAGTCCGTCAATAGCTCGATGTTCTTGGAATTGCCTCCATGACAGCCTTTTTTCTCAAGATACCGCGCAATTTTTTCAACGTCCTTTTCTTTCGCAAGCTCCTCTATTTCGTCCGCGGAGAGCCTGTATTTAAACGGCACAAGCATTTCCCTGCATTCTTCTGCGCTCATTCCCGAAAACCTTGCCTCACGGCAGAATGACACGACGTTTTCCATGTCAATGGTTTTAAGGACAACGGTCTTGAACTCTTTCTTCTCGCGCCCGTGATATTCCTTTTCTATAGCTTCCAAAAGGTCAAAATAATATTCCGAATACAGCGCGCTCTCAAATTCGGGAATGCTTAATTTTCCCGTATTTTCAGCCTCGCGGAGCATTTTCTTCAGCTTTTTCCCCGAGCAATACTGCGACTTTGCGAGTATCTTTGCCGCCTCGGAAACGCTGTCTGCGCTCGCCAGAGCGGGGAGGTCAACTTCCGAATGTTCGTTTATGAATGCGGGCAGAGCCGCGATATAATAATCCGAGCTTTTGGAAATTACGGCGCTTACTGCGGAAATCATCTGTTCAATTTCGAGCCTTGCCACGATAAATCTGAAATAACCGTTTTTGCTGTCGAAGATATGAAAGCTCTCAAAGACGTTGTACATTGCGCGCCTAAGCCTTGCTTCGAGACGCCCGCGGTGTATCATCCTCGGATTTATGTCGGAAAGTGCCTTTTCATATCTCGGAGTTTGCTTTAGATATTCGCACACGTCGGGAACGCTTGTCATTGACGCTAATTTTAAATAATCGTCGTGCGTCAGCCTGCGCCCGTAGACAGCGCGGGATTTGGCAAGCACCGCGTTTGAAGAGAACGGCATATTATCCCTCCGTTATCCGTGAAATTATCTCGTTCTTCCATTTTTCCTTTTTCGCGGAAAAGATATCGGAAACCTCTTTTTTCAGGCGGTTTTGTTCTTTTTCCGCGCCCGAAAGTTTTTCGGAAAGGGCGGAGAGCTGTTGTTGTCTTTGCTGTGCAATTTTTTCGCGTTCACTTTCGATTTTTTCACGGCGTGCATTTGCCAGATCGCCGTCGAGCTGTTCCGAGCGCATTTTCTCGGAATTTATTTCGGCTTCGGCATAAGCGGAAGCCTTTTTATCGAGCGCGATTATTTCGTTTAATATATTCATTCCGACCTCGCTTTTCCATGACGGATGTAATTTTTTTCCAAAAATATTTATTTACTCATATACTCATTCACTTTATATAATATAACAAAAAATCGTTCCCGTCAATAGGTATTTTTGTATAAATCGAAAATATTTGGGAAATTTTTAGGCATCTAGAGGCTAGAAGTTAGAAGCAAGAGGCAAGAAGCTGTTTTGAGCGGAGAACAACATTTCCTTTTAAAACAACCAAACGGGCGTCGCACGAAAGTTTTTTGAAAAGGGAGTCCAGAGGGAAAAATTTTTTTCAAAAAACTTTCGTGCCGCGCCTTACGGCGCGGTCGGATAGCGGAAAGGCAGTTTGCCAAATTTAACGCATAAAAAAGAAAAAGAGGCAAGAGCTTAAACTCTTGCCTCTTGCCTCTTTCTCCGAAAGCCAAAAAACTTTATCTCCCGAAAGTTCCCGAATTTCTTACCTCCTACATCTTATCTCTTACTTCTAAAAGTGTACTTTTGTCAATGATGTGAGACAAAAAATATAAAAAAATAATGAGAGCAAAATAAAGTTTAGATTACGAATTT
>CANQVE010000028.1 GCA_947627205.1 uncultured Clostridia bacterium | reverse complement strand
ATTCGTAATCTAAACTTTATTTTGCTCTCATTATTTTTTTATATTTTTTGTCTCACATCATTGACAAAAGTACATTTATTTAAAAAAATATAACTGCCGTTTTAAATTCTTTCACATCTTACCGCTATACGCTTCAGCGCTCCGACTGTACAGGTAAACAGCGTAAGATCCCAGTCACCGCTTTTCATATCCTTAACTTGGCTCGGCGAAAGGGTTTCGAGCTGCTCTACCTCGTATCTGAATACATTGCCTTGGGCGTCGGTAAACATTACAAGGTCTCCCGCCGAAAGGTTTTTTAGCCTGCCGAAAACCGAGGCATAATTGTGCGCACAGATTATCAGATTATTAAGATACGCCGAGCCCGAATACCGACAGGGCGCTATTTTCAGCCGTACATAATCCCATTTTTCCATAACGGGCAGTTCAAGCTCTATCGACGGAACAGTTACTTTTCCTATGTATTTGTAGCCGTCTACAGTTATTGTAGGCATTTCGCGGTTTGGATCAAGCAAATAATCGGGGACCGTCACTTCGGGATCGTCGCTTGCTTCATCTTCTGCTTCAACTGTTTTTTCGGGAAGTTTCAGTTCACTCAGCACATTTTTTACCGACTCCTGTGCTCTGTTGTCGTCCCAGATGTTGTAAATTATAAGTCCCACAGCACAGAGAATAAATACGCTTCCGATCAGTATAAAAACAATGCCGAGCTTTCTGCGTTTACTCATCTGTATCTTCTTTCTTGATAAAAAGCATTATTCCGACAAACAGCGTTACCGCGCCGAAAGCTATAAGTATAGGAACAGGAAGCCACAACATTCCCGTGTACGGAAGATCGGGATCATCGGGCTTTGTCGGCGGGGGAGCAGGGGTGTCATTTGTGTTTGTAACGGTAAAGGTCGTGCCTTGCTGTGTTATTTTTACAGTATAATCATCGGGAACTTCCTTTTCTGTTATCTGCCAGTTATGAGCAGGATCAAGCCCGTTCCAGGTATATCCCCATCCGCATTCTTCGTTCAGAACTTGCTCGTCATAAGCTTCACCGTCGCATAGAAGCTGAACGGTTATTTCCTGTGGGCGGCTCTGAGTGTTATTTTCATCATTCCATATCTTCAGCACGCGTCTTTCCAGAACACCGCCGTTTAAATCACGCGATATGTATTTCGGCGAAGCGACTACATCATAATCGGCTTCTCCCGAATCGCTTGAATAGGGAACAGTCACCAATACCGCCTGCGGCAGTATCAGCAGGTCATCTTTAATAACGGGCGAACCCGTTACAAGATAAACGCCGTCCGAAAGTCCGTCAAAACAAAGCATTCCGCTTTCGTCTGTCTGTTGTTCATCAAAAGGCTCTAATTTATCCGCCGCCGCATACGCCTCGAGAGTAGAAGCAAGCGCTTTCCATTCGTCGCTGTTCGGATCCTGTGCCATACTTACACGATAGTTTGAAAACTGCTCGGCAAGTGTCATTCCGTTCTCGGTCATATCTGCGGCTTTGTAGATCTGAAAAGACGCTTCTGCTACAGGCATATCTCCATATTTGAGCATAACATATATCCTCCCGACAGCTTCGGCAGATGTCGGAACAATGTTTATTAAAAACAATGCCATGCATAATAATATGGATATGAGGCGTTTTTTCATTTATTATCCTCCTTGTTAAAAGGGGCTTTCTTCTTTTTGTTTCTGAAATACAGCAGTATAACAACGCCCGCTGTCATCAGTATAAATATCACCGCAGGCAGGAACACAAACCACCAATTCCAAGTGGAAGTTATCGTCTGCTCGGCAGAGGAGAGGTCCTCGGTCTTTTCGGGAGCGTCAATTCTTTTCCCCGTGACCGTAAGCCTGTGAGTATTTACGCCGTACGGAGTGCAGGTTATAAGAGTGCATAGCTCCTGACCTTGTTCTATCTTTAGAGATTCAAGCTCTTCGGGAAGCACTCTCTTTACGCTCTGAACTTCATAAACAAGCGTTTCATTAAGTATGTGCAGTGTAAAATTATCGCCGGGTTTCAGTTTGTCAAGGTCGGTAAACAGACGCGCCGACGGAAGTCCGCTGTGTCCCGTAAGCATAACGTGAACGCTTTCTCCTTTTGCAGGCAGGCTCGACGATTCGAGATGACCTGCCCCCGTCTGTAAAACGCTTTCGTCTGTGCCGTGATAAATGCCGAGATATACGTCCGATTTTTCAACTTCGATATATCCTATAAGACCGTTTCCGCCGTCATTCAAAAGGCTTTCATAAACGGCTCTTTCTTCGGCTGTTAGTTTTGTAAGATAAGGCGTATGCTCCGCGCGGTCTTTGTTGTAGTCGCTTATTGCTTCGAGTATCTTCTGATATTCGCTTTCTCCGAGCGACTCGACATTGTCCTTATATTCGGATATTGCCTTTTGGTTTTGAGAATCGTTTATCATGTCGGCAATTGTCGGATAAAGCAGTAAGCCGAGTCCCGTCGCCATCATAATAACGATTATTATTATAGGAAGTGGCGAATTTGATTTTTCTTTTTTCATTGCCGCCTCATTTCCGCCGCTTTTTGTGCCGTACAAGAAGAATTATCACCGCGGCGATAATTACCGCCGGAATCCCGAAAATTGCCACCCAAAGTATAACGGGCATTTCTTCTTCGGGAATTTCTTCTTCAACGGGCATTTCGGGCTTTTCTTCCGCAACGTTTTCCACCCTCACTCCCTGTACAAGAAGTCGGTGTGTATTAACTCCGTACGGCGTGCAGGTCATAAGCGTGCAAATATCGCGGCCTGGATAAAACTCCTGCTTTTCGGCATCTTCGGGAAGCATAACCGCCGAGCTTTCAACTCTGTATGTCAATACTTCTCCGAGAACATGAATAACAAACGTATCTCCCTTTTTAAGCTGGTCTATGTTGCTGAACAGCTTTGAGGAGGGGAGACCGCTGTGCCCCGACAAAAGCGCATGAGTTCCTTTCCCGCCTATGGGGAGCGACGAGCCCTCAAGGTGTCCTATGCCGCTCTGGAGAACAGATTCTTCCGTTCCGTGGTAGATAGGAAGATAAATTTTCAGCTTTTCAATTTCTATATAACCTATAATGCCCGTACCCGTAGGATTTAAAAGGCTGTTATAGGTCGTGTGTTCTTTGCTTGTAAGCAGACTCATAAGCTCCGATTTCTCGGCAAGTCTTATGTTCCATTCTTCTGCTTCTTTTAGCATATTCTGCCTTGTCGTATCGTCAAGTTTTTTAACGTCGTCCTGATACTTTTCGATATCCTTTCTGTAGTCGAGAGAATTTATATAATCCGCTACAGTCGGATACAGCAGCAGCGCAATGCCCGTAAGAAGAACAAGCGTCAGAATTACGGCTGAAACCGCGGTATGTTTTTTACTTTTCGGTTTTGCGGTTTTTCCCATATCTTTCTACATAACCCCGCGTGCGAGACGGCAAACCGTCCCGACCGCGCAGATCATTTATCAGAGTTTTCGGTTTCTTTTCTGCGCTTTTTAGCAATAATAATGATGTACACTATAGCTCCCGCAACAAGCGCTCCGCCGAGAACATAGAATATAACTGTTCCTATACCGCCCGTAAAGGGAAGCAGAGGAGCTTTTATGTTTGTCAGAGTGTCGGGGATAAGACCATTATTAAATACATCTGATTCACTTGAAGCACTGTAGGTCGTTCCCAATGTGTTTGTATCGGAAGTATAAGTAAATCTTTCGAGTATTCCCGTTGCCTCTGTTAATTTTTCTTCAATCTTCAAATTAAAGTCAGCCATAGTGTTATAGCCTGCGGGAGTAACTACCTCTTTGAGAGCGTATGTATCTGCCGCAATACCTGTAATATCGGGAATTACGCCAATTTCTCCCTCTGCATTTGAAGAATTAAGCAAATAAACCTTTAAAGCGTCTAATGCGCTGTTAAGAGCAGTGTTTTCCGTTGAACCGGAATTTGTACGGCTGTCATTTGAAGCATTGTCATATGCTTCTTTAGCAACATTGTAATTTTCTATCAATTTATCTACAGTTTCAGCATTTGCCCAACCTTTAAAACGGTAGCCTATAACTTTTCTTGAAGTTGAATCCGTTAAAGTATCAAATGTTGCGCAGAATGTTTTTTTGCCGGTGCTGTCGGTTTTGTAGAGCAAAAATCCTGCTCCGCCAAGTCCAGTACTGTGTGCGCTGTCGCTTCCGATCTTTTTCAAATCAAGACCGTAAGTATAAACATAAACGTTGCTTGAATTTGTGTGGTTGCTGCTTGTGATTACGTCATTAGGGTCGTTAGAATACTGAAGCGTAGCCTTGCTGTTGTTTCCTGTATTTCCTAATGTGGCTTTTTCATTAAGAATGACATTGTATTCAACTCTGATAACGGATTTATCGGTAATTGTTATTTCATTACCGTCAACATCTTCTTTCCCTTCCAGTTCCTTTAAATCAGCAATGTCGATTTCCTGAGAACATGGTGCATAATTTATTTTAGAATCGTCACTTGTTCCGCTCGCATTTACAGCAAACTGGTCAGTTGTCAATGTATATGTTGTTTCGCCTGTTGTAATGGTAACTGTGATCCATGTGTCCAAAGGGTCTTTGTCGATCGTAAAGCTATCAGCAAGATAATCATGGAAAATATACTCATAGCCGTCTACAAAGTCGCCGTAGTTCTTGGGGAGCGTGCCTTCAATAACAAATGTTATTTTTTCGTTTATGTCGGCAGAAGTACCCTTTGCTTTTGTATCTTTATCAATTTTTATATATTTCCTTACGGTAGGTATAGAAGCTTTAAGGTTTATGGTCTGATTTCCGAGTACCGCTATAATATATTCGGATTCAGCGTCGTTTACTTCACCGTGTTCATCACTATGGTCGCCGGTTTCAGCCAGCAGATAATAACCTGCATCTTTTACTTTATAAGTTAAAGTGTCTTTTGCATGGTCAGTGTCATCATTATAAACCGTCTCTGTTATTTGTTCGCTATTCAAAGCCGTGAGCTGCTTTGAATTAACGAGGAACTTTGCGAAATGCTGCATAAATTCATTGTCTTTTCCTACAAGAACATTCGCAAGGTCAGCGGCTGTTTTTACAGTATCAAAAAGTTTGCCGTGTTCATCACTTGTCCAATCTTCGTCTAACTTTTGCAATGCATTAAGAAATTCAGCAGGTTTTGTAACGCTTGCGCCCCATTCAATATCCGCTAAAACATAATTGTTCCAGCTTGTTGCGCCCCAATCATTTTCGCCTGCGTCTCCGTCTTTCTGAGGTGTACCTTTAAAGAGCTGATAAACCGCAAACATATCTTTGCTCATTGCAGGCAGACCTTTGTTATTCTTAATGGTGATAGTAAGATTTTCACCTTCAGTAGCCGCCCCCATTGCGGGTACAGCCACCGTAAGCGCCAGCAGAACCGCAATTACCGCGCTTATTATTCTAGGTAAAAAATGTTTTGTTGAAGTATTCATAAAAAACTCCTTCCTTAAAATCATTTGATTTTACTATTTTTTAAAGGACTTTGCGAACTCTTTGTTTCGCCTTTTCCTGTAAAACAAATAAACAGTCGGCGGGAGAACCATAAGCATTATTCCGAGTATTACCCACGGGTGAACGCCCGCTCCGCCCGTAAACGGCATATCATAGAACCGCGAGTTTACAAACTCAAGAACAACATCTTTGTTGTCGGTCGATACACTGCCGATTACTCCTTTTCCGTCAAAGGACAACGCAAGAGCATTGCCGTCTTTGTCCTTGACTTCCTGTAGGTGGAAGCCGCCGTAATCTGCTTCCTTGACCGCATATTCCGTGCCATAAGGAACATTCTCAATAATAAGAGACTCTCCGTTTCCTAACTCAAATGTTAAAGTAAACGAGTTTCCATCTTCGCTTGTTGTCCATGTAGGCGTATATGCTGTGCCATTAAGAGTTATTTCAAGCTCGCTCAACTCCAAAACAAGGTTAGAGCTCGGCTTTGTCAGCTTTAGCGTAAACGAGAATTTTTCGTCCTTGGGCTGATCTCTTACGGTCTTTTTCACCGTTATTGTTCCAAGCCTTGTGTCCGCGTTAGTAAATGGAAGCGTAATTTCGCTTGTCGGTGTTGCAGTGGGCAGGTCTGTTCCTACGGCTGCAAACGTCGCCGTAAATGTAAGATCACCGGCGCTCTTTCCGTCAGAAATCGCATTTATCTGTAGATTTATGCTCGGCTGAGCGCAATCGAGACCGTTTAGAATATTTTCTTCAGTAGAAGCAAATTGCGATGTATCTTCCGCAATTGTAAACTTGTATGCTTCGTTTGCCTCTCTGGGAGTTTTTACAACAAGCTCTCCCAAATCAAGTTGTCTTGTTGTCCAAGGCGTAGTTTTCAGTTCTTCCGTTACGTCAGTTGAGTTATCCTTATCATTTTTAATAGTTACGGAATATGTTCCGTCCTTATTGTCTGTCCAACTATCGGGAATTTTGAGTTGTTTTCCTATTGCCGCCAAAGTAGCCGTATCGGGAGTGATGATAAAGGTAAATTCTTCGTCTGTCCATTTTCTTCCCTTGAGCGTCTTTGTGAGGTATAGGTGGAATGTTCCCGTTTCGCTGTAGGTGTTTACGAAGTTCAGACTAACATTTCCCGCAGAAATGTCTATAAAAGAACTTGTTATATCGGCTTCACCGTCTTTAGCCGTTACGCTTGCAACTGTCAGAGTACCGTCGTTTTTGCTCGTTACGGTCACTGTAAGCGTTACTTCTCCGTAGTTTACGTTCATTCCGCCCGGTAAAGCCGAACTTTCGGTTACCGTAAACGTGTATGTACCCGGAGCATTGAACTCTATTTCGGGCATTGAAGCCTCGGCTGTCGTTCCGCCTGCCGTCGTCAAGTTGGTGTATGCGACAACGATATCATTATCAGTGAATTTAGGCTTGTGCAATTCGTAGCCGTCTATTTTATGTTCACCGTCATATCCCGGCCAAGAAGTTGCTTCTATTGTGAACTTAAAGCTGTCTGTTTCAAGCCAACTTCTGCCGTTTATCGTTTTTGTAATTTTCGGTGTCCACTTTGCGGTTTCCGTGTAAGTGTTCTTAAACGGCATTTCGTGAGTATTCGTGGCAGAATGTTCCTCGCGCTTGATTATGAAAGTAACGCCGTTCTTAATATACGTTTCAAAGTTAGTTGCGTTTATTTCGTGCAAGGCGTCCGAATAGAACACCTCATATTTCTTTGATCCGTCGGTTTCCGTTATCTGTGCTTCTCTTATCACTCCATCAGAATTGACGTAGTAAACAGTACAAGTAGCCGTGTTATCGCTTGATGTCGTATAATGAGCAAAATATTTTTCGGGATTACTCCAAGCGTCAAAGTTATCCACAACGTGCTGGTCGGTCTTGCAGTATGCCTTTAAATCTTCTTCTGCGCCTTTCATCGAATAAAGGTTTATCTCGATCTCGTCGATTATACCGTCCGTAACTGCTTCGGCAAGTCCTCCTGCAGAAGTGCTGACATTGAGGGCATTTTTAAGAGTAATGACCATTTTATACTTTGTCGTGTCATAAGTAACGCCCGCTATACTGCCGTTTTCTTCGCTTATCATCAGAGTATAAACAATGTCCTGCGTCCGAGAAATTACGGGATAGAGATTGCTTTCAGTTAATTCAGCACTTAAATTTTCAACAAAGTAGCTTCCGGGATATACTCCCAATTCCTTTGCTCTTGCGTCGTCAAGATAAAGGACTACATACTTATCCTCGTTCTCGTCTTTCGGAACAACATCGCCTATATTGTATCCTGACGGAGCTTTTTCCGTGAACACCCATTCAACAGGGAACGCAAGGTTTCTGAAATCCAGCTCGTCAAATCTGAATAAGTGTTTTTCGTCATCTTTGCTTAACGTATTGCCCTTGCTGTCAAAAACTCCGTCTTTCGTAAAGACAAGCGTCTTTGATTCACTGTAAGGAGCTTCTTCTTTCAGACCGCCAATAAAGATGTTTCCGTTTAAGAGAGCTTCTTTTGTTATGTCGTCCGCGCCCTCTATCTTGATTGTGAATTTATCGCTTTCGAGCCAGTCTTTCAGTAGATTTCCGTCCTCGTCCATTCTTCCGCTGAACTGTTTTTCAATAGCGTAGCTTGTGCTTTGCTTTGCGGGCTGTACATAATACTCGTTTGTAAACGTAGGAGCAACGCCCGCGTAGATCTGCTTCGGACCGTAATCTTCGGGGTATTCTGCGCCGTCTGTGGTCGGATCCTGATAGTAGATCTGGTTTACTTCCGCTCTGAGATAAGAGTTGCCTAAATTCAACGTGGTGCCATCAACAACACCATCGATTGGCATTCTCGTTACTTCTACCACGAGCGTATAAACGCGCCCCGTATATCTCATTGTTCCTGTATTATCGGGAACATTTTCCTTTATCGTAAATGTATACGTTCCCGCGGCAGGGAAAGGGTGGCTGTTTTGAATCTGATGTTCCAAAGGCGTAGTTGTATCCTTTGAAGTATTAAGGATAGCGTCTTCGGGGTTTTTATCAACAGGAATTCCGTCCTCATCTGTTTCGGCATTAACAACGAGCGAAACCGACTGTTTTGTGTCTACGAGCGATTCTTCGATATCCTTTGTGCCGTTTATTGAAAAAACATTCTTCGCAAAATCGCACAGATAGTTTACGACTACATCGTTCTCGCTGTCATTTATCGCTTTGATAAAATCTTCAAGAGCTTTTCTGAAAGTCGTTTCTCCACCCGAAGCCTTTAAAATAGTGAGTTCATCTTCCGATATTTCGATCGCTCCGGGATAGTTATAAGTATCGCTCAAAAAGCTAAGCTTGTTGTTTCCGTTCCAGAAAGTAAGGTCAAAAGAGAAACTGTCCTCACTGTTCCATGCGCGCCCGACTATCTGTTTTCTTATCGCCATATCTCCGTTTGCGGGGATATTTGCTATAGCCGCCTGTACATAACCTTTTTCGTCAAAGAAGAAGTTCTGCATGTTCCACTTTTCGGTTTCAACTTCGCTTGTTCCCTCGGCTAACTTATGTTCTGTACAGTTGTAGGGGTGGACCATATAGAGCGCTTCCATAAGTCTGTAGCCCGCGGGGGCGTACATCTCGCGCACGATATAGTGCTTCTTCGTATCAAGTCCCGCAAACGTAACGCGCCCGTTTGTTCTTGTGGTGGAACTTCCCACCTGATGATCGGCAAGCCATTGCAGATCTTCGGTTGTTCCGCTGTCGATTTTTGCTTGAACCTTTTCAAGCGTTAGTGGATCTTCGGTGTCGCTGTTCGTATATACACGGAACGTTGCGCCCTGAAGATAATTTTTGTCCTCTAATGCTCCTGTGTATTTCAGAACTTCGATAATACCCGGATCTTCCGAGTTTGTAATGCTTATGTTTATTTCCTGCGTGCCAAGTATTCTGTCAAGTACCGCATGATATTTCGACTCGGTCGATACTGTCCATTCGGTAATTCCCGCTAGATCGCTCCAGTCGCTCACTCCGTCTTCGTTTGTATCGGGAAGACTAAATTGGTCTGTTATTTTCTCGCCCGTATATTTATAGCACGTTCCTACAAAGCTCGAATAATCTCCCGCTTCGGGCGAATATTCAAACACCTGCTTATACAGCACGTCATCTATTATATAGTATTCCGCCGAAACATACCAGTCGTTTATCAGTTTTCCGTTTATTGAGTTTGAAAGCAGGGGATAAGAATATGACAGTTTATCAATCTTTGCGAGGGGCCTTTCCTCGTAGACATGAGTTTTATTTTCGTTATCTACATAGCTAAGCTCGAACACGGGCACGGGCGTTTCTTCGGTCGAAACCGCTGCTTCCCATGTCTTTTGAAGCGTTACGGTCTTGTATGTAGTATAGTTATAGCCTACGTCGATCGCCGATATGGTGCGGGTGTAGTTGTTGCTCATACCGTCGCTTTTATATTTTGGGTTAATTTGTTTTTCTTGTTCGCCTACAGTTATAACCTGAACTTCCGTTCCGAAAGCGGTCGTGTCATAATTATAAAGAACATAGTTATTTCCTATGATATGACCGTTTGATGGTGTTCGTGTCATGCCTTTTGTTTTTCCCGAAGTCAGAACATAACTATTATTCGGACGTACAACTTCATATACAAATTGGTCTCCGTCTGAATAGGGAATATTACTGAACACATATCCGCCTACAGTGGTAATTGCTTCGCGGTAAAGCTCAAAAAGTCCTTCTGCTTGGGGGTTAGTTATTGTGCCTGAATTTACAGCGATTATAGTATTCCTCGGGGTTGTAATCGTATCGCTGCTATTAACTTTTGTGGGTGATGAACCTGTTCTGTAGTATATTTTGCCCTCTTTCGGGCTTGTGTCCGCCGTCTTGCGGTAAAGTCTGAGAGTAATGCCGGAAAGTAGCGTGTCCTCGTCTTTCATCTGGTCGTAAATTCCGTTGCTGTTGTTGTCAAAGAATACCTGACAAGAAAGATTGAAAGAATCTCCCTCTACTATGTCTATAGTTCCGACTTCGGAATTAAACTTTACGGGCTGTGAGGGAATAAATGTCCAGTAGTTTACAAGTCCGTAGTCGCTTACACTACCATAATAGTATTCTTTGGTATTGCCAACAGTCACAGATGTTTCTCCATTTGAGTTTGTAACTCCAACAGGGTATTTAGCGCTGTCGAGATAGTTTATCATCGACATCTGATCGTCAAATTCACCTTTTTGGAGGAATTTGCCATCCTCACCGTAAAACTCAATTTTGTTTGTGGTATGGCTATGGTCGCCTATGCGGATAAATTTTTCGGCAGTAAAGCCCGTAACTCCGTCATTAAGTGCAGTAATACCGCCTACATAATCCTTGCACTGACTTCTGATATAATATTCGTTGCCGTTCACTCCGGGTTTTACGTTGTTATACCGAAAATATACGCTGTTTGATTTTCCTGTTGAATCATCTTTCAGACTTCCCATGTCCTTATAATGTTCGCGTAACACATAACTACCGGCGTCGTTCCTTACGTCAGCTTCTGTATTATCTGTATTTCCTATCTTTTCTCCGTAATAAATAGCGGAATCGTCATAATAAATTACGCTCTTTGTTGCGTCAAGGATAGAACCGGGCGTGTCTAACCGTTCTCCGTTTTTGTCATAGATAGGGCTGACGCGTGTAAAGGTAAAGCCTTTTTGGGCATTTTCCAAATCGTTTACGGGGAAATGTATCTCTCCCGCTTTTGTGGTGATAGTAATCAGATCGGTTATGTTATATTTTCCTTTGGGTATAACTTCTCCGTTTCCGTCTTTTCCGTCCCAGTAAAAATAGTTTATGGAATGAGGTGTTACCGATCTTGAAATACTTACGGGAGCATAGCTTACGCTTACAGGATTTCCTTTTTCGTCTTTAAGCTTTGTGAAATCGAGCGTCAGCGTGGCTGTAGTTGCCTCTCCTGTTTTAAACGAGAAATATCCGCCCGCCCCTTGATAAGCGCCGGGTACTTCCTTGCCCTCTACAGAAACCTTGTCGATAAACTTTATATCCTCCGCCGGGTCGGGCTGTAGAGCCTTTGAATACAAATGCCCCTCAAGGTCGGTGTTCGGCATTTCAAAGAATATGGAAAACGTTTTAGAAGTTTCCGTATTTATACTTGTAGGATATTTATACTCCGCTCCGAATTTTGTATAATCTTCTCCGTTGTTAGTATAACCTTTTGCGGATTTATAAATAGTATTTCCCGTAACATTGTCA
Organism: uncultured Clostridia bacterium; assembly: GCA_947627205.1. Lineage (GTDB taxonomy): Bacteria > Bacillota > Clostridia > Oscillospirales > Ruminococcaceae > CAG-115. The sequence goes on along the minus strand of CANQVE010000028.1, from coordinate 20,376 downwards.
ATAAGACCGCGGTTATCCGTAAAGAAATAGTATGTATAAGGAGCATTTCCTTTCCAATCCCACCTATAGATATAACTGTCTGTAGTCAGTACATAATAAGTTTCTATTGTAGAGTTTCCGTTTTGCTGTAAAGAAAGATAGTCTGCATAAACTCTGCCTGTTTCTTTCTGATCCATTTCATTAAAAACGCTTATATCCCACGCCGCGACCAAACCGCCGTGATCATTATCAGTTGGAGTATAATATTCGTTAGTAGTATTATTTTTAACACTTGTATAAAAATCGTAAAATGTGTTTTTAACATCAACTCCCGAAACTTTTTCAACCGTGTCATTTTTTATAGTGACACCGGAAGTTCCGGAGTTATCATAGGAATGAAATTCAAATGTATAAACGCCCGTTTCCTTTACTTTATAGGTAAGGGGAGTATAAGTAAATTCTTTGCCGCTTTTGTTTTTTCCGCTTTTTCCCGCTATAGTCTCCATGGTTTTCGCGAGAACTTCTGTCTGTACATTCGGGATATGCCCTGCGCCGTTTTGAACTACATCAAAAGGTATACGGTTTCCCTGAAGATCAATAAGCACAATATCTATGGTTGCGTTCTCATTGCCAAAACGATTATGTATATCTTGCTTTTCAGTAGTGTTAGCTACCGCTAATCCTGATTCGTTCAGTGTGGAGTTAAAAACATTTGAACCGAAGCAGATAGTATCGCCCTCAAAAGCGAAAACATGGATATAATTCCTTTGGTTCATTCCTGCATTCGATCCTGTACGCCAGTCAAGATAAGTCCTCATAGAATTGCCGTAGTTTATGCTCCCGTTTTCCGTGGTAGCGCCGCTCCATTTAAGATCATCCAGATCAAACTTCTTCGCGTATTCTTCTGCGCGCGCTTTCTGTTCCTCTTCCGCTGTAGCCGCAGAAGCTATATTCGATTTCGATTGCATTTTCCATGTGAGATCAACGCCGTTCAACATAGGAACGACAAGACAAACGCAAAGCACCGAGGCAAGTATTCTTTGCCACAGAGCCCTTTTGCTATGCAGTTTTTTATTTGAAGTGTTATTTCGGTTCTGCATATCGTTTTCCTCCGACAAGCCGTATAAGCGGCAACTCAAAAATTCTTTTGCCATTATACCACAGTTTCTTTAATTTTTAAAGACAATTCACCAAATTGGTCGAATTTTTCACCAAATTAGTCAAAAATTTTTCGCGAAAAAAATCAGGTTGTCGATAAAATCCTGTCTGCAAAACAGGGAATTTATTAACAGCCTGATATCATTATACAAACCGATAAAAATTAAAATCGGTTGAAATTTAGTTAAAAATCTTCGGGGGGGGGAGTTTTTGAATTACGATCCTTATCGAAAAGATGTCTTTTCCTATCTTATAGTTTACCTGCGCGCCGTATTTTTCACAAAATGCAAGTATCGAGCGCGTTCCGATGCCGTGGTTTCCGTCGGCGCCAATGGGAATGCCGTTTTCGTCCGTCTTGATTTCATTTGAATAAGGGTTGCTGACTTGAAGCATAAATTGCGGAGTTTCAATACAGCGACAGCGTATTATCCTATTGTCAACATTTATTGCCTCGCAAGCGTGAATTGCATTTTCAAGAGCGTTCGCCACAACGACCGAAAGCTCCGACGCTTTAACGGGAAGCTCGTCTGAAATGTTCAGATCGTGTACTACTTCTATATCCGCTTCTTTTGCAAGAGAAAAATAATAGCTGAATATAGCGTCAAGCACCGCGTTTTTGCAATACAGCTTCTCTCCGCTGTATTCAAGCGTTTTGAGCGACGAGGCTATGTATTCTTCCGCTTCGTCTATCTCGCCTTTTTTGAGCATAACGTCTATTCCCGAAAGCCTGTGCCTCATGTCGTGGCGGGCTATTTTTATCTGCTCGTTTGCCTCGTTCATCTGGCGAATGCGCCGCTGCATCTGCTTGAGTTCAATCTGCCATAGTTCGTTTTCACGCTCAATTTCGTTCAGCTCTTTCTGCCTGCTTAGTGTCTGGAAGATCATCAGATACATAAGCAGAATAAGAATGATAAGCGTTATAAGCATGGGCATATCGTCGGGACGATCCGAAATGACCGAGGGAAATGTAGACAAAGCTATCATTATAATAAGGGACGCCGCGGCTGTCATGGTAAATATTCCCCAGCCCTTTTTGACGCTTTCCTGTATCTCAAAATATTGCCTGCGGAGCCTTTTTATTACCCCTATTTCAATAAGCAGAAATCCCGCTATCCTTGATATAAACATAAAGAGGTTGGTTGTTGGGGAAATGTAATAATTGAGGATAAGAGAAAGCACTATAATTGCCGTAGAAACCGTGTTTACCAGGCAGAACGTAAAGACAAACTGCGTGCCGCGTTTCTTTGAGAGAACAAAAGCGGCGATAAAAAACGGAAATGTAACCGAGATCAGTATGATCTTTCCAAAACCGTCTTGTCCGAGATTTAAAAAAAGCATGATGTTCGCTGCAATAATAAAAACCATTATCCCGCACAGAACGGCTATCGACTTTTTGGAATAGAGCTTCGGGAAAGAAGAAAGTATAAACAGGATAACAATGTGTATTGTCGACCATATTCCCGAAGAGATCCTGAGAACCTCGCTCATTGGTGTTTCTCTCCTTTCATCCAATAGTCGAGCCACGCCGACAGAAGCGGAGTTCCCGATTTTTTCGGCAGAAACAGCGGTTCGGGGTTGTCCTTGAAATAGAGCTGGTCTTTATTTATGGCATTGACATAATAAAGATTTACAACAAGGCTTGCTCCGCAGCGGCTGAACCTGTCGTCCTCAAGAAGCGGCGAGCTTATTTCCGCAAAAGACTGCCTTTGACGGCTTTGGGAGATAGTCTGCCCGTCTCTAAGATGATATTGACAAATTCGGTTCGCATATTCTACATAAATGATGTCGTCGAACGCAAGCGACAAAATGCCGTCTTTTGTTTTTACGACGATAGAGCTGTTCTTTCTCTTTTTGATTATATCAAACGCCCTGTCGAGCGTTAAGAACAACTTTTCCTTTTCGAGGGGCTTTATGAGATAGTGAAACGGCTGTACATCATACGCTTCGAGAGCAAAATCCTTTGAAGAAGTGAGGTAGATTATCATTCCGTCCTTAGAGTTGTCTCGGAGCTTTCGCCCTAAGTCAATGCCTTTTATTGCAGGCATAAGAACGTCTATTATATAAAGGTCGAAATCAATGCCGTTTGCTTTTTCGAGGAGTTCAAGCCCGTTTTGAAAAGAGTGTATTTTTATGGGTATTTCGCTATGCTTGGCGAAATAGTTGTTGAGGTGTTCGATGGTGGCTTTTATCCAAATTTCTTCGTCATCACAAACGGCGATATGATGCATATTTGGCACTCCTTTCGGGATAATTATTTCACTTTACGCGTTTATTTTAACACACTTAGTCTATTAAATCAAGTGGATTTTTTTATTTTCGGTGGTTGTAAACAATAACAAACTACTATAGCAGTAGGTATTTTGAAATAATGACGAAAATTCAGACTGTATATAAAGCCCCATCTGCGTTGTCAGCGTGACTACGGCAGGCACAAAGCCTAGCCGTAGCCACGCTTTCTAACATCTGGGGCTTTCTATACAGTCTGAAGAGTGTTTGCAAGGGATTAGAAGCTGTTTTGAGCGGCGAACAACGTTTGATTTTTAAACTACAAAACGAGCGGCGCACGAAAGTTTTTTGAAAGGGGAGTCCAGAGGGGAAAACAAGTTCGTTAAGTCTTATAGAGAACTTCATATTTTCCTTGACAATTATTGTCGAAAATGATATAATTAAACATAAGAAAGTACGGGTTGTAAAAGCCTGAACGTTTTTGTCTTATTTGTTTTGGGGAGGATAGTTATGGGGAGAAAAACGTCATTTTTAAAGAAAGTGTGCGCTGTCTTTCTGACGGCAGTGCTTGCGATAGTTCCGCTGTCAAGAGCCGACAGCGCTACGGTCGAGGGGCTTCAGTCGCAGATAGACGCTAAGCGTAAAGAAAATGAACAGAGAAAACAGCTTATAGAGAAATATAAAAGCGAGATGAGCGATAACGATAAACTTATCGAGCTTATAAACGAACAAATAGACAGTATAAACGACGAGATAACCAAAAGCGGTCAGCTTATTATCGCAAAGCAGGAGGAGATCGACGCAAAAAAAGCCGAGATAGAAACCGCAGAAAAAGCTATTGCAGATAAAGAAATTGAAATAGAGAGCAAAAATTCCGAGATATCCGAACTTCAGGAAAGAAACGAGGAAAATCTTAAACGTTTCGGCGAGCTTGCGAGAGCAATGTATATGAATGATGTTTCGGACACTGTCCCTATACTCAGCGGTTCGGACGATTGGTATGATTATTTTGTCTATTCCGACGTAATTAAAAATATAAGCGAGCAGAGCCTTGGTTTTATGAAAAGGCTCACTGCGTCGATAAAAAACTGCGAGCAGATGATAAATGACCTTGAAAGCGAAAAACAACAGCTTGAACAGGACAAGCAGAGCTTTCAGAAGCAAAAAGAGAAGCTCGACAGTGAGATGTCCGAGCTTAAAGATGAGCGGAAAAGACTCGACGACTACGCCGCAGAGCAGAAGAATTATCTTTACAGCTTAGTTTCGGATAACAATGAATTGAAGAACAAAGTAGACGGTCTAAACTACGATATTGACAAAACGAATAAAGAGATAGAAGAATATGACAGGCAACTGCAGGAAGAGATAAGAAAGTTACAGCAAAACGGACAGGGAAGCACCGAGGACCACAGCAGTGATTTCAGATGGCCGCTTGATCCCGAATTTCATAGGCTTACTACATATTTCGGCTGGGATACGGCTTTCGGTGGAAGAAATCACGGCGGTATAGATATTGTCGGAACGGGAGTTTCGGTTTCAAGCAGGAACATTTACGCCGTTCAGTCGGGAAAGGTGATAAAAGTTTACACGGGCTGTCCGCATGATTACGGGAAGAATTACAGCTGCGGCTGCGGAGGCGGTTTCGGAAATTATATAATAATCGACCATGGCGGCGGGATCTCAACGCTTTACGCTCATTGCCGAAAAATTTTCGTAAGCGTCGGACAAACGGTGTCAAAAAGCGATGTTATTGCGATAGTAGGAACAACGGGTTGGTCGCAGGGCGAGCATTTGCATTTTGAGGTGCGCGAAAACGGAGTAAGAGTTGATCCGCTGAAGTATACGTACCACGACGTTTATTGACAATATACGGTTTACAATGTCGGTACACGGTATAAAATGCACAACGCATGTATACAGTATTCAGTGTATAGTGTACAGTGTACAGCAAAGGTATCCGCCTTGCGGCGGATAAGATTTAAATTGATTTTAATAAACAGGCACACAAGCCCATCTTTATGGGTATATTTCAAAACGTTTTAGTTCGATAACAATCTAATATTATCCGCGAAGCGGACACCATAACTGAATACTGTACACTGTATACTGTACACTGCCAACAACGCCGTCCGTTGGGATAACGGACGGCGTTTAAAATTATGTGTGCAGTGAAATATTATCAGTTGTTTATGAGCTTGTCCTCTTCGTTGTTCCAGCTGTAGAGCTTGCGAACTTCTTCGCCGACCTTTTCGAGCTGGTGTTCAGCGTGGAGCTTTCTCATAGCCTTGAAGTGTACCTGCTTTCCTGCGTCGGACATATCAAGCAGGAATTCCTTTGCAAAAGAACCGTCCTGAATATCCGAGAGTATCTTCTTCATGGTCTTCTTTGTTTCTTCTGTAACGATCTTCGGACCTGTGATATAGTCGCCGTATTCCGCAGTGTTGGAGATAGAGTATCTCATTCCCGAGAAACCGCTCTGATAGATAAGGTCAACTATGAGCTTCATCTCGTGTACGCACTCAAAATAAGCGTTTCTGGGATCATATCCTGCCTCAACGAGCGTCTCAAAGCCTGCCTGCATAAGCGCGCAAACGCCTCCGCAGAGAACAGCCTGCTCGCCGAAGAGGTCTGTTTCTGTTTCTGTTCTGAATGTTGTTTCAAGAACGCCCGCTCTTGCGCCGCCGATACCTGCCGCATAAGCAAGTGCGATGTCGTTTGCTCTGCCCGTGTAGTCCTGTTCAACAGCTATAAGACAAGGAGTTCCTTTTCCTGCCTGGAATTCGCTTCTTACGGTGTGGCCGGGAGCTTTCGGAGCTATCATTGTAACGTCAACATTTTTCGGGGGAACTATGCAGCCGAAATGAATGTTAAAGCCGTGAGCGAACATAAGCATATTGCCCTCTTCAAGGTTCGGCTCGATGCTCTCTTTGTAGAGCTTAGCCTGAAGCTCATCATTTATGAGTATCATGATGATGTCGGCTTTCTTTGCAGCTTCAGCGGCGGTATATACTTCAAATCCCGCGGCTTCCGCTTTCTTCCAGCTCTTTGAGCCCTCGTAAAGTCCTACGATAACATTTACGCCGCTGTCCTTGAGGTTAAGGGCATGAGCATGACCTTGTGAGCCGTAGCCGATTATGGCAACGGTCTTTCCGTCCAGCAGGGACAGATTGCAGTCTTCCAGATGATAGAGTTTAGCCATTTTAAAAATCTCCTTTTAAAATATTATTTTAGCGCCTTTAAGCGTTGTTGACACATATCAGTTTCTTACAGAAACAGCCGCTTCGCCTTTCTGTATTGCAATAGTTCCCGTGCGGACTATCTCTTTTATGCCGTAGGGACGCAGCAGTTCTTCAAAATTGTTCAGTGCATTTGTGCTGTCGGATATCTCAATGGTTATTGAATTTGCGGAAATATCCGATATCTTTCCGTGAGCAAGCTCGCAGATGCTTATTATTTCAGGTCTCTGCTTCGGAGAACAGCTGACTTTTATCAGTATAAGCTCCCTCGACACCATATTTTCGGGCGCGAGCGTCTTTACTTTTATAACGTCAATGAGCTTGTTGAGCTGTTTTTCTATCTGTTCGAGAGTATAATCACTGCCGTCTGCAACAATAGTTATTCTCGAAATGTTTACGTCGTCCGTAACTCCTACGGCAAGACTGTCTATATTAAATCCTCTGCGGGCAAAAAGTCCCGCAACTCTCGCGAGAACGCCCGCGTGATTTTCGACCAGAACGGAAATAGTATGCTTCATGTTCTGCCTCCGTTAAAGTATGGTTTCGAGCATTTCGGGAACGGCAACTTCGAGCAAAAACGGCTTCTTGCTTTCCGTAAGGCGCTTTATGCCCTCTTTTGCGCTCTCCTCGCTGTCTACGAGCATATTCTCTATGCCGTAGGACTCGGCGATTTTCGTGTAGCTCGGACTTCCGTCAAGTGAAACCGCATAGAGTCTGTTCCCGTAATGGTTGGTCTGAAATTCTCTTACCATTCCGAGATATTTGTTTCTCATAACTATTACCTTTACCGCGATGTTGTGCTGAACGCAGGTCGCAAGTTCGGGCATTTCCATCTGGAAAGATCCGTCGCCGCATACCGCGATAACTTCGGCATTCGGCTCGGCTGTCTTTGCTCCGATAGCCGCAGGCAGGGAATAGCCCATTGTGCCCATTCCGCCCGAAGTAAGAAAACGTCCGTTTTTAAGCTCAATGTTAAGCGCCGTCCAGAACTGATTTTCGCCTACGTCCGCAACGACTATGGAGCTGTTAGGAAGATAGTTGTTAAGCTCGCGGATAAACCACTTCGGGTTTACAAAACCCTTTTCCACTTGCTTTATGCCTTTATCAACACGGCTCTGCGAAAGCATAGCTTTCCATTCGCCGTGATTTAAAACGGCATTTTCGGAAACGGTGTTGTTCAGCTGTTCAAGAAGCTGTCCCAAAACTATGCTTATATCGCCTACTATAGGTATATTAGCCGCAACGCTTTTTCCTATCTCCGCAGGATCTATATCAATATGAATGACAGTAAGGCCTTTTTTAAGCATTATCGGAGCGGATGTTCTGTCGCTAAGTCTTGCGCCGAGCAGAATAAGCGTGTCGCAGTTGTTCACTGCGCACTTTGCGCTCTCACAGCCGTGCATACCGAGCATGCCGAAATAGCGTTCGTTGTCCGTAGGCATAGCTCCAAGCCCCATAAGCGTCGAGATAACGGGAATGTCGAGCTTTTCCGAAAGCTCTCTCATAAGCTCCGCGGCATTTCCCGAAAACAGTCCGCCTCCCGCGATTATCAGCGGTTTTTTTGCTTCAAGAATAGTAACCGCCGCGCGCTTTATCTGATAGCCGTTTCCCTTGGAACTCGGACGGTAGCTTCTTATATCCACGCTTTCGGGATATTCAAAGTCAATTTCCGCTTTCTGAACATCACACGGAACATCTATCAGCACAGGACCGCGTCTGCCCGTGCCTGCGATATAAAACGCTTTTTTAAACACCTCTGCGGTATCTTCGGGTTTTTTCAAAAGGTAACTGTGCTTTACAAAAGGCTCGGCAGAGCCGGTGATGTCGGCTTCCTGAAAAACATCGCGCCCTATCTGGTCGGAGTTTACCTGCCCCGTGATAATTATCATCGGAACTGAATCCATATACGCCGTAGCTATGGCGGTTATAAGGTTTAGCGCGCCCGGTCCGCTTGTTGCAACGCACACCGCAGGCTTGCCCGTTATTCTCGCATAGCCCGACGCGGAGTGACCTGCGTTCACCTCGTGGCGCACCAGAATATGATTTATTCCCGATTTGTAAAGCTCGTCATAAAACGGGCATATAGCCGCTCCGGGATAGCCGAAAATATCCGTTATCCCCTCGGCTTTAAGACACTCAGTCATTGCTTTCGCAACGGTCATTCTCTGCATTGTCCACACTCCAGAATTCTGTTTGAATATTTTTCTTTAAAAAACAATTTTTAACGTTCTTTTAATTATATCAAATTCTTATTTTTTTGTCAAGATATTTTCGGCATAAACTGAAAAAATGATTTTAAGGCATTAACTCAAAGAAAAACCGATAAACGTACCAGATTGTTGAAAAGCAAATCGGACTTAAACCGATGATCCGGTTTAAGTCCGACAGGGTTTATCTAATTTTGCTTGTTAGATTATGCAGCCGATGAAGAAGTTTCTGATGATGCCTCCGATGAATCCTCCGAAGAATCGGGCTCGGAATCTGCGGGAGCAGACGGTTCGGTGTCCTTGACGGTGTTTTCGTATGTATACTTGTCAACGTTTTTGGTAATAGTATCATTTACCATAGCGTCAATATCTTTATAGCCGTACAATACATAATAGTTGTATCCTACGAACGTGCGATAACCTATTGTCGCATTAGTCTGAGCAGAGGTAAGGCTGCCGCTTGACATATCGACTGAGCAGGTGCCGTCGGGCAGTATCATGGCATTTGTAAATGCATACCATGTATAATAAACATCGTCATGTACCTGATCCTGCAAAACAGTGTTGTTTGGTCCGGGAGCAGCGCCCTTCAGCGTCTGAGTGCATTTATAAACGCAGTAGATTGCATTCCGGGGATTGGTGGAAGTGCCGTCCTTTGCATTGAGGAAATAATATCCCAGGAAATCCGCGCTCTTAAATACACAGCCATCAGCGGTATATTTATTTGCGGCAGTCGCCTTTATTGCGTCCTCCGCCTGCGCTTTCATTTTGTTCAGAACATCATCCGGTATTTCATCAAGCTTTGTCACATATGCCGCAAGCCCTTCAACGGTATATTCTTTGGATTCGGGAGAATAAATCTTGTTATAGGTTTCGATATATCTTTCCATATCGCCCACAGACGGTTTTGCCGTTATTGTTATGGTGTCGCCGTTTTTAAGACCTTTTGTTTTGTCGGCAGTAAAAGTCAGAGTGCCGTCGCCGCCCGATATGTTCAGAGTGCCGTTCGGCGCATATCCCTCAAAACTTATGTTCAAATCTTCAAACGGGTCGAATGTTTCCGCTTCTTTAAGTCCCTCAACGGTAAATTTAATTTCGCCGTCCTTAAAGTTCATGTTAAGATCCTTGACCTCTTTGGTGGTTATCGTAACCGTAACTTCATCGCCGTTTGAGAGGTGGTCTGTCTTGTCGAGCGAATATTTAACTGCTTCGCGCATTTTTACTTCGTTCGCAAGAAGTTCTAATTCGTCGTCGCTCTTGTTTACTTCGTCTATCCAGTCATATTCGTCCTCTAATGTTGCTGTTCCATAGCCGTTTACGCCCTTGAATTTTACGGTAAGCGTCTGGGTGGTATCGACTGTTGCGTTACATCCCGTAAAGCTCAAGCACACAATCAGCGTACCCAGTGCTAAAAGCAGAGATATAAGCTTTTTCATTGTTTTCATTTTACTTTTCCCTTTCATAAATAATATATCCTCGTATATAATTACTTTTTATTTTGAGGATAATATTATTTTATCACAAATATATTTTGCTGTCAATACCAAAATAGTACTAAAATAAAGCTAGAAATATTGTACAATTTTGTGTACTATTTAAGCATGGAGGTGGTGTGAAATGAGTACTGTATTCTTTAATTTGCGTATTGACGAAACCTTAAATGATATGTTGATCGAAATCGCTCGCGAAGAGGGCAGAAGTAAAAACAAGCGGATAGAGTATATTCTTAAAGAATATGTAAAGCGCTATATGCAAAATTCCGATGCAATAACGCCAGTTCAGCACAAAAAAAAGCAAACCCAAAGACAATACAAGATGACAAGAAAAGCGGAGAGCCTGAACTCTCCGCTTTAAACTTTTTGAAGCTGATTTAAATGACAATCTTTATACGCAGCCCTGAGCTTTCATAGCTTCTGCAACTTTCAGGAATCCTGCAATGTTTGCGCCCGCCATGTAGTTTCCGGGCATGCCGTATTCCTTTGCAGCCTCGTCGCACTGCTTGAATATCTCTTTCATAATGTTGTGGAGCTTAGCGTCAACTTCCTCAAACGTCCAGCTGTAACGCATGGAGTTCTGGCTCATTTCAAGACCGGAAGTAGCAACACCGCCTGCGTTTGCCGCCTTTGCGGGACCGTAGAGCATATTGTTTTCAAAGTAAACTTCGATAGCCTCGGGAGTAGACGGCATGTTAGCGCCCTCTGCAACAGCGTAAACGCCGTTCTCTGCGAGGTTCTTCGCATATTCGCCGTTTATCTCGTTCTGAGTAGCGCAGGGAAGAGCGATGTCGGCCTTTATCTTTGCGCCCCAAACGCTGCCCTCGTGATACTCTGCGTTAGCGTGAGAAGTTCTGTCGACATATTCCTTGATACGCCCGCGCTCAACTTCCTTTATCTGCTGTACAACAGCAAGGTCAATTCCGTCGGGATCGTAAACATAACCGTTAGAGTCGGAAACAGTAACTACCTTTGCGCCGAGAGCCGTAGCTTTCTGTGTAGCGTAGATAGCAACGTTGCCTGAACCGGAGATGATGACGGTCTGACCGTTAAAGCTCTTTCCGTTAGCCTTGAGCATTTCGTCGGTGTAATAGCAAAGACCGTATCCCGTAGCTTCCGTTCTTGTAAGAGAACCGCCGTATGTAAGGCCCTTACCCGTAAGAACGCCGCTGAACTCATCTCTTATTCTCTTGTACTGACCGAACATATAGCCTATCTCGCGTCCGCCTGTTCCGATGTCGCCCGCGGGAACGTCGCAGTCGGGACCGATGTGTCTGCAAAGCTCTGTCATAAAGCTCTGGCAGAAACGCATAACCTCTCCGTCAGACTTGCCCTTGGGATCAAAGTCCGAACCGCCCTTGCCGCCGCCCATAGGAAGCGTGGTGAGAGAGTTCTTGAATATCTGCTCAAATCCGAGGAACTTTATGATACCGATGTATACAGAGGGGTGAAGTCTGATACCGCCCTTGTACGGACCGATAGCGGAGTTGAATTGGATACGGAAACCGCGGTTTACCTGAACTTTTCCGTTGTCGTCTACCCACGGAACGCGGAAGATGATCTGTCTTTCGGGCTCTACTATCCTGTCGAAAACACCTGCCTCAACGAGGTCGGGACGCTTTTCAGCAACAGGCTGGAGCGTTTCAAAGACCTCTGTCACAGCCTGAATAAATTCGGGCTCGCCGGGGTTTCTTTTCTTTACGGTCTCGAGAAGATCCGCAAGATATTTGTTTGTCAATGCCATTGGAATTGTCCTCCCTTTTTAAAATAAAAAATTGACTTGTTAAATAAATTAACTCGCTTTTTAATTATACACCACCATACTTGATTTTGCAAGAATTTTTTTAATTTTTTTCAAAATTGCTTTGAGATTTTGTGCATTGCGACAATTTAATTTTTAAATTTTATTCATCTTCCACAAAAACCCGTTATTTTTGAATGCCAGCCGTGAAATATAAAATTCATTTTGGTGCAAGTTATGCTCGTTTTGCAATTTTAGCGGGAAAAAATTTCATATACTTTTCATACAAACAAACCTTGACATTTTATGTTGAATATTGTATAATAAACATATATTGAGTATTTTGGGAGAACATTACTCAATTTAGTGACGGAGGGGGAAATTTTATGTCACATAAAAGGCATGTGCCGTTCGGCGTAAAAATATGCTCGGCATTTTGCGCTGCCGTCGTGGCGCTGACTTTGCCGAATGCGGCCTTTCTGAATGAAAACAGCGCTTCGGGAAGTACGAGCATTGACGACTTGCAGGCGCAGATAGACAAAATAAAGAAAGAAAACGAAGCACGCAAAAAGCAGATAGACGGACTTAACGGGGATATAAACGAGAACAAGGCTTCTATAAAGCTCATAAACGAGCATATAGACGGAGTTACTCTCGAAATTGAAAAATACGGGGAACTCATACTTGCACAAAAGCAAAGCATTGACGACAAACAGATAGAGATCGAAAACGTTGAACAAGAGGTACAAAACAGAGAGACCGACATAGAAAACAAAAAGGCTTATATTTCCGAGCTTGAAGCGAAGAACAAGGAAAATCTCAAACGCTTCGGAGAGCTTGCGAGAGCAATGTACATGAACGACGTTTCGGACACTATCCCGATACTCAGCGGCTCGGACGATTGGTATGATTATTTTGTATATTCCGATGTAATAGAGAATATAAGCACGCAAAACCTGAACTTTATGAAAAAGCTCCTTGCAGATATAAAGGACCAGGAAAAGCTGATAGAAGACCTGAAAGAGGATATAAGCAGGCTGGAACAGGAAAAATCCGAGCTTTCGGAAGAAAAAGCCAAACTTGAAGAAGACATGGCTGCTCTGAAAAGCTCCAAAGCCGAGCTTGACAGTTACGCCGCAGAGCAGAAAGCCTATCTTCAGAAACTTGCACAGAAGAACAAAGAGCTTATGAATAAGGTCAGCGCTCTGCAGTATGACGAAAAAGAGTCCATGAAGAAAATGGACGAACTCAACAAGGAACTCGAAGAGCTTATCAGAATTGAGCAGGAGAAAAACAACGGACAGCCGAATTATTCGGCGGACGGTTTCATTTGGCCCGTAAGCTCGAAATATAAGAGAATTTCCACACCGTTCGGATATGATCCTTGGAGAAACGGTCAGCACAGAGGTCTTGACATAGTAGGTTCTTCAAGCTCAATTGCGGGAGCGGAAATTCGCGCCGTACAGTCGGGAACGGTAATCACGGTATACACGGGCTGCCCCCATAATTACGGAAAGCAATACAGCTGCGGCTGCGGCGGCGGTTACGGAAACTACATAATAATCGACCACGGCGGCGGTATCTCAACAATGTATGCTCATTGTCAGAAGATAAACGTTACAAAAGGTCAGCAGGTAAAGCAGGGCGACGTTATCGGAAATGTCGGCACGACGGGCTGGAGCACGGGCTATCATCTGCACTTTGAGGTTCGTGTAAACGGCGTTGCAGTAAATCCGTTCAATTATGAGTACACATACTATTGATAAGTGAAATATCAGTAAACAGCGCGGAATTATTCCCGCGCTGTTTTTTGATTTTCTGAAAATTTTGCGAAAATTGTAGACAAATAAAAAAAAGTGTGTTATAATGACTGTGTATTTTTGATAGAATTGAATTTGTAAATTACGGAGAAATATATTTATGAATTTTTTCAGGAAACATTGGTGGTGCATTGCTTACAGCGTTGTCCTTACGGCATTTACCACATATATCGCTCTCGACACGTTTGTTATTGAACGTGCGTCTGATGTTCCTACAGACAGCGTTTCTTTCAGACCAAGCTCGTCGGTTGCAGAACAAAGTTCCGACTCGGAGCCTAAGCCCGACAGCGAAAACTCCGAGAGCAGTCAGCCCGAGCTGCCGCCCGAGCCTATGGAACCTATTATAACCGAGAACAGCTATATTGACGATAATATAATGATAAATATAACACAAAGCAGGATATACGATACGGAGTGTTATATCGCGGATGTACAGCTGTCGTCGGCAGAGTATCTGAAAACCGCTTTCGCAAAAGGAAAATTCGGGCATAACGTGATACAGTATACATCGGAGATAGCCGAGAGCGCAAACGCTATTTTCGCTGTAAACGGCGATTATTACGGTATACGCACGGGCGGTTATGTTATAAGAAACGGAATACTTTATCAGGAAAAGAAATATTCCAATAACCAGGAGGACCTTGTAGTTTATCCCGACGGTTCTTTCAGAATAATAAAGGAAAAAGATGTTACCGCTCAGGAACTTTACGACCAAGGCGCCTGGCAGGTGTTTACATTCGGACCTGCGCTTGTTGAAAACGGAGAGGCGTCTGTTAATAAAAATGATGAAGTTTATGCTCACAGCGTGAGCAATCCGCGAACCGCTATAGGAATTATCGACAGCCTGCACTATGTCTTTATCGTATCAGACGGACGCACCAGCGAGAGCGCGGGACTGTCATTGCTTCAGCTTGCGGGGGTAATGATAGACCTGGGCGTTACGACGGGGTATAATCTTGACGGCGGCGGTTCTTCGACCATGATATTCAACGGACGGATAGTAAACAAGCCTACCTCTCACGGCGACGTGATAAAAGAAAGGGGAATAAGCGACATTGTCTACATCGACAGGTAAATTTTCAAAGCCGGCGGCAAAGACAGCTCTTGCATATACTGCCATAACTTCGTTTACGGCTTTTTTCGGCGGTGTTTACGAGATATTCAGTCACGGCGTAATTTCCTATTATATGGTATATGCTTTCGGAATACCGCTTCTATGCGGAGTAATGCCGAACATTATCGCGGCAGTAATAGGAGCACAAAAACCGCATAAAGTCGCTTATAATCTCTATAATTCGGGAGTGGCGACTATTACGGTGGGCTGTATTTTCGAGGGTGTTCTTGAAATATACGGAACGGTAAATGACCTTGTTTATGTATATCTTTTCATGGGTGTGGCTTTGTTTTTGGCAGGAATATTCGTGCATTTCACCTTGAAGATCTTTAACAGGAAATCAAGGGCAAAGCACTAAGACGCGCATAAGAATTGCTCCCGCAGAATTTGCGGGAGCATTTTTCATAAATATTTCCGAGACAAAACATTCTTGCGTATCAAACGTTTTGCCTATAAAACAACGGAGATTAAACTCCGGGCTTAGCCTTGAAAGAAAGACAGTCGGTGCATTGAACGACAGAGGGGTTAGCCTCGTGAGTGCCGATCTCGATCTTGTCGAGAGAGCAGTAATCTTCACAGCAGCAGTGGTGTTCGCAGTTGTGGATAGTACAGCCGATGTGCTTGTTTGCATATTCCGTTCCCATAATAATTCTCCTTAACACAAAGTAGTAAACTCGCGGTCTTGCCGCAAGTTTATTTTTTGGAGTTATCGAGCCGATTATTCTTGTAAAAATATTACGGAAAACAAATGAAAAAGCTCCGCATAAATGCGGAGCGAGGAATTATTATATCATTCGGACAGATAAGATTTAACTATCACCTGTAAAAGCTCGTCGCGGTCAATGTGGCGTATAAGTCCCCGCGCGTTGTTGAACGTAGTGATATATGTAGGATCTTCCGAAAGGATATAGCCTACAAGCTGATTTATGGGATTGTAGCCTTTTTGCTTCAGCGCATCATATACGGTCATAAGAATTTCTTTCATTTCGTTTTCTCTGTCCTCATGCACCGAAAATGTAACCGTTTTATCTTTCATTTTATCATATCCTTTCTTTGTTTATTTCATAAGCATATTATACACTTTTTTTGCCGAAAAAACAACCGCATTTATTATTTTTGATTATACAATTTGTTAAAATCTATGATTAGCACAAATTTATTAAAAAAACATTAGTGGTTTTCCACAAAAATAGTTAAAGAAAATATACATATTTATAAAATTTGCTAAAACACTTGTATATCTTGAAAATTTATGTTATAATAGATTGAAAGCGGAAAATAGGATCGCCTACCGCCGTCTAAATTTTTTGAGGGGAGATATTCACAATGCCAGCAGGTAAAGGCTTTGGTACAAGCCCAATGGGTTTTAATAAGCAGGAGGTCAACGAGTACATAGCGAGTTTAAGCAAGCGAATGAGCGAGCTTGAAGCGGAAAAGAAAGAGATCGAGAAAAAATACGAGTCCGTTAAAAAAGTAGTTGACGGAAGCGACGAAAAGATCAAGCAGATCGAATTTGCCTCAAAGGAAAGGATCGAACAGCTTGAAGCCCAGGTCAAAACGGAACGTAAAAATTCCGAGGACCTTATCGACCAGGTAGACGAGCTGAAAAGAAAACTCAAAAACGCGGGCGTTTCGGTGAATATTCCCGCCGGAAAGTCCGACGGCACTTCTGCCGCGAGAAAGCGCGCGTCAGAGATAATCGAGGACGCCGAAAAGACAGCTAAGGAAACTGTCGCAAAGGCAAATAAGACGGCGGCGGAAGTTGTTGAAAAGGCAAAAAAGACCGCGTCCGAAATTATGGGAAGCGCTGGCGGCGCTGGAAAGAGCGTAGACCTCAGCGGATTTATGGCAAAACTGCGTGAATTTGCAAACAGCGTAAACGCGGGCTGCAAAGAGCTTATGGACAGCGCCTCGGAGATCTCGGAAAGTCAGAGCGAGGCTTCTTTTGAAATGCCCGACTTTTCGGACTTTACCGCTCCGACAGCTGACGTTCCCAAAACGGGAAGAAGTAACTTCGGCGGTGAAAGCGATACCTCGAGCGCAATGGATGATATAAACGATCTTATCGCAAGTATGTCGGGCGGAAGTTCCGATGACAGCGATATGAGCGGAAGTATGGGCAGCGACGAGATCGATATGGGATTTGGTTTCTCCGATACAAACGGTTCAAGAGCAGGAGCTGAAACATCGCTCGGACTTGACACCGATATTTCATCTGATGATGCGGGAGAGCAGAAAGCAAGTTCTTTCGATATTGACCTTGGCGAAGATATGTTCTCGGGCGCAAAAGCCGAAGCGTCGGACGAAATAAACAGCGATCTGTCGGCTGACCTTGCGGACACTGTAGAAGCTGATGACGTATCAGGTCCTGATTTTGGACAGAGCAGTGAGATGGACGAGATGCAGAAACTTCTTGAACAGGCTGAAGCTACGTTCGGCGGAGGATCGTCCGAATTCGAGGAAAAGACTGCTGACGCTTCAGAGGCTTCAAGTGATGACTGGTCGAGTCTACAGAGCGAGCTTGACGCACTTGAAAAACAGGACGGCGCGTCTGATGAAGCTCCTGCTTCTTCGGGCAGTGATGATAAACAAAGCTCCGACAACGATATCTGGAGCCTTGGCGATATGGATATGAGCGATTCAAGCGATGATGATGACATGAGTTCGGATATCTTCGGAAGTTTCTGATCGGAGAATTGTAACGGTTTGTAAATAAAGTCAGATCTTAGGCTGCCGAAAGGTCTGCTTTGGGTTTTATCGACAGCCTGATATAAGTCGGGAATTTGACTTTTCGGAGAATTATTCCCGATTTATTTATTAAAACATTTTTTGGATAAGGTAAAGCTTATGATAGAAATGAATACCGCCGAGCTTAAAGAGAAAGCAAAAACTCTCCGTGCCGGCGACAGAGTGCTTTTGTCGGGCGTTGTCTATACTTCGCGGGACGCCGCGCATAAGAGGATAAACGCGCTCATTGATGAGGGCGGAAAGCTCCCGTATGAGCTTTCGGGCGCTGCGATTTACTATGCGGGACCTACAGCCGCGCGTGAGGGAATGGTAATAGGCTCGTGCGGACCTACGACTTCGGGCAGAATGGACGTATATTCGCCGAGATTTCTCGATCTGGGGCTTTCGGCAATGATAGGAAAAGGCGAAAGAAGCGATGCCGTATGCGACGCTATACAAAGAAACGGAGCTGTTTATTTCTGCGCCGTGGGAGGCGCGGGCGCACTCGCTTGCAAGTGCATAACAGAGTGTGAAGTAATTGCTTTTGAGGATCTCGGCTGTGAAAGCGTAAAGCGCCTGAAATTCGAGAATTTTCCGCTGATCGTCGCTATAGACTGCGTGGGCGGGAATATTTTCAAGTCGGGCAGAGCAAAGTATAGAACATAGTTAAAATGCCTAATTTTTTTTGAACTTTTTCGCTAATATGTCGATTTTTTGATAAATGTGAAAAGAAATTGTTGACAAAAAGTATAAGATGTGATAAAATATATTGAACGATAGGAGCATAACATTGGAAGATAATTCAATGCTGAGCGATAAAGAGCTTATCGACCGAAATCGTTCGGACGGCGGATACGCCGCGGAGATCATCTCAAGGCATATAAAGCTCGTTTTTGCCCTTGCGAAAAAGTATTCGGAATACGCCGATCATGAAGAACTTGTTTCCGACGGTATGGAGGGGCTTATGAGCGCCGTAAAGAGCTATAACGAAGAAAAAGGCGAGTTTTCGGCTTATGCGGCGGTGTGCATTGAAAACAGGCTCAAAAATACCGTAAAGCGTTCAGTAAACCGCGCAAAACGGCTTGCCGGCGAAGAAGAACTGGATACGGTCGCGGATCTGAAGCCTACTCCCGAAGAAGAGATGATCCAAAGGGAAGCCGGCGATGATATGATACGCACCATCGAAAAAGAACTGTCGGAGCTTGAGTTTAAGTGCATAAAAGGCGTTGTTATGGGGCTTTCTTATGAGGAACTTGCAGAAAAGCTGGGCGTGGATAAAAAGTCTGTAGACAATGCGCTGGCTCGCGCGAGGAAAAAGCTCCGCGGAATTATCAAGGGTTGATATGTCCCGAATAGCTTAAAAAAAGCGCTGTGCAAATATTCTTTGCGCTGAGATGTCGGTAAAATCCGATGAGGGCTAATATTATATTTTTTAAGGGGTAGATCTATGTACACTGACAAGACACTGAAGTGCAAAGACTGCGGCGCTGATTTCGTGTTCACCGCTGGCGAACAGGAATTCTACGCAGAAAAGGGCTTTGAAAACGAGCCGCAGAGATGCAAGGCTTGCCGCGATGCGAGAAAGAACGCAGGCAGAGGCGCGAGAACTTTTTATGAGGCAACTTGTGCTGTATGCGGCGGTGTAGCTCGCGTTCCGTTTGAGCCTAAGGGTGACAGACCGGTTCTGTGCAGCGAGTGCTTCGCAAAGCAGAAAGGCGAGTGATCGCCGGATAATGCGCGCGGGAAGCATTCAAACGGTTGAACAGGTTGTACCGGTGTTCCGGTCGTACAGGATGTACTGATTGTACAGGTTATACATTTTTTGATCCACCATGATGGGCGTCTTTCCTAAGAGCATTAAATCTAAACAGCCGCAGTTCGCGGCTGTTTTTTGGTGTATATTTCAAAATCGTAACGAAAGATAAAAACGTATATAATGATGAAAACGACAAACAATACAAATGACAAAAAGAAAGGAGTAACAGTATGAGAAAAATATTTGTTGCAATAATATGCGCCGCAGCCATGATAACGCTTGGCGGGTGCAGAAATAATACGGAAAATTCATCGGGCGCTTCTCAGAGCAGTTCACAGAGCTCTGTCATATCATCTTCAAGTTCGAGCAGCTCGCAGAGTTCGCAAAGTTCGGACAGTTCGCAGTCCTCGGATAGTTCGGCATCAAGTTCTGCAGCTGAAAAAATGGCTGACAAGGCTTTGAACGCAGACGAATGGCCGAGCATGGAAACTGTATCGGAACAGAATTATGTAAACGCTCTGTTCAATGAAGAAATAGTCCTCGCAGATTGCGAGGACTACTGCCTGATGTCAAATACGATAAGCGCCCAGCTTTATAAAATACTTCTGGTAAAACCGAAAGCGGGTAAAGAGGAAGCTATCCAAAGCGCAATGGACGATTATTTTGAATATATAAGAGACGAGGGCGCGTTCTATCCTGACCAGCAGGCAAGCGCCGCAGGAGCAGTCAGGGGAAAGACTGAAAGCGGATACATTTACATTATAGTACATCCGAACGGAACGCATATAGCAGACGCTATGCTGTCATAAATCGTGCTTAAAAGAAAAATACAAAAAAATATAAAAAATGTACTTTTGTCAATGATGTGAGACAAAAAATATAAAAAAATAAGGAGATCAAAATAAAGTTGAGGATAGGA
>CANQVE010000027.1 GCA_947627205.1 uncultured Clostridia bacterium | reverse complement strand
GTGTGACAACTTTATTTTAACATATCTCAACCACTTTTTCTATACCTTTTGTCTCACATCTATTGTAACATAACAAATTTATCGGTTAAATTTTCTAAAACCCCTTGACAAACCTGTTTTTGTGTGATATAATGGTATTTACTTGATGAAAGTTACAAATCGCAAGAACAGATGTTGTTTCTTGTTTCTTTACTTCTTAGAGGGGGTGTACGATAATGGCAGTACCAAAGAGAAAGGTTTCCCGCGCAAGACGTGATAAAAGACGTTCGGCTGTCTGGAAGATAGACGCTCCGAACTTTACGAGATGCAGGAACTGCGGCGAGCTTAAACTCGCGCACAGAGTTTGCGGGAATTGCGGTTATTACAATAATAAGGTTGTTATTGCTAAAGAGGCTGAATGATCTTTTTAAAGATGACCGGATCACGGGCTTGGCGGAAATATTCGCCGAGCCCGTTTTTCTGTTAAGAGATATTGATATGTGGTATGAATATTTAGTTGTAACGCTTGCGGCGGCGCTTGCAGGCATAGGAACGGGCTTGGTGGGGTTGAGCGCGGCGACTGCAATGGTCCCGCTCTTAATCGTGCTTTGTCCGACTTTCGGCGGTGAACACGGCGCGTATATGGCAACGGCGATTGCTCTTGCAAGCGACATACTCGGCTCGGCTGTTACGACAGGCGTTTATGCAAAAAACAAGAAGATCGACTTAAAACACGGTTGGCTGATCGTAGCCTGTATTATCGGTATGTGTACCGTCGGTTCGGTGGCGGCTTACTTTACACATCAATCGGTGCTTGGAGGGTTTTCGCTGTTTCTTTGTGTTGCAATCGGAATTCGCTTTCTTGTAAAGCCCGACTCAAAGGAACGCCCCCCAAAAAACGGCAAGGTGAAACTTACATTCAAGGAGATAGCAGTTTCCTTGTTCTTCGGACTTACTATCGGTTTTGGAACGGGATTTTTCGGTTCGGGCGGCGGTATGATGATGCTGATTGTGTTTACCGCAATGCTCGGTTACGAGCGAAAAACCGCAGTCGGCACTTCAACGTTTATTATGACTTTCACGGCGTTGATAGCGTCTGTAAGCCACATTCTTATTGAGCCGACCATCGTTCTTGAATGTTGGGATTTCCTTTTGACAGCGATTGTGGTCGCGACATTGTTTTCACTTATCAGCGCAAAGTTTGCAAACAAGGCAAACAGCAGGACGGTAGGTTATGTCACGGGAGCGGTATTGCTCGTGCTCGGGCTTTCTATGATAGTTATTAACATTTATTTAAAAAGCAGTTAATTTCAGCACACTTTGACTGCTGTCGGCACGGGGGAAATTAGAATTTACGGAGATATTGTTATGAATTACATTTCAGTGCAAATGACAGACAATACCGTTTCATCATCTTGGTGGAAAAAACTTGTCAGGCATTTTGTAAAGGCAGGAGATGAATTAGAAATTCGCTGTTGGAAAGAGGAAACCGACGAGATAAGGGCGGCGTCTAGATACGGAAAACCAACAGATGACAAAAATGAAGTTTCTGTCCGAGGAATAGTGACCGACGAATTTCTCTTGGAATTATCAAATGATGAACCGACAGACAAAAGCATATACAACAAAATGACAAAGTATTTTACAATCAACGTAAAAAATTTTTGCAGTGCGCATTATGGGACAGAGATTTATATTGAGAATTTGCCCGAAGAGGATATTTTATTTGTCGAAGATGTTTTTAGTCCGTTTGAGGATAAGTTCAGCATTTCAATAGGAAACTATTAAAATCCCCGTCCATAAGAAAAGAGGTGTGTCTATTGTCGGGATTTATACACTTAAATGTTCACACGGGCTACAGCCTGCTTGAGGGAGCTTGCAGGCTCAGAGAACTATGCGAAAAAGCAAAGGCGCTCGGTATGTCCGCGCTTGCGATAACCGACACGGGCGCACTCTACGGCGCGATAGATTTTTCGGATATCTGCGGAGAACTCGGCATAAAAGCTATTATCGGCTGTGAGATAAGGGTGAGCGAAAACAGCAGATTTATGAAATCGTCTTCCGCGCCGAGCAGACTTACGCTTTTGTGCAAAAATGAAACGGGCTATAAAAACCTCTGCCGCCTTATCTCCGAGCAAGTCGAAGTAATGGGCGAATTTGTAAGCGACAAGGACTGCATTGAAAAATACGCCGAGGGGCTTATTGCGCTTTCGGGCGGGAACAGGGGCGAAATTGCCCGCTTAATTCGGGAGAAAAGAACTGCCGAAGCAAAAAAGTGCGCCGAATGGTATAAGTCGATTTTCGGCGAGGACTTTTATCTTGAACTCAACAGCCACGATACCGCCGAGGAAACAGCGCTTTGCAGGGAGCTGCGGGCATTGTCCGAAACAACGGGAATAAAGACCTGTCCCACAAACAACGTTCACTATGTCGAAAAATCGCAGAGCAGGGCGCAAAAGCTCCTTGAATGTATAAAAGAAAACCGTAGGCTTTCCGATAAATCGAGCGGCGGGCTTTTAAACGACGAATATTATCTGAAAAGCGAACAGGAGATGAAACGCTTTTTCACCGCCGAGGAGATAGCGCAAACCGAAACAATTGCCGAAAAATGCAACTTTAAATTTGAGTTCGGCGTTACAAAGCTCCCGCTTTTCAAAAAAGAGGGAGTTTCGGACAACGCCGCGTATTTTCGCAGGCTGTGTGAAAAAGGCGCGGAGAAGCGCTATGGCAAAGTGACGGACGAGATAAAGAATCGCCTCGATTACGAGCTTTCGATAATCGAAAAAATGGGCTTTGTGGACTATTTTTTGATAGTATGGGATTTTGTGCGCTATGCAAAGACGAACGATATTCCCGTAGGACCCGGCAGGGGGAGCGGAGCGGGTTCGCTTTGCGCATACTGTATGGGGATAACGGAAATTGATCCGCTGCGTTATAATCTCCTGTTCGAGAGATTTTTAAATCCCGAGCGCGTTTCAATGCCCGATTTCGATATTGACTTCTGCAACGAGCGCAGGGGAGAAGTTATAGAGTATGTCCGCAGGCGTTACGGCACGCCTTGTGTTGCGCAAATCGCCGCGTTCGATACCCTGAAATCAAAAGCGGCGATACGAGACGCGGGGCGGGCTCTTGCCATTCCCCAACGCAAGATAGACGCCGCCGCAAGAGCTGTGCCGCCGCTCATAAATCCACAGCTTTCGGAGGAAATAAAGCGCGGGGAGCTTAAAGCTCTGTATGAAACGGACGGCGAGATAAAAACGCTTATTGACGCGGCTATGCTTATCGAGGGATTTCCGCGGCATACTACCGTTCATGCGGCAGGGATAGTTATAACGCGCGAGCCTGTCGTTGAATATGCGCCGGTTGAAGTAAACGCGGACGGCGCAAAAACGCAGTTTACCATGACTGCGCTTGAACGGCTCGGATTATTGAAAATGGACTTTTTGGGGCTTAGAAATCTTACGGTCATTCATAAGGCTTGTGAAAAGATACGCATTTCGGAGCCGAATTTTGACATAAAGAAAATAAGCGAAAATGACGAAAAAACATTTAAAATGCTCGGAGAGGGAAAGACCTGCGGCGTCTTTCAGCTTGAATCGGACGGAATGTCGTCGGTCATTGCGCGCTTAAAACCGCAGTCTATAGAGGACCTTACGGCGGCAATTGCGTTATACCGCCCGGGACCTATGGATTCAATTCCCGCGTATATTGAAAACCGCCACAAAAAGCCCGAAGAGATAAAATACAAACACCCGCTTTTAAAAAATATACTCTCCGTAACATACGGCTGTATAGTATATCAAGAGCAGGTAATGCAGATATGCCGCGAGATAGGCGGTTATTCCTACGGCAGAGCGGACCTTGTAAGGCGCGCGATGTCAAAGAAAAAACACGGCGTTATGGAAAAAGAGCATGACGCGTTCGTTTACGGCACTGAAACCAACTGCGGAGCGATAAAAAACGGCGTACCCGAAAATATTGCAAACGAGATATTCGACGAAATGGAAAAGTTTTCGAGCTATGCCTTTAACAAATCTCATGCGGCGGCTTATGCAACGGTCGCTTATCAAACTGCTTTTCTTCGCTGTCATTATTACAAAGAGTATATGAGCGCGCTTTGTTCAAGCGTTGAGGACTATAACTCAAAGCTCGCGGAATATGCCGCGGATATAAAAGCGAGCGGATATAAACTGCTCCCGCCCGATATAAACAAAAGCTATGCGGATTTTGTAGTTGAGGGGAATGCGATAAGATTCGGGCTTTCGGCAATAAAAAGTCTCGGCAGGGGCTTTTCCGAGGAGATAGCAAGAGAGCGCGACAAAAACGGGCTATATACTTCTCCCGAAGATCTTGCCGTAAGGACAGAGGCGCTTGGAAACAACCGCAGGTATACCGAAGCGCTTATAAAATGCGGAGCTATGGACAATTTAGGTGTTACCAGAGCAAGCATGCTTTTGGGTTTAGACGGGCTTATGAACTACGCGGCGCGGGAAAATTTCAGGCGGGAGAGCGGACAGCTCGACCTGCTGGGAAGTGAAGAAAAGCAAACGAAGTTTACTTTTCCGAAATCGGAAGAATTTCCTAAAACAAAGCTCCTCAGCCTTGAAACAGAGATGATCGGGTTTTATGTTTCGTGTCACCCCGCGAGTATTTACCTTTCGCGCGCGGAAAATGCTCCCGACTATGAAAGTTTTATGTTCATAGCGGACGCTTTGGAGCGGAGAGACGGCGCTGTTGTTTCTGCCGTAGGACTTGTGCAGAATGTAAGAACGCATTTTTCAAAGAGCGGGGAAATGGCTTTTGCGGATATTGAGGACGAAAGCGGGACAATTTCGGCGGTCGTATTTCCGAGCACTTTTTCGGTTTCGGAGAGGCTCTCCGTCGGAAAAGTGTACTATTTCAGCGGGAGAATACAGAGGAAAGACGGGAAAACGAGCTTTATTGTAAACAGCATAAGGCGGGGCGAGAGCCTCCCCGAGGGGCGCACAAAGACGCTTTATGTCAATTTTGAGAATGAAAATGATCCGCGCATACCGAGGGTAACGGCGCTTCTTTTCGATTATTGCGGTATCTCGGCAGTAAGAGCATGCTTTCGCGATAAACGCGAAGTAAGACGGATAAACGGACTGCGGGGAGTAAGGATATGTGCGGAACTTTTAAGGCGATTAAAAGACATTCTCGGCGTCGGAAATGTGGTCGTAAAGTAAGCGAATAATAAAAAGGGCGTAAACCCGTTACGGTGGTTTACGCCCTTATAATTTCAAAACAATCTAAATAATGTACGCGAAGCGGACACCATTACTGTACACAGCGTTGTACGCGAAGCGTTCAATGCGTCCACTGTACCCTGTATACTGTACACGACATCTTTCGATTATCGTAAACGTTGCGGAGACTTTGCAACGTATAACCCCTTATCTTCTTTCGGGAAGCGTGTACTTAGAGCGGTAGTCGTTGAACTCGTCCATAAACTCGGATTTGTCCAGCTTTTTAAGCTCGTTTATATACTCGTGGGTATCGAGGCTGTTTTCCTTTATCTGGATAAGACAAACCGCGATATTCGAGCAGTGGTCCGAAACTCTCTCATAATTCGTCAGCAGGTCTTGGAGGATAAACCCGAGCTCTATCGTGCATTTTCCTGTTTTCAGGCGCTCGACATGGCGGTTTTTAAGCTCGGTCCTAAGCCCGTCTATAACGTCCTCGAGCGGTTCTACCTCTTTTGCAAGTGCAACATCATCAGTTAAAAACGCCTTTAGCGACATATCGAGTATCTCTTTCAGCGCCGCCGTCATGACCGCCATTTCGCTTTCTGCGGCTTTTGAGAACTTTATCTTCTTGTCGTGCATTTCTTCGGCGGCTTCGGTTATGTTTACGGCATGATCTGAAATGCGCTCAAGGTCGCCTATGGTGTGGAGCAGGTTTGAAACGGCTTGTCCGTCGCTTGAAGAAAGGTCTTTAGAAGCGACCTGGAGGATATAAGAGCCTATCTTGTCCTCGTATATATCAATAGTGTTTTCATTTTCGACAATTTCCGCGGCGGTCTTTGCGTCATAATTCCCCACAATGTCTATAGCCGAAAGAAGCGTTTTGTGCGTAAGTTCAGCCATTTTATATGCAACGTTCTTGCATTCTTCAATTGCTACTGCAGGAGTGTTGAGCAGACGCTTGTCCAGAATAGGCATTTTCGCCTCGTCATCCTTGCTGTCGCGGATAGTAAGGCAAGCCAGCTTTTCGAGCTGTTTTGTAAACGGCAGGAACAGCGCGGTCGCGAGAATGTTGAACAGCGAGTGTATAACGGCAATTCCTACTGCGTTTATCTGTTCGTTTACTATCGGCATATCAATAAACGCCGTAATAAGATAGAACAGCCCGAGGAACACGACCGTTCCTATAACGTTGAAATAAAGATGAACTATAGCCACGCGCTTTGCGGCTTTGTTAGCTCCTATCGACGAAATAAGTGCCGTAACGCAAGAGCCTATGTTCTGTCCGAGAAGAATGGGGAGCGCTATTTTATATGTGACAGTACCCGTCTGGCTTGCGACCGACTGTAAAATACCGATAGAAACGGACGACGACTGCAACACCGCTGTGAGTACCGCGCCCGCGATAACTCCGAGTATCGGGTTTGAGAACATTGTCATAAACTGCGTAAATTCGGGAACGTCCTTTAATTTTTCCGAAGCGGCGGACATCATATTCAGTCCGAACATCAGAAGCGCAAAGCCCATAAGTATATTTCCGATAGTCTTTTTCCTGTCGGATTTTGTAAACATAGCGAGGATTATTCCGATAAGCGCGATAACGGTTATGACGGTGTTAAAGCTGAAAATGTTCATTATTCCCGAAACCTCGTCGCCCGCGAGCGAAGAAAGGCTCACAAGCCACGCCGTAGCCGTTGTTCCGATATTTGCGCCCATAATAACGCTTATCGCCTGTGACAGCTTTAAAAGTCCCGAGTTTACAAAACCTACCATCATGACGGTGGTAGCCGCCGACGACTGTATAAGCGCCGTTACTGCCGCGCCCAGAGCCACGCCCTTTATGGGGTTTGAAGTCATTTTATTGAGCAGGTCTTCTATCCTGCTCCCTGCAAATTTTTCGAGCGAAGCGGAGAGCGTGTGCATTCCGAACATAAACACGCACAATCCCGCGATCATTGATACCACATCTTGAAAGCTCATACGTTACTCCCAGAAATAAGTTCGTTCTGTCATCTTGTCATCTTGTCATCTTACTTTTTTATCATTTTATCTCACTTTATATTATACAAGAAATTCCCCAAAAAGTAAAGCCTTTTCACATATTTTTTCAAGATTTATGCAAAAGCGACATTTTTCCCCGTATGCGCCAAAAACTATGGTTTAGTTTAACAAGTCGGTATCAACTTCCTTATTTTGGCAATTGCGGAAGTTCTATTCTGCTTCCGTTTTTGGCTATGTAATAATCGTTGCTTTTCAGGCACGCGAGAGTTATCATATCAACGAGCCAGCCTATGCCGAACATTCCACCCGTAAACAGCCACAGAAAGCCTGTCCCGACTTTCCCCTCGTAAAAGCGGTGAACGCCGAGCACTCCCATAGCAATGCAGAGAATAAGGCTCACCACTCTGTTAAGAGGTCTTACATTCGCGGGAACAGCCGTATGAATAACGGTCGTCGTCTGATTGACATAATTCGGTTCGGTTTTCAGAACTTCGACCTGCCGTCCGCAGTATGTGCAGATGACGGCGTCCATGTGTATCAGCTTTCCGCAATACTTGCAGTATTTCATATCGTCGCTGCGCTCTATATGAACGCTTGCGGAAGAGACCGACTGATTTTGCTGATTTGGCTGATTTTGATTATTTTCAACGGGGTGAGGCACCTGCGAAAATTCGGGAAACGACGTCTGATTTGAAAACGCGCCTGTCTGCGAGGGCGTATTGTCCGCAGTTTTGCTTATTTCATTGGGGTTTCCGCCGGGATAGTATTCTCCCGTCTGCGGATCTGTCCAGCCTTTTTTCTTAAGGCTAAGTCTTTTATTGTCACTCATAGTTAAAAGCCTCCTTTTCGGAAGTGTTCGTTTTATCCTGTTATCTTTGAAAGAACGTCATAGATGCCTTTCGGTATAAACTGAAAGGTAAAGCTGTCTGCCGCGAGCAAAAAGCCGATTATGACCGTAACGCTCGAAAAGAATATTCCCCAGCGTTTTGCAGGAGAAAGCTCCTCTTGTACTTTCGGCACGCGGTATTTATTGAGCTTTATGAGCTTTGCGATAAGCATAAATAATCCCACTGCAATAAGCAAGCCCATAAATACCATAAGCCCCATATATATGCCGACCGCGGGGGTTATTTCCGCTTGTCTGCCCGCCGCCGTCGCGAGGATATAATCCCCCACGCTCTTGTCCGTGATAAGAAGCAGAAGAAGCGCCGCGACGCTGTTGAACATGGCGTGGAGAACGGTCGTTGTGATGACGCTTCTCGTTGAAACTGCGATATATCCCAGGCAAATTCCCAGAACGGTGGCATAAAAGAACTGCGCGAAATTCGCATGTGTAAGCCCGAACAGAAGCCCCGAAATGAAGATCGCAACGCCGTTTCCGTATGGGCGCATGCTTTCGAGGACTATTCCTCTGAACCAGAATTCCTCCACTATCGGCGCAAGTATCGCCATCTGAAAGAACAATATAAGCCCGCAGGTAAAATTCGGCGCGGCAAAACTGTTCGCGGTATTGAAGCTCTCGTTTACGTCCGTTTGTTTAAAAAACTGAGAGATAAACATAGTTATGAGATTTGTTACCATTCCCGCGGCATAAAGAGCGGGGAACGTTCCGAGGGCGCTTCCGAAATACTTGGGCTTTTTATAGCTCGTTCTGCCGACTTCGCTTATCGGCTTTTTGAACACTATGAGCGTAAGCGCAATAGGAATAACGTTCAGAAATAAAACGGACACAAGCGTTCTTATAATATAAGCCGTTGTAATATCGGCTTTATCGAGCGCGTCTGAAGCTAAGCCTAAAATTATCTCGGCTATTCCTCTCGCGCAGAAGATGATAATTATCATAATGCCGAGCTTTAAGCTCACGGACTTAAAGCCCTCGCGGATGCCGGTGGGCTTTTTGTTTTCGGCAGTTATCTCTTCGGACATTTTACTTTGCTCCTATCATTCTGTGATAATCGGCTATCTCGGCTACTGTTTCCTCGGCGGTTTTTCCGTGACAGTCTACTTCAATATCGCAATATTCTTCATAAAGCGCGCGCCTGTTTTTAAAGACTTCTTCTACGCTCTGACCTTTGCGCATGGCAATACCGCGCGTTTTTATGTTTTTAAGGCGCGGGAGAAGCTCCTCGGACGGGAGCGACAGATAGTAGACAGCCCCGTTTTTCTTTAGATACAGCATGGCTTCTCTGCTGTAGACCGCGCTCCCGCCTGTTGCGATAACGGCGTTTTCCGTTTCCGAAACCGAGAGTATCGCGCGTTCTTCGGCTATACAAAAGGCGTCAAGCCCGTCGCTGTCGATTATATCCTGCAAGAGCCTGCCTGTTTGTTTTTGAATAATAAGGTCGGTGTCGATAAACTCAAAACCCAGCGATTTCGCCAGCAGAACGCCTATTGTCGATTTTCCCGCGGCGGGCATTCCGATAAGCACAATGTTTTTCATCAGAACTTTACCACCTCACCTCGTCAAGCGGCATTGTCGCATAAGCGTTAAGATTAGTCTTTGCAATATTTCCCGCCGTAAACTCATAATACCCCTGACAGCCTATCATCGCGGCGTTGTCTCCGCAAAGCGACAGCGGCGGCGCGAAAAGCGTCATGCCGTGTTCGTCGGCGGCTTTAGACAATGCCGAGCGCAGTCCGCTGTTTGCGGCTACTCCTCCTGCGACGGCAATCGTTTTGTAGTTGTTTTCAACGGCGGCGGAAATGAATTTTTCCGTCAGCATTTCACACACTGTTTCCTGAAAACAAGCCGAGAGAGAATTTACGTCAATTTCTTCTCCGCGCTGTTCGGTGTTGTGGATAAGGTTTAAAACGGCAGTTTTAAGCCCCGAAAAGCTGAAATCATAGGGGTTAGGCGTATGCGGGCGGGGGAGCTTATATTTCGAGCTGTCGCCGAGCTTTGCGGCGCTGTCGATAAAAACTCCTCCGGGATAGGGAAATCCCATAGCCCTCGCGGCTTTGTCAAAGGCTTCGCCTGCCGCGTCGTCTATAGTTCTTCCGAGCGTTTCAAACTCGGTGTGGCTTTTTACTTTTACTATGTGCGAGTGACTTCCCGAAACGACAAGGCACATATAGGGCGGTTCAAGCTCTTTGTGCGCGAGATAGTTCGCCGCGATATGCCCTCTTATGTGATGAACGGGGATAAGCGGTTTTCCGAGCGAAAACGCAAGTCCCTTTGCGAAATTTACTCCCACAAGAAGCGCTCCCACAAGCCCCGGCGCAAACGACACCGCTATGGCGTCGACGTCTTTCGCCGCCATGCCCGCTTTTTCGAGCGCCTCGGAAACTACTCCGCAAATGCTTTCGCAGTGCCGTCTTGAAGCAATTTCGGGAACAACGCCACCATACAGACGGTGTTCTTCTATCTGCGTTGCTACGACCGAGGAAATTATTTCTCTTCCGTCGCGCACGACTGCCGCGGCAGTCTCGTCGCAGGAGCTTTCTATTGCTAATATATCCATAAATCCCTCTGTTTTTTAAACTGTATAGAAATCTTGTTTCAGACTGTAGAGAAAGTCCCAGATACTAGGAAGAAATCCTGCGGCTAGGCTTTTGCCTGCTGCTGGGTTTCTGACGACGTAGATGGGGCTTTATCTACAGTCTGAAGTTATTCTTCTCTGTCTTTCATTATCTTTATTTCGTTTTCCGTCTGTCTACCCGTTAAAAAGCAAACCGCGTTTTCGGGAGACACTTCGGAGTTTTCGGAAAGTGGCTTTCCGACATTTCTGTAATCAAAGCTCCTGCAAAGCTCTTCGAGCCCGCTTCTTATAAGTTTCAGCCTATCTTTTGAGAGCCGTTCGGTCTCCTGCGAAAATTGTTTAAGCATGTCCTTTTTGAGATACTTTCGGGCATTATTAAGCAGAAGATTTCTGTGCGGAAAGCAGATGTATTCCTGCTCGGAAAACAGCTTTCGGAAATTCTCGTCCTCCGCGTACATTTTAAACATTCCGTGTAAAAAACGGTCGAGGTCGTCGTTCATACGCGAGCAGATATAACAGGTCTTTTCAAATTCCGCGCCGCGCTCGGCTTTGGTGTTTTTTCCGAAAGCAGGCTCGGCTTCGTATGCTTTGGCTTCTATCTCGTCGAGGTGGGTGCTTAGTATAAGAGCAATAGGAAGCCTTGCGCCTGTTTTAAGGAGCATGTCGAAATGCCTTTCGCAAAAGCCCAGCTTGTTTGTTTCAATGCGTATTTCGGGCGTCATCATAGCCGAGCCTGCAATATATTCGCAGGCGTTTTCCTCGGATATCCTTTTTGTAAGGCAGATAGGGCATCCGCATTTTTGCCCGAAGATGTCGTCTACGCGGATAGTAAGAATATTCTTTTTCACTTTTCCGGTCCTCCGTCTGTAAGAGAAAATTTTGTGTCGGGTTGGTGAAAAAAGCAAGAAAACACTTGAAATCCCATTAAAATTATATTATAATTAAAGTAAATAATCAAGGGGTTTTTGAAAAATTTTGAAAATCATAACAACTATAAGCGAGCTTTCTCCCGCGCGTACTTTCCTTTGCGGACAGTGTTTCCGCTGGAGCGGTGACGAAAGCGGGAATTTTACGGGCATTGTCCGCGGAAAAAAACTTATTGTGACACAAAAAGGCGAAACGGTAGAAATTGACGGCGTGCCGAAAACCGACAAGAAATTCTGGAACGAGTATTTTGACCTTAATGCTGACTATAATGAATACATAGCTCGGCTTTCGGAAGATGAAACGCTGAAAAAAGCCTGCATGGCGTCACAGGGCATAAGAATTTTAAAGCAGGAGCCGTTTGAAACGCTTCTTAGCTTTATCATCTCCCAGAACAACAACATTCCGCGCATTTCGGGAATTATCTCGCGGTTTTGCGAAAAGTTCGGAGAGAAGATATCGGGCGGATATGCTTTTCCGACAGCCGAAAAGCTAAGAGGCATAGAAGAGGGCGACCTCGCGGAGCTTAGAGCGGGCTTTCGCGCCAGGTATATAGCAGACGCGGTCTTAAAGATAAACCGCGGGGAAATAGACTTTGAGGAAATAGACGCGCTGGCGCTTATTCCTGCGAGGGAAAAGCTCAAAACCATAGTGGGTGTAGGGGATAAGGTAGCGGACTGCGTATTGCTGTTTGCGTTCCATAAGCTGGACGCATTTCCTAAAGATGTCTGGATAAAGCGGATAATGAGCGAATATTTCCCCGGCGGACTTCCCGAATGTACAAAAGGCATAGAGGGCGTAGCCCAGCAGTATCTTTTTGATTATTTCAGGAACATTCAGAATAAAGAGCAAGTCTCGGTTTAAGATTTTAAAGGATGGTATAAATTATGTTTTGTTCTTATTGCGGAAAACAACTTAATGACAGCGCAAGATTTTGCAGTTTTTGCGGAAAACCCGTTTCGGCAAGCGTTATCAGACCTGCACAGCCGACACAGCCTGTTCAGTCTGCAGAGCCTGCGGTGCAGACTGTTGAACAGGAGAGAATTGAACAGCAGATATCCGAGCCTGTTATCCAAAGGGCGGAGCAAGTGACGGAGCCTATAGCGCAAAATGTTGAACAGGAGAGAATTGAACAGCAGATATCGGAGCCTGTTATCCAAAGGGCGGAGCAAGTGACGGAGCCTATAGCGCAAAATATTGAACAGGAAAGAATTGAACAGCAGATATCGGAGCCTGTTATCCAAAGGGCGGAGCAAGTGACGGAGCCTATAGTGCAAAATGTTGAACAAGTAATTGAACGACCTATTTCCGAACAGGCGTTTGACCGCCCCGCAGAGACTATAAACAGCGCCACGGGAAAACAGCTTAACGAAGCGCCTTGGACGGGAGCGGAGGTGGCCGTAAATACGGCGAATGTTCCAAATGTTCCGAATGTTTCAAATGTTCCCGTAAAGCAAGAGCCCGAGCGCAAATACACGTTTGCTCATCTGATGATGTGCCTTGCTTCAACGGCAGTCTTTGCTATCGCCGCGGGAATTTTCGCAGGGTTATACTTTGCAGGGCTGTAAAGTCTGAAGCGGGCATTAAACGCCAACACATATCAGAGGTCAGAGGCTAGAGTTTAAAACCTAGCCTCTTTTTTCGTTTATTCGGCGGACTACTTTTCGGCTGTTACTGAATACTGTACCCTGTCTCCTGTCAACTGCCAACAGGTGTTTTTTCAGTGGAATAGCACAAAAACGGACGTGTTCTTTTAATCAATTGTACAATTTTCATAAATTCAATTGACATCACGCTTTAAATATTGTATAATAAGATTAGTAATTTTGTGCTTTGTCAGTAACGGGGGAATATATATGTTTTGCGGAAATTGCGGTAAAAAGCTGATCGACGGAAGTTTGTTCTGTATGGAGTGCGGCACGCCTGTGCCTGTGGGAAGATTTCCGAAAAAACCTCCCGTACAGCAGAATCCTGCTAATCCTGCCGTGCCTGACAGAAGCGACGCGCCCTACGGCGCTTCGGGAGAAGCGGATCTTTTCGGAACGAACAGCTTTTCCGAAGAAGCCGTTTCGGCAGTCTCGGGAGCAATAAACGCCTTTGGCGCGGAGGGTTTTCAAGTTCCGACAATTGAAGCGGTCGATTTATCAACGGGACGCGTGCGCCAGAAAGCTCCGAAAAAGGGCGATGAAATGCGCGTCGAGAACTTTTCAATGAGCGACGGCGCGGAAAACGTCGAGATAACGGATAACATTCCCGTTATAGACGGCTGTTCTATGGAAGAAAACGCCGAGCTTGACGTTATACTTGATCCCTACCGTTTTCTCGGCGGATCTATGGACGAGTTTTCTCTCGAACAGGCTGAACAAGAC
Source organism: uncultured Clostridia bacterium (assembly GCA_947627205.1). Lineage (GTDB taxonomy): Bacteria > Bacillota > Clostridia > Oscillospirales > Ruminococcaceae > CAG-115. The sequence goes on along the minus strand of CANQVE010000027.1, from coordinate 18,762 downwards.
GAAAAGCCCAAGCCTGCGACTGCCGAGCCTGTTACCGTTGAACCCGTTTCATTTGTGGGAATGTCCGATAACTTTGCGGCGCTTGCCGCCGAGCCCGATATTCAGCCGACTGTTTATGAAGAACCCGTTGCCAAGCAAGCAATTGAAGAACCTACTGTTGAACAAGCAGTAGAAGAACCCGTTGTTGAGCAAGCGGTTGAAGAACCCGTTGTTGAGCAAGCGGTTGAAGAACCCGTTGTTGAACAGGCAGTAGAAGAACCCGTTGCAGAACAGGCAGTTGAAGAACCTGTTGCAGAACAAGCAATTGAAGAACCTATTGTTGAACAGGCAGTAGAAGAAGTAGTTGTTGAACAAGCAGTAGAAGAACCTACTGTTGAACAAGCAGTCGAAGAACCCGCTGTTGAACAAGCAGTAGAAGAACCTACTGTTGAGCAGGCAGTAGAAGAGCCCGTAGTTGAACAGGCAGTAGAAGAACCCGTTGCAGAACAGGCAGTTGAAGAAACACCTGTTGAACAGGCAGTAGAAGAACCCGTTGCAGAACAGGCAGTTGAAGAACCTGCTGTTGAACAAGCAGTTGAAGAACCTGCTGTTGAACAAGCAGTTGAAGAACCTGCTGTTGAGCAGGCAGTCGAGGAACCTACTGTTGAACAAGCAGTCGAGGAACCTACTGTTGAACAAGCAATTGAAGAAACACCTGTTGAACAGGCAGTAGAAGAACCTACTGTTGAACAGGCAGTTGAAGAGCCTACTGTTGAACAAGTAGCTGAAGAACCTATTGTTGAACAAGCAGTGGAAGAACCTATTACAGAACAAGTAGCTGAAGAAACCGTAGTTGAAGAAGCTCCCGTTATTCCTCAGCCGACAGAGCAAACCGTGGCGACCACACCGCCCGTTCCGCCTGTTCAGCCTGTTCAGCCTGTCACGCCCGTTCAGCCCGTTCAAACCTTTGAACAGCTGAACGTACCGCAGAAGAAAGGCGTTCCCGTGGGGCTGTTTGCTGCGGCGGTCATAGCGCTGATAATTGCAATAATTATAATAATCATAATGGGCATAAACAAATAAGAATAAAATCAAAAAGCGCTGTCCTTTGCGGACAGCGTTTTTGTTGTTTTGTGTCGGCTTATCGGATAATTGCAAGTTTTCCGTCCTTTGTGCCGACCTTTATCGTATCGCCCTGGCGGAGCTTATCCTCCAGAATTTCCTTTGCAATAAGGGTTTCGAGATTGCGCTGCATATAGCGCTTGAGCGGTCTTGCGCCGAACGCGGGATCGTAGCTTTCGTCAACGATAAACTGCTTTGCTTCTTCGGTTATCTCCAGACCGAGCTGTTTTTCTTTCAGGCGCTTTGCAAGGTCGTTTGCCTGAATGTCGATAATGCCGAAGATATTTTCCTTTGACAGCGGTTTATAGAATACTATCTCGTCGAGTCTGTTCAGAAATTCGGGACGGAACGAGCGTTTTAAAAGCGCGTCTACATTGTTCCTTGCTTCTTCGGTTATTTCGCCGTTTTCGTCAATGCCCTCAAGAATAAACTGCGAGCCTAAATTTGAGGTGAGTATTATTATCGTGTTCTTGAAATCAATGAGCCGTCCTTGGCTGTCGGTTATTCTTCCGTCGTCAAGCACCTGCAAAAGAACGTTGAACACATCGGGGTGAGCTTTTTCCACCTCGTCGAAAAGCACCACGGAATACGGCTTTCTGCGGACGGCGTCAGTAAGCTGTCCGCCCTCCTCATAACCGACATATCCGGGAGGCGCGCCGATAAGACGCGACACCGTGTGCTTTTCCATATACTCGCTCATGTCAAGGCGAATGAGGTTTTTCTCATCGTCAAACAGCGCCTCGGCGAGCGACTTTGCAAGCTCCGTTTTTCCTACGCCCGTAGGACCTAAGAACAAGAACGAGCCAAGCGGTTTTCTCGGATCGTTTATTCCCGCTCTCGAACGCATAATGCTCTCGCTTACGCGCGCGACAGCCTCGTCCTGCCCCATAACGCGCCTGTGGAGAGTGTCGGAAAGGCGCAGTATCTTTTCGCGCTCGCCCTCTGCAAGTTTATCTACGGGGATACCCGTTCTTCTTGCTATTATAAGCGCGATTTCGTCGTCTGTTACCTTGTCGCGCAGGAGCGAATCGGACTTTGCCTGCTCGGCAAGCTCTTCTTCAGTCTTAAGATCCGCCTGCAGTTTCGGGAGCTTTCCGTACATAAGCTCGGCGGCTTTGTTCATGTTATACTCGCGCTTTGCTTTTTCAATGTCGGCATTTGTCTGCTCAATTTCCTTGCGCAGGTCCTGAACTTTGGAAATGGCGTTCTTTTCGTTTTCCCACTTTGCTTTCATTGCGGAGAACTTCTCGCGCTTTTCGGCAAGCTCTTTCTGAAGATCTGCAAGATGTTCCTGCGACAGCGCGTCGGTTTCCTTTTTAAGCGCAGTTTCTTCGATTTCAAGCTGAAGAATGCTCCTCGAAATTTCATCAAGCTCCGCGGGCATGCTCTCCATTTCCGTTCTTATCATTGCGCAGGCTTCGTCTATAAGGTCTATCGCCTTATCGGGAAGAAATCTGTCGGTTATATAACGGTCGGACATTGTCGCGGCGGCAATTATGGCGTTGTCCTGAATTTTAACGCCGTGAAAAACTTCGTATCTTTCTTTAAGTCCGCGCAGAATTGAAACGGTATCTTCAACCGTCGGCTCATCTACAAGCACTTTCTGGAAACGGCGTTCGAGAGCGGGATCTTTTTCAATGTACTTTGAGTACTCGTCAAGAGTAGTAGCCCCTATACAGTGCAATTCTCCGCGCGCAAGCATGGGCTTTAAAAGGTTTCCTGCGTCCATTGCGCCGCCCGATTTTCCTGCTCCGACAATAAGATGAAGCTCGTCGATAAAGAGGATTATCTGTCCCTCGCTCTTTTTGATTTCATTTAAGACAGCCTTTAAGCGCTCCTCAAATTCTCCCTGATATTTTGCGCCCGCGATAAGCGCGCCCATATCGAGCGAAAAGAGCTTTCTGTCTTTAAGGTTGGAGGGAACGTCCCCGCGCACTATTCTTAGAGCAAGCCCCTCGGCAATAGCCGTTTTTCCTACGCCCGGCTCGCCGATAAGACAGGGGTTGTTTTTAGTCTTTCGCGACAAAATGCGGATAACGTTTCTTATCTCGCTGTCGCGCCCGATAACGGGATCCAGCTTGTTTTGGCGGGCGAGCTCTACAAGGTCCTGTCCGTATTTTCTAAGAACGTCGTATGTGTCCTCGGGATCCTGGGAAGTGACGCGCTGATTTCCGCGTATTTCCTGAAGAGCTTTGAGGAGCTTGTTTTTGTCAATTCCGAAGCTCTTTATTATCCCCGAAACACCGCTGTCAGCCTTTTCTATAAGCGCCATAAGCAGATGTTCTACAGACACATAATCGTCTTTCATCCTCTCCGCCATTGCTTCGGCTTCCGAAAGCGCCTTGTCAAGGTCAGGGGAAATATATATCTTTCCCGCTTCTCTCCCGCTTCCCGAAACGCGCGGCATGCCCTCGATAAAACGAAGAGCCGCCGTTCTTACGCCGTTTGCGTCAACTCCCGTTTTGGTGAGTATCTGCGGGCAAAGTCCGCCCTCGTCGTTTAAGAGCGCATAGAGCAAGTGCATTTGTTCAACGCAGTTGTTCTGATAGGAAACCGAAATGTCCTGTGCGCCTTGAACGGCTTCTATTGACTTTTTGGTCATCTTGTTTGGATTCATGTTATATCAACTCCTTTGCTGACACATGTTTTCAGTGTACAGTGAACAGTATAATGCAAATCATACCGCACTTTCAGTATCACTGAATATCCGTTACCTTATAATCCTTGTCCTCAACGGCTTTTTTGAGAACTTCCTTGTCAACGTTGCCGTTTAGTTTAACTACAGCCGTTCCGCTTTCGTGGCTGACTACGGCTTCTGTTACTCCGTCTACCGCTTCGAGCGCCTTTTTAACAGTCGCCTCGCAGTGACCGCACATCATACCCTCAATTTTCATTGTAACTTCCATTGTCTTATCCTCCTGAATTTCATTTTTATTTTCAAGCGAATGTTTCGCTTTGATTTTCCTGTCGTGCTTTGAGTCGTAGATATTGCAGAAATTGAGCCTCAAAGCGTTTGTCACTACGAAAAAGCTCGAAAGCGACATTGCTAATGCCCCGAACATCGGGTTTAATCTCCAGCCGAAAAGCGGTATCCAAACTCCCGCCGCGAGCGGTATTCCTATAACGTTGTAGAAAAACGCCCAGAAAAGGTTCTGCCTTATGTTGCGGAGCGTTTTTCTCGAAAGCCTTATCGCCGCGGGAACGTCCGAAAGTCTGCTTTTCATCAATACAACGTCCGCCGCGTCTACTGCGACGTCTGCTCCCGCGCCTATCGCTATTCCCGTATCGGCGCGCGTCAGTGCAGGCGCGTCGTTTATGCCGTCGCCGACCATTGCGACCTTGCCTTGCTTTTGAAAACGCCTTACGACACTTTCTTTGTCTGCGGGCATGACTTCGGCAATTACCTCGTCTATTCCTGCGAGTTTTCCGACGGCTTCGGCAGTGCGCCTGTTGTCGCCCGTCAGCATAACGGTTTTAATTCCCATGTTTTTAAGCTCCGACACGGCAGAGGGACTTTCGGGCTTTATCTTGTCCGCAACGGCAATTATTCCCAGAAGCGACTTTCCCCGGCAGAAAAACAGCGGTGTTTTCCCGTCGTTTGCGAGCCTGTCGGCATTTTCACGCATGCTTTCAGAAATATCGCAGATACCCTCGCAGAGCTTTAAATTGCCCGCGGAATAATTTTCGCCGTTTATTACTGCCGAAACTCCCGCGCCTTTTAAGACCTCGAACTTTTCGGGTTCGTCTGCGGTATATCCTTTTTCATTGCCGAGGTTTACTATTGCTTTTGCGAGAGGGTGTTCACTGCGCTTTTCGAGGGTGCAGGCGGTTTTCAAAAGCTCGTCTTCTGAAATGCCGAGGGGAATTATATCCGTAACGGCAGGCTCTCCGCTGGTTATTGTACCTGTCTTATCGAGCAGGACAATTTCCGTTTTTCCTGCCTGTTCAAGTGAAACGGCGGTTTTAAACAATATCCCGTTTTTCGCGCCCATTCCGCTTCCGACCATTATCGCCACGGGCGTTGCAAGTCCTAAAGCGCAGGGGCAGGAGATGACGAGGACGGAAATTCCGCGCTCTATTGCATAACCCGCGCCCGCACCTGCAATAAGCCAGACGGCAATTGTCACAAGCGCAATTGAAATAACCGCAGGCACGAACACTCCCGAAACCTTATCCGCTATTTTTGCAATAGGAGCTTTAGTTGCCGAAGCGTCGCTCACCATTTTTATTATCTGCGAAAGAGAGGTGTCCTCTCCGACGCGCGTCGCCTTACAGAGTATATACCCCGAAAGGTTTATTGTCGCCGCCGAAACATCATCGCCGACCGATTTGTCAACGGGAATGCTCTCTCCCGTCAGCGCGCTTTCATTTATGGACGTTTCTCCCTCGATTATTACCGCGTCCGTAGGGATATTTTCTCCTGCCTTAACGGCAAAAACGTCGCCGACCTTTACTTGTTCAATGGGAACGGTTATTTCCTGCCCGTCTTTAATAAGCACGGCGGTTTTCGGCGCCAGCTTTATAAGGCTTTTGAGGGCGTCTGTTGTCCTGCCTTTAGAGCGGGCTTCGAGATATTTTCCGAGAGTAATGAGCGTAAGGATAGTGCCTGCGCTCTCGAAATACAGTTCGTGCATATATGTCATAACAAGCTCGTGGTTTCCAACAGCTTGTGCGTTTGACATGACAAATGTCGCATAGACGCTGTAGACAAATGCCGCTGCGGAGCCGAGTGCAACGAGCGTATCCATATTCGGCGCGCGGTGGATAATGCCCTTAAACCCGCTGACAAAGAACTTCTGGTTTATGACCATAATAATGCCCGAAAGCAAAAGCTGAACTATCGCCATTGAAACATGGTCGTCAGCCAAAAACGGCGGGAGCGGAGCGCCCCACATCATACCGCCCATTGAGATATACAAAAGCACGACCATAAAGCCCAGGCTCCAGAAAAGTCTGCGTTTTATTTTCGGTGACTCTTTATCTTCGAGGGAACTGTCGTCTGCGGATTTTTCGGCTGGCTTATCCTTTAGCGACGCGCCGTAGCCCGCTTTTTCGACGGCGCTTATTATGTCGGCGCTTTCTCCGCCCTCAACGCTCATTGAGTTTGTGAGCAAATTAACAGAGCACTGTTTAACGCCCTTGACCGCGCTTACGGTTTTTTCAATTCTTGCAGAACAAGCCGCGCAGCTCATTCCCGTGACATTGTACAAGACCATTTCTATCCTCTATTTCATAAGTTTTCGGAGAGTTTCGACAAGCTCTTCGACTATCTCGTCGTCGCCCTCTCTTATATTATCCGCAACGCACGTTCTTATATGCTCGGAAAGCAGAGCCTTGTTAAAGGAATTAAGAGCGGAGTTTACCGCAGAGACTTGAATTAAAATATCGGTGCAATAGGCGCTCTCCTCGACCATTTTCTTTATCCCGTTTATTTGTCCCGATATTCTGTTCAGGCGGTTTATAAGGCTTTTGTATTCTTCGGGCGAGCGGTCTTTTCGCTTTTTTGAACAATCACATTCGCGCATTTTATCACCTCTTGCTTTCCTGCTCACGAGTATATTATATACCCCCATGGGGTATTTGTCAAGAGGGAAATGTGAAAGTTTGGTGAAAAAATACCCTGTTGGCAGTTGACAGTAAACAGGGTACAGTATTCAGTAACAGCCGAAAAGTAGTCCGCTGAATAAACGAAAAAAGAGGCTAGAGATTAAACTCTAGCCTCTAGCTTCTTTTTCTGAGTATTCAATAAACTTTATCTTTCAAAAGCTCCTTGAAATTCTTACCTCTTATCTCTTACTTCTTACCTCTAGCAGGGAAACTCTTGTTTTCCCCGCACCCCAGGTTCAATGCCGTAGGCATTTAACCTGATGCGCTTAGCTAGCGCCGTTTCGCGGCTTACGCCGCGACCAAAGGGGAAAAATTTTTTGTAAAAAATTTTTCCCCTCTGGACTCCCTTTTCAAAAAACTTTCGTGCGCCCGCCCGTCAGGTCGTTTGAACGGAAAAGCGCTTCGCCGCTCGGAACAGCTTCTAAATGTTCTCAATTATCAGCGCGTCTTTTTCCTCGAAACAACTACCGCCGCGCCTGCGAGAGCAATAACGCCGAGCGTTATAGGAAGCCCTGCCGCGCCCGTTTCGGGAGAAGTCTCGCCGCTGCCCGACGAAGTTTCACTGTCCGATGAACCGCTGTCAGTACTGTCGGACGGTTCAGCTTCCGCCGCATAAGTCACAAGATAGGTCTTGTCGCCGTTTATTGCAATAAACAGATCGTCGTCTATCGCAACAACGTCCTCGGCTTCTATCTCGGTCGAAACCTCGTTCATTTCCTTGTCAATAAGAAAAGCCTTTCCGTCCTTTACAACGGGAGCGTAAAGCTCAGCCTTAAAACCGCCCGCAACATCGAAATAAGCGAGGACTTTTCCGCTTTCGTCCATATAGCCTATTTTGCCGTCGGCGTCCTCAAATTTCAGAAGAAGTTTTGTATCTCCCTCGTCAAAGGTATAACGATGAATGTCATTATAATAAGTCTTGCTCTCCCAGTTTGCAAAGTCTTCAATATTATCGAAAATTGCATAGCCGAGGTTTTTGTGTGAATTGTCGGCTTTGTAAATCGTATATACTTCGCCCATTATAATGCCGCTGTCTGTCATATAATATGGATCGAATAGTGAAAATCCGTCATATTCATAGTCAAAGGAGGTGACCTCTTCGGTCTCGGTATTATAAAGACAGAACCTGCTCCATATACCCTGATTGTGTTCGTCCGCTTCGTACCAGTAAAAATTGTCGCCGATGTTCAATGCAGATAAATGTTTAGCTACGGTTTGCCCATAGTTTGTTTCATAAACTTTTTTTACGTTTCCGTCAAAGTCAGCCGTATATATTACAAGGCTCAGATTGTCGTTGATCATAGATCCAAAATTGTTCTGCAGAACAAGGCTCGATGTGATGCCGTCAGACATAACGGTTAAATTATAATAAATGTCGCTGAAATAGTACAGCCCGTCAAATTGCTGCTTTAAGAACTCTTCCTCGTTGAAGTTTTCGGCCGTGCGATCAATGGTAACTGTCATATCCTTAAGAGGAGCTTCTGCAATGGTAGTTTCTTTCTTTGTGCCGTCGGGCTGTGTAATTACCAATTTCATTCCGACAAGGTATTTTTCGTCGGTTTCGGTCGTTTTGACTTCGCCCGTTTCCTCGTCTATGTCGGTCACCTTGTAGTGGACTGTAGCATATTCTTGCACACAGCCAACCGAAACGCCGCTTGATTTCGAAGTTGTCCAGAAAGTATCAAGGTCGCAGCATTTCTTTATTTCGCCGTTTTCGATCTTGTAAAGCCCTCTGTATGTGACAACATTTTCTTCTTCTTCGCTGCCCTCGGCTTTCTGTTTTTCCATTTTCACAAGCTGAACATAACCGTTCTCGTCGTTGAACATTCCCCACTTCAGGCCCGTGGTATCAAAATCTGCTTTCAGGGTAGTAAGTTTAAGCTCACCCGTTTCCTGCCAGGTTTTCAGGTCAGCCTTGCTGATATAGCCTATCTCGTCAAAGTCAACGTCAAGATTCGCGTTGTCATCAGCGTTACTGTTCTCGCTTGAATCAATGCTCTTGCCGGTGATGTCTATAAGACCGTAGCCCTCAATATAGACAATGTCCGACTTCAGCTCGGCACTGACTTCCGAAGCCAGAAGCGAGAGCTTGCTCTCTTTTACTTCTTCGGCAGACGCGCAGCAAGCAAACGCCGAAAACGCTACCGTTGCCGCCAGCATTGAAGCGGCAATTTTCTTCAGTTTCATAGTTTGATCTCCTTTTTGTTTTGTTTAATTTAAAGCGCCGTTTCACGAAAAACAGCGCTTTTGTCCTAAAATTTACTTGCTCTTTATATATTCATCCATAGCCTTAGCGGCATTCTTTCCCGCGCCCATTGCGAGAATAACGGTCGCCGCGCCCGTTACTGCGTCGCCGCCCGCGAATACGCCCTCGCGGGAGGTCTGTCCGTTTTCATCGGCAATAAAACAGCCGTGCTTGTTGGTTTCAAGACCTTTTGTTGTGTTTCTGATAAGCGGGTTGGGAGAAGTGCCTATTGACATAACTACGCAGTCAACGTCAATAGTAAACTCGCTGTCGGGCTTTTCAACAGGTCTGCGCCTGCCGCTCGCATCGGGCTCGCCAAGCTCCATTTCTATGCACTTCATGCCCGTTACGAATTTATGCTCGTCGCCGAGTATTTCAACGGGGTTGTTAAGCGTTTTGAAGATAATGCCCTCTTCCATTGCGTGCTCGACTTCTTCTTTACGCGCGGGCATTTCTTCAAGTCCTCTGCGGTATACTATGTAGACATTTTCCGCGCCCAGACGCTTTGCACACCTCGCCGCGTCCATTGCAACGTTTCCTCCGCCCACGACTGCAACATTCGTATTCTTCTTTATCGGTGTGTCCGAGCCGTCCTTGTAGGCTTTCATAAGATTAACGCGCGTCAAAAACTCATTAGCGGAATATACGCCCTTTAAGTTCTCTCCGGGTATGTTCATAAATCTCGGAAGTCCCGCGCCCGAGCCTATGAAAATTGCCTCAAAGCCCTGCTCGAAAAGCTCGTCGATTTCAATTGTCTTTCCTATAACGACATTTGTTTCTATCTTAACGCCGAGCGCTTTCAGATTTTCAACTTCATGTGCAACGATAGCTTTCGGAAGTCTGAACTCGGGAATTCCGTATACAAGAACTCCTCCTGCGAGGTGAAGCGCCTCGAATACCGTAACGTCATATCCCATTTTCGCAAGGTCACCCGCGCAGGTAAGTCCGCTCGGTCCTGCGCCGATAACAGCGCACTTGTGACCGTTCTTTTCGGGAGCTTTCGGAGCTTCGGTGCAGTTTTTGTTGTGATAGTCGGCTACAAAGCGCTCAAGTCTGCCTATTGCGACAGGCTCGCCCTTTATTCCTCTCACGCACTTGCTTTCGCACTGTGTTTCCTGCGGGCATACTCTACCGCAGACCGCGGGCAGAGAACTGCTCTTTGCTATTATGTCATAAGCGCCCTCAAAGTCCTTTTCGCGTATCTTCGCGATAAACTCGGGAATATCAATCGACACGGGACAGCCCGAAACGCAGGGCTTGTTCTTGCAGTTAAGACAGCGGTTAGCCTCGTCAACAGCCTGTTCTTCGGTATAGCCGAGAGCTACCTCGCTGAAATTTTTGTTTCTGACATTCGGCTCCTGCGTCGGCATTTCGTTTTTCTTTAAGCTCATGTTCGGCATTTCACTTTACCTCCTTAAAGAGATTGCAGACTTCTTCGCGCTTTTTCGCTTCAAATTCGCGGTACATCGAGCCGCGCTCGAGCGCCTCGTCAAAGTCTACAAGATGTCCGTCAAAATCGGGACCGTCAACGCAGGCAAACTTTGTTTCCCCGCCGACCGTAAGCCTACAGCCTCCGCACATTCCCGTTCCATCTATCATAATGGGGTTCATGGAAACAACGGTCTTTATGCCGTATTCTTTTGTCAGCTTGCAGACGAACTTCATCATTATAATGGGACCTATAGCAATAACCTCGTCATATTTGTTGCCCGCTTCTATAAGAGCTTTCAGAGCGTCCGTTACAAGACCTTTTGTTCCGTAAGAGCCGTCGTCGGTCATTATTTTAAGCTCGGTAGAAGCTGCCTTGAACTCGTCCTCAAGAATAACAAGGTCCTTGTTTCTGAAGCCTACTATCGAGTGTACCTCACAGCCGTTGTCATGTAGCTTTTTCGCTACGGGATAAGCAATGGCACACCCGACGCCTCCACCCACAACAGCGACCTTTTTCAGCCCCTCCGTTTCGGTAGCCTTTCCCAAAGGACCGACAAAGTCCTGAATGTATTCGCCCTCGTTTTTGTGGTTTAAAAGCTCGGTCGTTCCGCCTACTATCTGGAAGATAATGGTGACTGTTCCTTTTTCGCGGTCATAGTCCGCAACGGTCAGCGGTATTCTCTCGCCGTTTTCGTTTACGCGCAGAATGACGAACTGTCCGGGCTCGGCTTTTTTCGCTATGAGCGGCGCTTCGATATCCATAAGCGTGACCGTAGGATTAAGCTCTTTTTTCCTAAGTATCTTATACATTGTAAAATAAACTCCTCCCCATATAATTGTACTTTTAAATTATATCACAATACAACGAAAAATTCAAGGCTTTTTTGACACTGTCCGTGAATTACCGTGAAATTCCGAATAAAGTTTCATTATTTTTTCACAAAAAACTTATTGACAAATTATTTATTTTGCATTATAATGTGGAATATCCAACAAATTCAGAAATGGTTTATAGCTTAAACCTTTTAGAAGTAAGAGGTAAGAGATAAGAGGTAAGAAATTCGGGGGAGTTTTTGGGAGATAAAGTTTTTGGTTTTTAGAGTAAGAGGCTAGAGGCTAGAATACTTATGAAAATCGAACAGCCTCCCCCACTAAAATTCTAACCTCTAACCTCTAACTTCTAGATGGGAAAGAGGTGTATTCTCTTGGGAAATAACAAGGGCGTAGGCTTAAGGCTGAGAATGATAAGCAACGCCATAAGGCGCTATCTTGACGGAAACTCGGAGCTGAAAGAGGAGCTTGACAAGCTGACTTGCTCAAACAAATGGATAATAGGCTATCTGTATGAGGCCGAGCAGAAAGACCGCGACATTTTCCAGAAAGATTTCGAGGAGAAATTCGGCATAACGCGCTCGACCGTGTCGAAAATGCTGACGCTCTTAGAGAAAAAGGAGCTTGTGCGCAGAGTTATCGTGTCTCATGACGGGAGACTAAGAAAGATAGTGCTGACGGAAAAATCGCGCGAGCTGGGCAGAGCCATGTACGGAGAGGTAAACGAAATAGAAGAAAAGCTCATAAAAGGCTTTTCCCCTGCCGAGCTTAATCAGCTGAACGCATATTTCGACAGGCTCGAAAAAAATATAGACAGCGCCGCCGAAGAAAGAAAAGGCGCTGAGAAAAGAGGAAATGATGATTAAGACACTTGCGAAATGCGTAAGGCAAGCGCTCCTGCCCGCGATTTTAACGCCTATTTTCGTACTGTGCGAGAGTTTTGTAGAGGTGTCAATTCCCAGCACAATGGCGCACCTTATAGACGACGGCATAACCGTCGGAAATATGGACATGGTCTTGAGATACGGAGTTGAACTGCTGATAAGAACGCTCACTGCGCTGTGCTTCGGCGTTATCGCGGGATATACCGCGTCGCGCGCCTCGTCTTATTTTTCGAGGAATTTAAGGCACGACATGTACTACAATATCCAGAATTTCAGCTTTTCAAACATAGACAAGTTTTCTCCCGCGAGTCTTGTAACGCGCCTTACGACTGATGTAACAAACGTTCAGATGTCGTTTCAGATGCTGACGAGAATTGTTTTCCGCGCGCCCGCAATGCTGATTTTCGCGTTTACATTCTCATTTAGGGCAAGCAAAGAGCTCTCGATGATATTCCTTTGTGTAATACCGTTTCTTGTTATTGTGCTGGCAATTATCGTCAAGACGGCTTTTCCGATGTTCAGAAAAGTGTTTACGACTTATGACGATTTAAATAACGTCGTAGAAGAAAACCTGCGCGGAATACGCGTTGTAAAGAGCTTTGTGCGCGAGGATCATGAAATAGGAAAGTTCGGCAAGATCTCAAAGCTAATCTATGACCGTTTCACCAAAGCCGAAAAAACCGTTGCATTCAACGCTCCCGCAATGCAAATTTCCGTTTACACCTGCATTATCGCCATTTCATGGCTCGGCGCGCAGGCGGTTGTTGCAAGCGGGAATGACGAGGCATTAGGACTTACCACGGGAAGTCTAATGGAGCTGTTTACATACACAATGCAGATACTTATGAGCCTTATGATGCTGTCGATGATATTCGTAATGCTGACAATGTCAAAGGCTAGCGCAGACCGCGTCTGCGAGGTATTGAACGAAAAGAGCGACCTGCGCAACGGCGAGCGCAACCTGACCGAAGTTAAAGACGGCTCGATTGAGTTTAAGAACGTCGGTTTCAGATACTTTAAGACGTCCGAAAAAGCAGCGCTGAATGACATTGACCTCAAGATAAAGAGCGGAGAGACTATCGGCATTATCGGCGGAACGGGTTCTTCTAAATCCACGCTCGTTCAGATGATACCGCGACTTTATGACGCAGACGAGGGAGAAGTTCTTGTCGGCGGGGAAAATGTAAAGGACTATAACATTGAGGCGCTCAGAAACAACGTCGCAATGGTGCTTCAGAAAAACACGCTCTTTTCGGGAACGATCGCCGAGAATATCCGCTGGGGCGATGAAAACGCAACGGACGAAGAAGTAGAAAAAGTGTGCAAGCTGGCATGCGCGGACGAATTTATTCAGACGTTCCCCGATAAATACAACACCTATATAGAACAGGGCGGAACAAACGTTTCGGGCGGACAGAAGCAGAGACTGTGCATAGCGAGGGCGCTTCTTAAAAAGCCGAAGATACTTATACTTGACGACTCGACTTCGGCTGTCGATACTCACACTGACGCCATGATAAGAAAGGCTTTCCGCGAGGAAATTCCCGATACTACAAAGATAATCATAGCCCAGCGCGTTTCGTCGGTCTGCGATGCCGACAGGATAATAATCATGGACAACGGCAGAATTTCCGAGATAGGAACGCATGAAGAATTGTACGAGCGCGGGGGAATTTACCGCGAGATATACGACTCTCAGACGAAAGGAGCGGCGGAAGAATGAGCGACATGAAAGAAGAAAAAATCCCCGTAAGACAGGGCAGACCGCCGCGCGGAGCGAGAGTTCCGATGAAGTTCGACAAAAAGGTAATAAAACGGCTTTTCGGCTATATGAAGCCGTTTAGAAAAAGACTGATACTTGTCGTTGTGTGCATTATAGTAAGCGCGCTGGCGAGCGTCGCGTCGTCGCTGTTTATAAAAACGCTTATCGACGATTATATACTTCCGCTTGTAGAAGTGCATAAAAACGGCGGCAACCCCGATTATTCGGGATTATTGAGGACAATTATCCTCATGGCGGTGCTGTTTCTTGCGGGAGCGGGAAGCTCTCTCATTCAGGCAAGGATTATGGCGACCGTTTCACAGGGCGTATTAAAGAAGATCCGTGACGAAATGTTCTCGCACATGCAGACGCTTCCGATAAAATACTTCGACACTCACACCCACGGCGACGTTATGAGCTTTTATACAAACGACGCGGACGCAATGCAGCAGATGTTGTCGCAGTCTTTGCCGCAGGCAATTTCCTCGGGAATAACGCTGTTTTCGATTTTCTGTTCAATGCTTTCGCTGTCACTGTGGCTGACGCTGACGGTGTTGGTTTTCCTGCTGTTGATACTGTGTATAACCGCGATAATTGCCAAAAAATCGGGGACGTATTTTATCCGCCAGCAGGGTTCAATGGCAAAGGTAAACGGCTATATAGAAGAAATGATAAACGGTCAGCGCGTTATAAAGATCTTCTGCCGTGAACAGAAATCGAAAGAGGGCTTTGACACCAGAAACTTCGACCTCTCCGAAAACACCTGCCGTGCGAACGCTTATGCAAACGTTCTTATGCCGATAAATAACTGTCTGGGATATTTTCTCTATGTTGTGCTGGCGATAGTGGGCGGTTATCTTGCGATAAACGAAGTAACGAATGTAGCCTGCTTTGCTGTAAATACGCTGACGCTCGGAGCTATTGCGTCATTCTTACAGCTTTCGAGGAGCTTTATCGGTCCTATAGGACAGGTGTCGCAGCAGTTGAACTCGGTCGCTATGGCAATGGCGGGCGCGGGAAGAATATTCGCGCTTATTGACGAGCCGAGCGAGACAGACAACGGCTATGTAACGCTTGTAAATGCAAAGCGCGGAGAGAACGGCGAACTTATCGAAACCGCCGAGCATACGGGCCTGTGGGCATGGAAACACCCGCACAGCGCCGACGGCACTGTAACATACGAGGAGCTTAAAGGCGACATTGTGCTGGATAATGTTGATTTCGGATATGTACCCGAAAAGCTGGTTTTGCAGGATATAAACATCTATGCCGAGCCGGGGCAGAAAGTGGCATTCGTAGGCGCTACGGGCGCAGGCAAGACGACCATAACGAACCTTATAAACCGTTTCTATGACATAGACGACGGAAAGATACGCTATGACGGGATAAATGTAAACAAGATAAAAAAGAGCGATCTAAGGCGTTCGCTGGGAGTTGTTTTGCAGGACGTAAATTTGTTTACGGGAACGGTTATGGACAACTTGCGCTATGGAAAGCCCGACGCGACGGACGAGGAATGTATAGCGGCGGCGAAGCTGGCAAATGCGGACAGCTTTATCAGAATGCTCCCTGACGGTTATAATACGGTGTTAAGGGGCGACGGAAGCGGGCTTTCGCAGGGACAGAGACAGCTTATTTCGATAGCGAGAGCAGCGGTTGCAGATCCGCCTGTTATGATACTTGACGAGGCGACGAGTTCGATAGATACCCGAACGGAAGCGATAGTTCAGGCAGGAATGGACGCGCTTATGAAAGGGAGAACGGTCTTTGTAATTGCGCATAGACTTTCGACTGTCAGAAATTCGGACGTTATAATGGTCTTAGACCACGGCAGAATAATCGAGCGCGGTTCGCATGATAAACTGATAGCCGAGAAAGGGCAGTATTATAGACTGTATACGGGGGCTTTTGAATTGGAATAGGAACTTTGTTTCCATTTTCTGATTGAACCCTTTGCAAGTTGACAGTGTACAGTGTACAGTGTACAGTGTACAGCGTCGGTATCCGCCTTGCGGCGGATAGAATTTAGATTGTTTTTAGACGATAGGCACACGAGCATATCTTTTACGGTAGCGCTCCAAAACGTTTCAGTCCGACAACATTATACTGAATACTGTACATTGTACACTGTCAACTGCCAACGGGTGCGGGGAAAACAAGAGTTTTCCCCGCATTGCCGTTTCAAAGCCGTGCTTTGAAACGGCAATCCTAAAAGAGGTGTAGAGCGTGAAACCTACTCTGAAAAGCATTTACTTTTGAGCGGGAAAGAAAGAGTGTTAAGTCAATCTAAAAGTGATAAATGGGCGAATTTCTCTCGCCATTGTTATTGACAAATGCAAAATAATATGCTATAATACAATTGTAGAAAACCGAAAAGATCTACATAACCGCAAAAAGTTTGCCCCGCGCTGTATTGCAGTACAACTCGGGGCAGATTTTTTATTGTTAAATTATTGACAAAAAGATCCGACTGCGGTAGATAATATTCTACTGAATACTGTACACTGTCAACTGCCAACAGGGGCAGATTTTTTATTCAATAAAATCAGCATTATTTTCTTAAACCCACGCCGAAACTATCTCCTCGGGCAGGGGTTTCCCTTTATACTGCCGAAGCGCAGTTTTTGCCTGACGCTCGTAAATTCTGTCATCAGCGGGAATATCCGACTTTACCACAGAATACCATTCGGTACTTGCGTCAACGGACAGTTCATAAGCCCTGTTCTCGTCACATTCAATAAGAACAAGCATCGAAATAATATTCCCCGCGACCGTAATGTTTTTCAGTTTAAGCATAATTGCCTCACTTTCCGTAAACTATTCCCAGCTTGTATAAAAAATCCGATTTCAGACTGTAGAGAAAGCCCCAGATGCTAGGAAGCGGTGCTGCGGCTAGGCTTTGTGCCTGCCGCAGTAAGCCGCCACATTATCCGCTTTCTGCGGATAACGCTACGCCGCAGATGGGGCTTTATATACAGTCTGAACTATCCCATGAGCCTTTTCGCCAGCTCTATATAATCTTCAAGTTTAAGCTCCTCGGCGCGCGCCGTAGGCTTTATTCCGACAGCCAAAAACATTCCGCAAAGCTCCTCTTTCGGCATTTTAAGCTCCCCCGAAAGCGGGTTCAATAACTGTTTTCTTCTCTGAGAAAATCCCGAGCGAATAAGCCTGAACAGCATTTTTTCAACATCATTCGGCAGTTTATTCCTGTCGGTAATTTCCAGCTTTATCACCTCGCTGTCGACATTCGGCGACGGCATAAAGCTCCCTCTGTTGACCTTAAACAACAGCCTCGGCTCGCTGTAATATCTCACGGCATACGAGACCGCTCCGCTCTCCCTTGTTCCTGGGACGGCGCAAATTCTGTCGCCCGCCTCGCGCTGTACCATTACGGTAAGCGACTTTATCCGAAGCCTGCTTTCGAGTATCTTCATTATCACGGGAGATGTAATATAATACGGCAGATTTGCGCATACAACGACGTCTTTCCCGCCGAATTTTCCGACAATTTCATTAAGGTCGGTCTGCATAACGTCCGCGAAAATGACTTCAACATTGTCAAATTCCGCGAGCGTTTCGGCTAAAACGGGTTTCAGCCTTTCGTCAAGCTCGATAGCTATTACCTTGTCGCACCGCTTTGCAAGCTCTTTTGTCAGCACGCCCACGCCCGTTCCTATCTCAATTGCGCAGACACCCTCTTTACACCCGCCCATTTCGGCAATTTTCGGGCATACCGCGGGATTTATCAGGAAATTCTGCCCGAGTGCCTTGGAGAACGAGAACCCATGACGGGAGAAGAGTTCTCTTATAACATTGATGTTCGTTAAGTCCATTTTTCACCTATCGGCAGTTGACAGTGTACGCGTTGAACGCTTCGCGTGCAACGCTGTGTAAAGTAAACAGCAAAGGTATCCGCTTCGCGGATAATATTTAGATTGTTATCAAGTCAAAAGGTTTTTTGTGTGCCTTTAAATTAAAAACAATCTAAAAACCGTCCGCCGAAAGGCGGACACATTCTACTGTACACTGTACCCTGTACACTGTATATTGGCATTCCGCCTTGTGTACTAAAGTTTATTGTGTTTCTTTAAAGGAAAAAGTACGTTATCAATATCCTGTACTGCCATTAAGGCTTGCGTCGTTTTCAATCCAGTCGTTTACGACAAACTCGGTGAACTCGTTCTTGTTATTGCGGACAAAAACGCGCTCAATGCCTGCGTTTATTATCAGCCTTTTGCACATTGAACAAGGCTCGGTGTTTCCCGTAAGCTCTCCGCTCTTAGCGTCAAGGCACGCTAGATACAGCACCGAACCGAGCATTTCCGTCCTCGGCGCGGAGATTATGCAGTTAGCCTCGGCATGAACCGAACGGCAAAGCTCATACCTCTGACCGCTAGGAACGCCGAGCTTTTCGCGCGTGCATTCTCCGACGTCACAGCAGTTCTTTCTTCCGCGCGGTGCGCCGTTATAGCCCGTGGAGATAATGCTGTCGTTTTTTACGATTATCGCGCCGAAATTTCTTCTCAGGCACGTTCCTCTTTCAGCGACCGTTTGCGCAATGTCCAGATAATAATTCGTCTTGTCGACTCTCATGATAAACTCCTTTTATGTAATTACTTTATTTGATTATATCACGGTTTTTGGGATTTGTCAATTGTTTATTATTCATGGGGAGTTTATCAGTGTACAGTTGACAGTGTACAGTGTACAGCAGAGGTTGTCCACGCATTATGCCCTTTGGGCAAAACGCTACGGCGGATTATTTAGATTGTTTTTAATTTAATGGCACACGAGAAACCTTTTTGAACTTTATGTTGAATAAAATTGTACTTTTGTCAATGATGTGAGACAAAAAATATAAAAAAATAAGGAGATCAAAATAAAGTTGAGGATAGGAATTT
>CANQVE010000026.1 GCA_947627205.1 uncultured Clostridia bacterium | reverse complement strand
GTGTGACAACTTTATTATAACAGATCTCAACCACTTTTTCTATACCTTTTGTCTCACATCTATTGTAACATAACACGGATATTTTTTAGTGCTTGACAAAATCAAACAATCGTTGTATAATGAAATTTGGTAATAAATTATTTTAGGAGAGGAATTGAAAAAATGCTCACACTTGACAGCATATACAAGGCTTCCCACGTCTTAAAGGAAGTTATCCGCCATACCGACCTTATAAATTCCCCGAAAATAAACCCCGAAGCAGAGGTTTATTTAAAGCCCGAAAATCTTCAGGTTACGGGTTCATTTAAGGTTCGCGGAGCTTATTACAAAATTTCTCAGCTCACCCCCGAAGAACGCGCAAAGGGCGTTATAGCTTGTTCTGCGGGAAACCACGCGCAGGGCGTTGCGCTGGCGGCAACAAAGGCGGGAATTAAATCGCTCATCTGTCTGCCCGACGGCGCACCTATTTCAAAGGTCGAGGCAACAAAGGGCTACGGCGCTGACGTTTGCCTTGTTCCCGGAGTTTACGACGACGCCTATAATAAGGCTCTTAGCCTGCGCGACGAAAAGGGCTATACTTTCATTCACCCGTTTGATGATGAAAACGTTATTGCGGGACAGGGCACTATAGGTCTTGAAATACTCGACGATATGCCAGATGTTGACGCAGTAGTCGTTCCTATCGGCGGCGGCGGTCTTATTTCGGGAGTTGCGTTTGCAATAAAACAGTTAAACCCGAAAATTAAAGTCTACGGCGTTCAGGCGGCAGGCGCACCCTCAATGTTCAATTCTATCAACGATAAGAAGATCGAGCGCCTCGACAGCGTTGCGACGCTCGCGGACGGAATTGCCGTAAAAGAGCCGGGAAAGAACACATTTGAGCTTTGTCAGAAGTATGTTGACGAAATTGTTACAGTTACCGAGGACGAAATTTCGGGAGCAATACTTGCGCTTATCGAACAGCAGAAACTTATCGCCGAGGGCGCGGGAGCGGTTTCCGTGGCGGCAGTTATGTTCAACAAAGTTCCCGTAAAGGGCAAAAAAGTCGTCTGCGTGGTTTCGGGAGGCAATATTGACGTTACAATATTAAACCGTGTTATCCGCAGAGGTCTTGTAAAGAGCGGACGCTCGGGAATGCTCAACATTGAACTTGTGGACAAGCCCGGACAGCTCCTCGGAGTTTCGGAAATAATCGCAAAACTCGGCGGAAACGTAACGACAGTCCGTCACGAGCGCGCAGACGAAAACCCCGACATCAACGGCTGTTTCCTGCGTATCCAGCTTGAAACACGCAACTCCGAGCATTATGAGGAGATAAGAAACGCGCTTATCAATGCGGGATATAAACTTGTGGACTACATAAAGTAAATGCTTAAACTTAGATAAAAATAATTTAAGGAGGACTTTTTATGAAAACCATTCACACCGAAAATGCCCCCGCGGCGATCGGACCTTATGTTCAGGCTAAGGTCACGGGAAATCTCGTTTACACTTCGGGACAGATACCCATTGATCCCAAAACGGGAAACCTTGTTGAGGGCGGTATAGAAGCGCAGGCAAAGCAGGTCTGCGAAAACCTGAAAGCTGTTCTCGAAGCGGCAGGCTCGTCGCTCGAAAAGGTCGTAAAGACAAACTGCTATTTAAAGGACATAAACGACTTCGCGGCATTCAACGCCGTTTATGCAGAGTATTTCACCGAAAAGCCCGCGCGTTCGTGCGTTGGCGGATTGCAGATACCGAAAGGCGCGCTCTGCGAGGTCGAAGTAATAGCCGAAGTTTAAAAAATGACAGGAGAAATATTATGAAACTTTTTATTGATACCGCTAATGTTGATGAAATAAGACGCGCAAACGATATGGGAATTATCTGCGGCGTCACCACAAACCCCTCTCTTATCGCAAAAGAGGGCAGGGATTTCAAAGAGGTCGTAACCGAGATAGCGTCGATCGTTGACGGACCTATTTCAGCGGAAGTCATTTCGCTCGAAGCTGACAAGATGGTCGAAGAAGCAAAGCCCCTTGCGGCGATAAACAAGAATATCGTTATAAAGCTCCCGATGTGCGAGGAGGGACTTAAAGCCTGCAAACAGCTCACCGCGCTCGGCATAAAGACCAACGTAACGCTTGTATTTTCTGCGGCGCAGGCGCTCCTTGCGGCAAGAGCGGGCGCGACATTCGTAAGTCCGTTTCTTGGCAGGCTCGACGACATCGGCATGGAGGGCATGAGCCTTATAGAAGAGATCGTTGATATTTTCAACGCCTGCGGGATTGAAACCGAGATAATCGCGGCTTCTATCCGCAATCCCATTCACGTTACACAGGCGGCTCGAATGGGCTGTGATATTGCGACAGTTCCTATGAAAGTTCTTCTGCAAATGCTTAAACACCCCCTCACTGACAACGGCATTGAGCGCTTTTTAAAGGATTGGGACGGGTATATAAAGTAACATTTGCAATAAACTGCAATTATGTATCAATGCGAGGGGAAATCCTCGCATTTTTATATATTATACATTGTGTGATTTAATTGCGTCTTGTCAACTGTTTTGTGGTTAAGTAATAGAATGTTGAAAAAAATGTTTACAATTTTGTAAGAAATATAGACATTTATAAAGTGTTGTGCTATAATGTGGATAAGGACAGATCATCGGGCTGTAAAGCTCAAAAAATGAAACATGGAGGTGAAATTTCGATTTGCGGCTGCCCTTAAAAATAAAGACATTGGAGGTATTATTTATGACAAAAAGGTTTCCTAAGACAATTCTTTCTTGCATTATGGCGGTGGCACTTTTGGTAACAAGCACCGCTCAGGCTGAAAACACAAGCGAAGGTCAGAACGAGGAAGTTCTCGGAATAACGGATTATGCCGGAGACATAAAAGAAGTCTATTCTGAGATGTATCCCGAACAAAAGGATACTATAAGCAAAATAGTTGATACTGTTTCTGCCGATGAGGAATTTATCGGCATATTTGAAAGCGAAGGCAGAGCGGCTTTTCAGATCATAGAAGACGCACTGCGCGATACGCTTGAACCCTCTCCTGCTCCTATAATGGAAACTGACGATGCATATATGAGCAAATATTTATTTAAAGAGCTTGTTCCATTTGATAGCAAATACAGCGATTGTGCTACGGCAGTCACTGTTATGGCACTTATGGGGAGCAATGCTACAGGTTATGAATATAAAAGTAACTTAAGTGACGATACAACCAATAAGTGGCAGAGCGATCTTGTCAGCGACTTATATCGAGGCACTTCTACATCGGCAAATATCAATGACATAACAAAAGTTATGCGTAAAAAAGTTCCAAGCAGAAATAATTATAATTATGTTACAAAGGTAGTTACCGACACGAAAAGCAATTATTCAAGTCTGTTCAATATTCTTGAATATTGTCTTATAGAAGACTTTATTCCTATTATAAAAGTTGAAAATCCCCAAAAGCTCAGCTATAGAAGCAGCGGCTCTTCTCAGCCACAGTACATGGTTATAAGAGACATTGATTTTAATGCGGAAACAGTTACTCTTATTGACTCAAATAACAAAAGAGAATTAAAACCTGATTTTGAGTCATGTTTGTACATTATTTCATATGAAGAATTTGAGAGTTTGATTACAAGTTCGGACACATTATGGATGTCTGTTGCTTGCAAAGACAAAAGCGCAGAGGCTATAGAAGCATTAAAAGCAGAATACCCGCATGGATCATATTTTACAAATAATGGTAAGGCTTGTGAAAGACATACTTCAGGTACCTGTTCAAATTGTAAAAAGTATGATGGTGGGTGGCAATGTGCTGGATTTGCTCGTTATGCTTTTCATCTCGTCAAAGGGAGATATGAATCAAGTTGTGAAAATAATAGTATTTATAGAAAATCTATAAATCAAAAAATAACGGCTGTCGATGCACAGAAATATTTACAAGGTTTATCAGTAGGTACATATGTAAGGGTTGGTTGTTCTAACATTATAGATCAATCAAAAAACGGACATTCCATTACAATTATAGATACGTCAGATACAGGAATAACTTTTGGTCAAGCAAACTACTCTCTTACATGTATGGTAACATATGTATCTTATAGTTGGACTGAATTCGTAAATAAATTTCCTGTCATGTATTTTTATGTTGAATGATTATTTTAAGAGGTGATCCACTATGAAAAAATCAATTTCAATTTTATTGCTCTCCGCTCTTTTACTTACAGCTTGTGACACGACCGAGGAAAACAGCTCCGATATCAACAACAGCTCCGTTGAAAGCTCTTCATCTTCCTCAAGCAGTTCTTCTGTTTCCGAAAACAGCTCTTCAACTCCCGAAAACAGTTCCTCCGAAGATTCAAGTTCGGAATATACCGAACCTACCCAAGAAGAAATAATTGCCGAGCTAAAGTTTAAAGGCAAGGATCTTCTCGACAGATTTCAGCTTCTGCATGATTATCCCATTGATTTCACAGACGCTGTTGCAATTAGATGGTCTGATGCTGATGAATACTATGAACAAATGCCGCTTAATGACATTGATAACGGCGGAGACTTTGACCGGCAAAACTGGGATGGGGTAATATGCAATTTTATATATCTCTCCGAAGCAAAGGGTATTTTCTATAACAGCATAGATAACGCCGATATATACGATAAGGACAATTATAAATTTAACGGAGTAGATACCTCTGTTTTGCATGAATATAAGATGTATAAAGCGGGAGACAAGTTCGGCGACCTTACTTTAAAAAAAGCTGAAACGACTTTTAGATATGAATCATTGGCATATTTGCCGAGATATTTTTATTCATCAACAGCCGAGTTTGACGGACAGCTTACTCTGACGGGGTGGTGCAGGATAGTTCCTCCCGATGGAGAAGCGGTATATGTTTTGCCAAACGATATAAATTTTGTCCCCGACGCCGAAAGCGTTAAAAAGCTCCCTATTGTTTTGTTTAACAGAGATGAATTGAGTCTCGACTTAAACGGAGATTTTTGTACGCTCGGTGAAGTGTATGAAATGTATCTTGGCTGTGCAGATGATTATAAAAATATTGATTTCAGCGAAATGCCGAAAGACGGTTCAAGCGCAAAGGTCAAAATTACTATTAACAATATCAAGTTTACAGAACGTGTTAATTATCATGCAAATATAGTTGATTTTGAAGTGGTATAAAACATCCGTCTTTTTCCTCTTCGCGCCGTAAACTTTCGCATTTGTCTTATGTAAAAAATCACCTTTTTTCTCGATTTGCATAAATTGAGGAAAGAGGTGATTTTTATGCTTATAGAAACGGTTTACGACCGCCGTGCCGCGGTTATTTATGCGCTGAATTGGGCGTTTGCGAGAAACCCGCGGTTTTATGATTTTTCGGACATCGGCGGAGATTGTACAAATTATATTTCACAGTGCTTGTACGCGGGCTGCGGAGCGATGAATTATTCACAGGAAAACGGCTGGTATTATATAAACTCCGACGACAGAGCGCCCGCCTGGACGGGAGTAAACTTTCTCCGTGAATTTCTTCTTACAAACAGGGGAACGGGAGTTTACGGCGAAGAAAGCACACTGTCAGAAATACAGCGCGGCGATATAATACAGCTTATAAATTCTCAGGGAAGATTTTATCATACGGTCATTGTGTCGTCGGTCTTATATCCGAAAATACCTCAGAACATTTTTGTCTGTGCGCATACGGACGATTCGCGCAACAGGAGATTGTCTACTTATAATTATGCGGATATATTTCCTATACACATAATAGGAGCAAGAAAAGAAATTTCCGTAGAGAACTAATTTGGAGGTGCTGTTTATGTATATTTACACTGTAAAAAGCGGAGATACTTTGAGCGGTCTGGCGCAGATGTTTGCCATTCCTGCGGGCAGGATAGCTGCTGACAACAATCTGCGCTTCAACAGCGGGCTTGCCGTAGGTCAAAGCCTTGTGATAATGTCGGATATAATGAGGTACAAAGTACAGGAAAACCAGACGCTTTATTCTATAGCGCAGGAGTTTAACGTGCCTCTTGAAGAGCTTTTAAACGCAAACCCCGATATAAACCCCATAGCTTTAAGAATAGGAGAAACGGTGAATATCCCCATTTCGGGCAATGTTATAAGAAGACCTGCCGTTACAAACGGATATGCTTATCCGAACATAACCGAAACAGCGCTTAATTGCGCAGTGCCGTTCCTTACGTTTTTAAGCCCGTTTTCATATTCGGTGACGCCGAGCGGAGAGCTTATTTCGCCGCCCGATGAAGAACTTATTTACAGCGCCGTAAGAAGCGCAGTTATGCCGCTTATGGTAGTTACGAATATTTATGACGGAACATTTTCTACAGAGGTGCTTTCGCAGATACTTTCGGACAGCTCTTCAACGCGCCGACTTATAGATTCTATAATGTACGAGCTTGACAGAAAGGGATATTACGGAGTAAATCTTGATATGGAATACATTGCGCCCGAGGATAAGGAGATATACAACGAGTTTCTCGGCGAGCTTTCCGACAGACTTCACAGAGGAAATTATGTGCTTATAACCGCCGTAGCGCCCAAATACCGCGCCGACCAGCCCGGAATACTCTACGAATCTCACGATTATCCCGTCCAGGGACAATATGCCGACTATGTGGTGATTATGACGTATGAATGCGGTATAACATGATAAAAAAAGAGCATAAAAAATATTTACAATTTTGTAAGAAATATAGACTTTTATAGAGTATTATGCTATAATTTGGATAAGGACAAACTGTCCAAAAAAATTTAATAAGGAGTGTTACACTATGAAAAAATTTATTGCAGTTTCTTTACTCAGCGCCCTTTTACTTTCTGCCTGCGACACGACCGATGAAAACCGCTCCGATATCAACAACAGCTCTGACATGAACACCAGCTCCGTTGAAAGCTCTTCAAGCTCTTCTGCTCCCGACAATAGTTCTTCAACATCAGAGAGTTCTTCTGAAACGGAAAGTTCTTCAGCTGATGAAAGCAGTTCTCCTGCTGAAAACCCGCCCGAAGAACCGGATGAAAATTCTTTTAAAGCGCCAAACGGCGAGGTTCTGAATATTACTGACGGGGAACTTGTAGAAGATGGTATGTATAAGTTTGAACATTCATATATCCGTTATACAAAGCCGATTTTCTATAATACAGTTGATGATCCTGATATTATAAATTGGGATACGATGCACTTCAGCGTTGACTTTGATTGGTCGCAAGAAGCCGACGGTTTTTTCAAAGTAAAAGCGGGCGATAAGCTCGAAAACGGTCTGACCGTAAAAAGCGCGGATATTTATCTTTATCACGGCGGCTTTAGCCAATCTCACATAGAATTTGAGGGAGAGCTTACGCTTGAGGGTATAGTATACCGTGTTCCTGAGGATGTTTATGGCAGTTATCAGGACGAAATTATATTCTTTGTAGATCCTGCTAAATCAACTAATTTTCCTGCTCCTATTGGCGCATTTGACGTTGTAGGAAATTGGTGGATAGATGAAAAATCCAAATTAGCGTTTCTCGGAGACTATGCGGAAATAAGGCTCGGAAATTATAAAGAAATGGCTGATGATTTTTCGGGGGTAGTTGAAAGAGGAGAATTTGCGAGATTAAAAATAAAAATAAAAGATTTAAAATATAAATATTGGGACGGTCCCGGCGGTACTTTAACAGCGGAGCTTGTTTCATTTGAATAAAAGCGAATGTTTTAAACCTCCTCATCTTTTTTATCATTGCCCGTGCAGGAATTTCCCCACAGTTTTCCTATTTGCTTTAGTATATCCTCTGTCTCCTCGTCTGTGCAGACGGCAAAATTATCGGCAATAAAACCTGTTTCTCTGCCGTTTTCGTCATATATCCGCCTTATAATATTCGGAGTTGTTTCAATGACTTCTTTCGGAGTTGTACGCGCCATTTTATATCACCTCGGTTTATTTCTATTCGTTCAAAGCATTTACCTGCTTTGAAAAATTGTTCGGAAAACAAAAAATAAAGGAGAATTACATAATGAAGTGGAAGATGTTCTTATCGGTCTTGCTTTGCGTTGTCCTGCTCTGCGGGTGCACAGACGGTTCGACTCCCAAATATACGCCCCAAAGCGGAAGCTGGACAGATGAAAACATTTATAATCTTTATGATTTTTACAGCTTGTTTCAGGACGGAAGTCTCCACGACAGCGGTGAATCTTTGACTTTATTCGGCGTTATACAAGAGAAAGACGACCTTTATTCAAACAGTATCATCTTTAATATCGGATTTTTGTTCGGTCATCAGGACAAAAAAGAAAGAGTGGTTTGTATTTTCGGTGGTCTGCATGATCTTGACGGCGTTAATGAGAATGATATTGTCATAATAAACGGAAAGCTCGATTCTTTTTCTTCGGGATTAGTCACCCTGAAAAATTGTTCTCTTATTGCATTTGACCATGTATCTTCCGAAACATTGCCCGAAAGGAACGAAATTCTTTCTGAAAGTGAATTCAGTTCTCAGCAAAGCGAACCCGAACAGCCGAGTTCTTCGGAATTTTCAGACATCGAAACAAGCAGTAGTTCTTCAAAAGTTGAAAGTTCTTCTATTACCGAAAGTTCATCCATTCTTGAAAGCTCTTCTGTTCCTGCAAGCTCTTCAAAGCCCGCAAGTTCATCAAAGCCCGCAAGTTCTTCAAAAACCGCAAGCTCCTCAAAGCCGAACAGTTCTTCAGTTCCCGATAAAGCTCCCGCTTCGAGCAGTGTCCCTAAGGAGAATCCGACTTCCGATACATACGTTCTTAACATTTCTACAAAGAAGTTCCACCGTCCCGACTGCAGTTCCGTAAAGAAGATAAAGCCCGAAAATTACGGCACTGTCGACAGCCGCGAAAGCGCAATAGCACAAGGCTACAGTCCTTGTAAAATTTGCAACCCATAATGTAATTTAACATAAAACCGCCGCCGCGCCCGTTTCGGGGTACGGCGGCAGTGTTTTTACAAGCTGTATGCCGAATATAATTTAACACTATCTTAAAACGAGGTGTAATTATGTTCTGTGCAATATACCTTAGGAAATCCCGCGCAGATATCGAAGCCGAGGCGCACGGCGGGGGAGAAACGCTTTTGAGACATAAGATCGCTCTGCTGGAGCTTGCGCAAAAGATGAACATAACAGTCGGCGCGGTTTATGAGGAAATAGTGTCGGGTGAGACAATTTCAGCCCGCCCTCAAATGAAAAAACTTTTGTCCGAGGTCGGCGCGGGAGTTTGGGAGGGCGTGCTTGTAATGGAGATAGAACGTCTTGCGCGAGGCGATACAATGGACCAAGGTCTTGTGGCACAAACGTTTGGTGCGTCGGGAACAAAGATAATCACCCCATTAAAAATATATGATCCGACAAACGAGTTTGACGAAGAATATTTTGAGTTCGGATTGTTTATGGCTCGGCGTGAATTTACTGCTACAAACCGCCGGCTTATACGGGGACGCGAGGCTTCTGCAAAAGAGGGAAAGTTTCTGGGGAGCATAGCGCCGTTTGGCTATAAAAAAGTGAAGCTCGAAAATGAAAAAGGATTTACTCTTGAAATAATAGAAGAGCAGGCAAAAATTGTCCGCGCCGTTTTTGAGTGGTATGTATACGGAACGGAAATAAACGGCATTAGAAAACGCCTCGGATTTAAAGCCATTGCAAAACGTTTAGGCGAGCTTTGTATATTCCCGCAGGGAACAAGCCCCACTGCATACGGCATAAGGAACATTCTTACAAATCCCGTGTATATCGGGAAGATAAGATACGGATACAGAAAAGTAAAAAAGAAAATATCCCCCGACGGAGTGAAAAAGAAAACGCGCCAAACGGCAAAAGACGCTGTTATTTCAAACGGACGTCACGAGCCGATAGTGTCCGAAGAATTATTTTACAAGGCACAGGAGATTATCACACAAAACAGCCATGCTCCGATAAAATACAAAACGGCTCTCAGAAATCCTCTGGCAGGGCTTTTATACTGCGCGAAATGCGGACATTTGATGACCTATCGTTCTGCTGATGGCGGAAAAAGAGCGTATATTGCCTGCAATACCGCAGGCTGTAAATGTGTTTCCTCGCCGTTTGAGCTTGTGGAAAAACGGCTGCTTGAAATACTGAACATCTATATGGGCGGATACTGCATACAAAAAACAGCCTCGGAGCATACGGGGCTGAACAGCGAAATTGAAGATACTGTTTTAGAAATGAAGTCAAAAATTTCCGAATATCGTTTACAGCGTGAAAACATATACGACTATTTTGAGCGGGGAATATATGACGAAAAAACATTCAAAGAGCGTCTTAAAGAAGTAGGTGAACGCATATCGGAGCTTGAAGAAAAAACAGCCTTGCAAAGTTCGGAGCTTCAAAATATGAACAAGCGCTCGGAAAACAGGTCTGTTCCTGCCGTAGGACACCTGACAAAGATATACGGCGATATTGACACGCAAGGTAAGAACAGACTTCTGAAAGCCGTTTTCGCGAGAATAGTCTATGAAAAGAACGCCGAAAAAAACCGCAGAGCAGACAGCTTTACCCTAGGAGTGTTTCCTCGTTTACCCGAAAAGAATAAAGAAACAAGTTGACTTTGTTGTTATCATATTTATACAGATGAATGGGGATATACCTACAGCGCGCCTATGTCCGTCCAGCCGATAGAAGAAGTAAGAAAAGTATTAAGCTATGCGGTCAGTGAAATACCCTCGCAGAAAATAATAATGGGAATGCCGAATTACGGCTATGAATGGACGCTCCCTTATATGCGCGGTACTGCCGCAAGGAGCATAGGCTTTACTGAAGCTACAGAAATAGCCATAGCAAATAACGCCGAGATACTTTATGATGAAAAAACGCAGACGCCTTATTTTTATTATACCAACAACGGCGTCAGAAAAGTCATCTGGTTTGACGATCCGCGAAGCATAACCGCAAAACTCGGGCTTGTAGATGAGTTCGACCTTGCGGGAGCAAGCTGGTGGACAATAAACCGCTGTTATGTTCCGAACAGGCTTATCGCTCTGAATGCATTTGAGGTAGCAAAGCTATAAGATTTTCCATATAGACGGCACCTGCATATCCCTGAACATATCTATCTGTGCTTTTGCTCTGTCGCAGGAGGCATAAATTTCGTCGTCCTTGTCCTCGGCAAACGATTGTATTTCGGCAATTGACGAGGTTATTTCAACGGCGTGACCGAGGTCGTTTATCAGTATCGAGCGGTCGACGAATTTTTCCCATTCTTCTTTCAGCTTTTCGGCGCCGCTTTCGGCGCGCTCGTTGTTGCCTTTTTCATAGTTTTCTTCAATTTCATGGATCTGGTTTATAAGCATGTCGGTAAAATCACAAGTTACCTTTACCGAATAAAAACAACCTACGAACATAACCGCTAAAATTACAGAGCTTAATACAATGCGCTTCATTTGTCTTTCTCCTTTTCAACAATGTCGTAGTTCCCGTTTTTGTCGGCGGTCATAAGAAATATACGGCTTTCGCTTATTCCGTTTTCCCTCAGTATTTTTGTGAGCCAGTCTTCTCCGAGAGCTATAATTTTAAGCTGGTCGCGGTCGCGGATACCGTCGCGTATTATGACCGACGGGGGATCATTTGTCGAACCGCCCGCTTTTACATCTTGCTTTTCGGCGGGCTGGTAGTCTTTTTTCAGAAGAAAATTTATCTTTCCGTTTGTTTCAACTATCGCATACTGTATCTCGCTTATGTCGAATATCTGCTGATTTCGCATAGCTTCGGAAAGGTCGTCTACCGAATAGCGAAGCCGTTTCATTTCTTTCTGGAGAATTTTCCCCTCGCTTATGATTATTCGCGGACTTCCTATCATAAGTTTTCTTATCTTAGCTGATTTCAGCATAACTCCCGACATGACGACATCAAGACAAACAAGCGTCAGAATAGGCACAATGCCCATTATCATGGGAACGCTTATATCCTCAACGGGAATAGCCGCAATGTTTGAGATAAGAATTGTAACCACAAGCTCGGAGGGCTGAAGCTCTCCGAGCTGTCTTTTGCCCATAAGCCTTAGAGAAAATGTTATAACGATATAGAGAACCACCGCTCTTATAAGTACGATCGCCATATTAAACTCCTTTTTGAAATTATGGTGTTTTTATTGTAATCATAATTTAATAAAATATTCTATTGAAATTTACAGGAAATAGTGGTATAATGATAAGAGTTATGTGAGGTGAAATTTATGAAGATCGGTGTTTCGACCGCGTCGCTCTATCCGCTGCATATTGAGGACGCTTTCAGAACACTTTGCGAAATGGGCGTAAAAACCATAGAGGTTTTTGCAAACAGCACCTGCGAGGGGCAAGAACCGTGCGTTTCGCTTATAAACGAAATGCAAAAAGAATACGGCGTTTGCATAACGTCTTTCCACCCGTTCTCGTCTCCTATGGAAAGCGTGTTTTTGTTTTCCGATTATGACAGGCGAATTGATGAAATGATGACGCTTTACAGGGGCTTTTTTGAAAGCATGAAAAAGCTGGGAGCGAAAATATTTGTGCTTCACGGCGCAATATCAAGCTCTAAATGTACCGAAAGCCATTATATAAAGCAGTTTGAAATGCTGTCCGACGCAGGAAAAGAATACGGCGTTACGGTAGCGCAGGAAAACGTCAGCTATTGCCTTAGCGGAAGATTAGAGTTTTTAAAGATGATGAAAAGGGAACTTGGCGAAAAGGCGAAGTTTGTCCTCGATCTAAAACAAGCCCGCAGAAGCCGCGAAGAACCCGCCGAGTATGTAAAAGCGCTGGGAGAAAATATAGTTCACTGCCACATGAGCGACGCAGACGGCGAGCGCGATTGTTTAGCAATAGGAGCGGGAAAGTACGATTTTGAAATGCTTTTGAAAGAGCTTTGTTCAAACGGCTTTGACGGAAATCTTATAGTTGAGCTTTACAGGAGAAATTACGGCGATTTTTCCGAGCTTAAAACGTCTGCGGACAGGTTATGTGAAATTGCCGAAACGGTTAAAAAAATAAAATAAAAAGGAGATAAAAAATGAAACTTGATAAGATGATAGGCGACAGATTTAAAGAACGCCCCTCCGACTGTCAGATAGACAGCCACGCGCTTATGGTGAGAGGAGGGTACATAAAATATGTCGCAAACGGTATATATTCGAGCTTTCCTCCGCTAAAGAGAATAACGAGCAAGATAGAGCGCATAATCCGCGAGGAAATGGACGCTGTAGACGGACAGGAAGTTATGTTCCCCGTAGTTATGCCTGCTTCTCTCTGGCAGGAAACAGGCAGATATACGAGCATAGGGAGCGAGCTTCTGCGCTTTACCGACAGAAACAAACAGCCCATGGTCCTGGGTATGACGCACGAAGAAGCAGCCGTTCAGCTTGTTAGAGAGTATGCAAATTCCTACTCCAAATATCCGTTTATGATCTACCAGATACAGACGAAATTCCGCGACGAGGCGCGTCCGCGCGGCGGTCTTATCAGAGTGCGCGAGTTTACAATGAAAGACGCTTATTCTTTCCATACCTCTCAGGAGGACTTAGAGGAGTATTATGCGCGCGTTCACAAGGCTTATGAGCGCATATACGAGCGCTGCGGAGCGAAAAATGTCATCTCCGTAAAGTCCGACAGCGGAATGATGGGCGGAAGCGTATCGCATGAGTTTATGCTTCTTACGCCCGTCGGAGAGGACAGCATAGCTATCTGCAAAGAATGCGGATACAGAGCAAATGTCGAGGCGGCAAAGTCTATTGTAGAAGATCTTCGCGACGAAAACTCCGAGGAGCTTAAAGAGGTCTATACTCCCGAAATCCATACAATAGAGGACATCTGCGAGTTTTTGAAAATGCCGCTTAACAAGAGCTGCAAGGCGGTCGTATATCAGAAAAATTCCGACGACAGCTATATAGTTATCTTCATTCGCGGCGAGCTTGAAATAAACGAAACCAAGGTCACGAATTTCCTCGGCTGCGATATCCACCCCGCCGTTATTACGGACGACTGCGGACTTTGCGCGGGATATATAGGACCTGTAAACTTAAAAGTAAACGGAGAATATACCGTGCTTTACGATTTGTCACTTGAAAACGCGAACAACCTTTCCTGCGGCGCGAATAAAAACGAGTATCACCTCACGGGACTTGATATGAAGCGCGATGTTCCGAATGCCGAATATCACGATTTCGCGAAGATAGCTGACGGCGGCATTTGCCCCGAATGCGGAAAAAAGGCAATAAACATCTCCCGCGGAATTGAAGTCGGAAACATCTTCCAGCTCGGCACAAAGTACACAAAGTCCATGAAGATGACTTATCTCGACAAGGACGGAAACGAGCAGACGCCCATAATGGGCTGTTACGGAATAGGCGTGGGCAGGCTCGCCGCTTCTGTTGCGGAAAGCTCTCACGACGAATACGGACCTATCTGGCCTATGGCTATAGCTCCCTGGCAGGTTCATCTCTGCGCGGTAAGGTCGGACGACGAGCGCGTAAGGACAGCCGCCGACAAGCTCTACAGTGACCTGCAAAGCGCGGGAGTAGAAGTTATCTACGACGACAGAAACGTAAGAGCGGGAGTTATGTTCTCGGACGCAGACCTGCTCGGAGTACCGCTGAGAGTTGTCGTAAGTCCCAGAAATCTCGACGAGGGCGTTTACGAGCTTTCTTCCCGCGACAAATCGCTTTCGGAAAAGTTAGCTCCCGAAACCGCCGTAAGCCGCCTGAAAGAGCTTATTGAGGAAATGATGAAAAAATGAGAGATTTAAAGAAAACATTAAAAATCATTGCATTAGCGTTAACTACAACGTTTATTGCGGGCTGTTCGGTTTACAACGAAACCGCGCCCAACTACACTGAAAGCTCTTATTCATCATCGGCTTATATATCTGAAGAAGTTCCTGCGTCTTCAAGCAGTTCTTCGGACGATATAACAGTTGAATCAAGCATCTCAAGCTCGTCGAGCATATCTTCGTCATACTCGTCTTCGAGCAAACCCCAAAGCGAAACTTCTACAAGCTCTTCGACAAAACCTGCTGTAAGCAGTTCGTCAAGCGTATCTCATAGCTCAGTACAGACTTCATCTCAGACTTCGTCAAGCATTGCGTCTCAGCCCACACAGAGTTCCTCTGTTGAAAATCTTCCTACAGGCGAACGCACTGTATACGACCAAAATAAGTTCTATATATACAAGGACGCAAAAATAAATGGTCGTGTACGTGATGCCTATCTCTACGATTTCAGAGATAAAATGTCTGTCGGCTACTCTATCAAAGACAACAAAGTTCTCGTACCGCTTGAGGCTGATTATGGTATACATGCAGAGCTAATTGATAACGATGTTCGCATCACGCCTTATGATTACACGAACAAAATCACACCCAAGACGCTTATCATACAGTCTTGCGACAAAATTTCGACAATGCAAACTGTAACAAAATCTCTTGAAGATGTTACGTTTAATCATATCACATTTATAACTAACAAGCACAGCGACGGGTTGTATAGCATAGCAATTCAATTTTCGAACTCGAAAACGGCTACAATCTATGTTCGTATCAGAGACGGCTATGCTAACATATGCAACGCTATGGTATCTAATCCTGCGACTTACAAAAATCGCTATGAAAAACTGTCCAATCTTATCGCTAAATCAGGCATTACACCTGAAAACAGCCTCGATATGAGCATACTGGCTTATCCAAACAAGAATAATTATAATTCTAATGGCAATCTTATTTGGAAATGTGATACACCTGAATGGGCTAATCTCTCTGACCAGCTTATAACTGACAAAAGCTGGTCAGATGAACACAAAGCGTATGTAATTTTTGAATGGCTTGCCAATAACATTGCATATGATAATTGGATGGTAGACAATGGAAACAAAGACCGCGATGCCAGACAACACGATTACACGGGTAAATACAGCGTATGGAATCTCAAAACTGGCGTTTGCCGTGATATATGTAATATCGTTGTTACTATGCTCAGACAACAAGGAATACCCTGTAACGTAATCAATAATGATAAACATGCATGGAACATTGCTTATATAAACAGTCGTTGGATTGAAATTGATGTAACAAGTATATTGCGTTACGATTGTAATAACGAAGACACAACAATTCGCACACCGCAAGAAATAGTTACGTATAGTTATTTACTCGATGTATCATGGCAATCTCTTGACAAAGCTAAAATAAACGATGCTTGCTTGTATACGATTTACAGATAAAAGGAGAAACAATCATGAAACTCAAACACTGGCAGGGCTATGGAACGGTTGTTGCTAAGAAAATATCGTATCAAAAATCTAATGATATCATAACACTCAAAATCCGTGTAACAGGCAACCACGGTATATAAACCACATAAAAACCATTCTCTCAGACCTGAC
Source organism: uncultured Clostridia bacterium (assembly GCA_947627205.1). Lineage (GTDB taxonomy): Bacteria > Bacillota > Clostridia > Oscillospirales > Ruminococcaceae > CAG-115. Next base: position 17,827 of record CANQVE010000026.1, on the reverse strand, counting down.
CGCCCGGATAAAATTTTCTTCGGGCGGTCGGAGAGAATTTTTTTATCAACCGCAGAACTTCTGCCAATCAATGAATAAAATGAACAAAAATACTACTGTCAAATTTATAACGGCGCTCTCTGTCGCCGCACTTCTCATTTCGGGCTGTGAAAATGAAACGCCGAGTTCTTCGATTTTTTCGGGCTTTTCGGGAAGCGTAACTACCGATCCTTTCGGAAATCCTCTGCCCGAAACGGAAATATGCGGAAAAGAATACGACGTCGAAAACACAACCGAGCTTTATTTATACGGCGAACAGCTTTCGGCGGAAGATATTGAAAATATCGGAAAGCTCGTAAATCTAAAGTCGCTGACCTTGTACAGGTGCAGGCTTAATGACATAACTCCGCTTTCAAAGCTGAGCGCGCTTTCAGAGCTTACCCTTTCGGGAAGTGAGATAACCGACATAAGCCCGCTTTCCGAGCTTTCTTTGTTAAACTTTCTTGACCTTGGCGACAATAGGATAACCGACCTTTCGCCTCTTAAAGACCTTAAAGCGCTCGAATACCTTGACATCGGCTATAACGAGATAAGCGACTTGACTCCGCTTTCGGAACTTTCGGGGCTTACTTACCTATATGCATACTCAAACGAAATAACAGATATCTCGCCTTTGTCGGGGCTTTCGGAGCTTGAAGTTCTCGATATTTATATCAACAATATAACCGACATTTCGCCATTGTCAAATCTCAAAAAACTTTCGGAGCTAAGCCTTAGTTATAATGAAATAAGCGATATAACTCCGCTTTCGGAGCTTTCAGAGCTTGCATTGCTGGATCTAGGCTATAATAAAATAAGCGGCATAGAGCCGCTTGAAAACCTTACAAAAATAACGGAGCTTACATTAAAATCAAATCAGATAACCGACCTCTCGCCGCTTGGCGGATTTTCGGAGCTTAGTTATCTGGATATAACCAACTGCCTCGTGTCGGACATTTCGCCTATATCCGAACTTGGAAAACTGACTTATTTACTAGCAGGCGCAAATAAAATAACCGACCTTTCGCCGTTTGAAAAAGCCGTTTCTCTTACAGTGCTCGAACTTTCGCAAAATCCTGTTAGGCAAGAAGCAGTTGACAATTTAAAAACTAAACTGCCTGAGTGCAATATTACGTTTAAATAAATCTCTAAGCCGAAAATATTTTCTATTCTTCTAATAGATCAAGTATATCGGGCGCCGCCGCGAAATGCATTGCGCCGACAGCGACAAAAACCTTTTCTCCGTTTTCGAGCCATTCGGATATTTTTTCAGCCATTTTCTCCTGGCGGTCTGTGTACATTGCCGCATAATAGTCGGCATAATCGTCGCTTAATTCTTCGGGGATACTGTCGCTTTCGAGCATTTTTTCGAGTGCCGAAATATCTCCCTCGCTCCATGCCTTGTACAGCTCGCGCATTGCCGAAAGCTGGTCATCATAGTCCGTTTCCGCCGCGTCTTTCAGGACGAATGCCTGTAGCGCAGGGCTTTCCTCGGAGTTCATTTTATATTGCTCATAAATGCTTTCAAACTCGAAGATGTTTTTGTTTTTTTTCATTGCATATTGAATTACCGCGCGGTCTGTTCCGTTTTCGGCATAATATCCGCAGTCAGACGCCATTTTGTTTGACAGCATAGAACTCCAGACCGTCGGGAGATACCTGTCATAAGCCATGTTATAAAGCCCTTTTTCAAGAAAGAACGCTTTTATTTTTCCATAGTCCTCTCCGAGAATATCGGCTGTCGTTCCCGTTTTGCATTCGAGAAGCGTCATTGCTTCATTAACGGCGTCTTGGTTTTTGTCGAGCGCGATAAGATCAACTTCAACAGCTACCGTTTCGCATTCGTCAATTGCCTCGTAAATTTCTTCGGGGTATTGAACGCCGTTTTCTGCAACGTGCATTGTCCCGAGCATATAAACTACGCCGCCTGTTTCATCATTGCGAATTGTAAAAAACGGCGGCGTCAGAGGCTCGCTTTGTTCGGTAAAGCTCTCGCACCCGCCGAGCGTAAAAATACAGAAGATTGCCGCTGTAACAAGCGCGATTTTTTTTATTATCTTACCGCATTTCATAGCTGTTTGTAACATCTCCGTCAAAATTCTTCCATAAAAACCGCCCGCTTTCAAGCGTCATATAGCCGTTTGCACTGCCGTTTTTAGGCAATGATACCGAGCCGGGGTTCATATAAACATAGCTTTCGTGAATATTGCACGCGGGAATGTGCGTGTGTCCGCAAAGCAGTATATCATTAGGTTTAAGCGGAGGCAGGGCCTCCTCGTTATAATTATGCCCATGCGTCATAAATATTTCCGCGCCCTCCGCGCTTATCAGCGCATATTCCGCAAGCACGGGGAATTTAAGCACCATCTGGTCAACCTCTGCTTCGCAGTTTCCTCTTACGCAGAGTATCTCGTCCTTTAAGCCGTTCAGCATTTCAATTACGAGCTTCGGGGCGTATTCTTTCGGCAGGTCGTTTCTCGGTCCGTGATAGAGCAAGTCTCCGAGCAGCAAAAGCCTGTCCGCTTTTTCGCTTTTATATGCTTCGAGCATTTTATTGCACCAGAATGCCGAACCGTGAATGTCAGACGCTATCATAAATTTCATGGCTTATTCTCCGTATTCCTCAACAATTACTGCACAGCCTTTAACCGTTATCTCCGCATATTCTTCGGTAATTTCATTGCTTACACCGAGCGGATAGTCATTTTTGAAAACGCGGTTTTCCGTTTTGTATTTAACGCCGCGCTCGGTTATCTGAGCCGTATTATCATACGCGAAAACCGAAAGATAGCCGTCAAATCGTTTAAAGCGCTTTATTTCATTTAGGAGAATTTCAACGCGCTCATGTTCGCCGTACATTTCCGCGTCAATTCCGCGTTTTTTTAGACCGCAGAGCATTTGAATATTCGCGAGCGTATGCCCGAGCCGTCCGCCCAGAGCGCATAAAAAACGCAGTCTTTTAAATCCTCGCTCAATTGCGATATTCGCGGCAAGTATCGTGTCTGTGTCGTCCTTTTCGGGAACAGCCCTTATGCACTCGACATTTTCGGGAACATCACACTCTGCGCTGTCAAAATCGCCAACGCATAAGTCGGGAACAATTCCCGCTTTAAGCGCATATTCAAGCCCCTTGTCCGCGGCGATAACAAACCCGCTTATAAGCTCTTTATCAAGCGCACTGCAAGGCGCACCGCAGATTATGGTACAGTCGGTGTTCATACGATTCTTTACCCCTTTTGTAAATATTACTGTCAATAAAAATATTACGCTGTATATTTGATTATACCATAACATGGATTTATTGTCAATACAGAAAGAGGGCTGTCCGAAAGGACAGCCCAAATGAAAAGGGAGCGGGATTATTTTCAGACCACAGAAGAAAGAGGAGAGCAGAAATCACTGCCCTCACGGTGTGATCTGCGATCTGTTTAAACGTTGAACAAAAGCTCGTCGTATGTCGGATAAGGCCAGTATTCCTCGCCGACAATTGTCTCAAGCTCATCTGCTACGGCTCTCAGCGACTGCATGGTGCTGAATACTTCGTCATGATAGCAGCGCGCTTTCGCTTCTTCGCCCTCTATTGCCTGTGCCTTTACGACTGCGTCGGAAAGCGCATAAGCCTTTTCGGAGAGCGCCGCGGTAAGGTCGTTTACTTTCTTTGCCATTTCCGTTTCAACCGTAGGTTCAAGACCAAGAGCTTTCTTGCTCGCGGCAATATCGCAGACGTCCTTAGCAAATTTCATTACTGCGGGAAGTATCTCCGTTTTTGCCATATCTGCGGCGGTAAGCGCTTCGATATTTATAACCTTTGAGTAGTTCTCGAAAAGGATCTCCTGTCTTGAATAAAGCTCAACTTCGCTGTAAACACCGAATTTCTTGAACAAAGCTATGTTCTTCGGAGCGGTCACGCAGGCTACTGCATCTACCGTTGATTTGAGGTTCGGAAGTCCGCGCTTTTCAGCTTCTACAGGCCATTCGTTTCCATAGCCGTTTCCGTTGAAGATAACTCTCTTGTGCTCGCTTATTGTCTTTACAAGCAGGTCGTGAAGAGCCTCGTTGAAGTTCTCTGCGCCCTCAAGCACATCTGCAAATTCTGTCAGAGAGTTTGCAACGATAGTGTTGAGGATAGTGTTAGGACCTGCAATATTAAGGTTAGAACCAACCATTCTGAATTCAAACTTGTTGCCCGTGAATGCAAAAGGAGAAGTTCTGTTTCTGTCCGTGCTGTCTTTCGGGAAGTCGGGAAGCGAAGAAACTCCGACATTGAACATCTGCTTTCCGTTAGAGGTGTATTCCTTGCCCTCAACAAGCGCGTCTACAACGCCCTGAAGCTCTTCGCCGAGGAATATCGAGATGATAGCGGGAGGCGCTTCGTTTGCGCCAAGTCTGTGGTCGTTTCCGGGAGAAGCGACCGACATTCTCAAAAGGTCGGAATATTCGTCAACTGCTTTTATAATAGCCGCCAGGAACGTCAAAAACTGTGCGTTTTCCATGGGCGAATTTCCCGGATCGAGCAGGTTCTGCCCGTCATCTGTAGACAAGCTCCAGTTGTCGTGCTTGCCCGAGCCGTTTATGCCCGCAAAAGGCTTTTCATGAAGCAGGCAAACAAGCCCGTGTTCAAGAGCGACCTTTTTCATAAGCTCCATAGTGAGCTGGTTCTGGTCTGTCGCAAGGTTTGCGGGAGCAAATATCGGCGCGTTCTCGTGCTGTGCGGGAGCAACCTCGTTGTGCTTGGTCTTGGATGTGATACCGAGTTTCCAAAGACGCTCGTCAAGGTCTTTCATATAGTCCGCAACGCGGTCTTTGATTACTCCGAAATAGTGATCGTCAAGCTCCTGACCTTTTGGAGCGGGAGCGCCGAAAAGCGTTCTGCCCGTGAAAATAAGGTCCTTGCGCTTGTCATAATTCTTTTTGTCAATAAGGAAATATTCCTGCTCAGCGCCGACTGTTGCAACAACGCGCTTTGTGGTGGTATTTCCGAAAAGTTTAAGTATTCTCAGCGCCGCGTCCGAAACAACGTCCATCGAGCGCAGCAGAGGAGTTTTCTTGTCGAGCGCTTCGCCCGAATATGAATAGAACGCAGTCGGAATGTAAAGAGAACCGCCTTTTACAAACGCATAAGAAGTCGGATCCCAAGCCGTATATCCGCGCGCTTCAAACGTCGCTCTTATACCGCCCGAGGGGAAGCTCGAAGCGTCGGGCTCGCCCTTTATAAGCTCTTTGCCCGAAAACTCCATAATGACCGTGCCATCGTTTGTGGGCGAAATAAAGCTGTCGTGCTTTTCTGCTGTAATGCCCGTCATAGGCTGGAACCAGTGAGTATAGTGCGTTGCACCTTTTTCTATAGCCCAGTCTTTCATTGCGTTTGCAACAATGTCCGCAATTGAACTGTCAAGCTCTTTTCCCTCGGCAATTGTTTTCTTCAGCGTCTTGAAAACATTTTTCGGCAGGCGCTGGCGCATTGTTTCTTCATTGAACACATCAATGCCGAATTGCTCTACTACATTAAAATTTTCCATAGTCCCGTTCCTCCTGATAATATTACTTTTAAATACGAAAAAACGGCGTCAAGACGCGGAAAACCCGCTCTCGAAACGCCGTCGTTTCTTTGTTACGCTATTATTATAACTCATTTGCTTTCGTTTGTCTACAGCAAATTCAAACAAATAAAGATAACATATAATTTTTTTATTGTCACTTTTTCACAAAATTTATGAATTTTATATTTCCGAAAAATTCTTAATAAGGCAAATTATTTCTAAAATCATCAAAAATTTGCAGGATTTTTGTTTTTAACTTTCAAAAATCATTTATTGATATAACTGTTTAAACTCTCCTCACGTTATTTTTCATAAAGCATATTATGTAATACTAACAGTGAAAAAGGGTGATTTTATGTTGGAAATTCCGCTCAGTTGTCTTAAAGTAGGTAAGAGCGCCGTTGTAAAAAAGCTGACATCGCACGGAGCATTAAGACGGAGGCTTTCGGATATAGGTGTAGTAGAGGGAGCGGTCATAAAGTGCATAGGCAGAAGTCCCCTCGGCGATCCGAGCGCATATATTATCTGCGGCGCAGTAATAGCGATAAGAAACTGCGACAGCGGCGGAATAATCGTAACGGAAATATAGGGGGTGGCATAAATTGAACAACAGTTCTTTTGACAAGACCGTTGCTCTCGCGGGAAATCCGAATGTCGGCAAAAGTACGGTTTTTAATGCCCTCACGGGTTTACACCAGCACACGGGAAATTGGGCGGGAAAGACCGTTGAAACAGCGAGCGGCTTTTTTAAGACCGAGGCTTTCAGATATAAACTTGTGGATATTCCCGGCACTTATTCTCTTATTGCACATTCCGCCGAAGAAGAAGCCGCGCGTGATTTTATATGCTTCGGCGGAGCGGACGCGGCGGTAGTTGTATGCGACGCGACTTGTCTGGAGCGCGGGCTTAATCTTGTTTTGCAGATAATGGAGATATGCCCGAAAACGCTTGTATGTATAAATATGCTCGACGAGGCAAAGCGGGCGGGAATTAAAATAGATATAGAGCTTCTCGAAAAGCGATTGGGAGTTCCCGTCGTGGGGATAACCGCTCATAAAAAGCGTACTCTTAAACTTCTGACCGACAGGCTAGACGAGCTTTGTTCTTCTCCCGCTCCCGAAAATGTCCGAAAACTTGATTACATAAAGCCTATAGAAGAAGCCGCCGATATTACCGCAAAGGCAATTGAAGAACAGAGTTTATCGCTCGGCGTTCCCGCAAAATGGACGGCACTGAGGCTTGTTGACGGAACGCTGACTTCCGATATAAACAGTGACATTTTAAAAAACGCCGATGTCTGCAGCGCAGTTGAACAGTCGAGAGCGCATCTTTCAAAAGACGGTATAAACTTAGATATACTACAGGACAAAATAGTCGGCTGTATATTTAAGGATGCAAGCGACATTTGCAAGGACGCCGTAAAAATGCCCGAGCGCGAAATATCAAAACTCGACAGGATACTTACAAGCAGAGCGCTCGGCTTTCCGATAATGTTTCTTCTGCTTCTTCTGGTTTTCTGGATAACCATAGTCGGCGCGAATTATCCGTCGGAATATCTCGGAAAGGCGCTGTTCTTTCTCGGCGACAGGCTCGGTGAGCTTTTCTCGGCGCTGAAAGTTCCCGAATGGCTTTCGGGAATAATCGTGGACGGGGCATACAGAGTGCTTGCGTGGGTGGTATCCGTAATGCTCCCGCCTATGGCGATATTTTTTCCGCTGTTCACTTTGCTCGAAGACCTCGGTTATCTTCCCCGTATAGCGTATAATCTCGACAAACCGTTTCATAAATGCAGTGCCTGCGGAAAACAAGCACTTTGTATGTGTATGGGCTTCGGCTGTAATGCCGCGGGAGTTACGGGCGCGAGAATAATAGACAGCCGACGCGAGCGCCTTATAGCGATACTCACAAATTCACTTGTCCCATGCAACGGACGTTTCCCGATGATATTAGCGCTCATCTCGGCGTTTTTCGTAAACAGCGCGGAAGACAAAAACCTTTTATCAAGCCTTTTGTCCGCTCTGATATTCACTTTTACAATTCTGCTCGGTATTTTCATGACGTTTGCCGCGTCTAAAATTCTCGCAAAAACTCTGCTTCGCGGAGAACCCTCGTCGTTTACTCTGGAACTTCCTCCTTTTAGAAAACCACAGCTTACAAAGATACTGATACGTTCATGCCTTGACCGAACGGTATTTGTGCTCGGCAGAGCCGCGGCAATTGCCGCTCCCGCGGGCGCGGTTATATGGCTTTTAGCAAATGTGAGCATAGGCGGAGGAACATTGCTCTCGTACATCACAAACTTTTTCGAGCCATTCGGAAAACTTTTGGGAATGGACGGCGCAATAATAACGGCGTTTTTGCTCGGTATTCCCGCAAACGAAATTGTAATCCCGCTTATAGTAATGATCTATGAGCAGAGCGGCGTTATATCGGAAATTTCAACGGAACAGCTTTTCGGGATATTTTCCGCGAACGGATGGACGGCAATAACGGCGGTGTGCGTTATAGTATTCACGCTGTTTCATTTCCCGTGTTCAACAACGCTCCTTACGATAAAAAAAGAAACGGGCAGCTGGAAATGGGCAGTTCTCGGATTTCTGATACCTTTTGTAATAGGCTGTATATTGTGTTTCCTTATAAACGCCTGCTTCTAGAGGTTAGAAATAAGATGTAAGAGGTAAGAAATCAAAGGTTGTTTTGGAAATAAAGATTTTTGATGTTCGGAGAAAAAGGCTTTATATACAGACTGCAAGCCCCGTATGCAAATGCACACGGGGCTTTATCGGCAGTTTTACGGATTTATATTTCCCGTTAATGTCAGCTTATTCGTTATTTCAAACGTAGGACCTTTCTGCCATAAAAACGGCGTGAGCGATATTTCAAACCCCTCTCCCGGCGCGCACATATAGTCCGCGGGCTTTCCTTTCGGAAGTCCGTAGCCGCACAGAAGATTTGTGATAACTCCCGCATGAGTTACTACCGCGCCGTATTGCAGGTCGTTCTTCATCATGTCGCTGAAAACGCTGTCAAGACCGTTTATACAGCGAAGCATAAACTCGCTGTATTTCTCTCCGTTCGGCGGTGCGGAATCCACTCCGCCTTTGAGCCAGTCTTTATATTCGCGCAGGTCGGCGAGCTGTTCGGAAGTCTTTCCCTCAAAATCCCCGAAATTCATTTCGCAAAGCTCGTCTATGATCATAAGTTTTTGGTCGGGATAAATTATTTCGGCAGTTTCCAGACACCTCGCGAGCGGTGAGGAATACACTTTTTCAACTTCGGGATAAAGCTCGCAGGCGCAGAAATTTTCGATCATTTTTTTCCCCTCGGGACACAGCGAAAGGTCGGTTTGACCGATGTATTTCCCGTCGAGATTTCCTTGTGTGATACCGTGACGGATAAGGTACAAATAGTAGTTTCTCATTTTCTACACTCCTATATGTTGTATAATTAGGAATTATATCCTATGCAAATGTCGAAATTTTGTTAAATATGACGCTTTACATCTAAGAATAAATGTAATATAATATACTTTGTGAATATTATGTGGAAAATTTGGAGAGATAAAAAAGATGAATAAAGATTTTCCGAGAATTTTAAAACTGCTTAGAAAAGAACGCGGATTAAGACAAAAAGAGGCCGCAGACCAACTCGGCGTTGCCCAGGCGCTTTTGTCGCATTATGAAAACGGAAAGCGCGAATGCGGTCTTGATTTTCTGATACAGGCAGCGGATTTCTATAACGTTTCCGTAGATTATCTGCTCGGAAGAAGCAATTCTCGAAACGGCGCAGTCGTTAAAGAAGCCGAGCTTGAAGAAAGTGCAGTAAATGAAAACGCCGTTGTAAATACTTCTTCCGCGGGGATAATGCTCAGAAAAAAGCTGATCACAAACGCATTAGAAGTCGTGTTTTCACTGCTTATGAAAACCAATAACCAAAAGCTCGCAAGGTCGGTCGGAAACTATATGCTGACGGCAGTCTACCGTGCATTCAGAATGGTCTACAGCGCGGGCGGGGAAAACGACGAAAACCTGTTTTCCGTTCCGCGTGAGAGCCTTTCGGGAATAACGCTTGCAGAGCTTAGCCTCGAAGACGTTGCGGCAAAGACCGCCGAAAAAGAGGGAACAGCCGATGAAAAAATAACAAACTCCCGTATAGAGCGCGAATATCCAAAGCAAAGCACCGCGCTGTTTTCGGTCGTTACAAATGTCGAAAAGGAACTTAAAAAGCTCTAGTCGTCGGCTATCTTGTTGTCGGTTATAAAGCGCTCGTTGTCGCGCCAGTTTTCCTTTACTTTTACAAAGATCTGAAGATTGACCTTTGCGTCGAGCATATCTTCAATATCTTTTCTCGCAAGAGAACCTATCTGTTTCAGACGTTCTCCGCCTTTTCCGATAATCATTCCCTTGTGGGATTGTTTTTCGCATATTATTACCGCGCCGATATCTATGACTTCGGCGTTGTTTTTATTTGTGCGGGAAGAAAAGCTCTCTATGTCTACAGCCGTCCCGTGGGGGATCTCCTGCTGCATCGTCCAAAGGAGCTTTTCGCGTATAAGCTCACTGCATAAAAACCTTTCCGTGCGGTCTGTGGCGATGTCGTCGGGGAAGAAATGCTCTCCCTCAACTGCATATTTTTCGAGCAGGGGCATAATAAGCTCGGTGTTTATCCGCTTTTTAACGCTTATCGGAATTATTTCCTCAAAGCTGTAGAGCTTGCTGTATTCGTCGAGGAGCGGCAGAAGCTCCTCTTTTGATTTTACAAGGTCAATTTTGTTCAGAAGCAGTATGACCTTTGTGTTATGAGAAGCAAACGACCGCGCGAGTTCTTGTTCTACTGCGGAAAGTTTTTTAGTAGCGTCCGCCATAAGAATTGCAACATCAACATCATCTACGCTTGTCCTGACGGCTTTTACCATGTGTTCGGCAAGTTTTGTCCGCGGCTTTAAAAACCCGGGAGTATCAATAAACACAAACTGCGTATCTCCCTTTGTAAGAACGCCGTTTATACGGTTTCGCGTTGTCTGCGGTTTTTCGCTCACTATGGATATCTTTTCTCCCACAAGCAGATTTGTAAGCGAACTTTTTCCCGCATTCGGTCTGCCTGTTATTGCTATAAAAACGTTTTTAGTCATTTGTTTCTTCCTTTTTAGGTTTGTATAAGAGCCTGAATTTTACGCCGTTCAAAAGTTTTTCGGTTATTATTACCGTAAATTTAGGTAATTCCTGCTCATCCGTCAGAATAACGTATTCTCCCTTTTCCTTATCAATATCGAGCATTCTCAGCTTTCCTCGCTTTACCCGTTTTAACATTTCTTCGGGCAGGGAAACGGTTGAAAATGATATGTCATCGGGAATGCCGCACGCCGTTTTCATACCGCAAATAAAACTCTCAAGAGCTTTTTGGATATACGCCCCGTATAAGTCGGGGCGCTTTTTTCTGGTGTTTTCGAGCGACATTTTCCTCTGCCATTCAACGACCTGTTTATGATCTCCCGAAAGCAATATTTCGGGAACTTTCCGTTCTTTCCATATCTCGGGGCGCGAATATTGCGGATATTCAAGAAGCCCGTCATAGTGGCTCTCTATGCTGTAGGCGTCCTCGTTGGGAAGCACCCCGGGCTGTAAACGTGCTATTGCGTCAGTAAGCACAAGCGCGGGCAATTCTCCGCCCGTAAGCACATAATCTCCTATCGAAATTTCCTCGGCATTAAGTTCTTCTATAACTCTCTCGTCTATTCCCTCATAATGCCCGCAAAGAAGAATAAGCCCGCTTTCTTTTGCAAGCTCGCATATTTTAGCCTGCGTCAGCGTCTTTCCCTGCGGAGAGAGATAAATTATGCGGGGAGGTGTCTTGTGCAGCGCCGCTATTGCTTTTATGCAGTCATAAACAGGCTGAGCCTGCATTACCATTCCCGTGCCGCCGCCAAAGGGCTTGTCGTCAACGTTTTTATGCTTGTCGTTCGTATAATCTCTGATATTGTGCGCATAAACTTCGAGATACCCGTTTTTAATGCCGCGCCCGACAATGCTTTCGCCGAACACCCTTTCGCACATATCGGGAAACAGCGTCGCTATATCAATCCTCATCAAACAGCCCCTCAAGCGGGATTATCAGAATTTCTCCCGCTTCAATGTCAATTTTTTTAACGACGTCGTCTATATACGGAAACATAAGCTCCTTTCCGTTTTCTTTCTTTATCGAATAAACGTCAGTAGCACCGTTTTGGTAAACGTCCGATATTTTCCCGTAGACCTCGCCCGTCTCGGCGTTTTTTACCGTAAGCCCTATGATATCCTGTATGAAATAAACGTCCTCTGGAAGTTCTACGTCGTTTCTGTCCATATAAAGCATTTTCCCGATATACTTTTGCGCTTCTTCTATAGTATCAACGCCGTCGAGCTTTATTATCACCACATTTTTGTGTACATAAGCGCGTGTTATCGTAACGGGCGTTTTTCCTTTGTTCAGATAAAGCGTTTCAAACTCGCAGAGAATTTCGGGAGCGTCGCAGTAATACTGACACTTGACCTCTCCGCGGATACCGTGAGCGGCAACTATTTTTGCAATTTCAAGAAACTGTTTCATCTTTCTTTTCCTTTTTCTTGTTTAAAACCAACCTAACCGCCTGAATGCAGGTCTTAAAGTTCAGCGCAACTATAATAATGAAAACGAGCGCATTTATAACATTCTGCAGCAGACCGAACTCTAAAAACATTATCGAACACGCCATGCCCGTAAGAAGCAGGATATTTACAATGATTTTCAGCCAGTATATCGTCATGTAAAGTAACTTCTTTGTATCTATAACCCTGTAGATAAATACGATAAGATAGCTCATAAACGTCGCGACAGCCGCGCCCATTATTCCCATAGTCGGAATAAGCAGGAGGTTTAAAATTATATTAGCTCCCGCGCCTATCGCCGAAGAAATGAGCGCATGGGTAGTTTTTCTCGAAGCCTCGTATATGCTTGACAAAAAGTTGTTGAAGCACTGGAAAATTACCGCGCCTAACAGCGTCGGAACATATAAATATGCAGGAGCGAATTCTTCCGTTCCGAAAAACGGCATAATGACAGGTCTTAATATCAGCATTATCCCCGCGCAGGCGATAAAAACGACCGTCTGCATCATACTGAAAATATTCGAGTAGAAGTTTGAAACGGTGCGCGAGTTCCTTTCGGTTATGGCAGACATATGCCATGCCTGCGCAAAAATGCCTACTACTACAGCCGCGAGGTTCGGAAATTTATAGGCAAACCCGTAAATACCGTTTGCGTCGCTCCCGATAAAAGAAGTGACCATAAATCCGTCCGACATATTTATTATCCACCACATTATCGTCGTCGGCATAAGCGGTATGCTGTATCGGAGCATTGAAACATAAAGCGTTTTGTCGTTTCCTACAGGTCTATAGCGCTTGTAGAGTTTTGCCGTTATGTTGAGGAAAATGACCGAAGCCAGATTGCTCAGAACGACCGACCAGATATAACCGTTTATTCCCAGCCCGAAAATTCCGAGCAGAACAAGGTTGAATACTATCATTGAAACGGTAGTCAGTATGCCGTCTACCGCAAACAGCTTTACGGAAACTCTTGCCCTGACATATATTCCGCACACTTCTTTGACCGCGCCCGCCAGGACGTAGATGAACAGCATCCATTCATAGCCTTTAAGCATCGGGATAAGCCCTACCAGCGGCACAAACGCGGCAAATACAACGCACCCGCACACCGCAACATTTATCCCGATAGAAAACACCATACCACCGTTGTTGTTCTTTTCAAGACCGAAACGCAATACGCCCTCTGCGATGGACAGCGAGAAAACCGAGATGAGAAGCGCACCCGCATTTATGAGGTTTGTCATATCGCCATAGCCCGCCGGTCCGAGCATACTTGTGTAGAATTTCAGCATTACATACACAAGGAGCTTGGAGCTGAACTGTCCTATGCCCAATATTATGATATTGCCCGCGAGAGTACGGTATCTGTTCTGTGAATTAGGCTTTTCTCCCATTCTGATGTTTTCCCCGATCTGATTTTAGATTATCGGAAAAATATGCGTCTTTCCGAATGACCTGTTTTCTATTGCCCGCGCAAATCCCCGAAAAAATCCGAGAGTATTTTTCCGCATTTTTCTTCGAGAACTCTGCTTCTTACGCGCGGAATGTGTGTAAATTTTTCGTCAAACAATGCCACTACCGAAGCGCAGGCGCCGTTTTTCTCGTCAAACGCTCCGTAAACAAGGCGCTTTAAACAGGCGTTTATTACCGCCCCCGCGCACATAGGACACGGTTCGAGCGTTACATAAAGAGTACAGTCCGAAAGCCGTCTGCTTTTAAGAGCTTTCGCGGCGCGCTCGATGGCGAGTATCTCCGCATGAGCAGTGGGAGAAATAAGCATTTCGCGCTCGTTATAGGCTTCAGCGATTATTTCTCCGTCTTTGTTTACAACTATCGCGCCGACGGGTATCTCTCCCATTTCAAAAGCCTTTTTTGCCAGCGCAAGCGCTTTTTCCATGTATTCCTCGTCAGTCAGCATCATAACCGCTTTATAAACGGAACGCCTATCGTTATCGCCGCGCTAATCACTCCGTACAGCAATATCCAAAGTCCGTTGAACATGCTATAATTCTTTGCGAACATAAATATTACTGCAAGCAGTATGCCTAGTCCCGCCGTAATTATCTGTATAATAGAGCCGATCGAAATTTTCGCGCGTAACCCTTTTGCCGCAGAGATACCCTCTGCAAAAGATGAGAATGTTCCGTCAACGGAAAGCGCCCCGCTTCCGCTCGATACAAATTTCGTGCAGTTATTGAATACCTCATGGCAGTCAAACGGTATGACCTTTACAGAACCCTCGTAAAGACCGAATATATTTTCTACAAAAGGAGCGGTTATCATTCCGTCCACCGATTTTACCAGAAGCGTTATGCCCTCTTCAGAAAGTTTGTTTACCTTTTCCTGTATGCTTTCGTCGGCTTTTACCGATACGAAAAAGAGCAGGCAGACTTCTCCTCCGACGGCAAGATAAATTACATTATCATTTTTGGTATTAGCCGCGGACTCTTTCTTTACGCTCGGAACGGATATTTCGTGAGCTATCATGTGTTCGCGCGTTCCGAGGAGAACTCTTCTTCTGTCTATCCATCCCATAACTCCGAGGTTGTTTTCATAGACCGTGCCGCTTACGGGTTTTAAAAGCTCTTTCTTATAGTCAAGCATATTGAACAGCGCGTCCGAAAGAATGCTTCCCGAAGCATAAGCAAGGCTTGCTCCGAGGATAATTGCTTCGTCAATATTTACTTTTCCTTCGCCGCGGGCAGAGGGCTTGTCATAGCCGCATATATTGTTTATTACTACGCTCGCGGGAGGGAAAAGATCGGACGCTTCTGCAAGCACTGAGTTTGTTTCGCTGAAATTTTCTACGGCATTATATCCGAGTATCGCGAATTTATCCTTTTTACCTTTTATAGAAGCAAGCAGGAGCGGAACTGTAACAGTCAACGAGCATGACAGCGACGCTCCCAGACAGCACACCGCCGAAAGCACCGTAAAGCTCCATGAAAGGTTGTTCGCCCATTCTATATCCCCGTTTGTGAAAAACGCTGTTACTGCCGCGATTATTGCCGCTATAACGGTAACTATAGACGCTTTTCCCGCTATTTTGTCCGAAGCGTCCTCGCAGTATGTCGAAATAATGAAATCTTTAAGCATTTCGGTCTTTCTGACAGCCGCCGTTATCGGAACACCCGGAACTGCTCCCTTTGCGAGCTGTTCGGCGCTTCCTTTTTCGCAGAAGTCCGCGAAATATTTAGCACCCTCAGCCGAAACGAATTCAAAATTCTTCTGTGCGGTCTTTACCGTTATCAGTTTTGAAAGCGTGTTAAAGCAGAGCAAAGCGAGCGATACCACAAGATAGACATGCGACCTTGAAAGCTGGGTATAATCTATCCTGAAAAGATACGGTATCATTGCGGCGATCGCCGCCGTATGCGCCGCCGCACACAGCGTATCGCCGTCGGGACGCTTCTTAAACAACTTTGAAAATCCGTTTGCAATTACCGAAGAACACGAGCCGAATGATAAAACGCCTATCGTCAGCATACAATAAAGATAGTTTTCGGTTGAAGAACGCAGGCTTATAACGCCCCCAAGCACTCCAAGTTCCTGAACGTTCGCAGTGTTCACTATGCTTATGAAAAGCGTCGCGGCAAACAGAACGCCCGTTATGACGAGCCTCCAGAACAGTCCCTTTGACGAGCGGTTCAGACGTTCGCGAATAACGTTTTCGTCGTCGAGGTCGATCGGCGCGTCATCATCATCATCATCTTCTTCTTCGTTCTCTTTGGGAATATCATTTGTCGGCTTGAATTCATCCTCTTCCTCGCTCGGATCTTCGAGGATAAAATTCGCTATCCTGCGCTTGCGCTTTTGTGCAAGATCATTTGCCTCGCGCATTTTTTCTACGTCTTCGCTGTCGTCCGATACGTTTTCTACTTCGCCGTTTATATCGTCGGCGTGTTCCTGTTCGCTCTCAACAGCGATCTTTTTATCGAGCGCATCGGTTATGGATTCGCCTATGTGCATTTCTCCGCGGCTCGGCTGTTGTTTTGCCGAAGCGCCAAGTATCTCGTCGGGAGTATCGGTTTCTTTTACATGGGGCTTATATTCGATAACATATTCTTCTTTTGCAGCGTTTTTAAGATCTTTATCCGAAATTGAAACCGTATCGCTTTTGTCACTTTTGTCAATTTTTTCGTCGCCTGCTCTCAGCATATCCGCAACTTTCTCGCGCTTTTCTGCAGGATTCATAAGATCCAGCATATCATCGTCGCTTTTTGCTTCTATGTCAGCCTTAAGAAGAGCTTCGTTTATCTGGTCAATGCGCTGTTGTTTGCGCTTTTTCATTTCATCTGTGGTAACGAGATCTTCTTTTGTATGGAAAACGAATTCATCGCTGTCGGACGTCTGTTTTGATCCTTTTTCCGAATACTTTTTGTCTCCGCCGTCAAGAAATATCTTATCGTCGGTTTTTTTCTTTCCGCGCGGCTCATCGTCAAAAAGGCGTTTTCTTTTATCGCTTTCCGCTTCTTCGGTCATTCCCTTTATGCCGTCGGACGACTGCTTTGCGGCGGCTCCTTTCTTCTTGTCGGAATATTGATCTATAACCTGTGTAACGCTGAAATCGGGCTTTTTATCAGCCTTTGTCCCCGATTTCTTCTGCGATCCCGCAAGGCTTTTTTTGTCTTTGTCCGAATTTTCGTCAGACTCGTCCAGCCGCAGGTTGTCAACTTCTTTCAGAATATTGTCGATATCATAATTCTTTTTTGCCATAAAAACACTTCCCTTTGGATTATTTTCTGTATTTGATTATTTCGTACATAAGTATCCCCGCCGAGACCGAAGCATTCAGAGAATTTACTTTTCCGTTCATCGGCAGTGAAACCGTCCTGTCGCAGTTTTCTCTCACCAGCCTTGAAAGCCCCGCGCCCTCAGAGCCGACGACAATTGCCGCTCCTCCCGAAAAATCGACCTTTTCATAAGGCTCTCCGTCGGCTTCCATACCGTATACCCATATATTGTTTTTCTTCAGCGTCTTTATCGTTTCAACAAGGTTTGTTACCCTTGCGACCTTTATCCACGCCGCCGCGCCCGCCGAGGTCTTGAACACCGTTGCGTTAAGACCGACGCTCCGCCTTTTCGGGATAATAACGCCGTCGGCTCCCGCTGCCTCTGCCGTTCGGATAATTGCTCCGAGATTATGAGGATCGGCTATCTCGTCCGCGATAACGATAAAAGGAGGCTTTCCTTTTATCTTCGATACCTCAAGGATATCCGAAAGCTCCGCATATTCCGCCGCAGACAATTCCGCGCAAACGCCGCCGTTTTTCTGCGTTCCCGAAAGAGAAGCTATCTTTTCCGCGCCGACAATTTTTACTACAGCACCGCGCTCTTTTGCAAGAGAGGCTATCCCCTCGATCTTAAGATCCTTTTGTATATAGACCGTGTTGATCTCCTTTTCGGAGCGAAGTGCTTCCATAACGGCGTTTCGCCCGAAGATGATCTGATTTTCAGAATTATTTTCCATATTTTTCCTCAAATAAAGAAAGCCATAACAATACATTATTCATTATAGCACAAATAAAAAAATTTTTCAATAACAAAAACACAATATGCTGATAAATTTTGTTATGTTACAATAGATGTGAGACAAAAGGTATAGAAAAAGTGGTTGAGATCTGTTATAATAAAGTTGTCACACCC